>NZ_JBSFCK010000032.1:845-59939 GCF_053593435.1 Streptomyces sp. NPDC002306
CCTCCCTTCCGTCGTGACGACCGGCGTGATGACCGTCGTGACGGTGACCGGGGTGCGCGGCCGGCGTTCCAGCGTGACGACCGTTCCGGCGGGCCGCGTCGTGACGACCGCGGTGACCGTCCTCCCTTCCGTCGTGACGACCGGCGTGATGACCGTCGTGACGGTGACCGGGGTGCGCGGCCGGCGTTCCAGCGTGACGACCGTTCCGGCGGGCCGCGCCGCGACGACCGCGGCGACCGTCCCCCCTTCCGTCGTGACGACCGCGGCGGAGAGCGCGGCGGCGGTTACGGCCGTCGTGACGACAACCGTGGTGGTGGTTACGGCCGACGCGACGACCGTTCCGGTGCGCCGCGTCGGGATGACCGTGGCGACCGCCCGACCTTCCGTCGTGACGACCGGCGCGATGACCGCCGTGACGGCGGCGATCGTCCCCCCTTCCGTCGTGACGACCGTGGTGAGCGGCCTCCCTTCCGGCGCGATGACCGAGGCGACCGTCCCGCCTTCCGGCGCGATGACCGCGGTGAGCGTCCCGCCTTCCGGCGTGACGACAACCGTGGCGATCGTGGTGACTTCCGTCGTGACGAGCGCCGTGATGACCGCCGCGACGACCGCGGTGACCGTCCCGCCTTCCGTCGTGATGACCGGCGCGACGACCGTCGTGATGACCGTGGTGACCGTCCCGCTTTCCAGCGCGACGACCGGCGTGACGACCGGCGCGATGACCGTCGTGACGGCGGTGACCGTCCTCCCTTCCGTCGTGACGACCGTGGTGAGCGGCCTCCCTTCCGGCGCGATGACCGAGGCGACCGTCCCGCCTTCCGTCGTGACGACAACCGTGGCGATCGTGGTGACTTCCGGCGTGACGACAACCGTGGCGATCGTGGTGACTTCCGTCGTGACGAGCGCCGTGACGACCGTGGTGGCTACGGCCGTCGTGACGACAGCCGGAGTGATCGCGGTGGTTTCCGCGGCCGGGACGACAGCGGCAGCCGTGGTCCCCGCCGTGATGACGACCGTTCCGGTCGTCCCGGTGGCTTCCGTGGCCGCGACGACCGACGCGACGACCGGCGCGGCGCCGGCCCCGGCGGCGGACGCTTCCGTGACGAGCGGGACAGGGACCGGGAGCCGATCAAGCGGCTGCCGATCGCCGAGGACGTCACCGGTGACGAGATCGACGCGGACGTACGCCAGGAGCTGCTGAGTCTGCCGAAGACGCTCGCGGAGGATGTCGCCAAGAACCTGGTGATGGTCGCGCGGCTGATCGACGAGGACCCGGAGGGCGCCTACGCCTACTCCAAGATCGCTCTGCGGCTCGCGTCCCGTGTCGCCGCCGTGCGTGAGGCGGCCGGGTTCGCCGCGTACGCGAACCAGAAGTACAGCGAGGCGCTCGCCGAGTTCCGCGCCGCGCGTCGGATGACCGGTTCCGTCGAGCTGTGGCCCGTCATGGCCGACTGCGAGCGTGGGCTCGGGCGGCCGGAGAAGGCTCTCGACATGGCCGGCGCCTCCGAGGTGCACAAGCTCGACAAGGCCGGTCAGGTCGAGATGCGGCTCGTCGCGGCCGGGGCTCGGCGTGACATGGGTCAGCTCGACGCGGCCATCGTGACGTTGCAGAGCCCCGAGCTCGCAGCCAATTCCGTACAGCCGTGGACCGCGCGGCTGCGGTACGCGTACGCCGACGCGCTGCTCGAGGCGGACCGGCGGAGCGAGGCACGTGAGTGGTTCGCGAAGGCCGTCGAGGCCGACCGGGACGGGAGCACGGACGCCTCCGACCGGCTCGCCGAGCTGGACGGGGTCGAGTTCGTCGACGTCCTCGGCGATGGCGACGACGCTGACGGCGACGGTGACGAGCGCGATGACGCGACGGGGGACGTCGCCGCGGCGGACACCGCCGTCGATGGCGATGACGTCGATGGCGTTGACGACGATGATCTCGACGAGGACGACCTCGACGAGGACGGCGGCTATGACGACGACTACGACGGTGAGCAGGACGACGAGGAGTTCGAGGACGCGAAGTCTGATGACCCGAAGTCCGGCGACGCGAAGTCCGGCGACGCGAAGTCCGGCGACGCGAAGTCCGGCGACGCGAAGTCCGATGACGCGAAGTCCGACGACAAGGACTGAGCCACGCGAGTGAGTGAGTGAGTGAGGGCGGGACCCCGGTGACGGGGTCCCGCCCTTCGCTTTGTCCGCTGTCCGCTGTCCGGGTCAGAAGTCCAGCGTGCGCAGCACCAGGCCCGACGCCGGCTTCGGGCCGAACGACGTCGACTTGCGGGGCATGGTGACGCCCTGGCGGGCGAGGTCGCGGACGACCTCCTCGCGGACCGGGTGCATGAGGACGGCCGTACCGCCGTCGCGTTCCGCCTTCTCGACCGTGGCGGCCGTGTCGTGGATGTAGGCGATGTGGGCGGGGGAGTCCTCGGGGATGTGCCACACGTGGTCGAGGAGCGTGGCGTGCAGGACGGTGCCGTCCAGGGTGCGCCAGGCCGCCGGGAAGTCGGCCGGAACCGTACGGGCCAGGAGTTCCGGATCAGGGCGGTCGATGAGGTGGAAGGCGCCGTCGCCGGCCAGCAGGAAGGCGTTGCCCTCGCACGACGCGTCCGCGAGCCGCTTGAGGGCGTCCGGCAGCGGGACGTGCAGGCGGCGGACCCGGAAGCGGCCGTCGAGCGCGGTCAGGGCCTCGGCGACCGGCAGGGTGTGCAGGAGGCGGTGGATCGCGCGGACGCGCAGGGGGTAACGGAGCGTGTCGACGAGGAGGACCAGGCCGTAGTCCCAGGGGCCGGGGGAGGGGTGCTCCGCGCGTAGACGCAGATACGTCGCCCAGCGATGGTGACCGTCGGCGATCAGGGCCTGGTGCTTGGACATGTCGGTCTGGACGCACGCCAGGTCGGTGGGGTCGGTGATCGCCCAGAGCCGGTGGCGGAGGCCGTCCTCCGTGGTCGTCGACAGGAGCGCGGGCTTTTCGGCGGTGCGTTCGATGACCTCGGCCGTGGCGCCGTTGCCGTGATAGGTGAGCAGCAGGGGTTCGAGGTTCGCGGAGGTGGCGCGCATCAGGGCGGCGCGGTCCTCGACGATGTGCGGCATGACGTCCTCGTGCGGCAGGACCACGCCCTCCGACGGCTCGGTCAGGCGCAGGGCGCCGATGAGGCCGCGCTGGAGCAGATCGCCGCCGTCGCGCTGTTCGTAGACGTACAGGCCGGGTTCGGGGTCCGCGGCCAGGATGCCCTCGTCCAGCCAGCTGCGCAGGGTGTCGGCCGCCCGTTCGTTGCGGGCGCTGGGGGTGGTGTCCTGCGGGAGGATCAGCCGGACGATGTTGTGGGGGTCGGCCGACTGGAGGTGGTACACGCCGTCGGGCCGTACGACGACGTCGTACGGGGGTGACGTCACGGCGGCCAGGCTGCCGACTCGGGCGGGGTCGTAGCGCAGACCTCGGAACGGGGTGAGTTCCAGGCCTCGGGGCGCCATTGCTTCCGAGTGACCTGCAGTGTTCATCCAGGCATCGTACGTGTGTCGGTGGCATGAGGGATGATCGGGGAAAGGGACCGAACGAGGAGCGATGCGGAATGAGCCGGAGCGTCAGGACGAGGCCCGAGGGCTGTGGGCAGGCCCTGAGCGAGGCGTACGACACGGCGCTGCTGGACTTGGACGGGGTGGTGTACGCGGGCGGGAACGCGATCGCGCACGCGGTCGAGTCGCTCGCCACCACCCGAGCGGGCGGCATGCATCTGGCGTACGTCACGAACAACGCGTTGCGCACGCCGCAGGCGGTCGCCGCACATCTGACCGCGCTGGGGATCCCGACCGGCGCGGACGACGTCATCACCTCGGCGCAGGCGGTGGCGCGGCTGATCAGTGAGCAGGTGCCCGAGGGTTCCCGGGTGCTGGTCATCGGCGGGGAGGGGCTGCGGGTCGCGCTGCGCGAGCGCGGGCTGGAGCCCGTGGAGTCCGCCGACGACGATCCGGTGGCCGTGGTGCAGGGGTACGGCGGGCCTGAATTGGCGTGGGCGCGGTTCGCGGAGGCGTCGTACGCCATCGCGCGCGGGGTGCCCTGGTTCGCGTCCAACACCGATCTGACGATTCCCAGCGCGCGGGGGATCGCGCCGGGCAACGGGGCGGCGGTCGAGGTCGTCCGGATCGCGACGGGCGCCGAGCCGCAGGTGGCGGGCAAGCCGCTGCCGCCGATGCACCGGGAGACGGTCCTGCGGACCGGCGCCGAGCGGCCGCTGGTGGTGGGGGACCGGCTCGACACCGACATCGAGGGCGCGTTCAACGGGGACGTCGACTCGCTGCTCGTACTGACCGGCGTGACGGACGGCGCGCAGTTGCTCGCCGCGCCGCCGCGGCACCGGCCGACGTATGTGGACGCGGATCTGCGGGGGCTGCTGGCCGGGCAGCCGGAGGTCGCCGAGGCGGGTGAGGGGTTCCGGTGCGGCGGCTGGACGGCCACGGCCGGCCCGGAGCGGCTGGAACTGACGGGCGACGGAGTGGCCCTGGACGGGCTGCGCGCGCTGTGCGCGGCGGCCTGGACGGCGGCCGGTGAGGGTTCGTGCGGGCTGGACGGCGGGAAGGCGCTGGCGCGGCTGGGGTTGTGAGCCGGGGCGGGGCCGCGCGTCGCGGTGGGGAAGAAGAGGCGTGTCGCGCCTTCCGGGTGACGGGGTGACACGCTTCCCCGGTGCCGGGGATCCTTCCGACAACCCCGGTTTCGACATGCCTGGTGCCGACGGCCCAGGTGGGGGCCGTGACCAGCCTCCCTGGCGAATGCGAGGGTAGGCTAACCTAACCAGGTGTTGGTCGACAGTCCTCCTGAACAGCGCGCGGAGACCGCCCCCGCGCCCCCCAACCGCCGGGCGATACGCAGCCTCGGGCTCCCCGTCTCCGTGGCGGTCCTGGTGCTCGTCGCGTCGGCGAGTATCGCGATCGGGGCGAAAGAGCTCTCCTTGGCGCAGGTCTGGCACGGCCTGTTCGCGAACACGGGCACGTACGGCGACGTCGTGGTCGACGAGCGGCTCTCGCGGACGCTCCTCGGGCTGCTCGCCGGTGCGGGGCTCGGCCTGTCGGGGGCCGTCCTCCAGGCGCTCACCCGCAACCCGCTCGCCGACCCCGGGCTGCTCGGCATCAACGCGGGCGCGTCCGCCGCGGTCGTCACCGCCATCACCTACTTCGGTGTCACCAGCCTCAGCGGCTATGTGTGGTTCGCCTTCTGCGGCGCCGCCGCCGTCGGCGTGCTGGTCTGGTTCCTCGGCGGCAGCCGGGGCGCCACGCCGGTGCGGCTCGCGCTCGCCGGCACCGCGATCAGCGCCGCGCTCTACGGCTATGTCCAGGCCGTGATGATCATGGATGACGCGGCGCTGGGCAGGATGCGGTTCTGGACGGTCGGATCGCTGTCGTCGGCGACCGACTCGACCATCACCCAGGTCCTGCCGTTCTTCGCGGCCGGCACGGTCCTCGCTCTCGCGCTCGCCCGGCCGCTCAACGCCATGGCCATGGGCGACGACACCGCCAAGGCGCTGGGCGCCCATCTCAACCGCACCCGGGCGCTGTCCATGCTGGCCGCCACCGTGCTGTGCGGCGCGGCGACCGCCGCCTGCGGCCCCATCGTGTTCGTCGGACTGATGGTCCCGCACGTGGTGCGGTCCTTCACCGGGCCCGACATGCGCTGGATCATGCCGTACGCCACGATCCTCTCGCCCGTGCTGCTGCTCGGCGCGGATGTCGTCGGCCGGGTCGTCGTGCGGCCCTCGGAGCTCCAGGTCGGCATCGTCACCGCGCTCATCGGCGGGCCGGTCTTCATCTTTCTCGTACGACGGCGGAGGACGGCGCAGCTGTGAGAACCGCACCGAAGACCACCAAGGCCGACAGGACGACGGCCCCCGGGGGGAAGCGGGCCACCCGTGCGCTGCGTACCGCGGGCGGGTTCTCCCTCCGGCTGGACGTCCGCGCGTGTGTCGTCGTCGTGCTGCTGCTGGCGGTCGCGCTCGCCGCGAGCGTCGTGCTGATCGGCACCGGCGACTTCCCCATCCCGGCCGGCGACGTGCTCAGGACGCTGATGGGCGACGGCACCGCCGGGCAGGAGTTCATCGTCAACGAGCTACGGCTGCCCCGGGTCCTGGTCGGACTCCTGGTGGGCGCCTCGCTCGGGCTCGGCGGTGCCCTGTTCCAGTCCATCTCCCGCAATCCGCTGGGCAGCCCGGACGTGCTCGGCCTCGGCCAGGGCGCGACGGCCGGCGCGCTCGTCGTGATCGTGCTGATGTCCGGGAGTGCCACCCAGGTCACCGTCGGCGCCCTCGTGGGCGGTCTGGTGACCGGTCTGGCCATCTACCTGCTGTCCTGGAAGCAGGGCGTCCACGGTTACCGGCTGGTGCTGGTCGGCATCGGCGTGTCCGCCGTGGTGACCGCGGTCAACGGCTATCTGCTCACGAAGTCCGACATCGTGGACGCGGCCCGCGCCGTCGTCTGGATGACCGGGTCCCTCGACGGCCGTGACTGGGAGCAGGTCTGGCCGCTGCTCGCGCTGTGCGCGGTGCTCGTCCCGCTCGTCCTCGCCAACGCCCGCGGACTGCGGATGACGGAGATGGGCGACGACGTCTCCCACGCCCTCGGCGTGCGCGTGGAGCGCGTACGGCTGCTGCTGATGGTGGCCGCCGTCCTGCTCACCGCGACCGCGACCGCCGCGGCGGGCCCCGTCAGTTTCGTGGCGCTCACCGCGCCGCAGCTCGCCCGGCGGCTGACCCGCTCGCCCGGCCCGAACCTGGTGCCGTCCCTGTGCATGGGCGCCGCCCTCCTGGTCACCGCCGACCTGGCCTCGCAGCGGGCCTTCGGCGCCGAACAACTGCCCGTGGGCGTGGTCACCGGTGTGCTCGGCGGTGTCTACCTGCTGTGGCTGCTGGTCACCGAGCGCAGAGCGGGCCGGATATGAGCCCCCACCCCGTCAGCGGACTGAACAACCCGAGGAGCACCGTGAACCGCCTGTCCGCACAGAACGTCACCCTCGCCTACGACCAGCGTGTCATCGCCGAACAGCTGTCGGTGGAGATCCCCGACAACTCCTTCACGGTGATCGTCGGCCCGAACGCGTGCGGCAAGTCGACGCTCCTGCGGGCGCTGTCGCGGATGCTGAAGCCGAGCGAGGGCCGGGTGCTGCTCGACGGGCAGGTGATCCAGTCGATGCCCGCGAAGAAGGTGGCCCGCACCCTGGGCCTGCTGCCGCAGTCGTCGATCGCGCCGGACGGGATCACCGTCGCCGACCTGGTCGGCCGCGGCCGTTACCCGCACCAGGGCATCCTGCGCCAGTGGTCCACCGAGGACGAGCGGGTCGTACAGGAGTCCATGGCGCGCACCGGCGTCGCCGAACTCGCCGACCGCTACGTCGACGAGCTGTCCGGCGGCCAGCGCCAGCGCGTGTGGATCGCGATGGCCCTCGCCCAGCAGACGCCGCTGCTGCTGCTCGACGAGCCGACGACGTACCTGGACATCCAGCACCAGATCGACGTCCTCGACCTGTGCGCCGAACTCCACGAGGAGCAGGGGCGCACGCTGGTCGCCGTGCTGCACGACCTCAACCACGCGGCCCGGTACGCCACCCATCTCATCGCGCTGCGCGGCGGGCGGGTCGTCGCCCAGGGCGCGCCCGGCGAGGTCGTCACGGCCGAGCTGGTCGAGGAGGTCTTCGGGCTGCGCTGCCAGGTCATCGACGATCCGGAGACGGGGACGCCGCTGGTGGTGCCGGCGGCCCGCAGGGCGCGTAACGGGGCGAAGGCCGCCGTCTCCGGGGCGGCTTCGGCTACAACAGCTTCCTGAGCCGGAACAGGTCGACCAGACCCGCCTCCAGCTTCACCCGGCCCGAGCCCCACGCCTTGGCGAAGTTCAGCCGGCCGGCGACCAGTGCCACCAGGTCGTCGCCGGTCATGGCCAGCCGGATCTCGGCCTTCTCGCGCGGTGGGCCGGGAAAGGTGTCGAGCACCTCGATCCGGCCGTCGGTGAGCCGGCCGGCGAAGGTGACGTCCAGGTCGGTGATACGGCAGCTCACGGAACGGTCCAGGGCGACGGCCGCGCGGACGTCGCCCTCGGCGCCTCCCATGTTGTCGGAGAGCTTCTCGAGCGCGGTGCGGCACTCCTCGATGGTCGCCATGGTGATCGACGGTACCGCAGCGGTTCGGGGTAGCGTCGGGGCATGAGCGACTCAGTGCCCGAGGCCGGACCCCGGACGGAAGCGACGGTTCCGCAGGACGGGCCCGCGTACGACCCCGCCGCTCCCGCTCCGCTGGACGTGTCCCGCACCGCCACCGGCCACCCCGAGGTCGACGCCCTGCTGGAGCGCCTCGGTGACGCCGATCACCTCACCACCGACGGACATGTCGAGGTGTACGAGGAGGTGCACCGGGGGTTGCGCGACGCGCTCACCGCGCTCGACGCCCGCCCCGGAGCCCCGGCTCCCGCCCCCCGCCCGACCGCCCCGCAATGAGATCCTTCGGGTCGCACCTTTCAATCGACGTACGGGACGAGGAGCTGAACCGAACGTGGCAGGAGTCGCACGCCGCCGGCTGGACGCGGAGCTGGTCCGCAGGAAGCTGGCGCGCTCGCGCGAGCACGCGAGCCAGCTGATCGCCGCGGGCCGGGTGACCGTCGACAAGACCGTCGCGACCAAGTCCGCCACGCAGGTGGAGACCGCGGCGGCGATCGTCGTCGCGACCGACGACGGCGACCCCGAGTACGTCTCGCGCGGCGGCCACAAGCTCGCCGGGGCGTTCGCCGCCTTCGTGCCGCAGGGCCTGGCCGTCGAGGGGCGGCGGGCGCTGGACGCCGGCGCGTCCACGGGCGGCTTCACCGACGTGCTGCTGCGGGCGGGAGCCGCGCACGTCGTCGCCGTCGACGTCGGGTACGGCCAACTCGCGTGGTCTCTACAGAGTGATGAACGCGTCACCGTCAAGGACCGTACGAACGTACGCGAGTTGACGCTTGAAGCGATCGATGGGGAACCTGTGGATCTAGTCGTGGGCGATCTGTCCTTCATCCCGCTGGGGCTGGTGCTGCCGGCCCTGGCGCGGTGCGTGAAGCCGGACGCCGACCTGGTGATGATGGTCAAGCCGCAGTTCGAGGTGGGGAAGGAACGGCTGGGGAGCGGGGGTGTCGTACGGAGTCCGCAGCTGCGGGCGGACGCCGTGCGGGGCGTGGCCGGGAAGGCGTGGGAGCTCGGACTCGGGGTGCGGGGGGTCACCGCGAGCCCGCTGCCCGGGCCCTCGGGCAACGTCGAGTACTTTCTGTGGCTGCGGGCCGGAGCTCCCGAACTGGACCCGGCCGACGTTGACCGTGCAGTGGCGGAGGGGCCGCGTTGACACAGAACCGAGCGCGTACTGTTTTCCTGCTCGCCCACACCGGGCGGCCCGCGGCCATCCGCAGTGCCGAACTCGTGGTCAAGGGGCTGTTGCAGTCAGGTATCGGCGTGCGCGTCCTGGAGGCCGAGGCGCGCGACCTGCCGCTGCCGGCGGAGGTGGAGCTCGTCAAGGAGGCCACCCCGCAGTGCCTGGAGGGGTGTGAACTGCTCATCGTCCTCGGCGGTGACGGCACGCTGCTGCGCGGCGCCGAGTTCGCGCGGGCGTCCGGGGTGCCGATGCTCGGCGTGAACCTCGGCAGCGTCGGCTTCCTCGCGGAGGCCGAGCGCGACGACCTCGACAAGGTCGTCGACCGGGTGGTGACCAAGGCGTACGAGGTCGAGGAGCGGATGACCGTCGACGTCGTCGTGCACCGCAACGGCGACATCGTGCACACGGACTGGGCCCTGAACGAGGCCGCCGTGCAGAAGGTGTCCGCCGAGAAACTGCTCGAGGTCGTGCTGGAGATCGACGGGCGGCCGGTGACCGGGTTCGGCTGCGACGGGATCGTCCTGTCGACGCCGACCGGGTCGACGGCGTACGCCTTCTCGGCGGGCGGCCCCGTGGTGTGGCCGGAGGTGGAGGCGCTGCTGATGGTGCCGATCAGCGCGCACGCGCTGTTCGCGAAGCCGTTGGTGACCTCGCCGGACTCCGTGCTGGCGGTCGAGATGCTGCCGCACGTCCCGCCCGGCGTGCTGTGGTGCGACGGACGGCGGACCGTGGAGCTGCCGCCGGGCGCGCGGGTGGAGGTGCGGCGCGGGTCGGTGCCGGTGCGGCTGGCCCGGCTGCATCACGCCTCGTTCACGGACCGGCTGGTGGCCAAGTTCGCGCTGCCCGTCTCCGGGTGGCGCGGGGCCCGGCCGTAGCGGTTCGCGCAGGGTGACGGGGTACCGGCGGCGGCCGCGCGGGTGTGGCGGCGCGCCGCCGGGTCCCCCGCGGCCCGCCGCCCGGTTCCCCGCGGCCCCGGGGCCGGTGCACTCGGCCGGGTGACAAAAGCGCACGATCCGCTCGCCTCCACCTGCGGCTTCGCACAACGGGGGCGGGTGCCGTCGCACACCGTCCCCCGGACCTCGTATGGTCGTGTCCGTGTTGGAGGAGATGCGGATACGGTCGCTCGGAGTCATCGACGACGCTGTCGTCGAGCTGTCGCCCGGGTTCACCGCGGTCACCGGTGAGACGGGCGCGGGCAAGACGATGGTGGTCACCAGTCTGGGACTGCTGCTCGGCGGGCGCGCGGACCCGGCGCTCGTGCGGATCGGGGCGAAGAACGCGGTCGTGGAGGGACGGATCACCGTCCCCGAGCACGGGGCCGCGATGCTCCGGGCGGAGGAGGCGGGGGCCGAGCTCGACGACGGGGCCCTGCTGATCAGCCGTACCGTTTCCGCCGAGGGCCGGTCACGGGCCCATCTGGGCGGACGCAGCGTGCCCGTCGGGGTGCTCGCGGAGCTCGCCGACGAGCTGGTGGCGGTGCACGGGCAGACCGACCAGCAGGGGCTGCTGAAGCTCTCGCGGCAGCGGCAGGCGCTCGACCGGTACGCGGGCGACGCGGTCGCGGGGCCGCTCGCCAAGTACACGGAGGCCTACCGGCGGCTGCGGGCGGTGGCCGTGGAGCTCGACGAGATCGTCACCCGTGCGCGCGAGCGGGCCCAGGAGGCCGACATGCTGCGCTACGGCCTCGACGAGGTCGCCGGCGTCGAGCCGCGCGCCGGTGAGGACGTGGAGCTGGCGGAGGAGGCGGAGCGGCTCGGGCACGCGGAGGCGCTGTCGTCGGCCGCCACGGCCGCCCACGCCGCTCTCGCGGGCAACCCGGAGGACCCGGAGGGCATCGACGCCGCGACGCTCGTGGCGGGCGCGCAGCGGGCCCTGGAGGCCGTACGGTCGCACGATCCGGCGCTGGCGGCGCTCGCCGACCGGATCGGGGAGATCGGGATCCTGCTGGGCGACGTGGCCGGGGAACTGGCGGGGTACGCGGACGATCTGGACGCCGATCCGCTGCGGCTGTCGGCCGTGGAGGAGCGCCGGGCGGCGCTCACCGCGCTGACCCGGAAGTACGGCCGCGACGGCCAGGACACGGCGTCCGTGATCGCGTGGGCCGAGCAGGGCGCCGCACGGCTGATCGAGCTGGACGGCGACGACGACCGGATCGGCGAGCTGACCGCCGAGCGGGACGCTCTGCGGGTCGAACTGGGCGGACTCGCGCAGGCGTTGACGGACGCGCGGGCGGAGGCGGCCGAGCGGTTCGCGGCCGCCGTGACCGCCGAGCTGGCCTCGCTGGCCATGCCCCACGCGCGCGTGTCGTTCGAGCTCCGGCAGACGGAGGACCCGGAGGGCGTCGAGGTCGGCGGCCGCGCCGTCGCCTACGGGCCGTCCGGTGTCGACGAGGTGGAACTGCTGCTGGCCCCGCACCCGGGCGCCCCGCCGCGGCCCATCGCCAAGGGCGCGTCCGGGGGTGAGCTCTCGCGCGTGATGCTGGCGGTCGAGGTGGTGTTCGCCGGGACGGATCCCGTGCCGACGTACCTCTTCGACGAGGTCGACGCCGGTGTCGGCGGCAAGGCGGCGGTGGAGATCGGGCGGCGGCTGGCGCGGCTCGCGAAGAGCGCGCAGGTCGTGGTCGTGACCCATCTGCCGCAGGTGGCGGCCTTCGCCGACCGGCAGTTGCTGGTCGAGAAGACCAACGACGGGTCGGTGACCCGCTCCGGTGTGAAGGTGCTCGAAGGCGAGGACCGGATCCGGGAGCTGTCCCGGATGCTGGCCGGCCAGGAGGACTCGGAGACGGCGCGGGCCCATGCCGAGGAGCTGCTGGCGACGGCCCGGGCGGACGGCTGAGAGCCGTGCCGGACGAGCCCGGCCGCCGCGCGGACCGGCCGCGGCCGGTCGTGTGGTCCCCCGCGCCCGCGAAGGGCGCGGGGCGGGTCCTCAGAGTGACGGGATGACCGACGGCATGCGCAGGACCAGCTCGTTCGCCCTCGCCGCCGCGCTCACCCGGGCCGCGGCGACAGCGCTGCGCTCCCGGGCACCGGGCGGGCGGGTCCGCTGGGAGCGGACGAACCACGCCGGGCGGACCGTGGAGTTGTACGCCGGGCCCGCGAGCGCCCTGGCGGCCGCCGTCGGGGCCGCGCGCGTCCGGCCGGCCGCCGGACTCGCCGTGGCGGCCGCCGGTCTCTGCGGGGCGTACGACGACGTGGCCGGGGACGACCGTCGTGGTTTCCGGGCGCATCTGCGGGCGCTGCGGGACGGCGAAGTCACCAGCGGCACGGTCAAGTTGTGCGGCATCGCGGGCGCCGGGCTCGTCGCCGGCGCGCTGTTCGAAGAGCGGCCGGCGGACAAGGTGCTCGCGGGGATCGTGATCGCCGGTGCCGCGCACTTCGTCAACCTCGTGGACGTCCGGCCGGGGAGGGCCGCCGGCGCGGTGCTGCTCCTCGCCGCGCCCGGACTGCTGCGCCGGGGTCCCGGGGCGGACCTGGCCGCCGTCGCGGTGGGCGCCGCCGCGGCCGTGCTGCCCGACGATCTCGGGGAACGCGCGATGATCGGGGACTGCGGGGCGCACGCGCTGGGCGCCGTTCTCGGGACCGCCGTCGTCGCCGCGAACGGCCGGGCCGGGCTGATCGCCCACGCCGTCGCCGTCGTGGCCGCCGCGGTCTGCGGCGACCGGGTCAGCGAGGCGGCGCGTTCACTCGTGTGAGTGACCCGCGCGGTCGTGTCGGGAGGGGCCCGGCCGCCTCCGGTTCCCGGAACACCCGTACGTGCTGGCATCCTTGACGTAGGACATGGGGGGGATCCCGCGCGGTACCCCCTCCGTGCCCGTTCCTTCTGTACGTTTCGTCGTGACCTTCCGACGCCGAACCAGGAGCCCCCGGCCACGTGAGCCCCGTCAGCAGCCCCTCGCCGCACGGCCAGTCGCCGCTGCGCACCGTGCAGGTGCTGGGCGGAGGCAACGCCGGCAGCAGCGCGCACGTGCGCTCCCTGACCGCGGGGCTCGCCGCCCGGGGCGTGCGGGTCACCGTGTGCGCTCCCGTCGAGGCCGATCACCTCTACGACTTCACGGGCGCCGGCGCCGAGCACGTGCACGTGCCGCGCAGCAGCGACCCGGGTTCGGTCGCCGCGCTCCGGGCGGCCTGCGCGGACGCCGACCTGGTGCACGCGCACGGGCTGCACGCCTCCTTCCGGGCCGTGCTCGCGCTCAGCGGGCGCAGCACCCCGCTGGTCGTCACCTGGCACGACCGCGCGTACGCCGAGGGCGCGCGCGCCCATCTCGTGCGACTGCTGGAGCGCCGGGTGGTGAGGGCCGCCACCGTGGTGCTCGGCACCACCTCGGCCCTCGTGGACCGGGCCCGGCACACCGGCGCCCGGGACGCGCGGCTCGCCGCCGTGGCCCTGCCCGCGCCGGCCGGCCCGGCCGAGGCCGACGATCCCGACCGGCGCCACCCCAAGATCCGGGCCGAGCTCGGCGCCATCGGCCGGCCGTTGCTGATGGCCGTCGGCTCCCTCGACCCGCACCGCGGGTACGAGGTGCTGCTGGACGCCGCGCGCGCGTGGCGCGGGCTGGACCCCGTGCCGCTGGTGGTCGTGGCGGGCGAGGGCCCGCTGCGGGCGGTGCTCCAGCGCCGGATCGAGGACGAGGGGCTGCCGGTGCGGCTCGTCGGGCGGCGCGACGACGTGGGCGACCTGATCGCCGCCGCGGATCTCGCGCTGCTGCCGGGCCGGGCGGAATCGCGTTCCGTGCTCGCCCAGGAGGCCCTGCACGCGCGCGTGCCGCTCGTCGCGGCCCGGGCCGGCGGCATCCCCGAACTCGTCGGCGACGCCGCCGAACTCGTGCCGTACCGCGACGCGGGCGCCCTCGCCGACGCCGTCGTCGGACTGCTCGGCGACCCCGGGCGCCGGGCGCTGCTGGCCGAGAAGGGCACCCGGCAGACGGCCACCTGGCCGACCGAGGACGAGACGGTCGCCCAGGTGCTGTGTGTCTACGACGAGTTGACGCAGCCCACGCCGCTGATCTGAGGGGTGTCTAGGGGGCGTGCCGGCGCGCCCGCAGGGCCAGGCTCAACGCCAGGACCGTCTGCGGGTCGTCCAGGTCGGTGCCGAGCAACTCGCCGATACGGGCGAGCCGGTTGTACAGCGTCTGACGGTTGAGATGGAGCTCGCGGGCCGTCTCCGCCTTGCGGCCGGCGTGCGCCAGATACGTCTCCAGGGTCGGCAGCAGTGGCGGCTTCGAACGGTGGTCGTGCTCGCGCAGCGGGCCGATCGCGCGGTCCACGAAGGCCGCCAGGTCGGGATGGTCACGCAGCCGCCACAGCAGCAGGTCGATGTCGAGGCGGCGGGCGTCGTACCAGGGAAGGTCGGACAGCCCCTGCGCGGCGGTCGCCGTCTCCGCCGCGTGCCGCAGCCCGGCCGACGCGGCCGCCCAGCCGCCGGCCACCCCGACGACCACGACCGGCGGCCGGGCCCCCGGCCGCTGGATCCCCGCCCGCTCGACACCGGCCCGCAGCGCCGCCGCGACCCGGTCGGCCACCGCCGAGCGATCCGACTCCGAGCGCAGGCCCAGCAGGAGCGGCACACGCCCCTCGACCGGGCGTACGCCCAGCAGCGCCGGGACTCCCACGGACGCCAGCTCCTCGCCGACCGCGCGCGCCAGCACCGCCCACCCCCCGCCCGGGGAGAGCGCGTCACCCAGCCGCATGACCATCGGCAGCAGCGGGCCGTCGCCCGGCCTGAAGCCCAGCACCCGGGCCTGCGCGGGGGCGTCCACCGCGGCGACACGGCCCTCGGCGAGGTCGGTCAGGAAGTCGCCGCGGCCGCGTGCCGCGAGCTCCTCCTCCTGGCGGGCCTGCATCAGCACCACGGCCAGGATGCCCGCGGCCCGTTCGGCGGCGATGCGGTGCACGGGGGCGAGCGGGCCGAGGACGGGCAGCAGCACCAGCCGGGCCCGCACCGCGCCCGTGCCCGGCCCTCCGCCCGGCACGTCGACGAGCACCGAGCCCGACGACGGCGGCGCGTCCTTGTGCTGCCCGCGCAGTCCCTCCCACACCTGGAGCGGATCCGTGCCCTCGGGTCCCGCCCCGGCGGCGTACAGCAGTTGGCCGTCCGCCGTCTCGAGGAAGACCGGGTTGCCGCTGAAGCCGGCCAGGATGCCCAGGACCTGGGGGATCCCGCCGCCGCACAGCAGGGCCTCGGTGCACCGGCGGTGCACCTCCTCCGCCCGCCGCACCAGCGCGTAGTGCCCGTTGACGATCTCGGTGTGGATCTCCTCGGTCACCGCCACGAACGGCACCTCGCGGTGCAGCTGGACCAGCGGAAGCCCGGCCGCCCGCGCGGTCTCGACCAGCGTGGCGGGCAGCCGGGTGAAGCGCGGGCCGAGCTCGACGACCAGGGCCGCGATGCCGCGTTCGGCCAGGGTGCGCACGAACGCCCGCTGGTCGGCGGGGCGGGTGCCGAGCCCGTATCCCGTGGTGAGCAGCAGCTCACCGCCCTTGAGCAGGGAGGCGATGTTCGGCACCTCGCCGGCGTGCACCCAGCGCACGGTCCGGTGCAGCCGGTCGGCGCCCGCGAGGACCTCCGGCAGCCCGCCGCGCAGCCCCGGCAGTTCCAGCGCCCGCCGCACGGTGATCCCGGTGTCCTGGCTGTCGAATCGGTGGTCCTGGTCCGCGCGGCTGTCCATGCGACGGACGCTACCCGCGCGGACGTTGCGGCGACATGTCCGCCCGGTCGGCGCCCGCCGCTCAGGACGGCTTGATGTTGTGGTTGAACCGGAAGACGTTGTCCGGGTCGTACCGCCGCTTCACCTCGGCCAGCCGCCGGGTGTTCGCGGCGCCGAGGCCGGCCTCGACCCGCTCCGCGCCCTCGTCGCCGATGAAGTTGAGGTAGGCCGCGCCGGTGCTCCACGGCCGGACGCCCGCGCGGACGCTCCGTACCCACCGCACGGCTCGCTCGTCGTCCGCCGGGTCCGTCCAGACCCCGAACGGGTGCACCACCCACGGCGCGTCGCGGAAGGGGACCGGGAACTCCGCGGGACCAGCGGCGACCGCGCCGCCCTGCGGGAACAGCGCGTGCTGCGTGCCGGTGGGCACCGGCTCGGTGTCGGCGAGGGCGCAGAAGACGTCCACGGCCTCGTCGGGCAGCCCCGCCAGGAACTCCGCCGACCAGTGGTTCCGCCGGCCCGGCGGTGTGTCGAGCATGCACTGGAAGTCGGCGTACGGCAGCGCGGTGACGACCTCCGACTCGTGCGGCAGCGCCAGCAGCGGCTGGGCGAGCTTGCGCATGTCCTCCTCGGGACCCGCGTAGGTCAGCAGCGAGACGCACAGCAGCCGCCCGACCAGCCGCGCGGGCACGAACTCCGCGGGCGGCCCGGTGAGGTACAGCACGGCGCCGCCCGCCTCCTGCGGGCCGGACCCGATGAGCTCGCGGTAGGTGCGGACGACCTCGGGGCCGAACTCGGGCAGATGCGTCAGCAGCGCGACGGAGAACCGCGGCAGTTCGTGCAGCTCCAGCGTGAGCGCGGTGGCGACGCCGAAGTTGCCGCCGCCGCCGTGCAGGGCCCAGAACAGGTCCGGGTGGTCGTCGGCGTTCGCGTGGATCCGGGCGCCGTCGGCGGTGACCAGTTCGACGCCCAGCAGATTGTCGACGGCCAGCCCGCACCAGCGGTCCAGCCAGCCCGTGCCGCCGCCGAGCACGAAGCCGCCGACACCGGTGCTGGAGACCCGGCCGCCGGTCGTGGCCAGGTCGTAGGGCTGGGTGGCGCGGTCCAGGTGGCTCATCGTGGCCCCGCCCCCGACGCGTACCGCCTCGGCCGCGGGATGGACGGTCACCTCGTGCATCCGGCGCAGATCGACGACGAGGGCGCCGTCACCGAGGGCCATGCCCGCCACGCTGTGTCCGCCGCCGCGCACCGCGACCCGCAGGTCCAGGTCCCGCGCGAAGCGCACCGCCCGGACGACGTCGGCCTCGTCCACGCACCGCGCGATCACGGCCGGCCGCCGGTCGATCATGGAGTTGTACACGGCCCGGGCCTCGTCGTAGCCCTCGTCGTCCGGGGCGAACACCTCGCCGGCCAGGTCCTCGCGCAGTGCCGCGAGTGCCGCACCCGCCTTCGACAGGGGAGCCATGGCCGCCCCCTTCCCGGAAGGGACATCCGTCGCTTCCAGCGTAGGAGGGAGCGGCCGGCCGGTCCTGTTCAGCCTCCGTAGGCCCCGGACGCCGTCAGTCGCAGCGCGGTGTCGATCAGCGGGACGTGGCTGAAGGCCTGCGGGAAGTTGCCGACCTGGCGCTGAAGGCGCGGATCCCACTCCTCCGCGAGCAGGCCCAGGTCGTTGCGGAGCGCCAGCAGCCGTTCGAACAGTTTGCGGGCCTCGTCCACCCGGCCGATCATCGCGAGGTCGTCCGCCATCCAGAACGAACAGGCCAGGAAGGCGCCCTCGTCGCCGGGGAGCCCGTCGACGCCTTCCTTGCTGCCGTCCGTCGGGTAGCGCAGGATGAAGCCGTCCGAGGTGGACAGCTCCCGCTGGATCGCCTCGATCGTGCCGATCACGCGCTTGTCGTCCGGGGGCAGGAAGCCCATCTGCGGAATCAGCAGCAGCGAGGCGTCCAGCTCCTTCGAGCCGTACGACTGCGTGAAGGTGTTGCGCTCCTTGTCGTAGCCCCGCTCGCACACGTCGCGGTGGATGTCGTCGCGCAGTTCGCGCCACTTCTCCAGCGGGCCGTCCGCGTCACCGGACTCGATGAGCTTGATCGTGCGGTCGACGGCGACCCAGGCCATCACCTTGGAGTGCACGAAGTGGCGGCGCGGGCCGCGCACCTCCCAGATGCCCTCGTCCGGCTCGTCCCAGTGGTCCTCCAGATAGCGGATCAGCTTCAGCTGCAGCACGGAGGCGTAGTCGTTGCGGGCCAGGCCCGTCATGTGGGCCAGGTGCAGGGCCTCGGTGACCTCGCCGTACACGTCCAGCTGGAGCTGGTGCGCGGCGCCGTTGCCGACCCGGACCGGCGCCGACCGCTCGTAGCCCGGCAGCCAGTCCAGCTCGGCCTCGCCGAGCTCGCGCTCGCCCGCGATGCCGTACATGATCTGGAGGTTCTCCGGGTCGCCGGCCACGGCCCGCAGCAGCCACTCGCGCCAGGCGCGGGCCTCCTCGCGGTAGCCGGTGCGCAGCAGCGAGGAGAGCGTGATGGCCGCGTCCCGCAGCCAGGTGTAGCGGTAGTCCCAGTTGCGCACCCCGCCGATGTCCTCCGGGAGGGAGGTGGTGGGCGCGGCGACGATACCGCCGGTCGGGGCGTAGGTGAGGGCCTTGAGCGTGATCAGGGAGCGGACCACGGCCTCCCGGTAGGGCCCGTGGTACGTACAGTGCTCCACCCACTCGCGCCAGAACTCCTCCGTCGCCTCCAGCGACTGTTCCGGCTCCGGCAGCGCCGGCGGCTCCTTGTGCGAGGGCTGCCACGAGATGGTGAACGCGATCCGGTCGCCCGGCGCCACGGTGAAGTCCGCGTACGTCGTCAGCGCCTTGCCGTAGGTCTCGGCGCTGGTGTCGAACCACACCGAGTCCGGGCCCGCCACGGCGACCGTGCGCCCCTCGTGCTTGTGCACCCACGGCACGACGCGGCCGTAGGAGAAACGCATCCGCAGCGCCGAGCGCATCGGGACGCGGCCCGAGACACCCTCCACGATCCGGATCAGCTGCGGGGCGCCGTCGCGCGGGGGCATGAAATCGATGACCCGGACCGTGCCGCGCGGGGTGTCCCACTCGGATTCCAGGATCAGCGAGTCGCCGCGGTAGCTGCGGCGGGCCGCCGTGGGCGGCTGGGCGTCGGCGGCGTGGGCGGGGCCCAGCCGCCAGAACCCGTGTTCCTCGGTGCCGAGCAGACCGGCGAAGATGGCATGCGAGTCGAAGCGGGGCAGGCACAGCCAGTCGACCGTGCCGTCCCGGCAGACCAGCGCCGCTGTCTGCATGTCTCCGATGAGTGCGTAGTCTTCGATGCGCCCGGCCACGTGCAACTCCAGTCGAACGGCCACGTCACCCCACACAAATGGGGCTGTCGCTGGTGCGGTCAAGGGGTGGTTGGTCATGCGTCGCTGAGCGATGAAGCAAAGCAGCCGCTCAGCCTTGAGGCAAAACGCCGATTGTTGGTCAACGAACTGACGAGCTCTCGTTGTTCCGGTGATGACGGACGGGGGTGGTGCCGTGTTGTCCGGCCGGGCTCGGCAGCGAGTGTCCGAGCAGGATACGACGCACGTAGATGATCTGCGTGCCGCTCCGGGTAACGCGCCTGGGCTGAACGGGTGAGTAACCGGTGAGAACCACGTGACGGACGCGCGTCCGTGTCGGCACGGGCGCAGAGCGTGGCCGGAAGCCATCCCTCTCAGGCGCTGATACCCTGGTAGCCCGTGGACCGGTGGGCATGAAACCCCCGAACCGCAGCGACGGCGCCTCCGCGAAAACCGGAAATCTCCGGCCCGGACCGCCGCACCGCACCCCCAGACCGCGACCACGGGAGCCCCCTCTTGGCCATGACGCCCAAATCCACGACGACCAAGCACATCTTCGTCACCGGGGGTGTCGCCTCCTCGCTCGGCAAGGGCCTGACGGCCTCCAGCCTCGGCATGCTGCTGAAGGCGCGGGGCCTGCGCGTCGTGATGCAGAAGCTCGACCCGTACCTGAACGTCGACCCGGGCACGATGAACCCCTTCCAGCACGGTGAGGTGTTCGTCACCAACGACGGCGCCGAGACCGACCTGGACATCGGACACTACGAGCGCTTCCTCGACCGTGACCTGGACGGCTCCGCCAACGTCACGACGGGCCAGGTGTACTCGACGGTCATCGCCAAGGAGCGGCGCGGCGAGTACCTGGGCGACACGGTGCAGGTCATCCCGCACATCACCAACGAGATCAAGCACCGGATCCGCCGTATGGCGACCGACGCGGTCGACGTCGTGATCACCGAGGTCGGCGGCACGGTCGGCGACATCGAGTCGCTGCCGTTCCTGGAGACGGTCCGCCAGGTCCGGCACGAGGTCGGCCGGGACAACGTCTTCGTCGTGCACATCTCGCTCCTGCCCTACATCGGCCCCTCCGGCGAGCTGAAGACCAAGCCGACCCAGCACTCGGTCGCGGCGCTGCGCAACATCGGTATCCAGCCGGACGCGATCGTCCTGCGCTGCGACCGCGAGGTGCCCACCGCGATCAAGCGCAAGATCTCGCTGATGTGCGACGTCGACGAGGACGCGGTCGTCGCGTGCCCCGACGCGCGCTCCATCTACGACATCCCGAAGACCGTGCACGGCGAGGGCCTGGACGCCTACGTCGTCCGCAAGCTGGACCTGCCGTTCCGTGACGTGGACTGGACGACCTGGGACGACCTGCTCGACCGCGTCCACAACCCCGACCACGAGATCACCCTGGCCCTGGTCGGCAAGTACATCGACCTGCCCGACGCCTACCTCTCGGTCACCGAGGCGCTGCGCGCGGGCGGTTTCGCGAACAAGGCCCGCGTCAAGATCAAGTGGGTCACGTCCGACGACTGCAAGACCCCGGCCGGCGCGGCGCAGCAGCTCGGCGACGTCGACGGCATCTGCATCCCCGGCGGCTTCGGCGACCGAGGCGTGCTCGGCAAGGTCGGCGCCATCCGCTACGCCCGCGAGAACCGGATCCCGCTGCTCGGCCTCTGCCTGGGCCTGCAGTGCATCGTGATCGAGGCGGCCCGCAACCTCGCCGACATCCCCGACGCGAACTCCACCGAGTTCGACTCCGGCACCGGCCACCCGGTCATCTCCACCATGGCCGAGCAGCTCGACATCGTGGCCGGTGAGGGTGACATGGGCGGCACGATGCGGCTGGGCATGTACCCCGCCAAGCTGGCCGAGGGCTCCATCGTGCGCGAGGTGTACGACGGCAAGGAGTACGTCGAGGAGCGGCACCGTCACCGCTACGAGGTGAACAACGCCTACCGCGCGGAGCTGGAGAAGAAGGCGGGCATCCTCTTCTCGGGCACCTCGCCGGACGGCAAGCTCGTCGAGTACGTCGAGTACCCGCGGGACGTCCACCCCTACCTGGTCGCCACGCAGGCGCACCCGGAGCTGCGCTCGCGGCCGACCCGTCCGCACCCGCTGTTCGCGGGCCTGGTGAAGGCGGCCGTGCAGCGCCAGGTCGCGGCGCGGGAGAATTCCGAGTAACACACCGGTTGTACGGTGGCCGGGGTGCAAACCTTCAAAGGCGGGCACCCCGGTTTTTTCGCGGGGCCGGTCCCTCCAGTGGTGTGCCGGTCGCTCCGGCACGTGTGGAAGGACAGGGCATGACGATCAAGGACACCCCCGAGCAGTGGGAGATCCGGGCGACGGAGACCCCCTTCGTGGGCAACAAGACCTCCGTCCGTACCGACGCCGTGGTCATGCCCGACGGCTCGGTGGCCCACCGCGACTACCAGGTCCACCCCGGCTCGGTCGCCGTCCTCGCCCTCGACGAGGAGGGCCGGGTCCTGGTCATCCGGCAGTACCGCCACCCCGTGCGCCAGAAGCTGTGGGAGATCCCGGCCGGGCTGCTGGACGTGCCCGGCGAGAACCCGCTGCACGCCGCCCAGCGGGAGCTGTACGAGGAGGCGCACGTCAAGGCCGAGGACTGGCGGGTCCTCACCGACGTCTACACCACGCCCGGCGGCTGCGACGAGGCCGTACGCATCTTCCTCGCCCAGGACCTGTCCGAGGCCGAGGGGCAGCGGTTCGAGGTGGAGGACGAGGAGGCCGACATGGAGCACGCGCGGGTGCCGGTCGAGGAACTCGTCCGTGGGGTGCTCGCGGGCGAGCTGCACAACAACTGCCTCGTGGTCGGCGTTCTCTCGCTGGTCGCCGCGCGGGCCGGGGACGGCCTCGACGCCCTGCGCCCCGCCGAGTCGCGCTGGCCGGCGCGCCCCTTCGACGCCTGAGCCGCGACTGAGACCGCGACTGAGACCGCGACTGAGGGCGCGCCTGGGGCCCCGCCTCAGCCCCGCCCGGGGCCTCTCCTGCCCCGGTGCGAGGTTCCCGCTACGGGCCCCCCGCCGGGGCGTGCCCGCGGCCTCCCAGGCCTTGCCCGCGGCCTCTCCGGGTCCTCCTCGTGCCCCGTCCGGAGTCCCTCCACGTCAGCGGCTCCCCCTTCCAGTGTGACGATCGCCTGATCCGATCGGGGGACCCCTCCGCCGTGCTCCGCCAGGATCGTCGCAGAGCGTGAACTAGGCTCTGGAAACGCCCGATCCGGAGACCCGGCGGGCTTGCGCGTGTGGTGGGACGGGAGTGTGGCCCGTGACGGATCAGGCGGTGGACACAGACGGCGTGCAGCTGTCGGGACGCACGTCGGTGGACAGCCATTTCCTGGGCCGTACAAGGGAGTTGAAGGACCTGCGCGCGGACATCGAGCGCACGGGCCTCGACACCCTCGCCGGGAGGAAGGCGCCGCGCGCGAGGGTGCTCCTCATCGCGGGCAGGCCCGGATCGGGACGCACGGCGCTCGCCGAGGAGCTCGTGCGGGAGATTGCGGACCGTTACGACGGCGGTGTGCTGCGCGCCCGGCTCAGCGAGCCGGACGGCACGCCCGTACCGGTCGAGCGCACCGCGCGCGAACTGCTCGCCGCGCTGGACGTGCCTGCCCCGCCGGGCGCCGCCGAGGACGACCTCAGCGAGGCCCTGCGGGCCGCCCTCGCCGACCGCAGGGCGCTGCTGCTGCTGGACGACGCGGCCGGCGCCGAGCAGGTCGACGCGCTGCTCCCGGACACCCCCGAGTGCCTGGTCGTCGCCGTCGCCGGGGGCCCGCTGACCGGGATCTCGGACGTCCGCCCGTGCACCATCGGCGGACTCGACACGAAGTCGGCCCTGGAGCTGCTGACCCGGCACACCGGCTCGGTCCGCATCACCGTCGACCCGCGGGCCGCCGAGGGTCTGGTCGAGGAGTGCCGGGCGCAGCCGGCCGCGCTGCGGCTGGCCGGCGGCTGGCTCGCGGCCCGCCCCAAGGCGGCCGTCGCCGACCTCGCCAAGCAACTGCACACGGACGGCACCGACAGCACGCCCCTCAGCCGTGTCTTCCGGCTCGTGCACGCCTCCCTGCCCGCCCCCGCGGCCCGGATACTGCGACTGCTCTCCCTCGCCCCGGCCGGTCTCGTCGACCCGCACACCGCCTCCGCGCTGGCCGGCTGCTCGGTGAGCGGCGCCCACACCACGCTCGACGACTTCGTCGCCCTGGGCCTGCTGCGGGTCGTGGAGTCGCCGCTGCCTCAGTACGAGGTCCCCGGCTGCCTGCAACCGCTCCTGCTGGCCGCCAGCGAGGCTCAGGACCGCCCCGCCGAGCTCCAGCTCGCCCGTGCCCGGATGCTGGAGCGGACGGTCCGGCTGCTGCAGTCCTGCCGGGCGATCACGGAGACGGACAACCCCGAGGCGCGCGAGAAGCTCCAGGGCATGCCCCGGGCGCTGCGCTTCCCGAGCCCCCGCGCCGCCGCCGACTGGCTGACCTTGCGCCGATCCGCCCTGCTGGCCTCGGCCCGGCTCGCGGTCGCCGACGGCGAGCTGGACACACTGGCCCGCCGTCTGATGTCCCAGTTGGTCAGGGCCATGGTCGCGCACTTCGGCACCCAGGCGGCCGCCGCCGACCTGTACGGCATCCACCGTCTCGTGCTCGACGTGGCCGAGCGCCGCGACCTGCCCCGCGAGAGGGCCGCCGCCCTGCTGAACCTCGCCGACGTGGACGCGCAGACCGGACGTACGGCGGAGGCGCTGGTGCGCTACCGGGCGGCGCTGGACGCCGGGCGCGAGGCGAACGACCCGTACGCGACCGGCCGCGCGATGGAATCCGTAGGCGGCGCGCATCTGGAGCTCGCGGACTTCGACCGGGCCGCCGACTGGTTCGGCCGGGCCCTGGCCCAGCGCCTGGCCCGGGACGAACGCATCGACGCCGCCCGGCTGTACGGGCGTATCGCCACCGCGCACACCTACGCGGGCCGCTACGGCGAGGCGCTGCGGCACTGGCGGGCGGCGGTCTCCGGACACCGCAAGAACGGTGATGTGGCCGCCCAGGCGCGGGCGTTGAGCGAGCTGGCGCGCGTCCAGGAGTACGCGGGCCGGCCGGAGGAGTCCCTGCGCACCTGCCAGGAGGCGGTGGAGTGGGCGCGCCGGGCCGAGGACGTACGTCTCCAGGCCGCGCTCCAGCTGCGGCTGGCCGACACCCTGGAGCATCTCGGCGACCCCGCGGCCGCCCGACTGCACCGGGGGACGGCCGAGCGCATGCTGGGTGATGAGCTCCCGGAGAGCCTCGGAGAGCCGGAGCCATCGGGAAACGACGCCAACGCCTGCGAAATCCGCAGCGCATCCGCTGAAGGTTGATGCAATGAAAGGCTAGACAGCGGGAACACCTTCATTAAACTGGCTCTGCCGCACGTTCTCCTGCGGTGCATCCCTGTGCGCCCTCATGCGTACGGGTATGTGTTGCATTGCCCCACACCCTCTGAGCCAAGGACCGTGATCGACGTGAAGGTCGGCATCCCCCGCGAGGTCAAGAACAACGAGTTCCGGGTGGCCATCACCCCCGCCGGCGTGCACGAGCTGGTGCGCCATGGCCACCAGGTGGTCATCGAGCGCAACGCAGGCGTCGGCTCGTCGATCACGGACGACGAGTACGTCGCCGCCGGTGCCCGGATCCTGGAGACGGCCGACGAGGTGTGGGCCGACGCCGACCTGCTGTTGAAGGTCAAGGAGCCCATCGCCGAGGAGTACCACCGCCTCCGCAAGGACCAGACGCTCTTCACCTACCTGCACCTGGCCGCTTCGAAGGAGTGCACCGACGCCCTGCTGGAGTCCGGCACCACGGCGATCGCGTACGAGACCGTCGAGCTGCCGGGCCGCGGTCTGCCGCTGCTCGCCCCGATGTCCGAGGTCGCGGGCCGGCTGGCCCCGCAGGTCGGCGCCTACCACCTGATGCGCGCCAACGGCGGCCGCGGTGTGCTGCCGGGCGGTGTCCCGGGGGTGACCCCGGCCAAGGCCGTCGTCATCGGCGGTGGCGTCTCCGGCTGGAACGCCGTCCAGATCGCCGTCGGCATGGGCTTCGACGTGACCCTGCTGGACCGCGACATCAACAAGCTGCGCGAGGCCGACAAGATCTTCGGCACCAAGGTCAAGGCCATCATGTCCAACGCCTTCGAGCTGGAGAAGGCCGTCCTCGACGCGGACCTCGTGATCGGCGCGGTGCTGATCCCGGGTGCCAAGGCCCCGAAGCTCGTCACCAACGAGCTGGTCTCCCGCATGAAGCCGGGAAGTGTTCTTGTCGACATCGCGATCGACCAGGGCGGCTGCTTCGAGGACTCGCGTCCCACCACGCACGCCGAGCCGACCTTCCAGGTCCACAACTCGGTCTTCTACTGCGTGGCCAACATGCCGGGCGCGGTGCCCAGCACCTCCACCAACGCCCTCACCAACGCCACGCTGCCCTACATCGTGTCCCTCGCCGACAACGGCTGGGTCGAGGCGCTGCGCCGCGACGCCGCGCTCGCCAGGGGTCTCAACACCCATGAGGGCCAGGTCGTTTACCGCGAGGTCGCCGAAGCGCACGGTCTGGCGCACGTCGAGCTCGACGCCCTGCTCGGCTAAGTCGCCAAACGGTAATGGCGATACGTCAACACGGATCGTCAACGCAGCACACCCGGCCGGACCTTGTCGACGAGGTCCGGCCGGGTGTGTGTATGGTCACTTTGCGGCTCTCGGCCAACTCGCCTCGAACGTAACCCTTGAACCGATTCGTACACCGGTGAAACCTGCTGTGCGACGGCCGTACGCCCTTGACAGAGGGATGTTTCATTGCCGACACATCCTGCCGGGTCCGGCGGATTGTGTTGCTGCCGACGCCCGACACGCCATAGAGTCGCCAACCGTCGGCATGGTGCCACGCTGACCTGTCTAGAAGTTTCCTGGTCACCAAGGAGGTAAGACGACTTGTGAATGAGTCGACATTTTCTCCCGGGGGTGGTCAACCAGGAATGCCTGTCCGGGGCCGAGGCCCCGCGGGGTTCGAGGCTGTCGGCTCTGTTGCTGTGCGCACCTTCGCAGCCCACCAGAGTCACCAGCCCCCGAGGGTGACTCAGCCAGCACCCCAGAGCATGGATGGCCATCACGTGAACGCCATGGCCGGCGACGGAAGTGGCGCGCCCCACAACCACTTCGCCGACTACGACGAACTGCCCCAAGGGCACTTCTACGATCCCGACGCCGAGTACGAGCCCGATCCCGAGTACGCGGCCACGCTCGCGCCCGACGCTGCCCGTCAGCGCCGCGAGCGCGTCGGCCCGACCGGGCGGCCGCTGCCCTACTTCCCGATCCCGGGCCCGCTGACCGACCACGGTCCCGCGACGATCATCGCGATGTGCAACCAGAAGGGCGGCGTGGGCAAGACGACGTCGACCATCAACCTGGGTGCCGCCCTCGCGGAGTACGGCCGTCGGGTGCTGCTCGTGGACTTCGACCCGCAGGGCGCGCTGTCGGTCGGTCTCGGCGTCAACCCGATGGAGCTCGACCTCACCGTCTACAACCTGCTCATGGAGCGGGGCATGTCGGCGGACGAGGTACTCCTGAAGACGGCGGTCCCGAACATGGACCTGCTGCCCAGCAACATCGACCTGTCGGCCGCCGAGGTCCAGCTCGTGAGCGAGGTCGCGCGCGAGTCGACGCTCCAGCGGGCGCTGAAGCCGCTGCTGCCCGACTACGACTACATCGTGATCGACTGTCAGCCCTCGCTCGGCCTGCTCACGGTCAACGCCCTGACGGCCGCGCACAAGGTGATCGTGCCGCTCGAGTGCGAGTTCTTCGCCCTGCGCGGTGTCGCGCTGCTGACGGAGACCATCGAGAAGGTCCAGGAACGGCTCAACCCGGAACTGGAGCTCGACGGCATCCTCGCCACGATGTACGACTCGCGCACCGTGCACAGCCGTGAGGTGCTCGCGCGTGTCGTCGAGGCCTTCGACGATCACGTCTACCACACGGTCATCGGGCGCACGGTCCGCTTCCCGGAGACCACGGTCGCCGGTGAGCCGATCACGACGTACGCCTCCAACTCCGTCGGCGCCGCCGCCTATCGCCAGCTCGCCAGGGAGGTGCTCGCCCGGTGTCACGCCGAGTGAGTCTGCCGGGGGCCGACGAACTGTTCCGTACGACAGGGGGAATGGCACTCCAGCCGTCCACTCCACGGCGCCCGGCCAACGGCGAGGCCCGGGTGCCGGCTCCGGCGGGGGAGAGCGACCAGACGGCCGCCGCCCCGGCGGAGGACGCGCCGCAGTCGGTGCCCGCCCAGGGCGGCGACGGCGAGGGCGCCGAGCACGTGGCCGTCGACGCCGACTCGGTCGACGCGGGGGAGTCCCGGATCCGGGCCGCCGCCGCGGAGCGCACCGCGCGGCGTGGGGCGGCGCAGGAAGGTTCTGCCGACGCGCAGCCGCGCAAGCGGGGGCGGTCGCCCGCCCGGCGGCCCAGCGGACGCGAGCGCCACGACGAGAAGATCACGGTGTACGTGTCCGCCGAGGAGCTCATGGACCTGGAGCACGCGCGTCTCGTGCTCCGCGGTGAGCACGGACTGGCCGTCGACCGCGGGCGGATCGTCCGCGAGGCGGTCGCCGTGGTCCTCGCCGACCTGGAGTCCCGCGGGGACGCGAGCATCCTCGTACGACGACTGCGCGGGCGGTAGCGGTAGCCTGCGGGGGCCATGACCTCGAACGACGCCCCCGTGCCCGGCGCTCCCGCCGGCCGTCGGCGTGCGCTGGGACGAGGTCCGGGCGCGACTGCCGCCCAGGCGCCCGTGACGGCCCCGGAACCCGGGACGGCCGTATCCGAGCCCGAGCCGGACCCCGAGGCCGTCGTACCGGCCCCGGAGCCCGGGACAGCCGTACCTGAGCGGCCGGAGCCGGAACCCGAGGCCGACGTACCGACCCCGGAACCCAAGGCCGACGTACCGACCGCGGACCCCGAGACCGTCGTACCGACCCCGGACCCCGAGGCCGTCGTACCGGAGCCGGAACCGGAGTCCGCGTATGAGCCCGGGCCCGCGGCTGTGCCCGAGCCCGTGGACGGTGTCTTCAAGGTCCGGCTCGCGAACTTCGAGGGCCCTTTCGATCTGCTCCTCCAGCTGATCTCCAAGCACAAGCTCGACGTCACCGAAGTGGCCCTGTCGAAGGTGACCGACGAGTTCATGGCGCACATCCGGGCGATGGGCCCGGACTGGGACCTCGACCAGACGACCGAGTTCCTGGTCGTGGCCGCCACCCTGCTCGACCTGAAGGCGGCCCGGCTGCTGCCCGCCGCCGAGGTGGAGGACGAGGCCGACCTGGCCCTGCTGGAGGCCCGCGACCTGCTCTTCGCGCGGTTGCTGCAGTACCGGGCCTACAAGCAGATCGCCGACATCTTCAACCACCGGCTGCTCCAGGAAGCCCGCCGCTACCCCCGTACCGTCGGCCTCGAACCCCACCACGCCGAGCTGCTGCCCGAGGTCGTCATCAGCATCGGCCCGGAGGGCTTCGCCCGGCTCGCGGTCAAGGCGATGCAGCCCCGGCCCAAGCCGCAGGTGTACGTCGACCACATCCACGCCCCGCTGGTGAGCGTGCAGGAGCAGGCCGGGATCGTGGTCGCGCGGCTGCGGGAGCTCGGCGAGGCCAGCTTCCGCGTGCTCGTCGAGGACACCGACGACACCCTCACCGTCGTGGCGCGGTTCCTGGCGCTGCTGGAGCTGTACCGGGAGAAGGCCGTCGCCCTGGACCAGGAGGACGCCCTTGGGGACCTCCTGGTCCGCTGGACCGGCGGGGACGGGGGAGACTCCCCGACGGTCACCGACGAGTTCGACCGGCCGCCCGAGGTGCCCAAGGAGGAGAAGAAGGCGTGAGCGAGCAGAGCACCGACCACCCGGCCGGGCCGGGCGCCGTCGCCGACCTCGACCTCAAGCCGGCCCTGGAGGCCGTCCTCATGGTCGTGGACGAGCCCGCGACCGAGGAGCACCTCGCGAAGATACTCCAGCGGCCGAAGCGGCAGATCGCGGACGCCCTGCGCGAGCTGGCCGACGAGTACACCGTGCAGCGGCGCGGCTTCGAGCTGCGGCTCATCGCGGGCGGCTGGCGCTACTACACCCGGCCCGAGTACGCGGCGGCCGTGGAGGGCTTCGTCCTGGACGGCCAGCAGGCCCGGCTCACCCAGGCCGCGCTGGAGACCCTGGCGGTGGTCGCGTACCGCCAGCCGGTCAGCCGCAGCAGGGTCTCCGCGGTCCGCGGAGTCAACTGCGACGGGGTCATGCGCACCCTGCTGCAACGCGGTCTTGTGGAGGAGGCGGGCGCGGAACCCGAAACAGGTGCGATCCTGTACGTGACGACGAACTACTTCCTGGAGCGGATGGGCCTGCGCGGCCTGGACGAGCTCCCGGAACTCGCGCCCTTCCTCCCGGAGGCGGCGGCGATCGAGGCCGAGACGCTGGAAGCGGTCCCGTCGTTCGATCCGGACGCTCCGGATTCCGAGGACGCAGACGACAAGACGGAACTTTGATGCGAAGCAGCAGCGGCAGGAACAGCAGCGGAAACAACGGCGGGAGCCGTGGTGGCAACAGCAGCGGCCGCGGCGGGAGCAGCGGTGGCCGCGGTAACCCCCGTGGCGCCGGCAAGAACCGCGACGACAACCCGGGCGGGCGGCCGAGCAAGCCCCGCCCCGAGGAGCGCCGCTACGACGTGGGTCCCGGCGCCTCCCCGGAGGGTCCGAAGTCCGGACGTGGCGCTTCCGCGCGCGGAGGGGCCAAGGGCGGCCCGAAGCAGTCTCCGGGCACCGGGCGGGGACGCTGGGCGCCCGCCACCTCCCGGGAGTACGACGCCCGCGCCGAGGAGCGCAACCGCGAGCGGTACGCGGGCAAGAAGGATGTCAAGCCGCCGAAGACCTTCCCGGGCGCCGAGCAGGAGGGCGAGCGTCTGCAGAAGATCCTCGCGCGCGCGGGCTACGGATCCCGGCGGGCCTGCGAGGAGCTGATCGAGCAGGCGCGGGTCGAGGTCAACGGCGAGATCGTGCTGGAGCAGGGCAAGCGGGTCGACCCGGAGCATGACGAGGTCAGGGTCGACGGCCTGACGGTCGCGACCCAGTCGTACCAGTTCTTCTCGCTGAACAAGCCCGCCGGTGTCGTCTCCACCATGGAGGACAACGAGGGCCGGCAGTGCCTCGGTGACTACGTGACCAACCGCGAGACGCGGCTCTTCCACGTGGGGCGGCTCGACACCGAGACCGAGGGCGTGATCCTGCTCACCAACCACGGCGAGCTGGCCCACCGGCTGACCCACCCCAAGTACGGCGTGAAGAAGGTCTACCTCGCGCACATCGTGGGCCCGATCCCGCGCGACCTGGGCAAGCAGCTCAAGGACGGCATCCAGCTGGAGGACGGGTACGCGCGCGCGGACCACTTCCGGGTCGTCGAGCAGACCGGCAAGAACTACCTCGTCGAGGTCACCCTGCACGAGGGCCGCAAGCACATCGTGCGCCGCATGCTCGCCGAGGCCGGCTTCCCCGTCGACAAGCTGGTGCGTGTCGCCTTCGGTCCGATCACGCTCGGCGACCAGAAGTCGGGCTGGCTGCGTCGGCTGTCCAACACCGAGGTCGGCATGCTGATGCAGGAGGTCGACCTCTAGGTCGGCCGGGCGACAGGCCCTTGTCACGGACCGCCACCCCCTTTTATAGTCGTCATGACTATTAAGAGGGGGTGGTCGTCGTGCCGGCACCGGGCAGCCGTGGCGCCGCGCGGCCGACGGGACCTGGGCGGACCGCGGGATCCGGGGGGACCGTAGACCCCGCGGGGTACGACAAGTACGCCTTCGAACCTTTTGCCGTCACCGTCGATCTCGCCGTGCTCACCGTCCTCGACGGCGCCCTGCACGTGCTGCTCGTGGAGCGCGGACAGGAGCCGTACGCCGGACACTGGGCGCTGCCCGGCGGGTTCGTGCTGCCCCAGGAGTCCGCGGAGACGGCGGCCCGGCGCGAACTCGCCGAGGAGACCGGCCTGTCGGACGTCTCCGGACTCCACCTGGAACAACTGCGCACCTACAGCGAGCCCGGCCGCGACCCCCGGATGCGGGTCGTGTCGGTCGCTTTCGCCGCGCTGCTCCCGGACGCCCCCGAACCGCACGGCGGCGGGGACGCGGCGCAGGCCCGCTGGCTGCCGTACGAGTCCGCCGCGCCGCTCGCCTTCGACCACGACCGGATCCTCGCCGACGCCCACGACCGCGTCGGCGCCAAGCTGGAGTACACCAGCCTCGCCACCGCCTTCTGCCCGCCGGAGTTCACCCTCGGCGAGTTGCAGCAGGTCTACGAGACGGTGTGGGGCACGGCTCTCGACCGGCCCAACTTCCGGCGCAAGGTGCTCGCCACGCCCGGCTTCGTCGAGCCCGTACCGGGTGCGGCCCGGCTGACCGGCGGCCGTGGCAAACCGGCCGCGCTGTACCGGTCCGGCACCGCCGCCGCCCTCCATCCGCCGCTGCTTCGCGCGCCTCGGGAAGGACGTCCCGCATGACCACCTCGACCACGGCCCACCCGGCCACCGCCCACAAACGCGCCGCCACCGGAGCCCTGCTGGGCCTCGCCCTCGGCGACGCGCTGGGCTTCCCGACCGAGTTCAACGACGTACCGTCGATCCTCGCGAAGTTCGGCCCCTGGCGCGAGATGCCGCTGATCAAGCCCGCGATCGTCAGTGACGACACGCAGATGACCCTGGCGCTCGGACGCGGCCTGCGCACGGCGATGGACCGGGGGCTGCTCGGCCCGAAGCGGCTGGAGCGGCCGGTGCGCGAGGAGTTCGTGGACTGGTACCAGTCACCGGAGAACAACCGGGCCCCGGGCCGGACCTGCCTGGTCGCCTGCGATCTGCTGAAGACCCCGGGCCTGCCCTGGCAGGACGCCAGCCAGATCGGCTCCAAGGGCTGCGGCGCCAACATGCGGGTCGCCCCCGTCGGGCTGGTCCCCGGGCTGAGCGACGAACAGCGCTCCGGCGCGGCCCAGTTGCAGTCCGCCCTCACCCACGGACATCCGACGGCGCTCGCCGCGTCCGACCTCACCGCGCACGCCGTACGGCTGCTCGCCCAGGGCGCGGAGCCGACCGGGCTCGTCGGGCTGCTGCGCTCGTACGCCCTCGACCACCGCACCCGCTACCACGAGCGGTGGCTCGGCGACCTGTGGACGCGCAGTCAGGACCCCAGCCCCGAGCACTTCGTCGCGCGCGGCTGGGACGAGTGCCTGGTGGCCTTGGACCGCCTCCAGGAGGCCGTGCGCGCCGGGTCCCGCGAGACGGACCCGTGTCTGGCGACGGGAGAGGGCTGGATCGCCGAAGAAGCCCTGGCGACCGGGCTGTTGTGCTTCCTGCTCTTCGTCGACGAACCGCTGACGGCGCTGCGCCGCGCCGCGTGCAGTTCCGGCGACTCCGACTCGATAGCGTGCCTGACCGGTGCCTTCGCGGGCGCGTATCTGGGGGCCGGCGCCTGGCCCGCCGAGTGGGCGGACCGCATCGAGTATCAGGGCGAACTGGTCACGCTCGGCGCGCTCTGGGACGCCTGAGCGGGCGGCCGGCGGTCAGGCCAGGCTGATCGTGTCGCCGCTGACCGTGATCTTCTTCTCGGCCAGCGGCCGCGTGGCCGGGGGGTGGGCCACCGAGCCGTCGGCGATGTGGAACTTGCTGCCGTGGCAGGTGCAGTTGATCGTGCCGTCGGAGACGCTGGCGACCGGGCACTGCCGGTGGGTGCAGATGTTCGTGAAGGCCTTGAACTCGCCCTCCTTCGGCTGCGTGACGACGACCTCGTCGTCCGCGAAGATCTTGCCGCCGCCGACCGGGATGTCGCCGGTCTTCGTCAGCGTCTTGGCGGCGGTGTCGGCGGCGGCGGAGGCGGAGACGGTCGAGGCGGCGTCCGCGGAGCCGGATTCGTCACCGTAGTTGCTGCAGCCGGCGACGAACGCGACGGCGCCCGTCGCGAGTACCGTGCGCCGCGTCGGGCCATCGATCATGTCGTCACTCCGAAGGTGTCGAAGAACCAGAAGGCGGAGGTCAGCCAGACGACCGTGAGGACGACGAACACGAGTCCGCCGACGATCGGCAGTAGCCAGCCGGGAAGCCGCTCCGAGCGGAGCAGCAGCATCTTGGCACTGAAAGCACCGAAGAAGAAGCATCCCAGGGCGGAGTGCCACAAAACGCGTGTTTCGTACGTCTGATAGCCCAATGCGTACAAACAGTGCACCGCGACCGGCACCGCCACCAGGAACGCCACCCGGCCCGACCACCGGTGCAGCGCCGGCGCCCAGCCGGGGCCCGGCAGCCTGCCGTACACCATCAGCGCCGAGACGAGCTGGACCACCGCGAAGAAGACGGCCGTCGTCGCCAGCCACGACTTCACCGCGCCGGTGCTGCTGAATCCGGCGAGGTTGAAGGCCGTGCCCGCCGGGTCGTGGAGCCGGCCGTAGACCCCGAGCCCGACCGCGACGCAGCCCGCGACCAGGGCCGGGACGAGATAGCGGGCCGGACGCGGACGGCGGTGGGCGTGGGCGGGGAAGTTCTGCGTGGCGGCGTTCGGGTCCACGGTCATGATCGGCTCCCTGCTCGAAGGGGGTCAGGGGATGGCTGGACCGGCGGTGAGCCGCTCTCCGTCGACCGTCACCGCGCCGGTCTCCGGGTCGATCGCGGGTGCCGCCCCGGGGGTGCCGTCGCGGGTGAGGACACCCACCTGACGGCCGTCCGGCAGCACGATCCAGCCGCCGTCGACCTTCGCGCCGCGGACCGTGGCGGTCGCCCGGTACAGCCCGGACGGCTTCTTCGCCCGGTCGGCGGTGAAGGCGTGGTGCCCGCCGCCGATGTCGACGGTGCCGCGGATCCGCCGGTTCGCCACGAGCGTGCCGTCCAGCCGCGCGCCGTGTTTCCCGGTGAGCCGCAGGGTGCCGTCGTCCTGGACGTCGCCCTTCAGCCAGGACTCCTTGTCGTGTCCGTCGCAGAAGTACGCGATCGCCTCGCCGTCGCGCACGGTCACGGCGACGGCCGCCGTGTCGTCGTCGGTGCGGCCCGCGTAGGAGGCGTCGGGCACGGGCGTGCGCGAGGCCGAGGGGGACGGGGACTGCGACGGGGACGGGGACGGGGGCTGTGACGGGGACGGTGATGGCGGCAGGCCGGACTCCGCGGCGGCCGGGGCCGGGGCCTCCCGCTGGTTCGCCGAGGGTGCGTTCCTCGCCCCGGTCGTCGCGTTGAGCGACAGGAGGAACAGGCCGAGCAGCAGCCCCGCGAGAAGGGTGAACAGCGGTCCAGGGCGGTTCAGGCGCTTCATGGCGGCCTCCCCCGAGGCAGGTGTCCTGCCATCAGAGCGGACCCGCGCCCCGGCGTAAAGGGGCGCACGGGGGCGTTCTCACCCCAAGTAGCGGAACTGGGCGATTCGGGTGACATTGGCATGGTCCGAGCCGGGCCCTGTGACCTGGGCACGGCGGTACCTCAGAAAGGCCTCATCATGGCGGGTAACGATCTCGGCAGTCTGCTCGGCGGCCTCCTCGGCGGTGGTCAGAGCGGTTCCTCCGGCGGCAACATCCTGGGGGCGCTGATCTCGGCCCTCGGCGGCGGCGGTCAGGCCGGCGCCGGTCAGGCCGGCGCCGCCGCCGGTCAGGGCGGTTCCTCCGGCAGCCCGCTCGGCGGCCTGATGGACATGCTCACCAAGTCCGGCCTGGCCGGCCAGATGGACTCCTGGGTCGGCACCGGCCAGAACCAGCCCGTCACCGGCCCGGAGATACAGCAGGCGCTGCCCGACGAGACCCTCCAGCACGTCGCCCAGCAGACGGGCACCACGCCCGACCAGGCCGCGGACGAGCTGGCCAAGGCGCTGCCCAAGGCCGTCGACCGGCTCACCCCCGGCGGCAAGGTGCCCCAGGCCGCCTCCCTGGAGGAGCTCATCAGGCAGCAGATGCAGCACTGACCGCGGCGCGGCGCCCGCCGTCTCACCGGGCGGGCGTCGCACCCCGCTCGCGCCCGGTCTGACTAGGCTGGATGGACGAGAGAGCGATCCGTACATCAGCACATCAGCGAGGAGCAGCGCCGTGGCGGTACGAGCGGTCCGGGGGGCCGTCCAACTGGAGCGGGACGAAGCCGGCCACATGAGCGAGCAGGTCGGTGCCCTGCTGACCGCCGTGCTGGAGCGCAACGGCCTGGACGCGGACGACCTGATCAGCATCTGGTTCACGGCCACACCCGACCTGCACAGCGACTTCCCGGCGGCCGCCGCCCGCAAGCTCGGCATCGTCGACGTGCCGCTGATCTGCGCCCAGGAGCTCGACATCGCGGGCGCCATGCCCCGCGTGGTCCGCCTCCTCGCGCACGTCGAGTCCGACCGGCCCCGGACCGACATCGCGCACGTCTACCTCGGTGCCGCCGCCGCCCTGCGCAAGGACATCGCCCAGTGAGGACCGCGCTCGTCATCGGTACCGGACTCATCGGTACGTCCGCCGCCCTCGCCCTCGTCCGGCGCGGGGTCGTCGTCCACCTCGCCGACCACGACCCGGAGCAGGCCCGGACGGCCGCGGCGCTCGGGGCCGGCACGGACGAGACGCCCGAAGGGCGCGTCGACCTCGCGATCGTCGCGGCCCCGCCGGCCCACGTGGCCGCCGTGCTGGCGGACACCATGCGCCGGGGCGTGGCCCGCGGCTACCTGGACGTGGCCAGCGTCAAGGGCGGCCCGCGCCGCGAGCTTGAGGCGCTCGGCCTCGACCTGTCGACGTACATCGGCAGCCACCCGATGTCGGGCCGGGAGAAGTCAGGCCCGCTGGCCGCGACCGCCGACCTCTTCGAGGGGCGCCCCTGGGTGCTCACCCCGACCCGGGACACCGACACCGAGGTGCTGAACCTCGCCCTGGAGCTGGTCTCGCACTGCCACGCGGTGCCGGTGGTGATGGACGCCGACGCGCACGACCGCGCCGTGGCCCTCGTCTCCCACATGCCCCACCTGGTGTCCAGCATGGTCGCCGCGCGTCTGGAGAACGCCGAGGAGGCGGCCGTACGGCTGTGCGGCGGAGGCATCCGCGACGTGACCCGGATCGCCGCGTCCGACCCCCGGATGTGGATCGACATCCTCTCCGCGAACCCGGGGCCGGTCGCCGACCTCCTCGCGGACGTCTCCGCCGACCTCGACGAGACCGTCCGGTCGCTGCGCGCCCTGCAGTCCTCCGACGAGGACAAGCGCCGCGAGGGCACCACCGGCATCGAGGACGTCCTGCGCCGCGGCAACGCCGGCCAGGTCCGCGTCCCCGGCAAGCACGGGTCGGCGCCGCGGACGTACGAGACGGTGGCGGTCCTCATCGACGACCAGCCCGGCCAGCTGGCCCGCATCTTCGCCGACGCGGGACAGGCCGGGATCAACGTCGAGGACGTACGCATAGAGCACGCCACCGGGCAGCAGGCCGGTCTGGTGCAGCTGATGGTGGAGCCGAGGTCGGCACCGGTTCTGACGGCGGCGCTGCGCGAGCGGGGCTGGGCCATCCGGCAGTAAGACGGCGTCCGGGGAGCCAGTAACCTTGTGCGGGGCGCGGTCGCGCCCCGCCCCACCACCCCGGTCCAGGAAGGTCCCCCACTGTGGAAAGCGTCCCGGCAGTGATTGTCGCCATCGACGGCCCCTCCGGCACGGGCAAGTCGAGCACGTCCAAGGCCGTGGCCGCCCAGCTCGGTCTGAGCTACCTGGACACCGGCGCCCAGTACCGGGCGATCACCTGGTGGATGGTGAGCAACGGGATCGACGTCACCGACCCCGCCGCGATCGCCGACGCGGCCGGCAAGGCGGAGATCGTCTCCGGCACCGACCCGGCGAACCCGACGATCACGGTCGACGGCACCGACGTGGCCGGCCCGATCCGCACCCAGGAGGTCACCTCCAAGGTCAGCGCGGTCAGCGCGGTGCCCGAGGTGCGGGCCCGGATCACCGGACTCCAGCGCTCCCTGGCCGCCTCGGCGGCGCACGGCATCGTCGTCGAGGGCCGCGACATCGGTACGACCGTGCTGCCCGACGCCGACCTGAAGATCTTCCTCACCGCCTCCCCGGAGGCCCGCGCCGCCCGCCGCAGCGGTGAGCTCCAGAGCGCCGACGTGCAGGCCACCCGCGAGGCCCTGCTGAAGCGGGACGCGGCCGACTCCAGCCGCAAGACCTCCCCGCTCGCCAAGGCGGACGACGCGGTCGAGGTGGACACCTCCGACCTCACGCTCGAGCAGGTCATCGAGTGTGTCGTCACCCTCGTCGAGGAGAAGCGGGCCGCGAAGTGAGCGACCGTTCCATCCCCTCCGTCAGGGGCGCCGAGGTCGGCCGGCGCATCGGCGTCGGCCTGATGTACGGGCTGTGGAAGCCGCGCGTCCTGGGCGCCTGGAAGGTGCCCGCCGCCGGCCCGGTGATCTTCGCGGTCAACCACTCGCACAACATCGACGGACCGATGGTCATGGGCGTGGCGCCCCGGCCGACGCACTTCCTGATCAAGAAGGAGGCGTTCATCGGCCCGCTCGACCCGTTCCTGCTCGGCATCGGGCAGGTGAAGGTCGACCGCCAGAGCGCCGACCGCACGGCGATCACCCAGGCGCTGGACATCCTCGACCACGGCGGTGTTCTCGGTATCTTCCCCGAGGGCACCCGAGGCGAGGGCGACTTCGCCTCGCTGCGCGCCGGGCTCGCGTACTTCGCCGTACGCAGCGGGGCGCCGATCGTCCCGGTCGCGGTCCTGGGAAGCTCCGGCAGGAGCAGCCGGCTGACCAAGGCGCTGCCTCCGCTGCGCACCCGCGTCGACGTCGTCTTCGGCGACCCCTTCGAGGCGGGCGACGGCAGCGGGCGGCGCACCCGCACGGCGCTGGACGAGGCGACCGAGCGCATCCAGAAGCAGCTCGCCGCGCACCTGGACAACGCCAGGCGCCTGACCGGGCGCTGAGAGACACTTGAGTAGTGGATCACCCGGTACGGGCGGTCCACCGATCACCACGATGAACGAGGTACGGACTTCATGAACGACCAGATCCACTCCGAGGGCTCGGGCGAGGAGCACGACCACGGAGCACTTGGCGACGCGGAGTACGCGGAGTTCATGGAGCTCGCCGCGGTCGAGGGCTTCGACCCCGAGGATGTCGAGGGAGCCATCGAGGAGGCGGGGCACGGCCCGCTGCCCGTGCTCGCCGTCGTCGGCCGCCCCAACGTCGGCAAGTCGACGCTGGTGAACCGCATCATCGGCCGCCGTGAGGCCGTCGTCGAGGACAAGCCCGGCGTCACCCGTGACCGGGTCACCTACGAGGCCGAGTGGGCGGGCCGCCGCTTCAAGGTCGTCGACACCGGCGGCTGGGAGCAGGACGTCCTCGGGATCGACGCCTCCGTCGCCGCCCAGGCCGAGTACGCGATCGAGGCGGCCGACGCCGTCGTGTTCGTGGTGGACGCCAAGGTCGGCGCGACCGACACGGACGAGGCGGTCGTACGACTGCTGCGCAAGGCCGGCAAGCCCGTGGTGCTGTGCGCCAACAAGGTGGACGGGCAGAGCGGTGAGGCCGACGCCTCGTACCTGTGGTCCCTGGGGCTCGGCGAGCCGCACCCCGTCTCCGCGCTGCACGGCCGGGGCACCGGCGACATGCTGGACGCCGTCCTGGAGGCGTTGCCCGAGGCGCCCGCGCAGACCTTCGGGGGCGCCGTCGGCGGCCCGCGCCGCATCGCCCTCATCGGCCGCCCGAACGTCGGCAAGTCCTCGCTGCTGAACAAGGTGGCGGGCGAGGAGCGCGTGGTGGTGAACGAGATCGCGGGCACCACCCGTGACCCGGTCGACGAGCTCATCGAACTCGGCGGTGTCGTCTGGAAGTTCGTGGACACGGCGGGCATCCGCAAGCGCGTCCACCTCCAGCAGGGCGCCGACTACTACGCCTCGCTGCGCACGGCGGCCGCCGTGGAGAAGGCCGAGGTCGCCGTCATCCTGATCGACGCGTCGGAGAACATCTCCGTCCAGGACCAGCGGATCGTCACGATGGCCGTCGATGCGGGCCGCGCGATCGTCCTGGCCTTCAACAAGTGGGACACGCTCGACGAGGAGCGCCGCTACTACCTGGAGCGGGAGATCGAGACCGAGCTCGCGCAGGTCGCCTGGGCGCCGCGGGTCAACGTCTCCGCGCGCACCGGCCGGCACATGGAGAAGCTGGTCCCGGGGATCGAGACGGCGCTGGCGGGCTGGGAGACCCGGGTTCCCACGGGCCGTCTGAACGCCTTCCTCGGCGAGCTGGTCGCCGCCCACCCGCACCCGGTCCGGGGCGGCAAGCAGCCCCGCATCCTCTTCGGCACCCAGGCGGGCACCAAGCCGCCGCGGTTCGTGCTCTTCGCCTCCGGCTTCATCGAGGCGGGTTACCGGCGCTTCATCGAGCGCCGGCTGCGCGAGGAGTTCGGCTTCGAGGGCACGCCGATCCACATCTCCGTGCGAGTGCGCGAGAAGCGCGGCGCGAAGCGGAAGTAGCACATACGACGTGAAGGGCGGCCCCGGTTCCCCGGGGCCGCCCTTCACGCGTGTGGTCCTTCCGCGTCCGCTCAGAGGCCTCTGCGCGGGCCGGGCGGCAGGGCCGCCGGGACGTGCTGCATCTCCGTGCCGTGATGCTGCTGGCCGATCTGCCCGAGCTGGCCGAGGTGTCCGACGCGCTGCCACGAGGGCTGCTGGCCGCCACTGTGCCGCGCGATGTTCGCTCCCGCGCTGTAGGCGCTGTAGGAACTGCTGAACGTCCCCGAGCGGTGGCCGCCGAAGGAGCCCGTGCTGTGCGGGATGTTCCCGAAGGCGGTGAAGCCCAGTTCGTCCTCGCCGGTGCGGTCCCCGGGCAGCGTGCGGAAGGACTTGACGTACTCGGCGTAGAGCGCGTCGTAGATCGGCGTGGCCGAGGGACCGCCATGAGGTTCCTGAGCCGGTCGCGGCGGGGGCACCTCCCTGCCCGGACGGAGCGGAGAACCTGAGGGAGGGACCGACTGGAAGGCCTGGCGGCGGGGAACGTCGTATGCGTGCACGTATGTCCAAACGACCCCGCCGCCCAGGGGATGCGGCTGAGCTGCTGATTCAGCAGGTCAACTGTCCCTGGAGCAAGGGTGCTCAGGTCCCCGCGAGGGGCAGCGCGGACGCGACCAGCTTGCCGTTGGCGGCCGCCTTGTCGAGCGCGCCCCGCAGCAGGTCCTCCCGCGGCTGGCGCCCGATCGAACCGACCGGCGCGGCGAACATGAGCACCTGCTGGTGCTTGTTCGCCGCCGCCCGCCAGCTGTCCGTGACCTGGAGCGGCTGGTGCGCCTGCCACCAGGCGACCGGCCCGCCGCCGCCGGTGCCCGGTTGCAGCACGGCGTGCAGCTGGCCCGCGGCGAGCAGCACCGACCAGCCGTGCAGCACGGGCGGTACCTCGGAGATCTCGCTGAGCGGCATGAAGCCCTGCTCGATGAGCAGCGGCAGGAAGTCGTCGCCGATGTCGGTGGAGCCGGGCCGCACGATGGGCGCGGTCGGCTCCACGACGAGCGCGGGGTGCAACTCCCCGGCGATCAGCACGAGTCCGCTGGTCACACCGAGCACCGCCTGCTCGGGCATGGCCTGGTGCGGGTCGCCGCCGGCGGTGCCGCCGATGGAGCGGACCGCGCCCTGCAACTGCTCCTCCGTGACCTGGACGACCTGCGAGGGCAGGCAGCCGGAGTGGGCGAAGGCGAGTACGGCGGTCTCGTCCCCGATGAACAGGACGGTGCTGGTGCGCTCGTGCTCGGAGTCGCCCGGGGTGCGGCAGGACGTGCAGTCGTAACTGCCCGGGGCGTTCTCTCCGGCGAGCAGCCGGTCGGCTTCTTCGTCGCCGATCTCGGCGCGTACCTCGTCGCTGACGTCGAGCATGCGCGGCACGGTGGCTCCCTCGGGATGCGGTGCGTGGCGGGACCGGGTGGCTCCCGGCCCGTGGTCCGGGTGGGTCCCGGGCTCATGCAGAAGACAACGGGAGATCTGTGGCGGGGGTCACGCTGTCGGGCGAACGGAATCGAACCATCCACCGCACAGGGTCACGTCCGGTGCGGAATCGGACACTCAACGTCAAGAGTGGTGAAACGCAAGGGAGTTCGTTCGGTGAAGTGAGTCACAGATCGTCCCGGACACTGGTCGACAAATACGGAAATCGCGGAATTAAATGGGTGGCCTGATTTCGCCGATACCGACGGTAACGATGAACTGGCCTGGGACGAAAGGCAGTTGGTTGATACCGGCTCGGTCCGCTCTCTACATTCCTCCGCCGTGTGCACAGAGCACCGCTCGGGAAGTCCGCCGGCCGCGCCAAGCCAGGGCGCAGCACCACCGTCCGGCGGACGGGCGGAGCGCGACGACCGCGTCCGTACGCGGCGTCGCGAACCGGCCCAGGGGGAACCCGGGTTGTTCGAGAGGGATCCACATGTCCGAATGTGCCTATACCACCCGCGACATCACCCGTAAGACCCGTACGACGGCGGTCCTCGCCGGGGCGGCGCTGCTCGCCCCGCTCGGACTGCTCGCCGCGACCGGTCACGCCTCGGCGGCGGACGGCGGGGTGTGGGACCGCATCGCCCAGTGCGAGAGCGGCGGCAACTGGCACATCAACACCGGCAACGGCTACTACGGGGGACTCCAGTTCTCCGCCGGCACCTGGCGCGCCTACGGCGGCGGTGCCTACGCGCCGACCGCCGACGGGGCCTCCAGGTCGCAGCAGATCGCCGTGGCCACGAAGGTCCAGAGCGCCCAGGGCTGGGGCGCCTGGCCCACCTGTTCGGCGCGCGCCGGAGCGGCCGGGAGCGCCCCCGCGGCCCCCGCGAGCGGCTCCGCCACCACCAAGTCGGCGCCGGCCAGGCCGAAGTCGTCGACGCCCACCGCGTCGCCCGGGACGTCGAAGAAGCCGGCCCGTGCGACGCAGCACCCGACCCGCGGCGCCTCCCGGGGCGACTACACCGTCCGCGAGGGCGACACGCTCAGCGGCGTCGCCGCCCGGCACGGGACCACCTGGCAGCGGATCTACGCCGCCAACAAGGCCGTCATCGGCGGTGATCCCGACCTGATCGTGCCCGGGCAGCGTCTCGACCTCTGAGCGACCGCCCGCCCCGGCTCACGGCCCCGCCCGGTCCACCACCGACCGGGCGGGGTCCCGCCGCCGTCATGGCCCCGCCGCGCCGCGGTCCCCGCCCGGCTGCCGCCCGCCCCGTGCGACACACTGCGACCATGCTGGAGACCTCCGCACGACTGCTGCGCCTGCTCTCGCTCCTCCAGGCCCACCGCGAGTGGTCCGGGGCCGAGCTGGCCGACCGGCTCGGTGTCACCGCGCGCACGGTGCGGCGCGACGTCGACCGGCTGCGCGAACTCGGCTACCCGGTCAACGCCGGCCGCGGCACCGGCGGCGGCTACCAGTTGGGCGTGGGCGCCGAACTGCCGCCGCTGCTGCTCGACGACGACGAGGCGGTGGCCGTCGCCGTGGGGCTGCGCACGGCCGCAGGGCAGGGCATCGAGGGCATCGGTGAGACCTCCGTACGCGCCCTCGCCAAACTGGAGCAGGTCCTGCCGCACCGGCTGCGCCGCCGGGTGGCCGCCCTCAACGACTTCACGGTGCCCATGCTGCGCGGCCCGCAGCCCTCCGCCGTGGACCCGGCCGTGCTGACCGAGCTGGCCCACCTCTGCCGGGACGCCGAGCGGCTGCGCTTCGACTACCGCGGGCACGACGGCTCGGCCACCCGCCGCAGCGTCGAACCGCACCGTCTGGTGTGCACCGAGCGCCGCTGGTACCTGGTCGCCTGGGACCTCGACCGCGAGGACTGGCGTACGTTCCGCGTCGACCGTCTCACGCCCAGGCCCCCGCACGGACCGCGCTTCCCGCCCCGTGAGCCGCCGGCGCCGGACCTCGCGGCCTATGTCTCCCGGGGGGTCTCCACGGGCGCGTACGCCTCGCACGCCGTCGTCCGGCTGCTGGTGCCGCTGGGCGTGGCCGCCGAGCGGGTCTCGCCCTCCGCCGGAACGCTGGAGCCGGACGGCGACGACGCCTGTGTCCTGCGGACCGGGGCCGCGAGCCTCGACGTGATGGTCGTTCACGTCATGATGATGGGCTTCGCGTTCGAGGTGCTGGAGCCCGTCGAACTCGTCGAGGCGATCAGGACGGCCCGGGACCGGCTGGACGCGGCTCTGGCGCGGGCCGCGGGCCCGGGTCCGCGTATTCGGGGTGGTGCAGGTCGAACGCCGGGGACTCCGAACGGATCCGGGGCAGCGTCGTGAAGTTGTGCCGGGGCGGGGGACAGGAGGTCGCCCACTCCAGCGAGCGGCCGAACCCCCAGGGGTCGTCGACCTCGACCTTCTCGCTGTACCTGGCGGTCTTCCAGACGTTGTAGAGGAACGGCAGTGTGGACAGGCCGAGGAGGAAGGCGCCGATGGTCGAGACGGTGTTCAGGGCGGTGAAGCCGTCGGCGGCGAGGTAGTCGGCGTACCGGCGGGGCATTCCCTCCGCGCCCAGCCAGTGCTGCACCAGGAACGTGGTGTGGAAGCCCACGAACAGCGTCCAGAAGTGGATCTTCCCGAGCCGTTCGTCGAGCATCTTCCCGGTGAACTTGGGCCACCAGAACGAGAATCCGGCGAAGATCGCGAAGACGACGGTGCCGAAGACGACGTAGTGGAAGTGCGCGACGACGAAGTACGAGTCCGTGACGTGGAAGTCCATCGGCGGCGAGGCCAGGATCACCCCGGTCAGACCGCCGAACAGGAAGGTGACCAGGAAGCCCACCGCCCAGAGCATCGGCGTCTCGAAGGACACCGAGCCCTTGAGCATGGTCCCGGTCCAGTTGAAGAACTTCACGCCCGTCGGCACCGCGATCAGGAACGACATGAAGGAGAAGAACGGCAGCAGCACCGCGCCGGTCGCGAACATGTGGTGCGCCCACACCACCACCGACAGGCCGGTGATCGCCATCGTCGCGCCGACCAGCGTCAGATAGCCGAACACCGGCTTCCGGCTGAAGACCGGGAGGATCTCCGTGATGATCCCGAAGAACGGCAGCGCGATGATGTACACCTCGGGATGCCCGAAGAACCAGAACAGGTGCTGCCACAGCAGCGCGCCGCCGTTGGCCGCGTCGAACACCTGCGCCCCGAACCGGCGGTCCGCCTCCAGCACCAGCAGCGCCGCCGCCAGCACCGGGAACGCCATCAGGATCAGGATCGACGTGAACAGCGTGTTCCAGGTGAAGATCGGCATCCGGAACATGGTCATCCCGGGGGCGCGCATCCCGATGATGGTGGTGATGAAGTTGACCGCGCCGAGGATCGTCCCGAAGCCGGCCAGCGCCAGGCCCATGATCCACAAGTCGGGGCCGAGCCCGGGTGAGTGCTCCGCGCTGTTGAGCGGCGCGTAGGCGAACCAGCCGAACGCGGCCGGCCCCTCGGGCAGCAGCAGCGAGCCGAGCACGATCAGACCGCCGAACAGGAACAGCCAGTACGACAGCATGTTCAGCCGGGGGAAGGCGACGTCGGGGGCGCCGATCTGCAACGGCATCAGCTCGTTGGCGAAGCCCGCGAAACTCGGTGTCGCGAAGAGCAGCAGCATGATCGTGCCGTGCAGGGTGAACAGCTGGTTGTACTGGTCGTTGTCGACGATCTGGAGTCCCGGCCGGGCCAGTTCGGCCCGCATCAGCAGCGCCATGACCCCGCCGACCAGGAAGAACCCGAACGAGGTGATCAGGTACAGGTGGCCGATCTTCTTGTGGTCGGTGGTGGTCAGCCAGTCGACGATCAGCCGGCCCCGCCGGTCGGCCCGCGCGGGCCGTGCCCCCGCCTGGACGATCTCGGTCCCCATCGCTCGCTCGCCCCTTCGCTCGTCGCTCCCCGGGTCCGCCGAAGCCCGTACCGCACAGGTGTCCACGGGCCCACGCCATGATGCTCGCGCGGCCGCCGGCCCGACAGAGGGCCTAAGGGGGTTCTGTGGTGAAGCCGTGCATTACTTATGTGGCGTCAGCTGTCGCGGCCCGTGCGGAATCGCGGGAGAACTTCACTCCAGGGACGGTTCTCCCGGTACTTTTCGCTGTCCTATTCACCGACTCCGACCGACACGCGGAAATTACGTTCGAATACCCGCAGAAGGCGTACGCAACCGCTCTTTCGTGTGATGCAGTTCGACCGAAACGCATGTCGTGATCCTGTGACAGAAGTGTGACCGGAGCGATTCACGCCACCGGTCCGGCTTCCAGGAGCGCCGTCCACGGCCTAGCGTGGCGGTATGTCACCGATTCCCACTCCGCCAGCGGAGCCCCAGGACAGTCCGGACGGGTACGTCGGCCTCGCGGCCGGCCGGGCCGAGCGGCTCGCCCGCGAGCGCGGATGGACGACGGTGCGCTCGCTGCCGCCGGGATCGATCATCACCATGGAATACCGCGTGGGGCGGCTGAACTTCGAGGTCGAGGACGACCGGGTGACGCGGGCCTGGAAGGGCTGAGGCACGCGCCGTGACGAAGGCCCCGGCTCCTGGACCACAGGAGCCGGGGCCTTCGTCATACTCCGCGCGGGGCCGGGTCGTGCGTACCGGCGGCCCCGCCGTGCGTCGTGATCAGCCGCCCGTCGGGCGGGCCGCCGAGGCGGCCGTGCCGCGCGGCAGCCGGTCCGGGTGCGGCGGCGGACGGCGGCTGCCCACCGGGGCGACCGGAGTGCGCTCGGAACGGGCGGTGTGCGGTCCGGGAGCCAGGTGCAGGGGGGCTCGCGGCGGGCGGGGCGCGGCCGGCTCGCGGGCCGCCGCGACGTCGTCCTGCGCGGGCGTACGCGGCTTGATCAGCACCGGAGCGCCGATCGGGGCGGCCGGAGCGGGCACCGGCACGGTCGTCGTGGTGGCGCGACGGGCACGCAAGCGGTCGCGCAGGTCGAACAGCGCGGTCTCGGCCGCGGCGATCAGCGGCTCGAACCACGGCAGCGCCAGCAGGATCAGCAGACCCGCGGCCCAGCCCAGGACCACGTCGCTCAGCCAGTGCGTGCCGAGGTACACCGTGGTGAGGCCGACACCGAGCGAGGTGACCGCGGAGAGGGCGGACAGCCAGCGGCGCGCTCGTGGAGTGGAGGCCAGATACGCCAGAATGCCCCAGGTCACCACGGCGTTGGCGGTGTGACCGCTGGGAAATATATCGCCGCCCAGGCCCATCTCGTTCGAGCCGATGGTGGTGGCGTAGTGCGGTCCGAGGCGGCCCATGCCCAACTTGGCCGCGCCGACCGTGATGTTCAGCAGCAGCAGCGAGGTGCCCAGGGTCAGCAGCGGACGCAGCGTGTGCTGCCGCCAGGAGCGCCAGCCCAGCCAGGAGGCGACCATCACGGCCGTCGGGCCGCGCTGGCCGAGGACGACGTAGTAGTCGAGGAAGGCGTGGATCTCCGGCCATTGCTGGTAGGGGCGGAAGAACATGACCTGCCAGTCGAGCCGGACCAGCCACGAGGTGATGACCACGGCCCACACGATCGCCAGGTAGAAGGCCAGGGTCGCGGCGAACAGCACGACCCGGTGCCGACTCATTTTCGGCACATCGATGTGGGCCGGTCGTTCCGGCTCACGGTCCAGCCTGGTGAACACCCGGTCCAGACGGGTGAGGTTTCGTTCGGTACGCACCCAATCGACGTTACAGCGAGTGAGCTCTGTCCCCGGTCGATTCAGCGTGTTTGTGATGACGATGTGATGTGGGATTCCTCTCAGGGAGATGTTTATTTCCTGGGATTCCTCAATGTCGAACAAGCGCCCCCTGCAATTCCTTTGATCATTCCGGGGGGCAGTTTTATGTCACTTATGAATTCGTTCACCGAATCCTTGTGTGGAATTCTCCCGGTGCTCACCGACCGTCAGGTGCCGGTCAGGGCGGACCGGAGCCGTTCAGCCAGAACGCCCCGTACACGGCCGACAGCACCGCGACCCCGCCCACCACCAGCGCCGATCTCGACGTACGCAGCCGCGCCAGGGCCACGGCGAGCGGCAGCAGCAGCGGGAAGGCGGGCAGCAGCAGCCGCGGTTTCGAGCCGAAGTAGCTCGACGCGCACAGGGCGAGCGCGGTGACGACACCCGTGTACACCAGCAGGGGAAGCGGCTGCCGCTGCCGTACGCCGATGACGTACAGCCAGATCACCAGGCCCACCCCGACGATCAGCCCGACACCGGCCAGGGCCGCCGGGAACGACGTGAACTTGTCGGCGACGAAGCGCGCGAAGGCCCAGCCGCCGTCGAAGCCGTTGCGCCAGCCCGCCTGGACGTCGAGGTAGCCGAGCGGTCCCTTGCCGGTGCGATGGCCGACCCACAGGACGTAGCCGGCGGCGCCGAGGGGCGCGAGGAACATCGCGAGCGCGCGACGCGTGAAAGAGGGGGCGCACTCCTCTTTATATGCGCCGTGCGCGGACGCGTCGCTCCGCGTTCGCACGAACGAGGCGATCCCCGCCGTCCACACCGCGGCGACCACGGCCAGCCCGACCGGCCGGGTCAGCCCGGCCAGCGCGGCCAGCGATCCGGCGGTGAGCCAGCGGCCGGTCAGCACCGCGTACAGCGACCAGGCGGCGAGCGCGGTGAACAGCGACTCGCTGTACGCCATCGACTGCACGATCCCCACCGGCAGCACGGCCCACAGCAGTACGGCGCACACCCCGGCCCGGCGCCCGTACACGAAGTCCGCCACCGCGAAGATCCCCCAGGCCGCGGCCAGCGAGGCGAGCAGGCCGACGGCGAAGCCGGCGCCCGCGTACGACAGCGGGGTGGCCGCGTGCAGCAACCGCTCCAGCCAGGGCAGCAACGGGAAGAAGGCGAGGTTGGAGTGGACGTCCCCGTTCGGCAGGCGTACCTCGTAGCCGTAGCCCCGCTCGGCGACCCGCGTGTACCACAGCGAGTCCCACCGGGCGGTCAGCAGCGTGTACGCGCTCTTGCCGCGCGCCCCGCTCCACAGGGCCAGCACGAGCAGGCCCAGGGCGCGTACGGCCGCGTACCCGAGGAGAGCCGGAGCCGCCCGGCGCGGGGCGGCGGAGCGCGGGGGCGCCGCACGCGTCTCTGGATCGATCACGGGCTCGATTATCGACGGTCCCAGGAACCGGACGGCCCGCCCGGACGTGGGAAGAGGTGCGGGCAGTGGCGTACGCCACACGGGTTCCGCGTCGAGTGTGAGAGGTCCGCCACTCGGCGTGCGAACGAACTCGCGTACGCTGACGAGTCACTCGCGGGCGATCAGTGCGGGCCGGAGACCGCTCGCTCCGCTCCGGCCGAGACGCGGGGGAGTCCCCCACCCCGTGCGCCCGCCGCACCGCGAGGGATCATCTTGGAGGTACGTACATGTCCGGGACGACCACGGCCGCCGCTGCGCTGCGCCGTCGGGCGGCCGGGGCCGGTGCCAACCGCTGGGTCGTTCTCGTCGTCCTGTGCGTGAGCCTGCTCCTCGTCGCCGTCGACGCGACCGTGCTGCACGTGGCGGTGCCCGCCGTCACCGAGGATCTCCGGCCCAGCGGTATCGAACTGCTCTGGATCGTCGACACCTACCCCCTCGTCTGTGCCTCGCTGCTGATCCTCTTCGGCACGCTCGGCGACAAGGTGGGCCGCCGGAAGATCCTCCTCCTCGGCTACACGCTGTTCGGCCTCGCCTCGGGGCTCGCGGCGCTGGCCCAGGACGCGCAGACGCTGATCGCCGCGCGGGCGCTGCTGGGCGTCGGCGGCGCGATGATCATGCCCGCGACGCTCTCCATCCTCCGCCAGGTCTTCCCCGAACGGCGTGAGCGCGCGATGGCGATCGGGGTGTGGAGCGCGGTGGCCGCGGTCGGCGCGGCGGTCGGGCCGCTGCTCGGCGGCTTCCTGCTGGAGCACTTCTGGTGGGGTTCGGTCTTCCTGGTCAACATCCCGCTGATGCTGGTGAGTCTGCCGATCGGGCGGCTGCTGCTGCCCGAGTCCACGGGCGACCGGCACGGGCCCTGGGACGTCGTGGGCGCGCTGATGGCCGCGGCCGGACTGTTCGGTGTGGTGCTGGGCGTGAAGCGGCTCGGCGGCGGGGAGCCGGTGGCGAGTGTGTTCACCCTGCTGCCGCTCCTGGCGGGTGCCGCGCTGATCGTCCTGTTCGTACGGCGTCAACGGCGCCGTAAGCATCCCCTGGTGGACCTGCGGATGTTCGCGCGGCCCGCGTTCAGTACGTCGGTGGGCTGCATCGTGCTGGCCATGCTGGCGCTGGTCGGCCTCGAACTGATCGCCGCGCAGTACCTCCAGCTGGTGCTGGGGCTCTCTCCGTTGCAGACGGGACTGCGGCTGCTGCCGCTGACGTTCGCGGCGATGGCGGCCGGGCTGGCGGGGGCGCGGCTGCTGCGGCGGTTCGGGCCGCGACGCATGGTGTGCGCCGGGTTCTGTCTCACCGCGGTCGCGGTGCTGGCGCTGACGGCGATGGGTGAATCGGACAACACGGGGCTGCTGCTGGTCGGGTTCCTGCTGCTCGGCTTCGGCCTGGAGGCGACGCTCTTCGGGGCGTACGAGTCCATGCTGAGCGAGGCGCCGCCGGCGCAGGCGGGCGGGGCCTCGGCGATCGGCGAGACGTCCTACCAGCTGGGGGCCGGGATCGGGATCGCGCTCCTCGGCAGTGTGATGAACGCGGCGTACACGCCCGGGCTGGCGTCCGTGCCGGGAGTTCCGGCGTCCGCGTCGGCGTCGGCGGGGCACTCGCTGGGCGAGGCCTACGACGTGGCCGCGCGGTTGGGGGGCCCGGCGGGTGCCGCCCTGCGCCGGGCGGCTCGGGAGTCCTTCGTGCACGGACTGCATGTGACGCTGCTCGTGAGCGCGGGGTTGCTGTTGCTGGGGGCGGTGATGGCGTTGCGGCTGCCGCGGGTCATGCACTGCGAGGACGACACGCCCCCGGGCACGCCCCCGGACATGGACACGCATCCGGACACGGACACGGACACGCACACGGACACGCACCCGGACGCGGGCATGGACATGGCGGCGGTGGCGGTGCCGGCGCCCCGGGAGGTCGCGGAGTCCCGCGTCTCGGCCTGACCGGCGTCGCCCGCCCACCCGCCACGCGTCACCGCGTGGGTGCGAGGTGCGGGGTGGACGTGGGGGAGACTGCGTCGTAACGTCTGCGGCGGTCGAGTCGTGACTAGCGGTGCTAGTTTCAGTTGTCGGAGGGTGTCCCATGTCCGCGTCCTCGAAGTTGCCCCCGTTCGACCCCGCCGACCCGCTCGGCATCGACGACCTGCTCGACCCCGAGGACCTGGCCATCCGGGCCACCGTGCGCGACTGGGCCGCGGACCGCGTCCTGCCCCACGTCGCCGAGTGGTACGAGCGGGGCGAGCTGCCCGGCATCCGGGAGCTCGCCCGGGAGCTCGGCGGCATCGGCGCGCTGGGGATGTCCCTCACCGGGTACGGCTGCGCGGGCGCCACCGCCGTGCAGTACGGGCTCGCCTGTCTGGAGCTGGAGGCCGCCGACTCCGGCATCCGGTCCCTCGTCTCCGTACAGGGCTCACTGGCCATGTACGCGATCCACCGCTTCGGCAGCGAGGACCAGAAGCAGCGCTGGCTGCCCGCCATGGCCGCCGGCGACGTCATCGGCTGCTTCGGGCTCACCGAACCCGACCACGGCTCCGACCCGGCCGGCATGCGCACGTACGCCAAGCGCGACGGCACCGACTGGGTGCTCGACGGCCGGAAGATGTGGATCACCAACGGATCGGTCGCCGGGGTCGCCGTCGTGTGGGCGCAGACCGACGAGGGGATCCGCGGGTTCGTCGTGCCCACCGACAGCGCCGGGTTCTCCGCCCCGGAGATCAAGCACAAGTGGTCCCTGCGTGCCTCCGTCACCAGTGAACTCGTGCTCGACGACGTACGCCTCCCGGCCGACGCCGTGCTGCCCGAGGTCGTCGGGCTGCGCGGACCCCTCAGCTGTCTCTCCCATGCCCGCTACGGCATCGTCTGGGGCGCGATGGGGGCGGCGCGCGCCTCGTTCGAGTCCGCCGTCGAGTACGCGCGGACCCGGGAGCAGTTCGGGCGGCCCATCGGGGGGTTCCAGCTCACCCAGGCCAAGCTCGCCGACATGGCCGTCGAACTGCACAAGGGGATTCTGCTCGCCCACCATCTCGGGCGGCGCATGGACGCCGGCCGGCTCCGTCCCGAGCAGGTCAGTTTCGGCAAGCTGAACAACGTACGGGAGGCCATCGAGATCTGCCGTACGGCGCGGACGATCCTCGGCGCCAACGGGATCTCCCTGGAGTACCCCGTGATGCGGCACGCGACCAATCTCGAGTCGGTGCTGACGTACGAGGGAACCGTCGAGATGCACCAGCTCGTACTGGGCAAGGCGCTCACCGGGCTCGACGCCTTCCGGTAGACCCCGCCGGGGCAGGGCCGGTGAGCGGCCCTGCCTCAGCTCTGGTTGAAGAAGCCGTCCGAACGGCGCGCGGCCGGTTCGCCGCTCACGATCTCCGTGTCGGCGGGGGTCAGCAGGAACACCCGGGTGGACACGCGCTCGATCGAGCCGCGCAGCCCGAAGATCAGACCGGCCGCGAAGTCGACGACGCGCTTGGCGTCGCCGGCCTCCATGGCCGTGAGGTTCATGATGACCGGGACGCCCTCCCGGAACATCTCGCCGATGGCGCGGGCGTCCCGGAAGCTGTCCGGGGTGACCGTGCCGATCCGGCGGCCCTTCTCCTCGGCCGTGTCCGTGGCCACCTTGACCCGCGGGTCGGTGACCCAGGCGTCCCCGGAGTCGGTCCCCTCGGAGTAGTCGTCGTCGTAGTAGCGCTCGTCATCGTTGTCGTCGACGAGGCCAAGCCAGGCACTCGCTTTGCGCACCGATCCCATGGACGCCTCCTCTCACAGCGGTCTTGCTTGCTTCCGCATCTCTATGGTCGTCCATGATGCGGATGTCGCGCCAAGTGGATAGACGCCGCACGGGGGGTTTGTGACGGTACTGGTGCACAGCCGATCCGTCGAGAGCCCGGGTGCCCCAAGGGTCGTGCTGTATGCGGCTGCTGACTGTGAGTGAAATATGATTCTTCACGGCGTACGGGTGACGGTCGGTGCGTACGGGTGAACGGAGTGGCCGATACGATGCGGCAGCTCAACGCCGTACGCACCCACGGGGGGTTGTCGTGTTCGGAATCGTCAGGCCATGCAGTCACCGACTCGGTGAGGGACTCAGGGCCCAGTGGATGGCTCATCTGTGCGGGCTCTGTCTCGCGCTGCGCTCGGATCACGGTCAGTTCGCGCGGATCGTGACGAACTATGACGGGCTGCTCATCTCGGTTCTGACGGAGGCTCAGGCCGGGCCCTCCGAGGGGTCCGAGCGGGCCGGGAGCGCCATCGGGCGCCGTACGGCGGGCCCCTGTCCGCTGCGCGGGATGCGCACCGCCTCCGTCGCCGACGGCGAGGGGGCCCGGCTCGCGGCCGCCGTCTCGCTGGTGCTCGCCGCGGCCAAGGTGCGCGACCACGTCGCCGACGGGGACGGGCTGCTGGCCCGGCGGCCGGTGGCGCTCGCCGCCCGCCGGGTCGCCGCCGGCTGGGGACGGGCGGGTGCCCGCGGCGGGTCCGCCGTCGGGTTCGACACCGCCGTGCTCCTCGACGCGGTGGACCGGCAGCTCGGTCTGGAGACCCTCGCGGGACCGGGGACGCCGATCCTGACGGTCACCGAACCCACCGAGACGGCCACCGCGGCGGCCTTCGCGCACACCGCGGTGCTGGCCGGACGGCCGGACAACGCCGGGCCGCTCGCCGAGGCCGGACGGCTGTTCGGGCGGCTCGCGCATCTGCTGGACGCCGTGGAGGACCGCGAAAGCGACGCCGCGTCGGGGGCCTGGAACCCGCTCACCGCGACCGGCACCCCGCTCACCGAGGCGCGGCGGCTCGCGGACGACGCGCTGCACGGCATCCGGCTCGCCCTGCGCGAGGTGGAGTTCACCGACGGCAGGCTGACCCATCTGCTGCTCGCGCACGAGTTGCGCCGCTCGGTGGACCGCGCGTTCGGGACGGAGTCCTGCGGGCACGCGCCCGAGGGGGCGTTCGGGCCGGCCCGGCAGGACGGCCCCCACGACCCGCGGGGGTCGCACGGTCCGCAGGGGCCGCACCACCCGCAGGGGCCGTACGCGCCGCAGGGGCCCTACGCACCGCAAGGACCGTACGCGCCGCAGGGGCCGGGGAATCCCTTCGGCGGCGATCCCTTCGGCGGTGAGCCGCCGCGGCCCGGGAAGCGGGGTTTCTGGGCCGGGTGCGCGGTCGCGATCGGGCTGTGCTGCACCTGCAAGGTGTGCTGCGCCGACAGCTACGAGGGGCCGTGGTCGCGGAAGAAGCGCGAAGGCTGCTGCAGTGACTGCGGAAACTGCGACTGCTCCTGCTGCGACGCCTGTGACTGCTGCGATTGCTGCTCGTGCTGCGACTGCTGACGGTGACGCCGCGACGCCTTGGGGCCGGGGGTGCGGGATGTCTAGTCCTTCAGTTCCGGGGGTGAGATCTCGGACTTGGTGATGGCCGAACCGGTCGTGCCCCACTTCTCCAGGATCCTGCCGTAGGTGCCGTCCGCGATGAGCCTGTCGACCGCGGCCTGGAAGGCCGGGGCCAGCTTCGTGCCCTTCTTGAAGGCGAAGCCGACGTCCAGTCGGTGGTACTCGTCGAGGAACTTCAGGCCCGGCTGGTGGGCGACGGCGTAGCGGAGGCCGTTGATGGTGGACATCACGACGTCGCTGCGGCCCTGCTGGACGGAGGACCAGATCGCGCTGGGATCGCTGTAGGTCTGCACGTGGTACGCCTTCTTGCCGGCGTCGGCGCAGACATGCGCGTTCTTCTCCAGCGTGGTCTCGAAGGTGGTGCCGGCGCCGGTGGCGATGTCCAGGCCACACAGCTGCCTGAGATCGGTCACCTCGGCGAGCCCGCTGTCCGCCCGAGTGGCGAAGCCCTGGCCGTCGTTGATGTAGGTGACGAAGTCGATCGACGCGCGCCGCTCGTCGGTGACCCCGAAGTTGCTCACACCGAAGTCGTACTTGCCGCTGTCGAGGGCGGGCAGGATCGCCTCGAAACCGGCCTGTTCCGTCGTGAGGTCGAGGCCGAGGACCTTGGCCACGGCGTGGATGAAGTCGATGTCCTGGCCGGCCAGGGTCCTGCCGTCGTCCAGGTACGTGGTGCCGGGCGGGGTGCCGCCCACGGCGACGGCGACGGTCAGGCCGGTCACGCCGGACGGCAGCAGCGCGGCGGCCGTGGCGTCCTTGCGGACGCCGGAGACGACGTCCGTGGTGGGGACCTCGCCGGAGTCCGCCGCGGCCCGCGCGGCCGTGCCGGAGGAGCCGTCGGGGCCGGCCCCCGAGCCGCAGGCGGTCAGGAGCAGGGCCGCGGAGGCGACGGCGGCGAAAGGAGCGAAGAGGGCTCTACGGGTACGCGTGGACGCACGGCGCATGGTGTGCGGTCTCCTGAAGGCAGGCCGAAGCGGACGGCGGCGGCGAAAGAGGCGCGGGGCGAGGGGAGGGCGCGCGTGTGAAGGCGAGGCGGGAGAACGCGGAGAGGCGCCCGACGGTAATCAGGACGCGCAGTGGGTCAGCTCAACAGGAACAGGACCACACACGACCGAAGTCGATGTGGGAGCGGGTGACCAGCCACTGCTGCGGATGCATGGGCCAAGTGGAACAGGTCCCCGGTTTCGCGTCAACTGCCCTGAGACGCAGGGCTCACAGTGTGGACAACCTTGACAGTGAAGGGAATCGCTCCCGTACTCTCGAGGAACGGTCCTGCTGAGGGGCTCGGCCGTAGCGCGCCGCAGGGCGCTCCTGTGTGAAGGCATCCACCCGTGTTCGCCCTACGTCACGGAGCCTTCCCCATGTCTTCCGACACCCTCGCCAAAGCCTCCTCCGCACCCGGCACACCGGAGCACGCGGACACCCCGCGGATCCTCCCGCAGCGCCGTCTCGGACAGTGGACGGCCGCCGTCGTCGTCCTCGGACTGCTCGGGGCGGCCGTCAACTCCGTTCTGCGCAACGAGGCGTTCCAGTGGGACGTGGTGGCCGACCACTTCACCTCGGCCGCCGTACTGCGCGGGCTGTGGCTCACGCTGTGGCTGACCGCGGTCGTGATGACGCTCGGGTTCGCGCTGGGCACCCTGCTCGCCGCGGCCCGGCTGTCCGCCAACCCCGTTCTGAGAGCGGTCAGTTGGGGGTATGTCTGGCTGTTCCGGTCGATCCCGATCCTGGTGCAGCTGCTGCTGTGGTTCAACATCGGGGCGCTGTACCCGCGGATCCTCGGCGTGCGCACCGTCGACCTGCTCGGCCCGGTGACCGTCGCCGTCATCGGCCTCACCCTGCACGAGGCCGCCTACGCCGCCGAGGTCGTCCGCGGCGGCATCCTCTCCGTCGACCGGGGCCAGATCGAGGCGGCGCAGGCGCTCGGGCTGAGCCGGTGGCGCCGCTGGTGGCGGATCGTGCTCCCGCAGGCGATGCGCTCCATCGTGCCGCCGGCCGGGAACATGCTGATCGGCACCCTCAAGGGCACCTCCATCGTCAGCGTCATCGCCGTACAGGACCTGCTCTTCTCGGTGCAGCTCGTCTACCACCGCACCTACCAGGTCATCCCGCTGCTGATGGTGGCCACGATCTGGTACACCGTGGTCACCTCGGTGCTCGGCGTCGGCCAGTACTACGTCGAGCGGCACTACGCGCGCGGTGCGGAGCGCGTCCGATGACCGGGTCCGGGGTGTCGCCGTCCAGGCCCTCGCTGGTGATCGTCGGGGCCGGGCCGCGGGGGACCGGTCTCATCGAACGGATCGCCGCCAACGCGGCCGAGCTGTACGCCGGTTCGGGTCTCGACATCCATCTCGTCGACCCGCACCGGCCCGGCGCCGGACGCATCTGGCGGCAGGCGCAGTCGCCGCTGCTGTGGATGAACTCGCACGCCGAGGACGTCACCATGTACACCGACGACACGGTGACCATGGCCGGGCCCGTGCGCGAGGGACCCACGCTGCACGAGTGGGCCGGCATCGACGGCCGTACCTTCGCGGACCGGCGGCTCCAGGGCGCGTACCTGAGCTGGTTCCACGACCGGGCCGTGGCCGCGCTGCCCCCGGAGATCACCGTCCGCCACCACAGGCGGCGGGCCCTGCGGGTCGGCGGCCCGCGCGAAGGACGCCAACGGGTGTGGCTGGAGGGGCTCACCCGGCCGCTCACCGCCGACCTCGTCGTCCTCGCCCTGGGCCACCTCGACGCCGAACTCGACGACGAACAGCGCGCGTTGGCGTCGTACGCCGAGAAGCACGGACTCGTGCACCTGCCGCCGGACTTCACGGCCGACAGCGACCTGTCGGTGCTCCGCCCCGGCGAGCCCGTCCTCGTACGCGGCTTCGGGCTGGCCTTCGTCGACCTGATGGTGCTGCTCACCGAGGGGCGCGGCGGACGGTACGAGGGGGACACGTATGTGCCGTCGGGCCGCGAGCCGGTGCTCCACGTCGGATCGCGGCGCGGAGTGCCGTACCACTCGAAGATCGGCTACGACCTCGGCGGTGCGCGGCCGCCGCTGCCCCGGTTCCTGGGGCCCGCCGAGATCGACGAACTGCTCGCCCGGCCGGACCGCTTCGACTTCCGGCGCGACGTCTGGCCGCTGGTCGGCAAGGAGCTGGGCTTCGCGCACTACCACCGGCTGTTCACGGCCCACCCCGAGCGGACGGCCGTCGCCTGGAGCGACTTCGAGGAGGAGTACGCGACCGCCGACGCCGTGGCCCGCGAGGCGCTCGTGGCGTCCGCCGTGCCCGACCCGCGCGACCGGCTCGACCTCGACGCGCTCGACCGTCCGCTGGCCGGCACCCGGTACGCGACGCACGAGGAACTCCAGGAAGGGCTGCGCGACTACATCGAGGCGGACCTGGGACGGCGTCACGACCCGGCCCACAGCGCCGACCTGTCCGTCTTCCTCGGGCTGCTGTCCGTCTACGGGCAGCTGGTGCGACTCGGTGACATCGGCCCCTGGTGGCACGGCTTCTTCAGCTACCTCGCCTCCGGGCCGCCCGGACCCCGGCTGCGGCAGATGCGATCCCTGTCCCGGGCCGGGATCCTGAGGTTCGTCGGCGCGGACATGACGGTCCGGGCCGAGGACGGGCTGTTCCGGGCGTCCGGCGCCACCGTGCCCGGCCACTCGGTCGAGGCCCGCGCGCTGGTCGAGGCGCGGCTGCCCGAGCCCACGCTCGGGCGCGCCCGCGATCCGCTGCTCCGCGCGCTGCACGCCGACGGGGCCGCCGGGACGCCCGACGGGCTGCTGCGCGTCGACCCCGTGGACGCGAGGGTGCTGGACCTGGCCGGCCGGCCGCACCCCCGGCGTTTCGCGCTCGGCCCCTTCACCGACGGCCGGACCCCCGGCGCGTTCACCCGGCCGCGCACCGGCGGCCCCGCGTTCCGGCAGAACGACGCCGTCGCACGGGCCGCGCTGGCCTTCCTGCGGGACCCGGCCCGCCGTGCCGCCGCGTAGCCCGGCCCGGTCCACCGCACTCCATCCGACATCCGAGGGGTTCACCCGATGACCGTCATGGTCGACATCAGGTCCGTACACAAGAGCTTCGGCCCGCTGGAGGTGCTCAAGGGCATCGACCTCGTCGTGCGCACCGGAGAGGTCACCGTGATCCTCGGGCCCTCCGGCTCCGGCAAGTCGACGCTGCTGCGCACCATCAACCACCTGGAGAAGGTGGACCGGGGCACGGTCAGCGTGGACGGCGCCCTCATCGGATACCGGCGCTCCGGCGACACACTGCGCGCGCTGCCCGAGCGCGAGGTGCTGCGCCGGCGCACCCGGATCGGCTTCGTCTTCCAGAACTTCAACCTGTTCCCGCACCTCACCGTGGTGGACAACGTCATCGAGGCGCCGGTCTCCGCGCTGAAGCGGCCGCGCGCGGCGGCGGTGGAGACCGCGCACCGGCTGCTGGACCGGGTGGGGCTGGCCGACAAGGCCGACGCCTACCCCCGGCAGCTCTCCGGCGGACAGCAGCAGCGGGTCGCCATCGCGCGGGCGCTCGCGCTGGAGCCGAAGCTGCTGCTGTTCGACGAACCGACCTCCGCGCTCGACCCCGAACTGGTCGGTGAGGTCCTCGGCGTCATCCGGGACCTGGCCCACCGGGGCACCACGATGATCGTCGTCACCCATGAGATCGGCTTCGCGCGCGAGGTCGCCGACACGGTCGTGTTCATGGACGACGGACGCGTCGTCGAGCAGGGCGCCCCCGGCGACGTACTGGACCGTCCCCGCCACGAGCGGACCCGGGCGTTTCTCTCCAAGGTGCTGTGAACACGGTGACCCCCCACGGAAAAGGACTGCCCGCATGAACGCGTCACGCGGCCGGGGCCTGCCGCATCTGGCCGCCGGGCTCGGCCGGACGACAGCGCACGACGCCGGGACCCAGGTCGAGTTGGCGCGGCTCGCCGAGCGCGGCGGCCTCGACTTCGTGACGCTGGACGGGATCGGCGGCCACCTCGGGCCCGACGCGCTCGCCGTGCTGTCCCGCGTGGCCGCCGCCACCCGCCGCATCGGCCTGGTCCTCACCGTCACCACCGCGCACACCGAGCCCTTCGAGGTCCGGGCGGCCGTCGCCACCCTCGACCGGGCGGGCCGTGGCCGGGCCGGCTGGCGGACCGAGGCCGCGACGGCGGCGGCCCGGGACCGCGACGTGGCCCGCGAACCCGCCGCGCCCGACGAGGAGTGGTGGCGGGAGCACGGTGACCTCGCCGACGCCGCCACATGTCGAGAAGCCGATGTCGCGCAGTTCGTACATGAGTTGGTAGGTGAGGGTGCCGGACTTGGAG
>NZ_JBSFCK010000033.1:0-59661 GCF_053593435.1 Streptomyces sp. NPDC002306
GCCGGCTGACCCCCGTCGAATTCGAGACCGTCATGATCACATCGGCCCTCCAGGCCGCGTGACCGAACCTGTCACCTGAACCTGCACCAGACCCCTCTTCCGGCGCCCTACGTATCGCCGGGCTACCTCTTCCAAGACTGTGAAGCCGACGACCGCCAGCACCCCTCGCCACCCGAACGCCACCGAGATGCACAAAGCTATGCCAGTGGCGACCATCTCTACTTTGCTCGACAAAGCTCTACCTTGGTTCCTTGGGTGCTGCGGATCCCTGCGTCCGTTGCTGCACGGCTCAGTATGGGGTCGTGGTGGCGATCAACCCTCGGCCCCCTACGGGTCGAGTCAAGCCGACGGGGCGCCGCCCTGCGGCCGAGGACGGCACCTCGTGGTAGAGACCAGCTTTGAGGTGTGGCCTCATCTTTCTCAGGTCGATCACGCGGAACTGCCGACGCTGGTCAACACGTGCTGTACTCCGGCTGGCCGGTCGCTCAGGTTCGGCCTCGACCGCTCGTTCGCGGCTGTTGGTGTCAGCTGCTGATGTCACGGGCGGAGGCGGCCTCGTCACGCGTCCACCTTGCCAAGTCGCGTCCGTACCAGATAGCCGCCAGCGTGAGCCCTGAAGCCAGGAGGCACCGCGTGATCCGGTCGTCTTCGGTGGTCAGAAAGACCAGAAGCGGAATCACGAACGTCAGATGCCAGTGCGGGTGATTCCGCCAACTGTTCTTGTCTGCCATCTCACCCTTCCCTCACGCGGCACCCTAGCGACAGTTGTGTGGGGGTTCGTGGGTGCCCCCCGTTCTACCTCAACCCACGACCCACCCCAGCTCCCATCCCGTCCGCCGTCGGCCCACACACCGTGGAGCGGGCGTGGTTCATGGCGTCCAGGTGGAGCGCGCCACTGTACGAACGACGGTGAGGATTGGTCGTGGCATCGCTCGGCGGTCTGACCCACCGAACGATTGACGCTTCGGGCTGTCCTTTCAAGGAATCGTCGGCCGGCCGGGCGGTGCCGCTTTGCGCGCGGCCCTTGGGTCAATTCGGGCGTTGTGGGCGAACGGCCAGGATGCGGGATGGCCGGTGGCGCTGCGGGCACCATGATTCCCCGCTGTTCCCCGCTCTGCCTGGTGCGTATGCGGTGCGCTCCCGGCCGATGCCAGCGGCTGCCCGTACGCTACGAAGCGTTGGGCCGCTCTGCTGTCGCGGTAGGGCGAGAGCGCGACCAAAAAGGGGCGGCTCAGAAGAGATCCCCGAGCCACATCGGTCCGGGAGCTCGTGCAGCTTCGACACCACCCCTCCGCACCATGCTGTTGAGGGACTCCGGGGCGGCGCCGGCACCACAGGGTCCTGGCCGACCACCATCAAGTTGGGGCTGGCCTACGCCGTCAGGGAGGGACCATGTCGAGCGCCCCGGAGCTACAGCCAGGGGACACCGTCCTGGTGACCGACGGCCCCTTCGCGCAGTTCACGGGGCCGATTCGCGGTATTGACCGGGAGCGCCACCGCGTACAGCTGATGGTGCAGATCTTCGGAGACGACACCCGCATCGATGTCCCCCTCGACGCGGTCGAGAGGGCGCCCAACGCCTGAGTGCCGTCCCTTTGGTCAAGGTGGTCGGGTGTGGGGTCGCCCCCGTCTGTGACACCCCGGCCCGGCCCGCCCCGACCGGACAGAGGGCCCTACACCACGGACACGGACGGCACCCGACCGGCGCCGCCCGCACCTGCGCCCGCCCGCGCCCATGGCGGACGGGGAAAGGCGGGGCAGGATGCGTACGGTGTGGCGTCAGGGCGTGCCGGACGAGAGCCGGCCCGCCGGCACCGCGGCCGGCACGGCACCCGGCGCGGTGACAGTGACGGCCGGCGCGGCAACCGCCTTGACGGCTGCGGCCGGTGCGGTGACGGCCGGTGCGGCAACCGCGTTGACAGCGGCGGCCGCCGCGGTGACAGCGGCAGGCGTGGTGACGGCCGGTTCGGTGGCCGCGGTGACGGCGACGGGTGTGGCGGCGGTTGTGGCCGCGGTGACGGCGGCCGGTGCGGTGAGAGCTGGGATGATGAGGTCGGCGGCCGAGTCGAGGGTGGTGAGTACCCAGACGTCGATGGCGACGCCGCTGTGCTCGGCGGCCTGGTGCCAGCGTTCGTAGCGTTCGCGTGGGACGGCCAGCTGGCGCAGGCCCGCACGGTCCGGGGCTTTCACCGCGTCGGGGCCGCGGGCCTCGCGCAGCGCGGTGCGCAGCTGCTTCGTCGTCCACGGTGTTTCCTCGGCCCGCCGCAGCCAGCGGTCGGCTTCCCCGGCGGGCAGCGAGGCCACCTCGGCGTGGTGCTGGAACGTCAGGCGTGCGTGGCGGCGGCTCATATCGAACCGGCGGGCCACCCAGGCGTAGTTGCGCAGGGTCTGGTACTGCAGTCCGGCGCCGCGGATGCCCTGCTGGTAGCGGTCGGCGTAGTGGTTCTTGCCGTAGGTCAGCCAGTCGCCCAGCCACCAGGCGGAGGAGTCCACCACACCCGCCAGCTGGCGTCCGGCCCGCTCCCATTCCTCGAACGAGAGCACGTCCGGGATCTGCAGTCCCACCCGCGTGGTCAAAACCTGCTCGGGCCGCATCCGGTGCGCACCGCGCTGCGGGGGCGGGACACTGCGCGCCACCCTGGGCGCGGGCGCGGGTTGCGGCAGGGCCGCCGTGGCGCTCTCGGCGCCGGTACTCACCATCACAAAGACCCCCGTCTCGATCAGTTCCGTCTACGCGTCCAACGAGCCGCTCGGGTACGCGGCCGGGCGGCGGTGCGCCGCGGCCGGCGAAAAGGATCAGAACGTCGCCGCGGCCGCCTCGGCGTCCAGGACATAACCGCGGCCCCACACGGTGCGGACCGTCAGCCCCAGCGCGTTGATCCGGTGCCGGATCCGCATCATGTGCAGATCCAGCGCGTTACGGCTCATCGGCCCCTGCCCGCGCCCCAGCCGGGACCCCAGCGCCTCCCGCGGCACCACCTGGGCGAACTGCGCCACCAGCAACGCCAGCAACGCCGCCTGCATCGGCGAGAGCGTCACCGAACGCGAGGCGAAACGCAGCACACCGTCCTCGTCGAGCTGCGGCGCACGGCTGCGGCGGTAACGGTGCACCAGCGCGTCACTGCGCGCCTGCAGATCGAACGAGGTGACCGGAGTACGCACCCAGTCCTCGAAAATGTCCTCACACACCGGCGCCCGCAGACCCGCCTCGACCACCAGGATCCGTGGCATCCCCCGCACACGGCACTCCTCCCGCAGCTCCCGCTGCGCCGGCCAGCGCACCAACTGCACCTCCCCCGCCACCCCGGCACGGGAACCCGCCTCATGCGTGATCATCCCAACCCCGCCTCCTCAGCAGCCCACCCCACACAGGACCCGGCGGCTGCGACACCTCCCGTGGACACGAGCGCGACACCGGCCCGCCCACCAGGACAGAACATCCCGCCCCACCCCCACACCACCCAAAAAATACCAGCAACCAGGTTTCTTTACAACGGATCCAGCCACCCACCAACACCCCGCCACCACATTCCGCCCTTCACACCGCCACACCCCCTCCCCGCCCCGGCACCCGCACCCGCACCACCGCAGCCCCGAAGCGGCGTCACCGAGGACGTCCCGGGGGCGCGCCGACAAGCCGCGGCGACAGCCGCACGAAGAAGCCCCGACTCACGCCTGCCTGCCTGTCCGCCCCGGCCCGGCTTGGCTTGATCCGGCCTGGTGGGGCTCGGGCCTGGCGGGGCGCGGGCCTGGTCGGCGGTGCGGTGCCCGTACAGGCGGTGTCCCGGCCGCGCGTTCTGGTCGTGGGGCGTGCCCGGCGCCGGGCCTGCGCGGGCCGCTGCTGCCGGCGAGTGTGGCCGGCCGCACGGTGGGGCCTTTGCTGCCCGGTCGGGGGCGTGCACGACCGCCGGCCGCCGGACCGCGTCCTGGGCAGCCCTCTCGCGGACTGTGTTGCGTGCGACGCCTGCCGTCCCCCGGAAGACCCTTCAGATGCGGCTTCTTGCGGGGCCGCGGCAAGGCTGCCGCCAGGGCCCGGAGCGCCGGCCGGGTCCACGCGGAGGGCTCTTTTCGGGTGGCCGTCGTGGACTGCTGTCGCGTTCGGGGAAGTCCCGTGGTGGGGCTTCTTCTGACGGTGCGGCGGCCCGTCGCCGGGGCCTGCCCGGGCGGGCGGCCGGGTCCGTGGGCAGAAGCGTGGCATCCGCACAGGCGAGGTCTGTGTGGACGGGCTCTGTGCGGGCGGGCTCTGTGCGGGGCCTGTTCACCTGCGGCGGGTCTCGAGAGTGTCGGCGAAACGCAGCCACAGCCCGGCACACTCGCGTGCCGCCCGCGCCAGCACGTCCCTGCGGTGTTCCGGCACACCGTGCGCCAAGACGCTCCCAGCGGGCCTCGTCCCCCAGCCCATGCGCCGCCAGCAGCTGCAGCCGTACGCAGCGAAGGATCCCCGCGCATCCCGGCCAACACCTCCCCCACACCCGCCCGGCCAGCAGGGGCCGCCAGGCCCTGCGGCAACGCCCGGTCCTCCCGCACCGCCGGACCTCTCGGGGGCACCGGACCCTCTCGCACCGCCGGACCCCTCGACGGCACCCGCCCCTCCGGGGCCATTGGGCCCTGTGGCAACGCCCGGCGTCACGCCCGCGCCCCGCCCCCGGACGCCGCCCGCCGGCACCCCCGCCCTCACCCAGCCCCCCGGCACCTCACGCATAGCGTTCACCCTCAAACCATTGCAACGAACCGGACAGTGACCGTTGCATTAGACGCAAAACCATTGCAACAATTTCTCGGCCATCAGCTGCAGTGACAGGAAACATGCGCAACAGATCCGTTGCGTGATCCATAAATGCAACGTAGCGTTTCCACCATCAGAAACAACACACAGGAAAGAACACCCACCACCCACACCGCACCAGGCCCACGCCAGGCAGGTCATGCAGGCCATGCAGGGCATGCGGAGCCACGCAGGCAGCACTCGCCACCGCACACCCCCGAAACCCCCGACCAACCCGGCACCCGGCACCCGGCACCCGGCACCCGGCACAACCAGGCCCCGGCCTGACCCCACAGAGCCCGACCCGGCACAGCCCCGCCCGGCTCCACAGAGCCCGACCCCCGCCCGCCCCGGCCCATGCCGACACAACCCGACACGGCACAACCGGGCACCGCATGACACGGCCCGGCATGACACAGCCCCGCCCACCTGGCGCTCCCCGGCACGACCCGACCCAGCCGACCTGGCCCCGCACGACCCGGCCCGGCACGGCCGGCACACCACCCGGCCGGCCGCACCGGTACGACCCGGCCCGACCCAGCTCCGCACGACCCGGCACAACCGGCGCCAACCGACCCGGCACCACTCGACCGACCCGGCCCTGCCGGACCGGACCGGACCGGTACGACCCGACCGGCCCCGACCCCCGGCCCGGACGGGCCCGGACCCACGGACATGCCGTTCCGGCTGCTGCAGGGCTCCCCCGCGGACTTGACGCCGCCACCGTCACACAGTGGCCAGGGACGACTCCGCCCGGTTAGATAATACAGAACCAGCAACCCGGTTTTCTATCGCCAGGCTGCAGCACACACCCCGCCGCCCCGAGGAGCCCCCGGCAATGAAACAAGAACGTGCCGCCCACACCCGCCAGGCGCTCATCCACTCCGCAGCCCAGGCATTCGAACAGCACGGCTACACCCGCGCCAACCTCACCGACATCAGCACCAACGCCGGCGTCAGCACCGGCGCCCTCCACTTCCACTTCACCAGCAAAGCCGACCTCGCCACCACCCTCGAAACCACCGCAGCCCACCTCCTACGCACCACAGCAGCCACCGCCCAACAACCAGACACCGACCCCCTCCAACAACTCATCAACACCACCCACGCCCTCGCCCACACACTCCGCCACAACACCATCGCCCGCGCCGGCTACCACCTCAACAGCGAAACCCCCCACCACACCACCCTCGACCTACGCACCGAATGGCAACAATGCATCCACCACCACCTCACCCAAGCCACCACCCACCACCACACCCACCACACCAACCCCCACCACCTCACCACCACCACAACACCTAGGCCACCGCTAGGGCGCGTATCGAAAGTTGATCTTCGATGTGAGCGGACTCCGTTCCGGGGGTGGCGCCCAGCGGCCGCCTTTCCAACACTGGTGACGTACAGGCGACGGGGGGCACAGACATGGCGACGCGCGCAGAACCGGCGCAGGCACCGCTACCGGAGCGGCGGCCGGAGCTGGACGCGATCCGGATGCTGGTCGTGATCGGGCTGGTCTTCTTCCACTCGGCGCTCGTATTCGCTGCCGACGACGACTTCTACGTCAAGAACGCCGAGACCACCGAAGCCATCATGATCATCGCTGGGTTCGGGGTCGTCTGGGCCATGCCGCTGCTGTTCCTCATCTCCGGCCTCGGTGCCTGGCACTCGCTTCAGCGCCGCGGCGCGGGCGGCTTCGCCAGAGAGCGACTGCTGCGGCTCGGCGTTCCGCTGGTCTTCGCAACCCTCGCCCTGAACCCGCTGCCTCAGTGGCTGCGGCTGCGCTCGGCCGACGCCGACCACCACGAGTCGTACCTCGGCTTCCTGCCCCGCTTCTACGACGTGCACCTGGAGCCCGAAGAGTTCCCCTTCCTCGTCCAGGGCGAGCACTTCGAGACCGGCCATCTTTGGTTCGTCGTGCTCCTCCTGGCGTTCTCCCTCATGCTGGTGCCGTTCCACCGGTGGTTGCCGCGCGAGCGCGTCCGCCGCATCGGCGACCGGGTGGCGGAGGCGACCCTGCACCGGCGGGGCGTCGTGTTCCTCCCGGCCCTCGCCTTCGCGGCGATCTGTGCCTTCGCACGGCTGGAGGAGGACTACGCGGGCTGGCACCGCTGGTCGTACCTGCTGTTCTTCGTTGCCGGCTTCGCGCTCGCCGCCGACGACCGCTTCCGCACCGCGATGCGGCGCGACGCCGGGACCGCAGCCTGGCTCGGCGCCCTACTGTTCGCGGCATCCGGCCCCGGCTTTGCCCTGGCCGACGAGCCCTTCACGGAGATGACCGCCCTGGCCACCGCCTCACGGGCGCTGTTCGGTGCGGCCGGATGGTGCCTGGTGGTCGCCATCCCAGGCCTCCTCGACCGTCGGCGGCTGGAGCAACCGCGTGCGGCGCCCAACCCGACCCCGACGACGCGTCGGCGCCTCTATGCCTATCTCGCCGCAGCCGTGCTGCCGCTGTACGTCCTGCACCAGCCGATCGTGGTCGCCGTCGCATACTTCGTGATCGGCTGGTCCGCGCCGATCCTGGTTGAGTACGCCGTGCTCGTGGTGATCGCCCTCATCCTCACCCTCACCGCGTACGAACTACTGGTCCGCCGCACGCGGGCGACCCGCTTCCTGTTCGGGATGCGACCCTAGGGGCGTCTCGAATGTGCTGGCCACAGCCACTCGTTGATAGCTGCTACGAGGACGATCGCCTCGCAGCGGACAGCGAGCCTGTCGTGCCTTGCGGCCACCGCACGGTGCCTTTTGAGGCGATTGACGGGTGGCGCCGTCCTCGCGGTGATGTACCTGCTCCAGGGAACCCCGGCGGTGGGGGCCTCCCCGCAGCCGCGGCGTTTTCCTGGAGCACCCACGCGACGCAGCACAGCGCAGGCGGCGCAGCCACCGGTGCCCACACGGCAGCCGTCCCGCCAGGCCGGGTGACAGCACGGGGCCGGGAGTCGTCGATGGAGCACGCTGAACCAGGCTGCGGGACGCCGGGCTGATCGCGATCGTGATCTGGCAAGCAGGCAACGCCTTCCCAGCTCACGCTCGCCCGCCGCGTGATCGTCCACCGCGTGATCAGTGAAGCGAGTCCACCATCACCGAGGAGAGGTCCTCCGGCATGCCTTGAGATGTCAGCGATTGTTCGGCCCAGATGATCTTTCCTTGGTCGGTGTAGCGCACACCCCAGCACCGCGAGCACTCGGCCACGAGGAGCAGGCCGCGCCCACCCTCGTCGGTGGTATTCGCCAGACGGATGTGCGGCGCGGCGCTGCTGCCGTCGAGTACCTCGCAGATGAGGGCCTTTTCGTGGATCAGCCGCAGCCGCATCGGGTCGCGGCCGTAGCGGATGGCGTTGGTGACCAGTTCGCTGGCGATCAGCTCGGTGGCGAAGTCAAGGTAGTCCAGGTCCCATTGGTGGAGTTGCCGGACGATGAGGGAGCGCATGTCGGCGACGGCGGCCGGGTCGCGTGGCAGGTCCCAGGTAGCCACTCGGCTGTCACTGAGCGCACGTGTCCGAGCGACAAGGAGTGACAGGTCGTCGTCGGCCGGCAGGAGCGGCGTCGCGATGTCGGCGGTGGCCCGGCAGACGTTTTCGATCGAGGGGTTACCGCGCTGGATGACTGTGCGGAGCAGCTCGGTTGCGGCATCGTTCGTGCTGCACGCGCGGGCCAGACTGCCACTGTGGAAGAGCAGGGTGCTGCCTTCGGCGAGTGTCACGTCCACGGGTTCGAAGACCGGCTCGCCCCTTCCCAGGGGTCTGCTGTCGGGCAGCTCGGGCACACGGACGAGCCCGTCCAGATCGACGATGGCGGGTGGGGGGTGCCCGGCGCTCGCCATGACACAGCGGCGCGTAATGGGGTCGTAGACCGCGTAGAGGCAGGTTGTACCAACCAGCCGTTCCACAAACCACAGGGACCATTCGTCGGACTCGCCCGCGGCGTAGCGGGACACGATGTCGTCCAGCCGGGCGAGTACTTCCTCAGGGGCGAGATCCAGTTCCGACAGAGCCCGCACGGCGGCGCCCATCAAGCCGATGCACACGGTGGCCTGCATGCCGGAGACGGGGATGTCGCCGGCGACGAAGGCGAGACGGGCACCGGACAGGGGGATCACATCGACCCACGAGCCGTTCACCCCTGTGCCGCTGCGGGCGGGCAGATAGGAGCGAGTGATCTCAGCCGCACTGTGCTGCTGCGTGTCCGTGGTCTCCAGGCGCCTTCTCATGGCAACCGCTGCGAGGTTCTCGCCGCGGTGCAGCCGGCTCTGTACCGTCTGGTCCTCACCGATCGACGGTCCGCCGGGCATGAGGCCGACGGTCGCCAGGATCACCGTCTGCTCGCTGCCGGGCGTGGAAGACGCTACGGAACAGGCCGAAAAGGTGACGGGCACAAGATGACCCTGCCGATGCAACAGGACGATGCTGTCGCCGGAAACGCTGCCGGTCGCGGGCGGCAGCAGGCGCTGGTGGGAGTCCCACGAATGCGGCGGACTCAGCTCGGCCACCGGCCGGCCCACGACCTCCGCCGTCGCGTAGCCCAAAAGGCGCTCGGCCGCCGGACTCCACGCAGACACCAGACCCCGGGCGTCGACCAGGAAAGCAGCCGGGCCACCCAAGACATCCGCTACACAGGTGGAAAGCGCCCCATCCATAGTGCCCATCCAACCGACCTCGTCGGGCGAGGGAACTCGTACCTCAACGGTACGACTTTGCCGGAGCAGGCGCTTCCCACCGGCTCGCTACTTCATCCGGCGCCGCCCGCCCAGCCCGTACGGGACGCATCGGCGCATCCTGCTCCCTGGCGCTCACGTAGTCCTGGACAGACCCCTACTGCGGCGCCTTCAGGGAGGTCCCGACCTTGATCGCGGTGGCAGCGCAGATCCTGGCGGTAGATGTCGGATCTCTGCCGGTTGCGGTATCAGCAGGTGATCTCGTGCCGTGGATCCCAGCGGCCGACGGCGGTCGCTCCGGAGCTTGCGTGGAACGGGGCGGCCGCCGCTTTCAGGCGCCGGTGTTACCGGACATCGACGAAGTCACCCGCGGACGCGACCGGGCTGGCGACCGTGACGCCCTCGTACAGGTAGCGGAAGTCTTCGTCGATCGCCCTCGGTGGAGGCGACCTCGACGCCGAGGCGGTCCGGGCGGGTGTTCTCGTCGGCTTCGCCCCCGATGAGGATGAGCTTGAGCGGCGGCTCGGTGACGGCGAAGTGGGCGTAGTCTCGCGGCGCTTGGCCGGCTCGGCGCCGAACACCTCGGAGCAGAAAGCGATCGAGGCTTCGAAGTCGGCAACGCGCAGGGCGAGCTGGACACGGGACATGGCAGGCCACTTCGACCAGGCCCCCTTCGACCACAAGTTCCGGGCGTACACCGGGCTCACGCCGACCCGGTACGTCGAAGTCCGGCGGCGGTTCCTGCGCGAAGATCCCGGCCACGCACTGGACGGCCGACCGCTGCCAGCCGATTGATTTCTTACGGGAGCGACAGCTCACGACGCGCTAATTTGAGGCACCCCGAAGCAGAGGAGAGCCCCGTGGGCAAGGTGGTCATGTACAGCTCGGTGTCGGTGGACGGCTTCGTCGCGGACGAGAATGACCAGCCCGGACCGCTGTTCGACTGGTTGTCCAGCGGTGACGTCCCGTTGGACGAGAGCGGCGCACTGAAGGTGTCGCAGACGTCCTACGACTACACCCGGCCGTACTGGGACCAGATCGGAGTCACGATCGTCGGCCGCCACGTCTTCGACCTGACGGATGGCTGGGACGGGAAGCCTCCGGGCGGGATCGACCACGTGGTCGTCGTGTCGCACCGACCGATGCCCGAGGGCTGGGACCGCGAGGCGCCGTTCCATTTCGTCGACGGCGTCGAGGCAGCCGTGGCCAAGGCGCAGGACCTTGCGGGTGACCGCATGGTCGAGGTCGCCGCGGGCGACGTCGGTGGCCAGGTGCTTGCCGCGGGCCTGATCGACGAGGTGCGCATGGACGTCGTACCCGTCGTGTTCGGGTCGGGCAAGCGCTACTTCGGGTCGGTCCACGCACAGCACCTGTTGGAGGATCCTGACGTGGTGATTCAGGGCAACCGGGTGCTTCACCTGCGCTATCGGGTGCGCCGTTGACCGACGACACGGACAACCTCGCCGTGTCCGCCCACATCCTCCGCCCCACCCTCGCCACCAACCCGCTGCGCGCCGGCGCCGACATCGTCGTCGCCGAACTGGCCAGAGGGCATCGCCCGGGAGCAAAGATCTTCGCAGTTCGGGCACTGTCGCTTTGCCCAGTAAATCGAACATGCGCCCCGATCATGAACATGGACACCTCCCCCTTCCCCCACGATCTCGCCCAGGCCCAAACCGCCTGGTACGCCACTTACCGGGCTCTCGCCCACACCCCGGCCGCCCACGGCACCGCCGCGCAGAGGCGGCATCTGCAGGAGCTGTCCCATCTGATCGCCGGGCACCCCTACTGGCAGTCCGGCCGGAACCGGCGGCCCGCATGGCGCTCAAGGAACTCGCGCAGCGACAGGCACGTGCATGACGCGCGGTCCCCACCGGCAGCCCGCCACCGAGCGGCCCGGTGCGCTGCTGCGCGCCCACCGGGAGTGGGTCACCGCGTACGGCGAAGACCCGTCGTTGCGCGAGTTGGCCGACGCCGTCGGACTGTCCCCTTCGACAGTCAGCCACCACCTGACCCCGCCGGATGCGGGCCGCACCGAGATCGCGACACGGGGGTGGCGCAGCCGCCAGTGCCCGCGCTGAGGCCGCTGACCATCACCCGTGACGATGTGAGTCTGGCGTCGTTGACAGGACACCCCCGAACCGGGCCCCGGGACGCCTGACCCTCCCGGAGCCCGATGAATACCCAGGCCTGTAGTCGGGCTCGTGGCCGGCCCTCCACGACCGTGGCCCGGCCATCCGTCCGGCCAGTCAGCGGCCACGCTTGAACGGTACGGACAACAGGCTCGGGTGCTCCGGGGAGATGTCCAGCCGGCAGATGTCACAGTGATGGCCGTCCTCGGGCGGCGCCAAACTCTGCTGAACCGTCGCAAGGAAGGTACGAGACGGGCCTTTCGTTCTCCGGAGCCCGTCCCGCTGCAGTGTGGTTATCGGGTACGGGTGATCGACTTGTGCTCGACGTAGCCGGTCAGGCCGACCTTGCCGCACTCGCGGCCGGGGCCGCTCGCCTTGTATCCGCCGAAGGGGTCGTCGAAGCTGATCGGCGATCCGTTCAACGTGACCGTCCCGGTGCGCAGTCGGCGGACGATGTTCAGGGCCCGGTCGGGATCAGAGGTCCAGATGCCGCCGGAGAGGCCGCACTCGGAGTCGTTGGCGATGCGGACGGCGTCGTCATCGTCGTCGGCGATGACGACCAGGACGGGCCGAAGATCTCCTCCTGCGCGATGCGCATGCTGTTGTCGACGTCCGCGAACACGGTCGGCTCCTCGGCGTTCACGGCGCCGAGGATTGCGCGGGCTCTGCGGTCCCGGTCACCGGGCTCGTTGCTGGCGTACTCCGCGAACCGGGCCAGCCATAGGCCCACGGTCTGCTCGTAGTCGAGGGTAATGGGACCCGACGGTTCCGCCGCGACCGCAGCCCAGCCAGTGCGGATGCCACCCGGCTCGACGATGGTGACCTCGACGCCGGACGGTGCCACCTCGTTCGCCAGGACCTCGGAGAAGCTTTCGACGGCGAACTTCGCGGTCTGATAGGCGCACAGACCGGCGTACCGCCCACGCGTCCGCCGATCGAGGAGATCTGCACGATGTGTCCCACCACCTCCGCACCCAGCAGCGAAAACGACCCCTGACCAGGTTCATGGTCGGGGCCGTCCTCTTGCCTGGTCACCATGGCTCCCCTGTGTTCCCCGTGGCTCCCTACACGATCGGGCGCACATGGCACACGGATAGGCCTGCCCTGCTTACAAAGGCTTGCGTCCGCGGACGTAAGGTGCGGCGCGAGGGGGGTTCGGTGAAGCGTGACGTAGTGATGCGAGGTCTGCGGTTCGGCCTGGTGGTCGGAGGGGGCTGCGCGCTGGGCTGGGGCGCCCTGTGGACGGCCGGCATGATGGTGGCGCTGGTGCTGAGGGAGTGGCACGACGTGCCTTCGGCTCTCGTCTCGGAAGTGATCCTCGTGTGCGGCAGCCTGTTCGTGGGTGCGGTGCTGGGTCTGGTGCTCGGCGCGACATTGGCGCTCGTGCCCGGCTGGCTGACCTCTCATGGGCTACTCCGCCGGCTTCTGGCGGGAGTTGTCGCCGGAACGCTGTTCGTCGGCGAGGTCGTGGTCAGCGTGGAGGGCGGCATTCTGCCGGCGCTGGTGATGCTCATGGGCATCCCGGCCGTTGGCGTGCTGGCGGCTGCGTGCAGTGGTGACATTGCGGGACGGAGCCGGCGTCATGCCTGGTTGTGGCCGCGCACGCTTCTGTGGGCTGATGTTCGAGCACTCACCTGGCGCGGGAGGCTCCGTGCTGTGGTTGACCTGCTGTGGAACTGATACCTGCCCTGCCACCTGAGAGGCCGAGCCGCCTCCGGTGCGGGTCCGAGGGGTCTGCGGAGTCCCAGCGGGTCTGCGGGGTCTTGATGACCCAGTCAAGTGTCGCTGCCCAGATCCCGCCGGGCCGGCACCCGGAGGGCCGGCTGCCGCTGGCCACCGCATTCAGGAGCGAGGTTGGGCGTTCGCCGGCGTGACTTGCTGGTTCCCCGCCTTGAGCCGATCTCCTGCGGCTTCCCCACGGTGCCGTGATTCCCCGTGGTTCCCAGCCTGTTCTGGCACGAAGGTGGCACGGCCGGGAACGGCACTGAAGTGGACCCAACTGGAACGGACCTCCGACGCGGACTCGCCTGGCGTGGCCTGTTACGGACGGCTTCCGCCGAAACGGAGTAGCGGCCAGGGACTGGCATTCCGCAGGATCAGCCTCGTGGAGACAGTGGTGCAGTGGGTCCGCACGACATGGACCAAGCAATCCCGTGGCGGCCTCGGAGCCGTGCGTCGGAACGCGACCCCGATGGCCTTTCCGCTGCCGCTCGGCTCGCCACCCTTCATGCACGAGGTCCGGATGCGCGAAGCCGAAGACTTCCAGCCCCGGTCTGTGATGCACGACAGCATGCCCGACTCCAGTACGGACGCCGGCGTGCTCTTGCGGGAAGTCGACGGACTGCTGCGGGTTCAGCTGGTCGCGACGCCCTTCGGTATGCCGCGCCGATGGCGGCGTCCCCCGGCCGTTCGCCTCGCCCATGGCGAGTGGCTCCGCTGGCAGATCAACTATCGCTTTGCTGGTTCAAGCGGCGGCGAATGGACCTACCGTCTCGACACGCTCAACATCGCCCACGGCCCGGCACGGCTCGACCTCTTCCTCGGCACCCCCACCCATCAGGTCAACGAACTTGCCAGTTTGCGCTGACGCACCTGACAGCAATCTCATCAACCTTCTGACGTGCATGAACTCCACCTTCACAGGCTGAGACCGTTGATGACGGGCGGGGGTCGGCAAGACCCACATCGCCCGTCCCTGGGCCACCTCGCCGTCCGCCAGCCGGGGCTGCGGACGCAGCGACGGCTGTTCGCTGACGACGCTACTGGATCTTGATCCAGTAGCGTCGCACGGCGCCGAACTCGGTTTCTCGGATGCCGTCCGGCACGCCGGCATGGCGCTCGATCGTCTTGGCCGAGGCGACGTTGTCGATCGCACAAAGCATCAGCACCCGGTTCAGCCCCAGCAACCGAGCCTCGTCGAGTATCTGATCCAGCGCCCATGTGGCCAGTCCGCGTCGGCGCGCGGATGGCCGGATGCCATAGCCGATGTGCCCGGTCTCCAGCACGTCCTTTTCAAGCCCGTGTCTCAGTGCGATCCCACCCAGCACCTTGTCGTCCTCGACGATCCATCGATAGGTGCAACTCACCTCACGGGCCTGCAGCGATGCTCCCGGGCCCGACTCGGCAGCCAGCCGTGTCAGCCAGGCCGCGAACCCGTCAGGCGAGGCGACCTCGTCGGAGGACAACAGCCCGAATCCATCCTCATGCAGACCAGGCCCCCACTCTGCATGTGCCTCAAGCCAGGCGGCGTGCAGGCGGACAGTCGGTGCGATCAGTTCAGGCATACGGCGACGGTATCGATGCACATGATCACGATCTACATCAGGAATCCGTTGCTGAGACTGTCGCCGTGCCGCGGATAGCCAAAAGGACAAGCCCTCTGCGCCGGCGAAGCGGGATCCGGAGCGGACTGGCGGCCCACAGTCATCTCAATCCGGGGCGAAGCGTCCGTACGGCGAGGATCGGGTCGATGGGTTCTACGAGCTTGTCGGAAGCTACGGCTATGAGATGCGCTGGAACATCACCTTGCAGCAGCGCGCTTACGTACTCGATGGCCTCCGCAGGCGACAGTTCGGGCAGCTTCTGGCGCAGATCCCGCACGGCGTGCATGCGTCCGCGCGTAGCGGCGATCCCGCGCAGCACATCATGCAGATCATCTACTGCGGTGCGCACCGGCAGCCCACGTATCCGGGCTCGGTAGTCGGCTTCCCACTCCCCCATCTTCGAGGAGACGATGCCGATCTGGTGTAGTCCACCGTCGACGCGGTCGACCAGGTAGGGCCCTTCGCCGAGGACCATGTGTTCCTTTTTCCGGGTGCGCGCGAACTCCTCGGACTGGCAGAAGACGATCCACACCAGCTCGCGCTCCTCGACACGGACCACAGTCATGCGCACCACATCCACACCTGCGGGCCGCCACCTTCGATAGTCGCGCTCCAACTCTTCTTCGACAGTCCGAACTGCGGCTCCTCGCTCCATCACGGGTGCAGCTTCCCGTACGGTGCCCCCTCTCCGCCAGCGAGTTCGTACGGTCCAGTTCCGCGTACACAGGGCGTGACGAACTCTTGATCATCGTCGTTCAACGCGCTCCCTACCAAGACGGTCGCAGCCTCGAACTCATGCGCCCGGTCCGCGAGAGCCCGCTTCAACGTCTCGGTCACCACGTCGTCGGGCAAAGCCGGTGGGTTCGCAAGGCGCCAATGTGAATGCAAGTCGCGAGACTACGTACTCCAGCACGACGCCAACCCGGCCCGCGACTCGACAGGGCGAACGATGCTTGATGCGGCACCAGCTTTGACGTCAGCCACCCCCTACCCGGATCCGGGCCACAGGCACCGAGGCATCGACGCGGGGGCGCATCCAGCGGTGCCCGCGCGGTAGCCACTGCCCCTCCCATTCGGTGCGGTTGGCTTCGTTCGCGAGGGCCGAACCAACAGCACCTGTAGACGAGTTTGGGAAGCGTCGGCGGTGCGTCGTGTTCGACGTTCATGAGGAGCGGAAGTGCCAGCGGACCCCACTTCCCGAGTGGTCGCTCTTCGGCGATGCCGCCGAGACAGCAAAAGCCGTTGGCGGACGAAGGCGTCCCCTGCTACGTTTCCGGAAGCCGTGCGAGAGATCGAGGAGGTGGTACCCGTGAACGCAGTATCGACATGGGTGCTCCCCTTCGGGGTCACGGCCGGACGATAGACAGGTCGTCCGGGAGCGCCATCCCAGTGCACTCCCGAAAGGCACGACCATGCATTTCACTTCTGAGCAGCGCCTCGACGACGGCGTCCTCGAACGCGAATTCACCCTCAGCGAGATCCCCGGCATCCTGTGGACGCCCGGATCCTCATCCGCACCAGCGCCACTGATCCTGCTCGGCCACCCTCCCCTCGGGCTGCGCAAGATGTACCCCCGATTGGTTGCCCGGGCCCGGCATTCCGCGGCAGAGGGCTTCGCCACGGCCACCATCGAGCTCCCCGGAAGCGGCGATCGGCCTCGCTGGCCCGCCGCCGAGCAGGCCCGTGCTGACTTGCGCCGGGCGATGGAGGCCGGCGAGCGGGTCAGCGCCGAAATCATCGACGCCCTCATCCTCCCGCTGGTCGACAAGGCGGTCCCGGAGTGGCAGGCCGCCCTGGACGCTCTCCTGTCACTGCCCGAGATCGGCGGCCCGGTCGGGTACTCGGGGGGAGTGATCTCCATCGGCATCCGACTGGCAGTGGTCGAACCGCGCATCGTGGCCGCCGGCTTCTTCGCCGGGAGTTTGGTGCCTCGCGCCATGTTCGAGGAGGCCCGGCAGGTCACCATTCCGCTGCATGTCCTGCTGCAGTGGGACGACGAAGGCAACGACCGGCAGGCGGCCCTCGACCTGTTCGACGCCTTCGGATCGAAGGAGAAGTCCCTGCACGCCAACATGGGAGGGCACACCGGTGTCCCCCAGTTTGCGGGGGACGCATCGGCCCAGTTCTTCACCCGACATCTGAAGTGAGGCCGGGCCGTCGGATCGGCAGCAGACGGCAGTTGCTGTCGCGGGCACTCACTCCGCTCATCGAAATCAGGCACCGGCCCTCCAAGTCTCTCGGCACGTGGGTCCCTTGCTGAACTCTCGACTGTTCTGCCTAAAGTCATGAACTGGGTTATTTCTGAGGAGCTTTCGAGTGCTGCTCAGACTCGCGTGCCAGTGCTGCTCGTGAACAAGACCAGTGCGGTCCTCGCGGCCCGGTCCCCGGTACTGCGGGACGGTGCGACCTGGCGTCGCTGAACGGTGCACCCCCCGGGCCGCGCTCCGGGGGGGGGTGCCAACCCTTCCGGGGCTGGCGGGGCCGAACGACGGTTCGGCCTTGGTCGCTCACCCGGGAATCGCCGGGCACCTCAGTCGCCTCGGCCTGATCCTGTGCTCCGACCAAGGAAACACCTGATCAGGCCGAGGTCATGAAGATGCCGCGTCTGCATCCCGGTCCGGCGTGCGGTCTGCAGTCGGAGTAGGAGTCCAGGTCGTCAATGTGAGGTCTCAGGAATTCCTTGACGGTGCTGCCGGATGCCGATGCCAAGGACGTAGAGCCTGGTTCAGGCGCATTGACAACGCAAGGTCAGTGCATCGTCAAGCAAATCCCCCGTGACGTCCGTCGTCACGAGGCGCCTTCGTCATGGGCCGGGCGGCCCGCACGGCAACGTGGCCAGTGCGGGTGCTCACGCCCTTGACCCACGACGACGGCCCTCCGGCACCACTGACGCCAGCCGGGTCGCACGCATTGGAGCAGGCTGTCATAGATGACGGGTCGGACAGTACGACCTGCGATCGAGGCCTCCGCATGCGCGAAATCCCTCGTGTCCACCTGGTCAGCAGAGTGTCTAGCCTCGTGCCAGGGCCTTGACCTCCGGAGGCATGCTGCCACCGGGTTGGACGGCAAGGAGCATGACCTCGTCCGAGGTGTACCGCAGCGCGATGGCGATTCGTGGATTCAAGCCGTCGACGGCATAGGCCGTGGTCGGTTCGGGCCCTGCCCCATAGTCGTTGTGGCCCGGTGTGTCATCGCAGGGCGGGAACTCGGCGGGACCGAGCGCTTTGCCTACGGTGAAATCGACGTTGGCCACCTGCGTATAGGTGCGTCCCCCGTACATGGCAGCGATCGCGCATGACCCTTCGGCCTCCCCGCCACCGCCCTGCGCCGAACAGGCGGTCGCCAGCACGGCCACGACCACGATCATGCCCGAGTACAGCGGCAGCCGCCGCGACCGCGTCGACATATCGGCGCCGCGTCGGCGTGAAATGCTGATCCGCATCAGTGGCCTCCTTCTGGAGCGTGCGCGCTCCGTCTCGCCGGGTGCCACGTAGCCCCTGGGGAGTTCGGACCCCGGGCGCGTCTCCCGATCAATTCATCAACATGACGGAGCTCGGGGCGAACTCGTTCGTTCCGCTTTCGGTGCGATCTCTGGCCTTCGTGTCAGCACGTCACCTGGGCGTCTCTCACTCGACGACAGTGAAGGGGCCCGGATCTCTCACCCTCGTGACAGTGCGCACGACCGGCGGAACGCTCCACTGGCCCGCGCCCACTGGCATCGGGGAGGCCTCGCGCGTGCGGTCGGGTGCGCGCGTGCGACCGGCCGCAGGGAAGGTCCCCGGTCCGCCAGCCGCTGGGCCTGGAGGCTGGGTAGACGGCGTAGTCGCGGATCTACGCGTGGTCCGACCTGCGGATGACCGTTCCGTACACCCACCACGTCTTCTTTGCGCTGTTCAGATCCGATGGGAAGCGACAGCGCCAGGTGAGACTGCCGGGCTGCGGTCCGCTCTCCCGCCGGCCTCGATCTGCGTCCCGTCCCGGTTGTTCCGGCCCTCCTGGTCTGCCGCGCGGTGCGAACGACGACCACGTCGACGGCAGACACCTCCCGCGGGTGGGGTGCCAGGCGCGGATCTACGGCATCGATGCCCGGCTGCTCGAGTCACGGGTGCCCACACGGGCGCACAGGCCGCCAGGCGGCGAACGCGTGGCCTTGAAAGGCATGCTCCGTCCGGCGCCGACAGCACCTCGGACGTACGGGACGGGGACCAGTCAACGGCTGAGGCCTTGCGATTCCCGTGAGTGCCGACCGGTTGCGGGGCGGCCCCGACTCGGACAGGGCAAGGTCCGGCCCGGTGTGCTGCCCCGTCCGGTATTGACCGGTGGCGCTTGCCACGACGGCGCTTCGGCCCTCGGAGCACGACCGGCGGACTGTTTCCTGTCGAGCGAGCGCAGATCTCCCCTCAACCTGCCCTGGGCATCCGGCTGTTGACACCGCAAGCTAATGACACTAGCTTTCAGCTAACGACATTAGCCACGTGGCTGACGCGGCTAACCAATCTTGGGAGACATCATGACCGAGCACCTCGCCGTCGACGGTGGCACGATCGCCTACGACGTGGCGGGCTCCGGCCCGCTGGTCGTCCTTGCACACGGCATGGGCGACCACCGCGCCGCCTACCGCGCCGTCACCCCGCAACTGATCGCGGCGGGCTACCGGGTCGCCGCCGTCGACCTGCGCGGCTGCGGCGAGTCCAGCACCAACTGGCCGGACTGGAACCGCTCCGCCATCGCCGGTGACCTGCTCGCCGTGATACGGCACCTGGGCGGCCCGGCGGTGCTCGTCGGCCACTCGATCTCCGGCGGCGGCGCCACCATCGCCGCGGCGCGGGAGCCGGAGCTGGTCACCGCGGTGGTCGAGCTGGGGCCCTTCACCCGCAAGCAGTCGACGGGTCTGGGCGATCTGCGCAGCAAGCGCCTGCGGCAGGGCCTGCTGCGGCTGATGCGTGCCATCATGCTGGGCAGTGTTCCGGCGTGGCGCTCCTATCTGGAGGTGGCCTACCCCGGCGTGAAGCCGGCCGACTTCGACGAGCGGGTCGGCCGCGTCGAGGCGATGCTGCGCGAGCCGGGTCGCATGAAGGCGCTGCAGGGCATGGGCCGCACCACGCCCACCGATGCCGGCGCCCAGCTCAGCAACGTACGCTGCCCGGTCCTGGTCATCATGGGCACCGACGATCCCGACTGGGCCGACCCGCATGCCGAAGGTGTTGCGATCGTCGAGGACCTGCCCACCGGCCTCGGCCGCCTCGAAATGATCGAAGGTGCCGGGCACTACCCGCACGACCAGTACCCTGAGCAGGTGGTTTCGCTGATGCTCTCCTTCCTGCGAACGGACGCCGCCCGTGCCTAGGGCGGGCCTGGATTCCGCGACCGTGGTCGCGGCCGGCGCCGACCTCGCCGACGAGGTGGGCCTGGGCCGCCTGACCATGGCCCTGCTGGCCGAGCGCCTGGGCGTGCGCACGCCGTCCCTGTACAAGCATGTGGGCGGACAGGAGGACCTCGTCCGGCGCATCGCGGCGTTGGCGACGGTCCAGGCCGCCGACGCCGTCGGCGCTGCAGTTCAGGGAGTCGCGGGTCGTGACGCCCTGGCCGCCGCGCTGCGCGCCTTCCGCACCCTCGTGATCTCCCACCCCGGCCGCTACGCCGCGACGACCGGCATGGAACCCACAGGTCCGGACGACCCCATGGCCCTTGCCACCCAACGGCTGTTCGATGTGTTCCGGGCCGTTCTACGCGGCTACGGAATCGACGAGTCCGACATGGACCACGCCCTGCGTATGTTCCGCAGCCTCTGCCACGGCTTCGCCACCCTGGAAGCGGCAGGCGGCTTCAAGTGGAGCACCGACATCGACAAGAGCTTCGAATGGCTGATTGCTTTCACCGACCGGGGCTTGCGCGCCATGTGACAGCGTTGCGGCCGACAGGGCGATGTCGTCCCCGTACCGGGCGAACTCCTCTACGCCACGGCTTCCTTTGGCGTGAGGTAGTGCGAAGCCCGTACCAACATCGTGTGCTGCACGAAGTCGTACTCCGACATCGCCCGCATCCCATGGCGATGTGGGCTGCGGCGACGGTTCCCTTACCCGGCATCTGCACGCCCAGCGCCATCGCCCTCGCCACAGGTACCGCCCTGGCGGCCGACCGCCCCCACTTCCAGGCCATGGACTTCGCCACCGACCGCATGGACGAACTGCCGGACTCGGCATACGTGGTCATCACGCGCCGGCTCGCCTTCCGGCCCATCACGCACAAGGACATTTTTTGGGACCGAGTCCGTCAACTCCTCGTCCCTGGCGTCACGTTCTGGGTGGTCACCGAGCTCGCCGACCGATGAGCCGACGGCAATCCCCTCAAGGGCCTGGGCATCACCGCCCCCGGCGTCGAGTTCCTCACCTCACGCTGGTCCGCCGTGACGGCCGTCGACCTCGACCGGCTGTCCTGCTTCGCCCTACGCCCTACGTCCGCGACACCGCACTCGAACGGAGGAGACGCCTTTGAACAGCGAAGAGACCAACCTTTCGGCCTGGACCGCGTACGGACGGCATCACATCGGCCGTGCAACGGAGATCCCCGATGCCGACCGCATCTCCTGGGGCTTCTGGCCGAACGGGCCGGGGTCCGAGGTCCTGGGCGACCTGTCCGGCAAGCGGGTCCTCGACCTCGGCTCCGGGATCAGCAAATACGCCGCCCACCTGGTGCGGGAGCACGGCGCCGTGGTCGACGCCGTCGAGGCCTCCCCCACCCAGCACGAACGCGCCCTCGCCCGGTACGGCGCTCTGCCAGGACTCAACCTCATCCACGCCGACGCCGTCGAGCACCTGGGGCGGGCCAAGCCGTACGACGTGATCTACTCGATCCACAGCTTCGGTTACATCGATCCACACCGCCTGCTCCCGGCTCTGAGTATCGCGTTGAAGCCCGGCGGGCTGCTGATCTTCTCCATCCTTCACACCAACTCGGACGGCCGCGTGCCATCACCTACCGTCGCCGCACGACCGGAAGGCTTACCGCTCGCCGGAGGTGACCCGTTGTCCGTCCACATGTGGCTGCTCTCACCCACGTTGTGGGAAAGCCTTCTCGTCAACAACGGCCTCCTCGTCGACGCAGTCGAAGTCCTCGACGCGCCCGATGAGAGCAGTCCTGTCTCCGTCCGTCTCTTCCGAGCTCATCGGCGCCCCTGAATCAGCAACACTGGTCACGTACGACCGCTGTCCGGCCGAAGGGCTGAGCAAGCGACGAGACACCCGCCGGTCAGGCGAGGGCCTCGTCAGGCGGACGAATCAGCGGTCGTGAGGATGCGTCGTTCCTGCTGTAGCCGCCTTGGCTGGAGAGCCCTCGCCCCGGCCGTCCGCCGACACGACCGGCCCGGGCGCCGCAGCAGGGTGTGCACTGAGCATCCGAGGGCGCGGCCTCGTCTCAGGTACGGGGCTCCAGCACCTCCAGGGCACCGGTCTCGGTGTCGTAGCTGCGCAAGGTGGTGAGCCGGACCGACACGGGAGGCGCCGGCAGCAGCTCGGGAATCCGCCGACCCGCGAAGGCGCCGGCCCGCCGGGAACGACCGAGGGTGACGTGCGGTCTCCAGCGCGCGGGAGCATGGAAAGGGTTGAGGGTCTCAGGCGGACTGTCCGAGACCACCGCGTCCCACACCTGCTCGTGCAAGGCGGCCAGAGCAAAGTCGAGATCAATCGACCACGCCAGTACCGAGGTCGGCCGCTCGAAGCGGACCACACCGGTGAACCGCACCGACAGCGGCAGGGCGGCGGCCACCGCGGCAAGTTCCCAGCGAATCGGAGCGGTCAGCTCCGGGCAGGCGACCAGAGTCAGGTGCGGGCTGTTGGTCGGCGAGCAATGGCGCGCCTGACTGGGCAGCCCAGCATCCGCGAGCCGTCGCCAAGCCTCCCGGACCACGAGGTCCGCCGCCTCGTCCAACAACACCTCGACCGTGCGCACCGGCGCAGCTTACCGGCGGCGGCCTGCGGTGCGTGCCGCTCGCCAGCCGGGTCGTCGTGCGAGGAGCGCGACGGCACGCCGCGGTGGGGGCACAGTCGAGGGGGGTGCGGTTCCTGGGTCCTCAGCCCGCACCGAGCGCCCGGACGCGTTTCACAGACCAAGACTTGGAGGATGGCTCTCCCACACCCGCACAAGACCCGTGGGGCTCAGCCTCGGCGGTCAGTTCCAGTGCTGCCTACCGCGGGCAGCACCTCAGGGATCAGGGCCACCATTGCCGACGCGGACTCCTCGGTCATCTGGCGGCTGGCATCGAGGCACGGCCGTTGGCCCTCCACGTCACCTCAGGCCACGCCGGTATGCTCACGCATTCGACGCCGTCATGGTACGAACCCGGGTTCCACGCAGCGGACTCGGCAGCCCCAGGACCCGGCCGGAGGCCGTTCTCGCGGATCGCGCGTATTCCTCCCGTGCAATCCACGGACATCTCCGTCGGCGCGGCATCCACGCAGTCATTCCGCGACCCGCCGACCAGGTCGGACACCAGCTGCGGCGGGGCCGTGTCAGAGGCCGCCCGCCGGGGTTCGATGCCGCAGCGCATAAGGAGCGCAACTCCGTCGAGCGGTGCATCAACTGCTGGAGGCAATGGCGTGGTTCAACGTCGCACCAATGAGCTCGCCCGGGTCTATCACGCGGCCCTGCACCTGGCGGCCATCTTGATCTGAGCCCGCCGTTGAGCCGGGATGACCGGCCCACAGCGCGGCCATCAGGTCGGCTCGTGCACGACCAGTCGCGACTGCGGCCCCGCAAACGCGCTGCGCAGCGCCCGGGCGTCACGGTCACGCGCGGCGAAGATTCCCTGTCTGTCTACGTGGACGGCCAGGACGTCGTAACTGTCGATGATCTCGGAGATACCTCGGGTCTGGGTCGTGTCCCGCCAGGCCTCCGTGTTCCGGCCGAACCATTGGGGCAGGCCGCATGGTTCGGTGACGGCGTCCCAGAAGTTATCGAGCGTCTCGATCGACCGACCCCGTAGGTCGATCACTAGTTCCGATTCTGTCTTCTTGGGCATCGCAGCAGACTAGCCAACCTCACCCAGGCGGGGAGCGGTCGCAGGAGAGGGGCTCGAGGCGTACACCTCGACCGACCGCAGCAGCCGGTTCGCCGCGACCCGCTGGTGGCGCGGACGGTCGGCGGCCAAAAGGGCGCGCAGCAGTTCTTGCGGTACGCGGTCGGCCCACGGCAGCAGAGCCGCGGTCGCCTGCCGCACCACTGCCGCTGACGGGTCGTTCAGGAGCGGCCGTACGTCGTCGACACGCACCGCCTCCATCGCCCGCAGTCCGGCCACCGCGCAGGCGCGTACCCTGGGGACCGGGTGCGCGAGCAGCGTCCGGAGCAGGTCCGCGTCCTCGGGAACCCCGCACTCGCCGAGGCCCACGGCGACGGCGGGCCGGGCTGCGGGGTCGGCGCACAGCGCGCGGTACAGCGGTGCCGGGTCGGTGCCGCCTTGCCGCAGCATCCATCGGGCACACGCCCGCACCACGGCGGACCGGTCGGTGAGGTACGGCTCGGCCTCGGCGTGCCGCCCGGTGCGGCGTAGCGCGGTCACCCCCGCCGACCTGACCCGTGGCTGCCGGGACCCGAGCAGCGGTGCCACGATCTCGGTGAACTCCTCGATGGTGCCTGCACGCAGGGTAGCCACTGCCGCATCGGCGCACAGGTCCTGCACGACGATGTCGCGGTGGCGGGCGGCGGTCTGAGCGAGCCGCGCTGCGGGGAGCAGCCGCCGATCGAGGGCGACGCGATGCGCGAGGCGGGCCGTGGCCCGGTCGCCGCTGTCGAGCAGCGCCTCGACTTGCGCGGCTGGGCCCGCGCGAAGCGCCCCAATGAGCAGTTCCTGAGCGAAGCCGCCCCGGGAGCGGCGGCCGACCCGCAGGATCAGCGCGGTGTGTGTGGCCAGCCGGTGCGGGGGTGTCGCAGCCAGGAGCGCGCGAGCCCGTTCGCGTACCGGTTTCGACCAGTCCGCGCAGCGGATGACGACCAGCGCAAGCAGAGCGGGCCGCTCCTCGGCATGGTTCAGCGAGGCCTCGCGGATCCAGCCGTCGGGATGACAGAGGGCGACAGCGAGTTCGGCATCACCGGGCGTCTGGGGCCACATGACGCGGGGCATCGACGCACCCGGATCCCAATTCATCCGCCGTCCGGACGGCGACGCATGCGAGTGGAACAACTCCGGCAGCCGCCAGGCCAGTTCGCGGACCCCGAAGTCAAGGTTGATCCAGGAGTCCGGGTCCATCACATCGAGCGCCTGCTCCAGAGCAACTCCCGCAGCCAGTCGCCTGACGGCCTCGTACAACTCGTCCTCGCTGGTCAGCATGGGTGAAGCCTAAACACTGTCCAGCAGATCCCGTTGCCTGGGATGGCTCCCCGTATAGCCGACGAAGCGGCGCGGCTTGCGGATCGTCCCAGTACGCCTGGAAGCAGGGCTCACCAGGGTGGCAGGCAATGTGCCGGGGCGGCACATCAGCCACGGTGTCGCGTGGGTCTGACATCGCCACGCCGCTGGAAGCCCCCTGGGGCCGGGCCGCATTGGGCCGACTCGTTCACGGTGGGCTGGGCCGCCAGCACGGGCGGTCGCGGGAACCGAGCCTGTCAGGGTAAGCGCGCCCCTCCAGTTACACCTGCAAGTTGGCCAGGATGCATCTCGCGCCACTGTGCGTTCGACCGGAACCGCCATATCACCCCTCGAACTGCTCCCGCAGCCCGGAACGGGCCCTCCGCCTGCTCCGCGCGCGGGAGCCGTCGCCGACGGGCGGGTCCCGGTGGCGCTGCCGGCCGCCTGATGCCGCGCCTGGCAGGTGGACGCAGTTGCCGCGGGATGAGTAGGCCTCGTCGGCGGCAACCGCGTCCAGCGGGGTTCGGGGGCGGCCGCCGGGACCCCGGCCCTGGAACTTCCCGACCACCGGGATGAACCGCGAACTGTCCGCGGCTTGCCCCGCGGTCAGGACGAACACCACCACCGTCGGCCGACACTGGCGAGCTGGATTGACCCCAAAAAGGACGACGGCACCGTGACGGGCGCTGCGTTCAGCCCGCCGACTGAGCACCGCCGCCTTGTCATCGCAGGCAGGGCGCCGGGTTGCTGGCCGGGTGACCGACCAGGCCCGTTCTCGTTGAGCAGTCCTTGCAGGCCATGGGGCTGGAACACGCCTCCGGGACCGGCTGGCCTCGGAGGGCTCGTCGTTCATCAGCGTCAACAGGGCGCCGTACGGCCCGCGAGTCACGCCAGCGTGACGATGCATCACGGCCCCTCCGTAACGGGCATGCGAATGCTTCAGCCAGGGAAGCGGCCCGTGGAGCGCAACTGCCAGCGCCGCTCGGCGTACGCGAGGTCGTCGCGCCACAGTCGTCCGGCTGCGGCCCGCATGAGCGGCCGCAGCAACGGGGCCAGCGCGCGCGCCACGACGAAGCCTCGACGATCGGAGGCAGCTACCACCGCTTCCACTACGGCCGTCCGCGGCCTGCCCCGTTCGTCGAGACCGAGCGGGGTGGCATGCGTCTCGACAACGGATCCCTGCCCCTCGCCTTCCACGATGCGCATGACGACCGTACGCGGGTCGGGAGCGGTGAAGACAGCCCGCACCGGCACCACCAGCCGCCCGGCCAGTCTGAAGGAGACATCGACGGCAAAACTGTCCTCGACCTGCGCGTCACTCTGTCCGAACTCAGGTGTGTCAACGACCGTGAGATCGACGAAGGAGTACGGGTGCAGCCAGGCGCCGTGCCACGGATCCAACCGATTGGCGACGACATCCTCCGGTTCGCAGGTCCCGATGCCCACGTAGACGGCCGGCACTCCGCCTGCCAGCGCGGGTCTGACCGGGACGACCGGCGCGACCAACGGCGGCTCGCCGCCTTCGCTGTCGAGCCTCACCCATGTCAGCAACCCGTCATCGTGTACGGGCAGCGGGTCCCAGCCCGGAAATGGCTTGCCTGTCAGGGCGAGTCCGTGCCAGTGGCACACGAGCGTGCCGCAGCGCACGGGGCTGTCCCGCAGTGGCGCGCCAAGGTGCGGGCACGCCCCGGGTCCAGCGACGAGCCGGCCTTCAGTGTCGCGCCATACGACGACTTCCTGTCCGGCGACAGTCCGTGCGAGGGGCTGGTCGTGAGGGACGCTGCGCGTGGCGCCGATGACGTACCAGTTGCCGGAGGGGCGGGCCTGCGCCCGCTTCAATGCCTGCGCGATCACAGCGGGTCTGGCCTCGTGCCAGGTGGGACGCTGGCGCTCCCAGGGCACCGGACGCGAACGCAGCGACAGCGGCCAGCGTCCACGCGGGGCGGGACGGTGGGAACTCACGCGACCTCCTCATGGACCCGCTCGGACGAGGGTCGGGACGTGCCGGTTCGCAACCGGCTCGAAGCCGAGTGTGCGGCCCGCCGGGGGTCTGCACGCAATTTCGTGCGGGCCGCAGACGCGCGCACCAGGCCGTCCAGGGCAACCGCAACGCGTCGCCGACGGGGGACCACGGCACGGCGATGCACCACGGCATACCCATCGACGGCGATGGCGTCGAGGATTCCTCCGTACAGTACGAAGGCCGTCCGGATGCACGGGCGGCACAGCGGGTCGAGTATCGCGAGCCCGGGCGCCGCCTCACGGTAGACACCGCGAGTGAGGTGCTCGGCCGCCCTCAGCACCTCGGTGATCCGGCGGTCGCGGTGTCCGGTGCTTCTGCTCCAGTGGAGCAGGTCCCGGTCTACGTCGTGCGCCCTCAGCAGGTCGGCGGGCAGGTAGACGCGGCCGCGGTCCAGGTCTTCGCCGACGTCCCGCAGGAAATTGGTCAGCTGGAAGGCGACGCCGAGGGCGGCCGCGTGCGGTGCGGCCTCCTCGCGTGGGACCGTCGTGCCGAGGACCGGCAGCATTTGCAATCCGATGACCGCGGCGGAGCCGTGCATGTACTTCCGCAGGTCGTCGTAGGTGGCGTAGTCGGTGACCTGGAGGTCGCTGCGCATGGATGCCATGAAGTCGGTGAAGTGCCGGTGGTCGATGGCGTAGCGCCGGGCTGTGTCGGCGAGCGCCAGGACCACGGGTTCGGTGCTTTCTGCGCCCCGGAGTCCCTGTTCCAGGCCCGTCTGGAGACGGGTGAAGGCCGCCGAGCGCTTGCCGGCTGTGGCGGTGGCGTCCATAGAGTCGACGATGTCGTCGGCCCAGCGGGCGAAGCCGTAGAGCGCGTGGACGGCCGGTCGGCGGTCGATCGGCAGCAGCCGGGTGGCGAGGAAGTAGGTTTTGCCGTGTTGGGCGTTGAGCTGCCGACAGCGCGCATAGGCGTCGCGTAGTGCCGGTTGGGTGATGCCTGCTGCGTCGAGTTCGCGGTCGGTCACGAGGGTCCCACTTCCGATGTGGCCTGTGTCCTGCGGGCAGGGCGGGCCGTGCGACCGGTGATCCGCGCCGCAGCGAGTTTGCCGGACAGCACTACGGTTGGCACGCCCACGCCTGGCGTGGTGCCGCATCCGGCGAGCACGGCGTTCTCGGTGCCTCGGATGAGGTTGCGGGGGCGGAACGGGCCGGTCTGCGCGAAGGTGTGGGCTGCTGAGAAGGGGGTGCCCGCCGCGTGTCCTTGTGCCTGCCAGTCGGCCGGGGTGACAAGGCACTGCTCTTTGATGCTGGAACTGATGCCGTCGAGGCCGCGCCGTTCGAGTTCTTTCAGGATGCTGTCGCGGTAGCGCGGCGCCAGGTCGCCCCACTCGGTGGCGTCCGGTCCGATGTCGGTGTTGGGGCAGGGCGCGAGGATGTAGTGCAGGTGATGGCCGGGTGGGGCGAGGCTTGGGTCTGTGGCCGTCGGGCGAGTGATGAGCAGGGAGGGATCGCTCATGAGTTGGCCGCTGCGGGTCAGTTCGTCGAAGGTGCGGTTCCATGCGGCGCCGAACGACAGTGTGTGATGGGCGAGTCCGGGCCAGGTTCTGTCGGTGCCCGCGTGCAGGACAACGGCCGATGGCGAGTGCCGCAGCCGCAGGGGTCGACGGGGCACGTGGCCGAGGAGTCGGTAGGCGACGGGCAGGTCCGGGGTGAGGATGACGGCGTCGCACGGAATGCGGTCTTGGCTGGTCACTACGGCGGTGATGCGGTTGCCGCAGCGTTCGAGCCGGGTGACTTCCTGTCCGAAACGCAGGTCTGCTCCCGCATCGGCAGCAGCGTCTGCCATGGCCTGCGGCACAGCGTGCATGCCGCCGCGGGGGAAGTACACGCCAGCGACCGTGTCCATGTAGGCGATGACGGCGTAAGCAGCCAGCGCACGCGCCGGCGGCACGCCCGCATACAGGGCCTGGAAGGAGAAGACGCGACGCAGACGCTCGTCCCGCAGGTAGCGTCCGATATGCGCGTCCAGCCTGCCAAAACCACCGAGTGCTACGAGCCTGCCAAGGTCCGGGGTCAGCAGATGCAGTGGGGAGTCGAAGTTGGCGTCGATGAAGTGCCGCATCTGGGCCCGGTAGAGCCGTTTGAGCCAGTCGCGCAGCCGCCGGTAACCTGCTGCCTCGCCGGCGCCGGCGAAGCGCTCAACCTCCGCCTCCATGGCTTCAGCGTCGGTGTGTACATCAAGGCTGCTGCCATCGGCGAACCGGGCCCGGTAGGCCGGGTGAAGAGCAATGAGGTCGACGCGCCCGCGCAGGCTGTCGCCGACCGCAGCGAAGGCCTCGTCAGCGAGGTCGGGCATGGTCAGCACGGTGGGGCCGGTGTCGATGTGGTAGCCGCCGCGCACCAGGCGTCCGGCTCGGCCTCCGGGCAGCGGGTCGCGCTCGACAATGGTGACCCGGCGCCCGGCGCCGAGCAGGTGCAGCGCGGCTGAGAGCCCGGAGAGCCCGGCGCCGATGACTACAACGTGGTCCGTACGCCCGAGGATCGTCTTGGTCATGGAGAAGCACCTTCCCCACCGGAAATGGACGGCAGCGGCCCAGGCATTCCGTCCGCGGCGCCGTGTGAGCCCACAGACCACCACGGGGCACGGGGTGGCGCGGTGGTGGAGTGCAGCAGTTCACGCAAACGTCGGCGGCCTTCGGGCTCAAGCTCAGCAGTGTCGAGATGGCGCATGCCCTGCGCGACCAGCCGCTCGATCTTCGCCTCGACCGTCTCCTGTGCGCCGGTGCCGACGAGGACGCTCCGCACCTCGGTAAGACCGTCCTCGGACAGGTTGGCGCAGCCAAGTGCCCTCTCCAAAGTCGCGAGGGCGCGGTGGTCGTCGGTCGCTGTGGCCCGGGCCCAGGCCACAGCGACCAGGTAGGTGGGTTTGCCTGCGCGGATGTCCCCGCCCGAGGGCTTGCCGGTGTGGCGCGGACTGCCGAACACGTCGCGGAGGTCGTCGCGGAGCTGGAAAGCGATGCCGGCACAGCGGCCCGCCGCGCACAGGGCCGCGGTCGTCGCGGTGCTAGCGCCGGCGAGGGCGGCGCCGAGAGCCAGTGGCCGCTCAACGGAGTACAGAGCGCTCTTGAGACAAGCGGCTCGGATCGCATGGGCCATGGAACGTGACGAAGTGGTTTGGCCCTGGATGTCCAGGTACTGCCCGGCCACCATCTCCGTGCGCATGGCACTCCACAGGCTGCGTACCCGACCCGCGGTGTCCAAGGCGAAATCGGTGTCGGCGAACACGTCGTCCGCCCATGCCAGCGCCAGGTCCCCGGCGAGAATCGCCGCCGCCTCGCCGAAGCGCTTGTTTGGCGCGGACGAGGCCGCTTCAGCGTACTGGGCTTCGACATCAGCGTGCAGGGCGAGCCGCCCGCGACGCAACCGGGAGCCGTCCATGACGTCATCGTGCACCAGTGCGCAGGTCTGGATCAGTTCGAGAGCGACGCCGACACGCAGGGCCGCCTCCGCGTCTCGGGTTGCGCCGCCGCAGGCCCGCAGTGCCCACCACAGGAACTGTGGCCGAGTGCGCTTGCCACCTCCCAGAGTGAAGTGCGTGACGCGCTCGGCGAGGTCGCAAGCGAACACAGAGTCGAGTGCGGCGGCGTGTGCAGTGCGCTCGGCCAGAAGTCGGTCGAGCAGACGTCCCACCGCCGCTGAGACGTCGGCATCAATGATGTGGAGGTCGTCCACGTCAACACATACAGGGCCGGGCGTTTCGTCTTCGGGACGCTGGTTGCGGTGATGAGCGGCTGCCTCAAGGTCCTGGTGCTCCACGGACAGGACGGGATGCCCGGACGCGCGGGTCGGGCCCGGCGACACTCCGGCCGCACTGCCGTCCGTCGCCTTGCTGGGGGGCATGCCGATTCCTCTCGTCGTAATCGCAGCTGACTTGTCGATAGGCTTTCCGCACCGACGGCAGACTGGGATGCTCCAAACGGTGGAAAGTGGATCAGTCAGTATCCGGACAGGAACCCATGGCACGGTAGAACCGTGTCACGCAAAGCCGGTATCACTCGCCTGACAGGCCGATTCGCCCCTGCTTCGCGTGGTGAGAGAACCGACGCTGCGACGATCGATGGCATGGAATACGTGGGCGAGGCGCTCCTACTCATGCCGCCCGAGTCGCCGGCCGACAAGGATTTCGGCGCGCACCTTCTGACGGGTCGCACATCTCCTGACCGCCGCCGCCTCCAGCGGTAGGGTCCCCAGGTCACGCCCTGAGGCTGCGCCGGACTCCGAGCCATAGCGCGCTGAGCGCGTGCAAGCGTCAACGCCGACCTGATCCGGCTTCACAGTCCGGCGCTGACCGGCCGGCCTCAGCCACTGTCACGCCACCCGCAGCCCCTTGACGGCACGGCCCGCTGTCTGCCGGAAACGTCCTTCGCCACGCGGTCGCCCCGATGTCAAAACCAGCAATGGCAGCAAAAAGAATTGCCGCGTGTTCAACTGCCCAGCGTGGCCTGCATTCGGGAGGTCACACAAGCAGCAATACTTCCAACAATGCATAGCGGGAGGGAACACTCGTGCTCCAGGCGGACGTCGCGATCGTGGGGGCAGGAGCCGCGGGACTGTCCTTGGCCCATCTCCTGTCGTACTCCACGCCCGGGATACGCCCACTGTCGGTGGTCTTGGTCAACGCCCCACCGGGACCACTGCGTCCGCCCCACCGTACGTGGTGCTTCTGGGAACGCGGCGGCGGACGGTATGACGCGGCCATGACCGCGGCCTGGAAGAGCCTGCGGGTGCGCACCCCAGACGGCCGGGTTATCGAGGACGATATCGGGCCGCTGCGGTACAAGATGATCCGCTCGAACGATTTCGAGAACCTGATCGCGTACGACCTCACGCAGAACGCAGAGGTCCAGCGCCTTGAGGCTACCGTCGACATGCTTGAGCCCGTCACCGACGGAGCCCAGGTCTATGCCCGAACCGCCGCCGGGCTTCCGCTGACCGTACGCGCGCGCTGGCTCTTCGACTCGCGACCGCTGGGCAGTCTTCCGTCGGCCCGCACGACGTTGCTGCAGCACTTCCATGGATGGTTCGTCCGCTCGGAACGGCCGGTCTTCGACCCCCGCACAGTCGAGCTCATGGACTTCCGCGTGCCGCAACCATCACGGGGCCTCTCGTTCGGATACGTGTTGCCCATCAGCCGCCGTCAGGCTCTCGTGGAGTACACCGAATTCTCCCCGTCGGTTCTGTCCCGGCACGGTTACGAAACCGCGCTCCGGCATTACACCGAAGACGTCCTCGGCCTCCTTGACCTTGAGGTCATCTCGACCGAAACGGGCGCCATCCCCATGACCGATGCTCCGTTCGCCCGGCAGATCGCGCCGTCAATCTTCCGCATCGGCGCCGCCGGGGGCGCGACCCGGCCGTCGACGGGCTACACCTTCGCCGGCTTGCAGCGTCAGACGGAAGCCGTCGCCAGCGCGCTGCTGTCGGGGCGGCGCCCGCTGCCGCCACCAGCGCATTCCGCGCGCTCTCGCGCCATGGACGCTGTGATGCTACGCGCCCTGGATAGCGGCCGGGTGGATGGCGCCGCCTTCTTCGCACACCTTTTCACACGGGTTCCAATGGAGCGGCTGTTGCGTTTCCTTGACGGTCGTACCCGCCTCCACGAAGACCTTCTTGTTGGTCTTCACACCCCTGTGCTGCCGATACTTCGCGCCGCAGCGGAGCTCACATACCTGCCCCGCCGCCCCTTTCCTGCACAGTGACCGCCTTGCAGATCCGGCCCACTGACCGACCGCGTGGCACGTCTCGGGATGAAACCGGTGAGCTCGAGGAAGTACTCGCCGCCCTAGTCGGCGTAGCCGGCATCGCTTGCACGCCTGCGTGAGATCGCTGATAGGTGGTGGGGGAAGTGACCGCTGCCTTCATGCCGCGCCTTACCGGAACCTGGGACGCGGACGCAGACCTTCGTCTCCGCCTACCGCAGCCCTCCCGGGCCGCCCAACACTTAACGCACGGAGCCCGCATGATCCTGCTGCGCGACGAAACCCTGGCCGCCGCGTTCGACCACGCCGCGCGTACCTATGACGTGATGGTGGCTGCCAATCCCGGCTACCACGCCCATCTTCGACGCTCCGCGCGGCGCCTTGGCCTGCCGGACGGAGGGCGCGGCAGGCGAGTGCTCGACCTCGGCTGTGGTACAGGGGCTTCCACCGCCGCACTTGCCGCCGTGCTCCCCGATGCGGACATCACGGCTGTAGACGCTTCCTCCGGCATGCTGGAGCGGGCGGTCGCCAAGTCCTGGTCAGACAACGTCAGCTTTGTCCACTCTCCAGTGGAGCGTTTACCGGAAGCGGGCGTAGGGGAAGCGTTCGACGCGGTGTTCGCCGCCTACCTGTTCCGCAACACGGCCGACCCCGACGACGTGCTCGCAACCGTGCACGATCTGCTCCTACCGCGCGGGCGGCTCGCGGTGCACGAATACATCCTCAGTGGCCGGGTCACCCATCGCGCGGTTTGGACAGCGGTATGCGGCGGCATCGTGCTCCCCATTGCCAGCGCACTGGGGGACGGTGCGCTCTATCGCCATCTGTGGCGCACCGTCGTCGAGTTCGACACGGCGCAGGAGTTCGGCGGCCGAGTCCGGTCGGCGGGGTTTGACCGTGTACGAGTTCTGCCTCTGCCAGGGTGGCAGACCGGCATCACCCATACTGTCGTCGCCAGACGTGCAGTCCACGATGCGGTCACCGACCGATGAGTTCGCCTCAGCGTCAGGATCTGGCCCGTCGCGGCAGGGACCGGAGGGCTGTGATGCTGACCCCCGTCCCCGGGGCGCTGCGGGTCGCCGGTGACCCGCCCCCGACGACCGCTGTCGTGGGCGGCGGCATTGCCGGGCTCGCGGCCGCAACAGCCCTCGCGGAACGAGGCGTGCGCGTCACGCTTTACGAGCGCGAACCTCATATCGGCGGGCGTCTGGCCGGCTGGCCGGCGAGTCTTTGTGACGGAACCACGGTGACAATGGGCCGAGGCTTCCACGCCTTCTTCCGTCAGTACTACAACCTGCGCGGACTGCTGCGGCGCACCGATCCAAGGCTGCACGGAATGGCAGCTCTCCCCGACTATCCGCTGCGCCACAGCGGGGGGCTGCAGGACAGCTTCCGCAGGGTCCCGCGCACCCCGCCCTGGAGCGCGCTCGGATTCGTCGCTCTGAGCCCCACCTTCGCCCTCCGCGACCTGGTCCGCATGAACGCGGTCGCCGCCCTGCCCCTCCTCGACGTCCGCGTCCCCGAGGTGTACGAGCACCTTGACGCCGTCAGCGCGTACGACTTCCTCGAGTCGATCCGTTTCCCGGAAGCCGCACACCACCTCGCGTTCGAGGTCTTCTCGCGCAGCTTCTTCGCGGACCCAAGAGAGCTGTCCGCAGCGGAAATGGTGCTGATGTTCCACATCTACTTCCTCGGCTCGGCCGAGGGACTGCTCTTCGACGTGCCCGACGCACCCTTTCCCGAGGCTCTTTGGAAACCCCTGGCCGCCTATCTGTGCGCTCACGACGTCGATGTCCGTGTCTCCACATCTGTGGAGAGCGTCATGCCCACGGCCGACGGCGGCTTCATCATCGGCACTGAGGATACGGAGGAGCGGCACGACACGGTCGTCCTGGCCCTGGACACGTCCGGCCTGCGGTCCGTCGTCGGCAACTCTCCACACCTCGCCGACGCACCATGGCGGGACCGGGTGGCACGCTTGCGCAATGCGCCGCCATTCCTGGTCTCGCGGCTCTGGCTCGACCGACCAGTCGCCCGTGACCGACCAGGCTTCCTGGGTACCAGCGGCTACGGCAGCCTGGACAACGTCAGCGTCCTCGAGCGATGGGAGGGCGAGGCGTCCCGCTGGGCCGCTCGCACCGGCGGATCAGTGGTGGAGCTTCACGCCTACGCCCGGCCGGAGGACGCGGCCCGAAATGCGGAGCAAAAGCGTCTGGTCTCGCACTTGCATGCCGTCTATCCGGAGACAAGCGCGGCGAAGATCGTCGACGAGCGGCACGAATGGCGGGCCGACTGCCCACTGTTCCCAGTCGGCGGATACAGCGACCGCCCGCCCGTCCGCACTTCCGACCCGGGCCTGATGGTGGCCGGCGACCTAGTCCGCACGGAATTGCCCGTGGCCCTGATGGAACGAGCGGCGACGAGTGGCTTCATGGCAGCCAACGCCCTGTTGGAACGCTGGGGTGTCCGAGGCGAGACCCTTTGGGTCGTACCCAACCGGGGACGCAACGCAGTCCTGCGGAGCATGGCGCGATGGGGACGTAAGAAGGTGCCGTGAGTCGCGACCCCCTACCTGCAAGGAATTTAGGGCGCGGCAGTCGGCGCGCCACCCGGCGCCAAAAGAAGAGGATCTTCGCACCGCCCCCGCAGGCTGCCCCGCGTGCCTTTCCGTCTGCCAGTCTGCTTGCCAACAGCTTGATCAGCCGATCCGGCCCTTGAGCGGGCGCGGCGGTCGGGCTGTCCTCGTCGACGAGCACCTGACCCGATGCGGGCTGCGGGTCCGAGGCCTCCGCCCGCTCCATGTGGACACGCGGACAGCACGTCCGCACTGCCTGCGGCCACCACTCGCTCGCCCCCTGCTTTGATTACCGGTGGCCGCACCTCACCCCGCACCTCACTCCGACCAGTGGACGCTGCCACGTTTGGGCGCCATCGCCTTCTCCCACGCTCCGGCCGCACAGGGCACCGCCATGCAGCGGCGGCGTCTGCAGAGGTGTCCCGCCAAATCGCCGCACATCCGTTCTGGCAGGGTCCGGCCCGGACGCCGGCGGCCCGCATGACGTCGAAGGAACTCGCCCGGCAGGCGGCCCACGCATGACATCCGGCGCCGAGTGGCGCGGGGCGCTGGCGCGTGCTCATCGCGAATGGATCGCCGCGTACGGCGAGGACCCGTCGGTGCGGGAGTTGGCCGACGCGGTCGGCTTGTCTCCGTCGACGGTCAGCCACCACCTGATCCGGATGCGGGCCGCGGGCACCGAGGTCGCGATCCGTGGGTGGCGCAGCCGCCGGTGTCCGCACTGCGGCCGCTGACCATCGCCCGTGACGGTACGGGGTCTGGCGTCGTTGACAGAGCACGCCCGATCCGGGCCTGCAGGGACTCCTCACGACCGTCGACAGGGGCAGCCCGACCGCTGCGGCGAGTTCGCGCACCGAGGGTTCCTCACCGTACGCGGCGACCCTCTGCGATGGGAGCGCAGTAAGGCACCGCGCCGCTCTTCGCGGGCTGCCGTCACGCGTTCCGGCACCACGCGTTGCGTGCGCCTGCTGCCGTGCGCCACACCTGTGGGGCCCGCGTCGGCCTGTCGGCGACGGCTGACGTGCGTGGCAGTTGCCTGCATTGACGGCTCATCAGGGCCTGCCGGGCAGAATGGACCGACGTCACTGCAGCACACAGTCAGGGCACGCCAGCAGACCGCCGCCCCGCTGCTAGGACTGCGCGAAGCCGTACCGCTCTTCACGGCCCATGGCGGGTTCACCCCCGTTCGAAGCCGGCCGCCGGGCCGTCACGAGTCAGAAATATCCCCTTTTGAAAGGTGTCGGATGTTCAGGATGTGGCACCCGTAGTCGCGACTCAAGCGGGGCGTCCATGTCCGACTATCAGACGGCCCGTGCCCCGCGGGCCTGATCGAACCGAGGAGTTGATCTCATGCGCCGTTACACCCTCGTCACCCTTGTCGCGGCAGCGTCGCTGGCGGGCCTTTCCGCCCCTCAAGCCATCGCGGCAGCCTCTCCCGCGAGCCAGGACCATGCCTTCCTCATGCAGGTTCACCAGGGCAACCTCGCCGAGATCGCCGCCGGTAGAGATGCCGGCAAGCACGCCACAACCGCGTGCGTGAAGAACGCTGGACAGACCTTGGTTCTCGACCACACCAAGTTGGACGCTTCGGTGCGCAAGCTGGCGGACAAGACGCACACCAAATTGCCGTCGGCACCATCTGCGGCACAGCAGAAGGCTCTGAAGGCGGTGCAGTCGAAGGCCGGAAGCTCCGCCTACGATCAGGCGTGGCTCAAAGCCCAGGACGGCGCTCACCGCAAGGCGCTGGCCGCCATCGACCAGGAGATCGCGCACGGAACGAACGCCGGTGTGGTCGCCGCGGCCCGAACGGCCCGGCCCGTGGTCGCTATGCACCTGAACATGGTCCGCGACGGAGTCTGCCACCAAGCGCCACACAGCACTCATCACAAGGGCTGAAAGGGACACGCCCTTCTCCGGGAAGGCCCTTCATGTGTTGCAGCGGACGGCCGCATACGCCTGTCGCACTCCGAGGTATTCAGGGACGGCGCGCGTGCACAAAGGTCAGGACCGGGTGGCAGAAGGGTTGTTCGGATGTAGCGGAAGGTGCTGCAGGCAAAGGTCAGTGTCAGGTTCACATGGTGCGCCGCCTCGAGTCGCGAAAGCACTCCGATGCCCGGGCAGCTCCTGTGCAGGCGCCGATGGTCGGGAGTTTGCGAACGAGTTACTCACGGTGACGATCCAAGATGCCGCCCTTTTGGCAGCGTGTGACTCTGAAGTCACCCAGAGTTCCGACTTCGCAGGAGGCGTCACCATGGCTGAGCACAAGAGCGGTCGCACCGGCAAGGACGCGGACCCCGACAAGCAGCGCGAGACGCGTCAGGCTCCGTCGAAGCGCGGCCCTGAGACCGAGGGAAAGGGTACGGCCGGCCAGTTCTCGTCTGAAGAGGCCCGAGAAGCGGGCCACAAGGGCGGGAAGGCGAGCCAGGAGAAGCGTCACCACTGACCTCACTTCCCCGGTCGGACGCGGCGAGCCGTCGAGCATGAGCGGGCGATCACTCATGCGCAGCGTCGTGCAGGCAACAACACGGGCTCCGGGGATCACCCAGAGATCCCCGGAGCCGAGTACAGAGTGCACCGTTCGACGACAACGCCTCCGGGGCCCAACCGTCCCTGGAGACGTCTCTCATCGGTGCCTTGCAACAAGTTCTCCTGGGCCGAGACCCCGGCCCAGGGGTGACCAGCGAGAGGTGGATGTGCGATGGGGCACGGCGGAAATGTGATCGAGGAACTGATGGCCGACCACCGAGAGGTCGACGAGATGTTCGGCCAGATCCAGGCGATGACCGGCGGTACGCAGGAACTGCGTGATCTCGTGGACGAGGTCACCATCGAAATCGTGCGCCACTCGGTCGCCGAGGAGCAGTATCTGTACCCGGCGGTGCGCGAGCACATCGAGGATGGCGACCGGATCGCGGACAAGGAGATCGCGGATCACGGCCGGGTCGAGAAGATCCTCAAGCAACTCGAGAAGACGGACACGGATGACCTTGTGGGGAGCCCGCTACTGCCGCAGCTCATGGACGAGGTGAGGGCCCACGTGCGGGACGAGGAGGACAACCTCTTCCCCCTGCTGCGCCAGGCCTGTTCCTCCGACATGCTCGACGATCTCGGGGACAAGGTCCGTCGCGCCAAGTCCATGGCCCCCACCCGCCCGCACCCCTCCGCCCCCGACACGGCGCCCGCGAACAAGCTCCTCGCTCCCGGGATCGGCCTGGTGGACCGTGCCCGTGACTTCGTCACCAGCCGCGGCAAGTCCTGACCCACCCGCAGATGCCCGCGCGGGCGGAACACTCTGCACGACGGACCCGGATTCGTGTACGCGCGGTCCGGGCCCACCGTCTGTGCCCAGCCCAACACGTTCACCAGCACGTGAACAAGGTCAGTGATCGCTTGGTCCTGCAGCGCATTGCTCCCTGGTCCGGATCATCGTTTTCCTGACGTGCTGGACCAGGGCGCACGGCGCGCCCATCACGGAGGCGTTGCCGAGCGCGACCGCCCGGGCCACCCCACACCGCTGCCGGTAGCGCCGGAGCGAGGAGCCGCCACGGCTATTCGGCAGGGCGGCCGCACCGGCCCGCGATACGAGTCACCGTGACCACGACGGTCACTTGCTGCGCGGCATCGAGGGCGGCGAGGTGAGCGATGACGGCGGCCCTCACCCGGTCGTGTACGTTCTTGGCGGTGTCCAGCGTCCGCAAGCCTTCGGCCATGACGCAGCGCACCTCGATGTCCCATCCCGAACCGTCGGGCGCTCGGTCGGCGCGGATGCCTGCCTCGGGCGGCGTGCGGTGTGAAGCGGCGCCCGCTCCGGTGGGTGTGACCACTGCCGCGAGACGGTGGGCGAGGCGCGGCTGCAGGCCCGCCACGCCGGGCACGGCGAGGGCCGCCTCGGCCGCGACGCTGAGCAAAGTGGTCGTGCGGACAGTCGTCATCACGTGCCACCACCGGTTGGGAGGCCGGGGAGGAGGTGTTGCGGAACCGACTCCAGCACGTCGACCACGGTGAGGTCGACGGCCGTGACCGTGAGCCCCAATTCCTGTCTGGCCGAGTGGAGGACCGTTCGGCGCACCTGGTCGGCCCGGTCGGGCAGGGGGTGGTCGAGGGTGACAGCAAGGGTCATGGTCACCCGCACGCCCGCGCCCTGGCCTTCGGGTACGAGCTTGCAGGCTGCGGCCCTCGCGCCGGGAACTGTGTCTGCCGCCTCCCGCAGTACCTGCGCGGCGGCGGTTTCGGCGATCCGCAGGTCACGGTCCGGGTCGGCCAGGGGCAGCAGCCGCCCGAGGCGGGCCTCTGCCCTGACGGCGTCCATGACACGGTCGGTGAGGGCGCGCAGGCCGGGAGGATCCTCGGCACGCAGCGCCTGGGCGGCTGCGTTCACGGCGGCGAGTCCCTCTGCGGCTTCGCGGCAGTGAGGGCAGGACGCCGTGTGCGGCTCCACGGCCCGGGCCTCGTCCGCCTGCTCCCAGACCCGGCTGAGCAAGCGACCACAGGGCAGCACCTCATCGTCAGCGAACGGCCGCGCCCCGGCGGCCGGGCCGGCACCGAGCCTGTCCGCTCCGGGCGGCGTGCACGGCCGTGTGTGCGGGTTGTTCAGCGCCATGGGCCCATCGCCTCCTGCAGGGATCGGCGCGCCCTGAACAGTCTGCCGCGCACTGTCTGCTCGCTGGTCCGTGTCACGTGGGCGATCTCCTTGTACGGCAGGCCCTGCAGTTCGCGCAGGATCCAGCAGATTCGCTGTCCCGCGTCCAGTCCGGCGAGCGCGCGGGACAGTGCGGCGGTGGCCGCGTCCTGCTCGGCGGCTCGGGCGGGCTGGCACGATGCGTCGCCCGCCGCGGGTTCGCCGGCGGTGTTCAGGGGGAGGGCGGGCGGTCGGCGTCGGCGCATGGTCAGGCAGCGGTTGACGGTGATCCGGTACATCCAGGTCCGGAACTCGGCGTCCTGGCGGTACTCGGGCAAGCGCCGCCAGGCGCTGACGAAGGCGTCCTGAACGGCTTCTTCGGCGTCCTGGGGGTTGCCGAGCATGCAACGGGCCAGGGCCAGGAGGGGCCGGCTGTGCCGCTGGACGAGAACGGCAAAGGAGTCTTCGTCTCCTTCGGCCGCCCGTACGGCCAGCAGCCCGTCCGGCAGGTCGCATCCTGGCCACGCTGAAGCAGTTCCTTCGATCATGGTGTTCCCGCGCAGGGCTCGGAATGTGCGCGTACCCAGACTCGAATATGTGATGCACGTCACACCTAATGTGTGTGAGGAGTCTGCTGCCGCTGGTGTCCAACGTTCGACGGGCACCACGCAGGTGCCTCTCCAACCGATCGAGGCGACAGCCATGACGGACAACATCACCAGCGTCGGCGCGGGCAACGGGCCCGGCACGGGCGTGAGCGCGCTCAGGAGCCGTACCGGGGCCACGGCTCCGGCCGAGACACGGGGGAAGACCACCATCGCGGACGGCGTGGTGGCCAAGATCGCGGGCACGGCCGCCCGCGAGATATCGGGCATCCACAGCCTGGGAGCGGGGATGGCCCGCGCCTTCGGCGCCATGCGGGAGCGCGTTCCCGGCGCGGGCGAAAACGTCACCCAAGGAGTGAAGGTCGAAGTCGGCGAACGCCAGGCGGCCGTGGACCTGGACGTCGTCGTCGAGTACGGCGTCTCCATCGTCGACGCCGCCGGCGACGTACGCGCCAACGTGATCAGCGCGGTGGAGCGAATGACGGGCCTGGAGGTCGTCGAGGTGAACATCACCGTCGACGACGTCCACCTCCCCGACGACGACGAGGAGGAGCAGCCCGAACCGGACCAGGGCCGCGTGAGGTGATCCGCCGCGTCCCTCGGCGACACGGACGACGCTCGTGAGAGGGGTGAGTACACGATGAACAGAGCAACCACGGGCCTCGCGGCCGGGATGGCTCTGGGCTTCGCCGCCTACTTCGGCGGCTTCTGGGCATTTCTGCTGGTCCTAGTCCTGGGCGCGGTGGGGTTGATCGCCGGCCTTGTCATACAGGGCGACCTCGACCTGCATGCGCGGAGGCAGCGGTGAACACCCGGCCCGGTTCCCCACCCCTGGGCGGACAGCCCGGCCTGTCGCCCCCGGCCGAGCGGGGCGCCACCGTCATCCGGGACAGGGCAGTCGCCCGTATCGCGGCCCACGCCGCGCACACGGCCCAGTCACGGCGCGCCGCCATGCCGTCCGACCGGAGCGGACCGAAAGCACCTTGCGCCTCCGCCGCCGTCGCCACCGGATCGGCCCGTCTGCACCTGGAGATGGACCTGCCGTACCCCATCGACATCCCCCGCGTCTGCGAGGGAATCCAGGATGACGTCGCCGAACGGGTGGCTCAGCTGACCGGCTTCGACGTAGGGGAGGTCACCGTCACCGTCCGGCGGCTCGTAACCGCCTTCGGCGCGAACCGAGGACGGGTCCAGTGAGCCCGCGCGCGGCCCGGGCAGCCAAGCGCGCCGCGCAGGAAGAGGGACCCTCATGAGACCCGACCTGGACCTTCCCACCCGCAGACTCGCGCGTCACGTCACTATGCCGCCGTCCGAGGAGGACCCGCCTCCTTCAACGGAGTCGAGGGCCGGCAACCATGGCAAGGGGTATCGGGCCCGCCGCCCGTGGTCCGCACGCCGCCTCCCCTCGGCGCTGGTCGCCACGCTGATTCTTCTGGGGGCGGCCGTGGCGCTGTTCGACGTGGTCGCCGTACGGGCGGGCCGCAATACGGCAGCCTGGCGACGGAACCTGACTGCCGAACTGGCCACCCGCCCAATGAATGACATCTGGATGCTCACCGGAGCAGCCGTGGCAGCCCTCGCCGGCGTCTGGCTGATCGTCTTGGCCCTCACCCCCGGCCTGCGCCGCTGGCTGCCCCTGCGCTCACCCGTGCCCCGGCTGCGCGCCTTCCTGGACCGCAACGGCGCAGCCAGCCTGCTGCGCGATGCCGCTATGCGGGTACCCGGGGTCAGCAGGGCGCACATCACGGTGCACCGCCACCACGTCAGCGCCCGCGCAGACGTCCGCTTCGGCGACCCCCGACAGGTGAGGGAGGACCTCACCGCCGCCCTCGACGATGAGAGCCAACGCCTCGCCCTCGCGAGCCCACCCCGCATCGCCGTCGCTCTACGGCGACGCAACTGACCGAAAACCTCAGGACCGGAGCCTCCTCCATGACGCCGCGACCCGTAGCCAACCGCATCCTGCTGGCTCTCGCTGGACTCGTCCTCCTCGGCGGTGGCATGCTCATCCTCTTCGCCGGGCTCGACGTCTACCGGCAATACAATCTGGTCCCACCTCTCGGCTGGCCCCTGACGAACAAGAACGACGTCCTGCTCAGCTCCGCCGAGCGGGTCCGCTGGAGCAACCAGGACTGGTGGTGGCCGGCTGTCATCGCAGCGCTCACCCTCGTCCTCCTGCTCGCCCTGTGGTGGCTGCTCGCCCAACTGCGCCAATGCCACCCCGGAGCGCTGCCCGTCGGCGGCACAACCTCACGCAATGGCAGCATCGAACTGCGCGACGACGTGCTCAGCAACGCGATCGCCGCCGAAGCCGGCGCTTTGCCGGGGGTCAAACAGGCAGCCGTACGTATCACCGGACGACCTGCCCGCCCCCGGACCCGCGTCAGGCTCACTCTCACCCCCCACGGGGCACCCGACGCGGCCCTCGATGCCCTCTGCAAGGGGCCACTGCGCACCGTCCAGCATTGCACTGGCTCCGACATGCCCTTTGAGGCCCGCCTGCGCGTAGCCCGCCACAAACCACACCGCACCGAATAGGGAGACGACCGGCCGCACCCGTGCCCATACCCTCCCGCCCTTCATCGCAGTTCACTGCGGAAGGCCCTGCTCCCCGAAGGAGAGGCCATGATCATCCTCGGCGTTGTTCTGCTCATCGTCGGCTTCCTCACCGGGATATCCATCCTGTGGACAATCGGGATCGTCCTTGTGGTTATCGGCGCCGTCCTATGGATCGTCGGCGCAACGGGACACGCCGTTGCCGGCCGACGCCACTATTGGTGATCCCCCTGCAGCCGATGGATCGCTCCGCACCTCCGGGGCCGAACCGCACGCCTTCGCTCCGGACCGGCATCTGCCGCACCACTGGAGAGGACCATTTCGCCCAGGTCAAACACTCGCGCGTGTGCCATCCCGAGAGACAGCAGGCAAGACCATGACCAAGAAGCCGAATACGTCCCGCACTACGCAGGGCAAGGCTCAGAGCCGTCACGAAGGCACCGAGCAGCACGGCTGGTCGCCGGATGTAGATACGACTGACCAGCAGGAAAACCCCAGCGCCCACCGTTCCTTCCACGCAGACAAGTACGCGCCGCCCAAAGGCTCCGGACGGACGGTCTCCAAGGAAGAGGCGGGAAACCCGCACGGAAAGCCCACCAAGAGCAGCAGCAGGCGCGGTGAAGATCAGAGTAAGAGCTCAACGGAGAAGGGCATGCACGACACCGGCCCCCTAGGCCGGTCCCATCGGCCCAGCGGGACGAAGGACGCTTCCGCCACCACTGGCGTGGACCCTCAAGAGCCGCCCGGAAAACGCAGCGGAGGATAGCGCGGGACCTGAGGATTTCGCATGCCGTCGGACCGGCTGCACCGAATCCGGTGCCGGGTGACCCGCATGCTCACAACGATCCGCAGGCGCGCCGCCGCAGCCGGTCTCGCCACCCGGTCGGGGTACTCGGCGTGGTGGCGCGGGGCGCGATGGCTTGCGGACCAAAACCCGTGGCTAGACCGCACCAGGCCTTCCCGAATGAAGTTCCTGACCGAGTGGCCAGTCGAGTAGCGAGGTGACGACATGCCGGCGACGTGCCGATTCCGATCCGTGACCGACGGGCTCTCGGCCTTGGTGACGGGCGGCTCCCGTGGTCTGGGGCTGCTGATCGCGGCCCGGCTGGCTGAGCGGGGCTACCGGGTGACCGTGCTGGCCCGGGATGCCGACGAACTCAATCGGGCCGTGACCTGGGTACGGGACCACACCAGCAGCACCGCGCGCCCGATCGTTTGCGACGTACGGGACGAAAACGCAGTGACCGCCGCGATCAGGCAGACAGCAGAGGAGGAGGGCGGCCTCGACCTCGTGATCGCCAATGCGGGAGTGATCCAGGTGACGCCCGCCGAGTCGGCGGGGACGAAGGCGTTCAACGACGCCATGGAGACCATCTTCGACGGCACCCTCCACACCGCGCTCGCAGCACTGCCCTACCTGCGGAGCAGTCCGGCGGGCGGTCGTCTGGGCCTGGTGGGCTCGGTCGGCGGGCTGCTCGCGGTGCCTCACCTGGTGCCGTACTCCTGTGCCAAAGCGGCAGTGCGCGCGCTCGGCGAGGGCCTGCAGGAGGAAACCGCAGGCAGTGCGGTCAGCGTCACCACGGTCCATCCCGGGCTGATGCGGACCGGCTCACACCTGCAGGCGGCGTTCGGCGGCCGGCCGGAGGCGGAGTTCGCCTGGTTCTCGGCCCTGGCGGGAATGCCGCTACTGTCGATGGACGCCGAGCGCGCGGCGGAGAAGATCGTGCGCGCCGTGGAACGCAGGCGGACCCGGCTGGTGATGACCCCGGCGGCCCGCGTCGGCTCGCTCGCGCACGCGGTCGCGCCCCGCCTGGTGACGCGGGCGAGCGGGCTGGCGGCCCGTGTCCTGCCTGCGGCGCCCGAGCAGACCGAGAAGGGGGCGCCGATGAAGCAGGGGCACGCCCTAGACGCCTCCGCCGGGGGCGCCTGGGCTCGGGCCCTGCGCCGGGCGGGCAGTGCACTCAACGACCGGGCGGCACGCCGCTACAACCAACACTGGGCGGGTCCGCCCACCAGCGCCTGATCAACCAAACTCGGCGGTAGCCAAGACCCGTAGGTCCCGCGTCCAGAACCACCCGACAGCCAGCCGGCCACCGTGAAGGCGGCGGCAGACGGCCCGAACCGCAACGACTTCGCGGGCACGAGCCTTGCGCGGGCCCCGGCCGGCTCGGACGTGAAACAAGCTCAGCCCGGTAAAGTGACCGTCGCCCACGAGGGCAAGCGGCCGCACTGGCTCACCATCAACGCCTGCAGCACCCAGCAGGCAGCGAGGTGGTCGGGGCGTTTCAGGAGGAACCTGGCAGCCAGGATCAGGAACTTGCCAGGTCAAATGGGGCCTGCAACGACACTGCATGCGGACCGTGAGGCGGGCGGATCCGACTGAGCCAGCGGCAACACCCCAGGTGGCCGCAGCTTTCCGAGGCTCGCGACGCCTGCCGCATCCGCAGGATGTGTCCGCATGAGGGTGATCAACTCGACGAATTCAGCGCACAGCGCCCTGCCGTCTCCGTACCAACTGGTCATGCCACCTCGCCGTGATGCAACGCGTGTCCTCAGCAGCGGCCGCATTCGCCGTGCCACTCCGTCTCTTCGGGAACGCGCAGCGTGCTGTCGCGGCACTGGAAGCCACATCACGGCCACCCTGATGGCCCAAAACGGCGCAAGGACCAGGCCGCTCAGCGCCGTTCACGGAAACGCATGCTCAGCGCAGAGTCCGTCGTCATGGCGCACAAACGCTGTCAGCGTCCAGGGCCAGGTCACTCCTGGCGAAGCCGACGTGCTGAACGACGGCGAGAGGCGAGATGTGTATGAACCGCGGCTCCTTTGTCGGCTACCGCTCACCGTTGGCCGCAGGTTTACGGCGGCACCACCGTGCCACCCCTGTGGTCCGCCCGGCCGACGGACAGGATATTGCCGACCGTGTGCCGGTGAAAGGCGTCGAGCGCGGTGCGCGCCTCGCCCGCTGTCTCCCATTCCGCTGCGAACTCCCCACCGGGCGGCGCCAGTTCCGCACCAGGTCAGCGGCCACCTTTCCGACGTCCTCGGGCGTGGCGAAGACGCGGCGCACGGCGTGAGCGGGCGGATCGGCCTGGGGGTGCGGGAGCTTCAGTTCAGGGCGGCGGCCCAGCCGGTGTCCCCGCTCCAGTGCAGGCGCATATCGCCGGGACCGCAGTATGGCTGACATCCCGCGCCAGGACGATGTACATCCGCTCACGCCCCGTACGGACAGCTCGCACACTGCCCGGTGGGATGCCTCGGGCGGTCACGACGTCGTCGACTGCCGCTCACGTACGGTCAGTGCGGCAGCTCGACGGCCAAGTGGTGATCGATCCGGGTGGTTGAAGCAGCATGCGCCACGCCCCTTTCACGGCGCCCGGCAGGCGGGCGGGCTCATGAGGCACGCCGCTGGACGGCGGCGGCCCGATGACACCGGGGCCGAACTCGTCCCGGATCCGGTCGCCGGCCGCTTCCGCGACCAGGCACACCTCGCGCACGTTGTCGAAGCTGATCTGCTGCGCGACATGGCCGCCGTCGGCCTAGTCCTCGCCCTTGAGGACCAGGCCGGTCAACCGTCCGCGCTGCAGTCCGGCCCCGTCCATCAACTGGTAGGCAAGCATGCGCAGGTCGTCGTCGTGCGCCGACGGCTCCTTCAACCGGCGCGTCCGCTCCCAACTACTGCCGCCGACAAAGATGAGCGCCAGGCTCCAGCCGCGGGCGGCTTGCCCGCGCCGGCGCAGCCGCATCCCGAGCAGCACCACCAGGCCGAGCAGAGCGGAACGGACGGCGGCGCCGTCCAGAGCGTGGCGGTCGAAGGCGCAGCGGACGGTCGCGGAAGCAGGCACAGCACGAGCCACGACCGGCTGCGGGTCAATGCCGCGGGCACGGTCGGCGGCCAAGCACCCGGCCTTCCCGCCCAAGGGGCCGCTGCACGGTCGCGGCCGGGACAGCGGCGAGCAGCCCGACCGAATGGATGCCGTACTCCCTCAGCACCGCGGCCTGGCGGGGCCCGATGCCATGCAGCGCGTCGACCCGCAGCCCGGCCAGGCAGTCGACGGCCCGGTCGGAGATGATGTGACGCCGCCAGGCTCCGGGATCTACGCGGAAGCGGTGGCCGCGACAGTCACTGACGGCCCGACGCCGACGCGGACATCGACACCAAGCCGCGAGACCGTGCGCACCCGCAGGACCTCTCCCAGGTGGTGCGGGTCGGTGCCGTAGTAGGGCAGGGCACCCTGCAACTCCACCAACGCCGCGATCGACGGCAGGGCCTGCACCACCGGAGACAGCTGCTGCACCTGCCCACCGCCCGAAGCGGCACGCTATCCGGCGGTGGCCGGCGTGGCATCCGGACGAAAGGCCCGCCGGGTGGAATGCATGAGGCGTGATGTGGACGCTTCCGGAACCGATGCTCACCTCCCCCACTCCCAGGCTGACTCTGAAGCCGGCCTGGGCAGCGGTGCCGAAGTGGGACGGTTCTCCAGACATCTGGAGCTGTGTCATTCGGGCGGGCCGGTAGAGTGGCGGCGGACGAGAGAAGAGATCCTCCGATGGACTCCCGCATATCGCGCATTCGCTCCAAGCTGGCGAAGGTCCCGTACCAGGTGCAGCGCAGCCACTCGATGGGCGCCGAGCGTCACGTGTTTCGCGTTGGCCCACGCATCAGTTCCGCGCAGGCGGACGTCTTCGAGGGCGAACACGACATCGAATTGCCGTCGGCCTACCGAAAGTTCCTCGTCGAACTCGGGGGCAGCGGAGCCGGCCCCTTCTACGGCTTGCTTCCGCTCCAGAAGTGCAGGCTGTTCACCATGGACCGGCAGCCGCCGGACGGCTCCCCGCGGGGATTCCATCACGTGAACCACCCGGACGCGCTGCAAGGAGACCGGTTTCTCCACATCATCGAGATGGGCTGCACCGACCTCTGCCTCATCGGCGTGACTGGCCCCCTCGCGGGCCGCATGCTCACCGGTAACGCGAACGGCTTCTGGCCCCCGAACGTCTCCTCCGCCCAGGACTTCCTCTCCTGGTACGAACGCTGGCTGGACCACATGCGGGACGGCAAGGACAACGACGCCCTGGGGCTCACGTCCCCGGCGACCGTCGCAAGCGCCCCCTGGGGCCCCCGGGCCAGGGCCCGGAACGCTCTGCGGTCGCAAGCCGCCGAGCGTTGAGGCAACGGAACTGGGAACCGAGGCTCTCACAGCGCCCTGGTCTCGCCAAAGGCCCCGCCGACGCCAGGACAGCGAAAAGGTTGGTATGCGAGGCCGACGGAAGCAGGTAATGTCTTTGTCATGTTCTTCCAGACGCCGATTTACGAGTGAGAGCGTGATGGGCCCCTGCTGACGTCCTTCGACGTCGCCGCCCGTCACCCACCGATGAATCCGCAGATCACTTCAAATCATTACCGGGAGAACCCGTGACCGTGAGCAAGAACATCAACAACCCCGTGGGCATGGGCGGCGGCCAGCGCAAGAAGCTGTCCCGCGCCGAACGGCAGAACAACGGCCCGCACCGCAACCGCGACCGCCAGGCCGCAGCCGACCAGAAGGCGGAGCTGGTGCGCAAGATGCGCGAGAAGGCAGGCGCACCTGAGGGCGCCGCGCAGACGGGCGACGACACCGGGCAGAGCTGACGCAACAATGCCGCAGCGCGGCACCGCACGGGGCAGGCCCGGACCGCGACGCGCGGTCCGGGCCTGCTTGCGCCCGCGCGCCACGCTGTCGCCTCGTCACGCCGCCGGGCTGGAGCAAGCCCGTCTCGCCTGCGCGGAAATCGCTCAGACTTACAACCTCGCTCGCACATTCACAGACCTGGTTCGACACCGCCGCAGCCACCTGCTCGGCGAGTGGATCCGCCAGGCCGAGCGATGTGGCCAGCCGTCGATCCGCTCCTTCGCCAGCTTCCTCCGACAGGACTTCGACGCCGCCACAGCACTTGGACAGCCGCTTCACCGAGAGCCTTGGCCAGGTCAGCGCCAGCCGACTGTGCCTCGAGATCCGCGAACGCGGCTACCAAGGGAGCCGCCCGGGTCGTCCGCAGGCACCTCGCGGCCCTCCGCGCTGGCAACGCCGAACAAGTCCGCGCCGACATCCCCACCCCCCGCAAGATCACCGGCTGGATCGTGCGACCACAGGACACCCTGACACCCGACCTCGAACGCCGTCTCCTGGACGTGCGGCTCGCCTGCCCGGACATCGCCCGGGCTTGTGACCTCGCCCCGGGCCTTCGCCGAACTCCTCCGCCAGCGGCGCGGCTTCCTGCTGACTGAATGGATCCCCCAGGCCGAGGAGGACGGACCCAAGTCCATCAGCGAATTCGCCGGCATCCTCCGCGGAAGCCTCGCAGCCGTCACCGCCGGACTCACCCTGGACTGGAGCTCAGGCGTCGTCGAAGGGCCTGCCAACCGCGTGAAAACACCCAAGAGAGCGATGTGCAGCCGGGCATCGTTCAGCTTTCTCCGGACCCGCATCGTCATCCAGGGTGGGTAGCGGTCAGGTCACCGCAGTGGTTCGAGAATCCTGCGAGCCTCCCCGCTCACGTCGCTATCCACATCCGATGTCAATGCCGAGCACAGTGCCGCGAGCCGCTCCCCGTCCTCCTCTGACTGACAGCAGACATTAAGGATCGCAGCATCCAGGTGATCGCCAGTGTCGTCATCCGCGCTGGCGAGTGCGGCCAGCACCATGCGCAGCCCAAGAACATCCCAGCGTTCGAGCAGAGCCTCCGCGGTCTCTTGAGTGACGAAAGTGTCGCGACCATCCAGCAACAGCCGGTGTAGGACCTCGGCTGCCTCGGGAACCTCCGCAACGGCTGCCAGACTCCGGCCTGAGGCTGCTCTCACGGAACATGACGCCGAAGTGGACCCCTGAAGGAGTGGGGTCAGCTCGTCATAAGACTCGGAATCGGTCATGGTTCTCACTCTGGCACACCCCCTTTCGCCCGCACTATCGGTCATCACGCACTCGCGGTCAGAGCGAAACTTCGAGATCGGCATCACTCACGGCCGCCTCCCGCTGCGCCCTGGACACCAGGATCAGTGGCCTGCAGGCCGTGGTCGTGCAACAGCCGTCGTTGCCACTCTCTCGCGTCATGTGCCAATGGGCGACGCAGTACTGGAGGTCCCTGAAGAGAGGGGTGGTCTGCCAGCGAGAGTGGGTACCCCTGACGGGCAGCGGGCCGCAGCCGTGGACCGAAACCATGACTCGGCCCTGGTCGCGGCCGCACGTCGTCATCTCGTTACGGCCGCCGACAACACACGCTCCGTGCCGGGAGTTCTCTCTCAGAGCTTCGTAGAAGCACTCAGGACCCTTCCGCGTCCACTCTGGTGGCACCTCGGAGTACGTGAAAGGGCCGTCCAGCGGTGGTGCAATCCGCCGAACCCGTTGCTCAGCTCGAGCGCGTCTTAAAGTTTTCGGTGGCGGCGGCCACCTCCAAACGGTAGCGGTCGTCGCACCGTTCCTCTGGATCACTGCGGGGTTGGCATAAAGGCCGACCCCCTTCACTGCCCGAACGTCAACATCCGCCGCTTGCTACACCTCGACGGCTGCGCCCCCGCGCCAGGGAGAGTTCGGGGGCGCAGTCTGGGGCGGGGGCAGTCGGCTACAGGACGGCTGTCCAGGCTCCGCGGGTGATGGTGGCCTCGGCGCCGTACACAGGCAGGGAACCCACGGTGTTCAGCCGGTCCCGGATGGCTTCCAGTTCATCCCAGAGGCGGCGGGGCCCGCCCTGGTGGACGGCCGGCCGGTCCAGACGGCCTGAAGCGGTGGCGCGTGCCCAGGAACCGTCCTGGTGCAGCATCCAGCAGGTGCGGCCGTTGTCGGTCCTTTCGCGGCGGTGCTCGACGCCCGGGACGGTGAGTTCCAGCATTGACCACACGTCCCACGCGTCGGGCACGTAGAGCAGCGGGTAGCGCCCGACGCCGACCTCGTCGCCGGCGCCTTGCGCCTTGTCCCACAGGCTGGACCCGGGGCCATCGTCGTCGTAGTCATCGCCAGACCGAGCGTGCATGAAGGATGCGCCCTCAGCAGCGATGTGGCCCTTGGCGCCGCCATCGTCGGTTGCCCAACCTGTCCACCGAGAAGGACTTCGACGGGGAGTCGTTCTCGCCCATCTACACGACCACGGTGACCGTCGACGGCAGAGCACGGGCGGGCCTCTGGAAGGGCACGCTCGTCCGACGGCGTTCTGAACCTCGATCTGCGCATGCCCGCCGAGCTGGGTGGTGACGGGCGTGGCGACACTGCGATCCGGCGCCACCAGACCCTCGTGAACTGACCGCGTACTGTTGGGCACTGGCAAGTACCGCGATCGCTCGGGCGAGGCTGCCGTCGTCGGGCATCGGGCGGTGCATGGGCATGTCGGGTACGCAGGAGGTTCGCGGGTACAAGTGTGCGTCGCCGGGGTCGGACTTCTTGCGGGAGACGCCGTGCCGGTCCCGGTAGCGGGCGGTTGTGAGGGGGTTGATGGTCAAGATGGGCCGCTCTCCAGTACGCAGAGCGGCGACCAGCCGTCCGCGGCCCGTCTCAATGGCCACCGGTATCGGATCCTCAGCGGTATCGCCGGAACTCGGCGAGCACATCCAGCAGCAGCCGCAAGCGTCCCAACGAGCAAGAGCAGCATCCCGGAGCAGTGGAACCCGCCCACCCGAGAGGACACCCGGGAACTCAGCCTGCTCACCCTCGCCCACCGACAGCGTGATGGGTCCCCGACTCCGTCGGGGACCCATCACGAATGATCGAGACTAATCCACTGCCAGAAGCATCCTGTTAGGGCGTTGTCCCAACAGGACGCTCGAGCATCGGAGCCCGGCTCGTTCAGACGATGCGCTTGCGGGCGCGGACGAAGACGAACACCGCCACGGCCGCAGTCGAGGAGGACAGGTGTCCGGCCGGGGAGTGCCTCACGGCCCGCCGGGACCCGGTGTCTGGTTGGTGGTGGACAGGATCGTCAGGAGTTGCAGGTTGGTGTGGCTCTCCGTGCCCGGTACTGCGGTGTAGACCAGGAGCCGTTGGGATTGGTCGGGGTCGACGAGCGTCTGGCAGTGCAGCTCCAGCGCTCCCACCTCCGGATGCAGGAAGCGCTTGGTCGCGCAGTAGGGACCCAGTACTGGGCGCTCACTCCACAGGCCGGCGAACTCCGGACTCTCCCCGCGTAGTGCGTCGACGAGTTCCGCGGCACGCGAGTCGCCGCCGTCGCGGGTGTAGGCGGCGTGAAGGTCTGCTGCCATCAGACGGCTCTGTTCCGCGTGCTCGCTCTCGGGGTGGACCAGGCGCTGGGCGGGGGTGGTGAACCAGCGGTAGTGGGCGCTGCGTGCCAGCCCGGTGTAGGCCGTCTGCTCGCCCAGCAGTGCCACTGCGGAGCGCGTCTGCTTCAAGGTCTCGCCCAGGTGGTTCATCACCTGGGCGGGGGTGTCCTCCAGCCGGTCCAGGATGCGCATCATCCCCGGATTGACGTGGTCGCCGCGCCGCACTCGGTGGGGCAGGGCCTGTCCGGCGAGCTGAAACAGATGGTCCCGCTCCTCCAGCGACAGGTGCAGGCCGCGGGCGATCGCGGCGAGCATCTGCTCCGAGGGTCGGGGGCCTCGCGGCTGCTCGAGCCGGCCGTAGTAGTCGACCGACATGTCGCATAGCGCCGCGACTTCTTCGCGGCGCAGCCCACCGGTGCGCCTGCGGCGTCCACGAGGCAGGCCCACGTCCTCCGGCTGAAGCGCTTCACGGCGTGATCGAAGAAAGGCTGCCAGTGCGGCTCGGTCTCCCATGGCTGTCCAACTCTCGGGGTCGTTCCCGGTGAGGCGTGTCGATCCGGCCGTCCGCGACGTAGGCGCCTGTACGAAGTCCGCGCATCGGCAACACCGTCGCTGAGGGGGTGACAGCCGTTTCAGCGATGCGGCCGGGCTGCGAAATTCCCCCGTGGCTGTGCTGTCGGAGGAACGTCACAGCCCTGGAGAGGCGTACGCCGCCGAGGTCATCGTCGACGACGGCAGTGCGCAGGGCGTGATCGTCCGCGGACGCCGTCGTCGCGCTGTGTCAGCGGGTGATCGCCTTGGTCTCGAGGAACTCCTCAAGACCGGCACGGCCCATCTCCCGGCCGTTTCCGGACTGCTTGTAGCCGCCGAACGGGGCCTGGAAGTTGTGCTTTCCACCGTTGACGTCGATCTGGCCGACGCGCAGACGCCGCGCGATCGCCATGGCGTGCTCCTCGTCACCGGTGATGGCGCCGCTCAGGCCGTATACGGTGCCGTTGGCGATCTCGACGGCGTGATCGTCGTCGGTGTACGGGATGACGACGAGGACGGGGCCGAAGATCTCTTCCTGGGCGATGACCGAGCGGGGATCGACGTCGGAGAAGATCGTGGGCTTGACGTAGGCGCCGGCCGCGAAGCCCTCCGGCCGACCGGGGCCGCCGACCACGAGGACGGCGCCGTCGGCAATGCCGCGTTGGATGTAGGCATCGACGCGTCGGCGCTGGGTCTCTGAGGCGACCGGCCCGATACGTGTGGCCTCGTCGGCGGGGTCACCCACGGTGTACCCCTGAGCGGCGGCCCGGAGCTTCTCGACCACGGTCTCCTGAAGATCCGCGGGCACGAGCATACGGACGTATGCGCCGCAGGCCTGACCGCCGTTGGCCCACGCGTAGGCCAGTCCGCGGTTGACGGCGAAGTCGAGGTCCGCCTCGGGCAGGACGATGTGGGCGGCCTTGCCGCCCAGTTCGAGTGCGACCCGCTTGACCGTGCCGGAGGCCGCGACCGAGACGCTCCGGCCTGCGCGGGTGGACCCGGTGAAGGAGATCATGTCGATCTTCGGGTGCCGGGAGATCGCCTCGCCGACGACCGGGCCGGTGCCCTGCACGACGTTGAACACCCCGTTGGGCAGACCCGCCGCTGTGGCGATCTCAGCGAACATCCGGGCGCTGAGGGGAGAGATCTCCGAGGGTTTGAGAACAACGGTGTTGCCGGCCAGCATCGCCGGGACGACCTTGGTCACCAGTTGCTGAAGCGGGAAGTTCCACGGAGTGATGGCCCCCACGACGCCGATCGGCTCGCGGATGACGAGCGAGTTCTCGATCACCTCGGTCCACTCGAACTGCTCGGCCGCGGTGATCGCGGCCAGGATCGACGCCACCGGGAATCCCGCCTGCGCCTGCCGGGAGAAGGTGATCGGGGCGCCCATCTCCAAGGTGATCGTGGCCGCGATCTTCTCCGCGTGCTTCTGCAGGCCCTCGGACAGACGCCGCATGACGGCGATGCGTTCCTGCGCCGGTGTCGCCGACCATGCGGGGAAGGCGGCGAGCGCGGCCTCCACGGCCTTGTCCACGTCCTCGTCGGTGCCCTCGTGCACCGAGGCGATCACCGATTCGTCGGCCGGGTTCACGACATCGAACAACGCGCCGGAGCCTTGGACAGCCCTGCCGTCGATCCAGTGGGAAGGAGTGGGAAAGGGAACTTCACGGGTTTCGTTCATGCCGCCAAGAAGACCTCGTCCGACGCGGAGGATCCATGCTCCGCGATGCCCATGATCTGCGTCACTCACCTGCCTTCGCCCCGCCCTCCGTCGTCCAGCCTTGCCTCGCCTTGCCCTGGCTCGTACACAGACCGGGTATCAAGCCGGTCGGGTCGCCCGCCTCGTGCGGTTCGCGCCGCGTACAGGGGAGGGACCCGGCCGGGGCGTCGCCCGGCCGGGTCCCTCTCACGCGGCAGGTGCGCGTCAGTTCGCGCCGTCCTCCCAGTGATGGGTCGCGGTGGTCGCGGTGACGTCGTTCGCGTAGACCAACGCCACACGGTGGTTGTACTGGACCGTGTACATCTTCTTGCTGCCGATGACGACCGCTCCGGAGGTGAAGTAGTCGTCGGTGGCGGCGGGCGGCCGGGTGGCGACGTAGGCCTGGCCCGCCGGAACGGTGTACATGCTCAGCGGGGCCTGCGTGGACGCGCCCAGGCCGGCCGGGTACTCCGACTTGTCCGGGTAGCTCGACCCGTAGACGGCCGCCGCGGAGCTGCCCGCGGACTTGATGATCTTCACCCCGTAGGCGGTCCTGGCGTTCTTCCCGTCAGGGTTGTGGAACCACACCTTCGACCCGCTGTACCAGATGGCGGTCCAGTCACCCTGCACCTCGGCGACCACGAACTGCTGCCCGGCCTGCGCGGTACTGCCCCAGTCGCTGATCCGGTCGGTGCCCGCGCCGGTGCCGTGGATGGCCTGGTCGCCGAAGAGCGGGGCGGTCTCGTCCGGAGCGGTGCGCAGGAAGACGAAGTTCGATGCCTGCTGCTTGTCCGTGCAGGCGGGGGTGGCGCCGGTCGGGTCGTCGGCGGGGCAGACCTCGACGGTCTGCACGTTGTCGGCGAAGGAAGGGTCGACGGTCACGACCGAACCCACGTCGGGGACGCCGCGCAGCCCGCTGAGCGGACGGCCGAGCAGGCGCATGAAATGGTCCCAGGTCCCAGGCGTTGCCCGGGTCCCAGTGCATGCCGGACACCAGCGAGGAGTTGGGCCCGGCAACGTTGTCATGGCCCACGATGTGCTGTCGGTCCAGGGGTATGCCGAACCGTCCCGCCAAGTACTTCACCAGGTCGGCCGTGGCCTCGTACTGCGCCTCGGTGTACCAGGTCGCGCCCTGTGCCGCGTAGCCCTCGTGCTCGATGCCGATCGAGTGCAGGTTCGTGGAGTAGTTGCCCGCGTGGAAGGCGATGTCCTTCGTCGGCACCATCTGGGTCACCGCGCCGTCCGAGGACCGCATCACATAGTGTGTCGAAACCGTCTTCTTCGGGTCGGAGAGACTATTGACCCCGGCGTCGTAGGTGGACTCCAGGTCGTGGATGACAATGGAGTCGATCCTGATGCCGTTGGCGGGCCGGTTCGACACCTGGCCGCCCGCCGGGGAGCCGGCGACGAATGTGCAGTCCACCGTCGGCGGGCACTCGGTGTCAGCGGCGGCGGACGCCTTGAGGCGCAACAGCTCCACCTGCGCCTGCACGGGCCGCACGGAAGGACTGGCGGCCAGCCGGACCCGCTGGCCGTCGCGCGTCACGTCGGCCGCGCCGGTGCGGATCGTGGCGAAGACGCGGTCCGCGAAGCGGACTGCCCCCTGCTCCTGTGTCGACTGGCTGTACCGGGCCACGGCGCCGTACCACTCGGCGGCGTCGGCCGGCGTGCCACCGGTCAACTCCTCCTGGTAGAAGGCGAGCAGTGCCGCGCCACCGCGGATGTTCGCGGCGGGATCCGTCCGCAGGGTGTCCACGGACGACCCGGTCAGCTTCGCGGCCGCCTGCAGGGTGTGCAGGGCCGGATTCGCTACGAGGGAGGCGAGGTCGCTGCGCCCGGCGGCACCCGCGCCGCCTCCGGCCATCATGGCAGGGGTGACGTCCGTCAGGTGCATGGGCCCGAAACCACCGTCCGCGCTGGGCAGCGCGCCGTGCGCGTCCCACCGGGACTCCTGGTAGGCCACGCCGAGCAGGACGTTGACGGGAATGTGATACCGCTCGGCGGCAGCGGCGAAGTCCTGCTGCCGGGAGGAGTCGACCACGTCGTCCGCGGTGTCGGCCAGCGCGTTGAACGGCAGGGCGGCCAGGCCGCCGACGGCCAGCACGCTCGCCGCGATCGCGTCCGGGATACGCAGACGCCTCTTCTTCTTGTGCAAGATCATGATCCTTACAGAAAGCCAGGCTGAACAAACAGTCATCACGTCGGCCATCCAGCGGCCGAGCGGGACGACGGACGTCACGGGCTCGAAGCGCCGATGCCCACATGACCGGCCGACTCGGCCACTTGTGACATCAACACCTCCTCGCACGATCATGGGATGCCACGCCGAACGTCCTTGTCTGGACCGGACCCACCCACAGCTCCGCGCCCCGTGGCGGCGGCTGTTGGACATGACGGCTGCCGTCCGCGCCGCGACGTCGCCCGGCTGACCGACCGTCGGGCGTGCCCTCCTGACGTCACGTCGGAAACCGTCACCGGAGCGATGGCTTGTCAGTCAACCAGTACTCCGGGTACTGGACTTGCGTAGATCGAAGGACGGACAACGTGACGTGCCTCGTCGATGGTGACGCGATGCCGGCCACCCGTGAGGGCATGCCGCCCCGGTCTCCGTGTGTGGACACCGGCCTTGACCAACACCGTTTTGTGCACCCCCCAGCTCCCCACGTACGTACTCCCGGACGTCGTCCGTTGGAGTACGGACCGTGACCGCATCGGAGACATGTCATTGACCGACCCTGTTTTGTCGGCGACGAGGATGAGCCCGGTGTTGGAGATGGTGGTGACCAGACGGCCCCCGGACCTGAGCGCATTCAGCCACGAGGCGGGGATGCGCCGTACGGACACGGTGGCGACGATCCGGTCGTACTGCCCCGGCAGCGGCCCGGTGAGGTCCACGACTGCCGTGTCCGGATGCAGGCCGAGGGCGTCGAGTCGGTCAGTGGCGGATTCGACAAGGTACGGATCGACGTCCACGCTCGTCACCAGCTTCTCGCCCAGCCGTCGGCACAGCAGGGCGGTGCCATAGCCGGTGCCGGTCGTCACTAGCGTGCGGCTGTCGTCGCCGAGGGCCGCGTGCCGGTACATGGTCACCACCAGGCTCGGCTGCGTTGATGACGACGATGTCCGACCCGAACCGATGGCTTCTCCCAGATGGGCGTGGTCCGCATGGGTGGGGCCGACGCGGGTCACCAGGGTTTGGTCGGCGTAGGCGGTCTGCATCCACGCCTCGGTGTCGTCAGCCCCGTTGCGGACCTCTCGGCCGACTGCCCGTCGCACTGAGCCCCGGCATCGAACGGTTCGGGTACTTCGAACAGCTGGCCGCCATCAGCCGCGGCGAGGCGGAGTTCGCCTCACTCCTTCCCGAGCAGGACCGCTACGACGTGCACTTTGAGAACATCCCCAACTGGCGGTCTACCCGATCGCGGTCAAACAGCCCGCCGCCTCCGCGGCCTGCCTGGATCGGCCCCACGCTTCCCCCGGTCATCGATCCATGACCGGAAGCTGCCTCGCACGAAAGCAACCTGCAGTCCCGGATCAGGTCGCGGGCCTGTGCGCGCTCCGACATCATCAAGCCGTTGCTCAGAACCTCAGCGACTCCCCCTCCCCGGTTCCGCGCCGCGCATGAATATCCGGCGGTACTGACGGCATGCGCCGCGCCTGATTCACACCTACGCTGGGATGCGCTCAAACCCCACCATAAGCGTGAAGAGGTGGATCACTGTGGCGAAAGTGCTATTCATCGTCAGTGGTGCGACGTACTGGGTGCTGAAGGATGGTACGCGGCACGCGACCGGCTACTGGGCCGAGGAATTCGCGATGCCGTACAAAGCCATCACCGAAGCAGGTCATGAGGTCGTGATCGCCACGCCCGGAGGCGTGATTCCGACGGTGGACATGATGAGCCTCCGCCCGTCCATGGCCGGCGGTGAGGACGGAGCCCTGGAGCTGGAGGAGATCATCCGCTCCGCCGAGGTGATGCGCCGGCCGCTCAAGCTCTCCGACGTCCGCCTCGAGGACTACGACGCGGTTTATCTGCCCGGCGGTCACGGCCCAATGGCGGATCTCGCTTACGACGCCGACGTCGGCCGGCTGTTGACGGCCCAGCTCGCCTCGGGCAAGCCACTGGCGATCGTGTGCCACGCTCCCGCCTCCCTCTTGGCCACCAGGATCCACGGCGAGTCGCCGTTCAAGGGCTATCGGGTGACGGGCTTCACCAACGAGGAGGAGGAAGGTGTCGGACTGGCCGCCAAGGCAACGTGGCTTCTGGAGGACGAACTGAAGGACAAGGTGGGCGTCGACTTCAGCCGGGGCCCGATCTGGGAGCCGTACATGGTCGAGGACCGCAACCTCATCACCGGGCAGAACCCTCACTCCGCGGCAATCCTGGGCGACCGGCTGCTCGAGGTCCTCAAGTGAGTGCAATGCCGTCTGGCGCAACGAGCGCCGGAGAGCTGGTCCTGGTCAGACCGGGCAATTCCCGGCAAGCACGAGGCTCAGGCTCGCACGGCGCCCGGTGAGACAAGACGCGGAGCGTCGCGTCCTCTCGACGGCACGAGCGAGTCCTCGCGCCGACACGAGCGCGCGCCCACCGGCGCAGTCGAAGGACCGCCGGGGGCGAAGCGAGACGGTGCAGCCGGTCCTCAGGGAAAGGCCACTGCCTCCAGACCTCCTGCACGACCTCCGCGCCCCGACATCCTGCGCTCGTCGTCGGCGGCGAGGAAATATCCGGCCGACCGATCACTCGCCTCGTTAAAGTAACCCCTAAGCTAAGACGTCGTTTCTTTTGGCTGTCAGGGCGGTGTGAGAGCCTCCGCGCATGAGCTACGACCTGGCTGTTTGGGAAGGCGAGCGGCCGGCGGACGACAAGATCGCCCGCCGGGTCTTCAGCGACCTGTACGAC
>NZ_JBSFCK010000034.1:0-52769 GCF_053593435.1 Streptomyces sp. NPDC002306
CCGGCCCGCCCACCAGGACAGAACATCCCGCCCCACCCCCACACCACCCAAAAAATACCAGCAACCAGGTTTCTTTACAACGGATCCAGCCACCCCACGGCAGGATCCGCACAGGCGGGATCCGTACGGCCGGGATCCGCACGGCCGGGATCCATGCGGGCGGGATCCATGCGGGCAGGGTCCGTGCGGGCACCGCTCACCCGCGGCGGGCCTCGAGAGTGTCGGCGAAACGCAGCCACAGCCCGGCACACTCGCGTGCCGCCCGCGCCAGCACGTCCTTGCGGTGTTCCGGCACACCGTGCGCCAAGACGCTCCCAGCGGGCCTCGTCCCCCAGCCCATGCGCCGCCAGCAGCTGCAGCAGCACCCGCCCCGCATCCGTACGCAGCGAAGGATCCCCGCGCATACCGGCCAACACCTCCCCCACACCCGCCCGGCCCGCAGGGGCCGCCAGGCCCTGCGGCAACGCCCGGCCCTCCCGCACTGCCGGACCTCTCGGGGGCACCCGGCCGCCGGGGCCGTTGGACCCCGTGACGGCACCCGGCGGCAGGCCCGCGCCCCGCCCCGGAACACCGCCCGCCGGCGCCCCCGCCCTCACCCAGCCCCCCGGCACCTCACGCATAGCGTTCACCCTCAAACCATTGCAACGAACCGGACAGTGACCGTTGCATTAGACGTAAAACCATTGCAACGATTTCCCGGCGATCAGCTGCAGTGAAAGGAAACATGCGCAACAGATCCGTTGCGTGATCCATAAATGCAACGTAGCGTTTCCATCAGCAGAAACAGCGCACGGCAACCAGGCCATGCAGAGCGTGCGGAGCCACGCAGGCAGCACGCACCACCGCACACCCCCGAAACCCCCGACCAACCCGGCACCCGGCACCCGGCACCCGGCACCCGGCACCCGGCACGACCAGACCCCGACCCGGCACCACACAGCCCGACCCGGCACAGCCCACCAGGCCCGGCCCGGCCCGACGCAGCCCAGCCCAGCAGCCCGGCCCGGCCCAGCCCGGCCCGGCCCAGCCCCACAGAGAGCCCGACCCCCGCACGCCCCGACCCTTCCCGGCGCCGCACAACCCGGCACCGCACGACACAGCCCGGCGCGACACGGCCCCGCCCGCCTGGCCCTCCCCGGCACGACCCGACCTGACCCGACCGACCTGGCCCGGCACGGCCGGCACACCACCAGGCCCGGCACCACCCGACCGACCCGGCCCCGCACGACCCGGCGCCAACCGACCCGGCCCTGCCGGACCGGACCGGTACGACCCGGCCCGGACGGCGCAACCCCGCCGGGCCCGGGCCCAGACGGGCTCGGCCGCACGGACATGCCGTTCCCTGCGGCTCCAGGGCTCCCCCGCAGACTTGACGCCGCCACCGTCACACAGTGGCCAGGGACGACTCCACCCGGTTAGATAATACAGAACCAGCAACCCGGTTTTCTATCGCCAGGCTGCAGCACACACCCCCGCCGCCCCGAGGAGCCCCCGGCAATGAAACAAGAACGTGCCGCCCACACCCGCCAGGCGCTCATCCACTCCGCAGCCCAGGCATTCGAGCAGCACGGCTACACCCGCGCCGGCCTCACCGACATCAGCACCAACGCCGGCGTCAGCACCGGCGCCCTCCACTTCCACTTCACCAGCAAAGCCGACCTCGCCACCACCCTCGAAACCACCGCAGCCCACCTCCTACGCACCACAGCAGCCACCGCCCAACAACCAGACACCGACCCCCTCCAACAACTCATCAACACCACCCACGCCCTCGCCCACACCCTCCGCCACAACACCATCGCCCGCGCCGGCTACCACCTCAACAGCGAAACCCCCCACCACCCACACCTCGACCTACGCACCGAATGGCAGCAATACATCCACCACCACCTCACCCAAGCCGCCACCCACCACCAACTCCCCCACCACACCACCCCCCACCACCTCACCACCACCATCACCGCCGCCACCATCGGCCTCGAAACCCTCCACCGCAAAAACCCCCACTGGCTCACCCCCACCACCCTCAACCACCTCTGGCACCACCTCCTCCCCCACACCACACACCAACACCACAACGCCTGACACCCCCACACCTGCCCCCCCGGCCAGCCCCAGCACACGCACAACCTCCCGGCCGCACACCACAGACTTCGCCCACGAGACCGGACACCAGATGTCCACCGCTCCGGGAGACACCCGGCGCGTCGATGATGCGAACGGTGATGCTCCACGCCGTTGCGGTGCCTGGCCCCGCAACGGATGAAAAACACGGTGGCCGCAACGCCGCGAAGCTGACACGATGCGCTCTGCTTCTCCAGCTGAGGACGTTTGTTCGTTTTCGTGTGTGCAGGATGCGGTGCCAGGCTGACCGTCCCGCTGTCCCAGGCCGCGCTGCCGGCCCATGCCCGTCAGAAGTACGGGAACGGGATCCAGCTCCCGGTGCTCATGGAGTCGGGCACGTTCGCCGTGGATCCCGAGCCCTGGGGGCCGCCGTGGCGGAGATGGGAGGAGACCGATCCGGACGAGGCGGCGGCCCGCGGTATCTACGCGCCGGTCCACGCCGTGTCCCAGGGCGCGCCCGGCGCGATCGTCATCGCACCCGGGGACACCCGTGGTGTTTTCGGCGGGGTGAACGAGAGCCACGTGGGCGGTGGTTTTGAGAGCCGCTTTGATCCATCCGTGCGGGAGATGGACAACGGTGTAGGTCCATGATCGGCGGCGAGAACGGGAGCCACCCTGATCGAGTGACGTCGGGTTGGGAGTGTCTGCGGTAGCGGATGGATGTGGGCCAGTAGCTTGGTGGCCTGGGCCCTGCCGGCCCGTGTCCCTGACAGGCGCGGTGCGGACGGGCCCGCCCCTTTGTTGAGCGAGCCGGATTGGTGACGGCTGCTTCAGGCGTTGTCGGGGATGGGTGCGATGATCCCCGAGGCGGGCGTGAGCTCGCCGGTATCGCGACTCGGGGGCGGCTCGGTTTGAACACGTGGCAGGAGTTGTCGGCGTCGGTGGAGGAGCGCCTGACGGCCATGTCGTCGAGTGAGCGCGGAGTCTTCGCAGCCGGCGCCGCTGAACGGCTCATGAGCTGGCATGAAGCACTGCCCGAGGAGGATCGGGCACCGTTCACGATGAGCCTGCGGCCCCTGCTGAACTCCGTGTGGGAGGGCTCCCTCGGGGACTCGACCGCCTTCACGGCCGTGAAACGGGGTGTGGCCGAGTACATGCTCAGCGAGTACTGCCACAACGATGGGCAGGACGGTCCCGAGGATGCGGACGACAACGCGGCGGCCGCGACGCTTTATGCCGCGCACGCCTACCTGTTCGAGTGCCGTGACTTCGCGGTCTGGGCCAGTCGGCGGGCCGTGGACGCTGTGGACGAGCACCTTGAGTACCTCGCCGAGCAGGAAGAGAACCTACCCGACCTCGACGAGGCAACCATTGCCGAACTCCAACGCCAGCTGCGGGATCTCGACCTCATCGCGACATACTCGAAGGATCTGCGGCTCGCCAGCCTCGGGCTGCCCATCGACACTTCGATCCGGCTTCGCGTGGAACTGCGGACCCCTCTTTCGAGTCGGGACTGACCGGGCGAACGGCCCCTTCAGTTGCGTCGTTCTGCTTCGGTGACGCGGAACCGGTAGGACTCGGTGCCGGAACCTCGGGTTCGCGGGTCTTCACCCAGTCCAGCGCGGCGGCGATGGTGACGGTCTGTCCGCCGCGGTCATCCATGTAGCTCACGAAGTCGGGCAACAGATATGCCGCTTCGGCCATCTGGTGCCCCAGCGAACGGCGAAGCCGCAGGTAGTCGTCGACCACTTGGCGAAGGTCGGTCATGCCGCCTCCGTCCCGGGCCAGGGCTGTGCGACCGCGCGCAGGGCGATGAAGTCGACCTTCGCGTAGAGCGCGGTGGTGGCCAGGTCCTGGTGCCGGAGCACCTGGCCGATGGCCGTGAGCCCGGCGCCGTGTCGGAGCATGTCGGCGGCCAGGGCATGACGCAATCGGTGCGGCCCGACCTTGAGCGTGCCGGCCCGCCGACAGGCTCGTTCCACCACGTCGCCGACCAGGTCCGCCCGGATCGGACCGTGCGGAGCCTTGCAGGTCAGGAAGACATGGCGGGCATCCAGGCGCAGCCTGGGGCCGGTCAAGTATGCGACCAGGGCCTCTCCGACGTCGGCCGGGAGCGGGAGCCGGTCCTCACGGCGTCCCTTGCCGCGGACGACGATCTCGCCGCAGCGCCAGTCGATGTCGTCCAGCAGCAGCCGGGCCACCTCGATCGAGCGCAGTCCAAGGCTGGCCACCAGCATCAGGATTGCGTAGTCGCGGACACCGACCGTCCCGTGGCGCGGAGTATCGTCCAGCAGCCGCTGAACGTCGCCGCCTGCCATCGTCGGCGGCACGGAGGCGAAGCGCCAGCCGCCCACTGGAGGCACCGCGCCGCCGAGCTCCTGGTCAGAGCGCCGATCGTGCTGGTCCGGGACCGCCTGAACACCCATGTCTCCCGCAGGATGCGGGACCTCGTCGCCGAACGCGAGTGGCTGACAGTGTTCCTGCTGCCCGCCTACTCACCCGACCTCAACCCTGTCGAAGGCGTCTGGGCACACATCAAACGCAGCCTCGCCAACCTCGCCGTCGTGGCCCTCGACCGACTCGGAACCCTGGTCCGCAACCGCCTCAAACGCCTTCAATACCGGCCCCACACTCTCGACGGCTTCGTAGCCGGCACCGGCCTCACCCTCGACACCCCAGCCTCACCTTGAAACGCCGAAGTCAGTAACGCCCTTTGCGCCTCGCCTGATCGTCCACTGGGGTTCGGCCTGGTTCACCGTTGTTCGCGCTTGTTGGTGTCAGCCGCTGATGTCAGCCGTCGTACCCGGTCTCCCGTGCGGGTTCTGCCTCCCTGCCTTCCCTATCTGGAGAAGGTGCACGGCTCCGGTGATCCAGCTCGCGAGTAGCAGCCCGGAAGCAGACTCGAGCAGGGGGACGTAGCGGTCTCCATCCATGATCAGCTCGGTGAGGTAGATCGCCGCGTTGAAGCTCCCCAGCGCGAAAAGGCACACCGAGGCTCTACCGAGGGATCTCCGTGGCCTGCTGACCTTTGCTTTCACCTGAACGCTCTGCATGCCCCTCATGATCAGTGTGACCAGGCCCGTATGGCCAGTCCCTACAGTTGCCGAAGTAGTGAAGGGCCGGGCCGGGTCTGTGACCTGCGGCCTTATTATCGATCAACGCTGTGACCTGCGACTTAACTGTCGGTGGTTGTCAGCTTTGGTCGTCGTTGAGCACCCTCGCACGGCCCAGGGGCGGCCCGAGACGTATTTGAAGACCCGGCTGACGGGCCAAAGAACCCTGTGCATAACATCGGCCGATGTGACATGCGCGATGGCTGCCGGCTCGGCAGATGATCCGGTGAGTACCGGGCTCTTCTTCCTGGTCGTGGGGTTGATCGTGATCGGATGGGTGACGCTCGGCCGTCGGCGTGGGTGGAAGTGGGCTCTGGAAGAGGGGCCGTACTCATACAAGTCCGGGATGGTGCAGGGCAGTCTGGGTGTCCTCGGCGGACTGATTGCAGTAGTCGTCGGTCTCATCATCAAATAGCCTCGCTGGCGCCGTTGCCACCGACCGGATCCAGTCGTCTCTCGTTGCCCGACCAGCTCAACCCACCACTCTCCCCGCTCCCATCCCGTCCGCCGTCGACCCACACACCGTGGAGCGGGCGTGGTTCCTGGCGTCCGGGTCGTTCGTACAGTGGCGCGCTCCGCCTGGACGCCATGGGCCGCGTCCGCTCGGCTCTTCCTGGGTCGATGGCGGACGGGATGGGAGCACCCCACGTATACGAGTGATCGGACTAGCCCTGTGAGTTCGCGCAGTTGGGCACCGAAGGTCGTTCCCACCAGTGTGTCGACGCGGGAAGCCAGCACGGGATGGCTCTGGACAACGGAGCGAAGCTGGTGCATCTCCTCCCGTGCTTCGAAGCTGTTCCACCAGAGTTTGGGTGGGTCCCACTCCCTGATGCTCTTTGGCACGAACCATTCCTGAGACGTCCGTTGCCAGCCCCACATTGGGAAGCCCTCATGGAACTGTGGTGGTGGGTCGGTGGACTATGTGCGGGGGCGTTCACCTGCGTTCATGGACGTCTTGGCATCGCGTCGTATCGGACTCTCGCAGTCTCGCCTGAACGGCGGTGAACGGGGCTGAATGAGACGGAAACCGAGACGAGCCGATGAACGCCCCTGCCACTCGACACCGCGGAAGAGCCTCGGTGAAGTCGCGGGGGCGGACGGGCCCGGCAGCACTCACCCCAGCGTGCCGTCCGCCCCCCTGGAAGGCCCTCAGGACGGCAGGCGGGTTGGGATGGGGCGGCGGAAGCCGAATGACCCTGCTGGCCCGCTCCGGCCGGCAGCCGTAGGCGATGGACACCGCGCCCCCGGTCGGCCATGCTGCCTTGGCGATCAAGAGCCGACGGTGGCTGCATCGTGTGAGGGGTGGGGATTGTGGAGCAATCGCAGGTCGAGGCTGTGCCGCCGGAGCGCATCCGCTACCGGTATACGCGTCTCCAACGCGTACTGCTTCTTCTACCCCCCTTTGTCGTCGCCGGGGGCATGACGGTCTTGGACTGGATGATCTGGAAGCCCACCGGGTCCGGGCTGGTCGAGTCGTTGGAGATGTGGGGACCCGCGCTGCTCGTGCTGGTGATCCTCGGGCAGCACGTCGGCGTCACTCTCACGGAGTCGACGGCCATCGTGCACGGCCTCCCCGGCCGGACTGTCCAGTGGTCGAACGTCCAGGCCATCCGCGCCGAACGCATCCAGGGGGCCCAGATCGTTGTGATCTACGAAGCGGGTGGCCGTCGTACTCGCCTGCGGGCACCGATCACCGGATTCCTCTGCTGGGATCGCGGGTTCGAGGAGAAGTTCCACACCATCGGCAGGTGGTGGCTGGACCACCGCGGCCCGGATTGGGCGCCTGTCCAGCATCCGGGGACGCAGTTGAGCGGCCCACCAGTTCCTGACGGGAACCCTTTCGCCTCTCCCACGTAGTCGGTGGCTGGTCCGCGCACCCTCGGGCGATGGAGCGGGGCCGCACGCTGGTTGCCAAGAAGCTCCCCGTGCCACAACCGCGCCAGATCAGGCGGGGACTCACGGGGCATGGTCATGCCGAGCTGGCTGTGCCGCAGCACCGGCTGCGCTCCGCTCCGCCGGGCTCGCTCCCGGCGCTGCGCCGACGCGCGCCCACAGCGGGTGGGGCCGGAAACCATGAGGTGATCACCGCATAGCGTCAGCGTGTCAGAACGTGCCTCCGGCGGGGGCGCTCAGGCTCCGAGATGGAGGGGGCGCCGTTCGCCGGCGGGCCGAGTGTGGCGGGGGCGTGGGTGCTCCCATCCCGTCCGTCGTCGACCCAGGCAGAGCCGAGCAGTCGTGGTTCGACGGCAGACGGGATGGGAGCTGGGGTGAGTGGTGGGTAAGGCCAGGTCCGAGGCGCGCTTGGCCCCTTGGTGATCAGTTGGTTGCCTGCTTTACTTCGCACATGATGACGGTGCTCTTCGTTGGCTTCATCGGTGTGAAGATCGGGATGATGCTCATCGGGCGGCGAGCGCGGCGGACAGCGTCTCGGGCCGAAGCAGGGGAAGCGGTCTTCTTCCAGGTCGGTGCCAATCTGCCGGACAAGGAACGCCGATACAGTCTTGGCCAGGTACAGGCCGGAGGCGAGTTCGAGTGGAAGCCTCGCCGGTCGTGGACGCGGCTGCGTGAACTCCCGACAGATCTGCGCTACATCCGCGCGCGCGACATGACCTTCCGCGAAAGTTTGAGGCTCCCGCCCGGTGCGCGGGTGATCGAGTGTGAATCGTCCGTGGGGCCTGTACATCTGTGTGCCCGCGTTGAGTACACGGAGCACGTTGTGGAGATGATCCGGCGTACAAGTACCTCGAACTTGTCGAGCGCCACGGTTCCTGACATCAGCACCTGACACCAACAGGCGCGAACAGCGGCGGTTGACGCTGAACCTCAGGGACAGACAGTCGAGCCACAAGCCGGGTTGGCCACGGTCGACGTTTCCCCGTGATCGACCTGATAAAGATGAGGCCAGACCTCAAAATCAGATCTCAAGACCGTGCGCAGGACAAGGCTTGCCGACGCAGCCCCCACGCCCTGAACCGGCCACTCACGAAGATGCCGACGCCGGCGGACAGCGCAATCACCACGATGGAGGCCCCTCCCTCCACTGTGACGTGGTGGCCCTGGGGCGCCGACGCCCCCAGAAGAGCGCTGATCCCAGCGAAAGTCACGGCTGCTACGGCAAGGAAGATCGCCATTTCAGCCCACCACATTGCCCGCGTCGGTCGAGTCGCCATGGCGCAGTTGTACCTCGCGCCTTCCCGGCGTCTCGCAGCGAGGTCGAATCCAACCGCGAGCAGCCCCGCATGACTGTCTGACCAGCCGAGCAGACCCAAGCGACCGCCCCCGCGCGTAGTTCGCATCGAGGAGGCCAGACGCCGGGAAGCAGCTACCCCAGGGGTACCCCTGGGGTAGCCGGGGTGGGCCGGTACCGGTCGGTGGTGTTTTGTCGAGCAGGGGCCCGCTGTACGAAACGAGCTGCGGCCGCCCTGCATGCGCGAGGCGGCCGCGGTGTTGCGCCGGCGGTCAGTTCGTGAAGTACATGTACTTCCAGGGCCCGTAGGTCGTGGAGTTCACGCTGTCGCCCGAGGTCGGGTCGATGTAGGAAGACCGCATGCGGGCACGGATCCCGGACTCGCCGGGGGCTGAAAGCCTGACAGCGGACTTGCCGTTGCTGGCGAGCGCGAAGTACTGGCTGCCGGAGTCGTACCACTTGCCGCCGTAGTACACCTGCAAGTCGAACCGCTGCTGGCGGCCCTTGTAGTACGTCATCGTCGTGGTGAAGACCGGCGCAGTCTTCTTGTGGAACCAGTAGTAGCCGGTCGAGCCGATCTTCCCGGTCTTGTAGTACTTGGAGACCGCAGTGGAGATCCTGACACGCGCGTACGCAGTTGCCGTCACTGTCCTGGGCGCGAAGTGGGAGTCGCCCTTGAAGACGGCACTGACGACGGTGTCACGGGCCATGTCGACTGTGGCCGACAGGTTGCCGCTGGAGTTGACCTTGCCGGTCTTCAGGAGCTTCTTGGGCTTGTCGGTGCCGTGGGGGTCTGCCCACAGTTCGACGGTGCGGTTGGTGTACGTGGCGCCAAGATGAGCGGTGAAGGAGACGTCCGACCCATAGTTGTAGACGGACTTGTTGTGGTTGAGCGTCATGACCGGCGTGGCCCGGGAGACGTTGAGGACGTCGCTTCCCGATGCCGGCAGGTGGTCGGCGTCACCGGCATAGGAGACCTTGTACGTGACCTTGCCGCCTGCGGGGGGCGTGTCAGTGAAGGAGAACCTGCCACCCGCGCCGAGAGCTTTGGTTCCGAGGGATTTCCCGGCCGGCGACTCCATGTCGGTGCGAACGACAGTGAGCGGCGTACCCGCCGGAAGGGCCAGCGCCGAGGTGAGGGTCCCCGAGACCGTAAGGACCTTCGCCCGGGTTGCGCTGCTGGGGGCAGACACCGTGAGGGTGTCGGTGTACTTGCGCGGCTCGGTCACGACCGACAGGGCGGAGTCGTCACCGCTCTCACTGACGAAGAACAGACGGCTGCCATCGGGGTCCCAGGCCAGGGTGTGCTCGTTGAAGGTGACCGTGTCCTGAAGGTTGCGGACACTCGCGGGCTGGGTGGAGCCCTTCGCGAAGATGAGGGTCTCGCCGGTTCCCGCAAAGTCGTAGTGCGTCCCTGCCACGGTTCCGTCCGGCGCGATCGCGACCGACTCGGCCGTATCCGGCATCGGGTAGCTGCGCACCTCCGCCAGGTCGGACAGGCGGTACTCGGTCAGGGCGCGGTTGCGGGCAACGACCATGCCGGTGCCGTCCGGGGTGAGAGCCGCGTCCTCGTAGAAGCCTCCCGGCTGGGCGCTTGTGCGGATCTGCGGGGTGCCGGTGCTGATGTCGTAGATGACCATCGGGCCGTTGCTGATCCCGCCGTCCAGAGTGACCAGTGTTCCAGGCAGGGTCGGAGAGCTGAGAAGCAGTGGAGGCGAAGCGAAGTCCCAGCCGGCCGCCATGTCCAGCCTGACTGCCGGGCTCTCGCCGTCCAGGTCGACGACGCCCAGGCCGGACTCCCACTGGTCTCCGTAGGAGAACCAGATGTGGCCGTCGGTGTACGTGATCCGGCGGGGCCTGGTGTTGGTGCCGGTCGGGTACTCGGCGAGCTGATCCAGGGTCGCGGTGTCGATCGCGATGATCTTGTCACTGTAGGTGGCCGCCAGGTACAGCGTGCTGGAGTCCGGACTGAGGGCCATGTACGTCACGCCCTGCGGGTACCTGAGGGTGCCGAGGACCTTGCCGGAGTAGTCCGTCACCAGTACCTGGTCGGCACCGGAGATGAAGATCTTGTGGTGCACACCGTCCACTGCCGTGTCGGCGTACGCCATGCGGGCCATCGGGATCGGTGTCTGGGTGTCCGCAGCCGCGGTACCTGCGGTGCCAAAGGTCAGCGCGGCAGAGCTGAAGAGAGCAGCGACTGCAGTCGCTGCCGGAAGTGTGCGTCGGAGCACGAGGTTGTTGTCCCCACCCTTGTTGCAGGTCCGGGGTTCCGGACCTGGGTATCGAACATTACGACATGCCCGCGACAACCGTTCGGGCGCCCGCGGTGGAGAAGCCGCGTCTCACGAGATGGCAGATCGCGCCGGCTACAGCATCGCGAACCACGGCTCACGGGGGAGCCAGCGCGACACCCTCGCCGACGTTTCCAGACCCGCGGCCTATTGGGAGAAGCGGGCGGGCGGGCTGCTTGTGACCGGCACACGCTGCCGGCGCAAGCCGGGCAACCACGGCCGGTCTTGGCTCGGCCTGCGGCCGAAGCCTGCCGTCGGTGATCAGGGCCCTTCGGGCACCTCCCGTGTCACGTCGACGATCGGACGCTCGCGTTGTTGTCGGTCCCAGTAGATGAGGCCGTTTGCCAGATCCGCGGGGCCAGGCTGTGCTGGACGATGTACTCGGGTTCCCACAGGTGTAGCCACACGCGGATCGTGGCCCGCCTTGTGCACGACGGGGGACACGACCCACTCGTGCGACCTGAGACCCGATACCTCCACGTCCACGACCGGCTACGCCGACTGCAGATACGGCGTTGAACACATCGTCGGAATTCCCGCAGGGCGCGTGACCGTGCGACGCGATCCGGGCCAGACCCGAAAGGTGGATCGCGAACGTGCTGGGCTCTGCGCGCCATGTGGTGCGAGATCGGTGGTCCGGTCTGGTGTGGTCGAGACGCTCGTCACAGGATCTGAGCGGTGCGAGCCGATGCAAGCCAGGTGGGGAACTCCTGCAGAAGCCGGTCGTAGAGGAGATCGTCGCGTACGGTGCGCGGATTGCGGCCAGCGTGGAAGAAGCCCGCGTTGTCGACGATGCGATATCGGGGTACGGCCAGGTCGTCGAGGCGGCGAAGAAAGGTGAACTCGTTGTCGTCGGGGTCGCCGAACCCGACGAACTGCCAAAACAGCGGCAGCCGGGCTGCTTTGCACAGGTACCGTTCGGCGGCGAACTTGCTGGTGGGTCCGCCATCGGTCTGGAAGATCACCAGGGCTGGGGCGGCACTGCCGGAAGCCAGGTAGTGATCGATGACATCGTCCATGGCCCAGTGGTAGTTCGTCCGCCCCATATGACCGAGGTTCTCGTGCAACTTGTTGATACGCCCACGATGGCCTCCGAGCCTGAGGTCGGTGGTTCCGTCGACGTCGGTGGAGAAGAACACCACCGGCACGGTGCCGTCGTCGTCGAGGTGGGCGGACAAGGAGAGGATCTGCTCACCGAGATGCTGCATGGTGCCGTCCTTGTAGTAGGGCCGCATCGAGCCAGAACGGTCCAGCACGAGATAGACGGCAGCGCGCACCCCCTCAAGACCGTGCGCGCGTACGCTGGACCCAGCTGCCTTGTACAGGCTCACCAAATCCGGCGCCTGCGCCTGCATCTTGAACAGACTGATTGCTGGCGCGTCGCTTTGAACCCTGCTCATGGTCACCACTCTCGTATCGCGTGCCCCCTCATCCTGTCGGTCGAGTCGGCATCATGAGGTGGAGTTCTCCAACAGGGCGTGCCAGGCGAACTGCGGGCCGCCCAGCAAGCGAACGGGACTCTGCACGAGCGGGCGCTCCGGGTCGTCGGTCGAGGTAATGCAGCGGCAAGCCAACGCTGGCGACGGCCAAGATCTGCGCGCCGAAATCACCGCCTTCATCACCCGCGCGTGCGGCGAGAGCGCACAGTGGAGGAGCAGACCGGGGCACGGGCAACAGGGGCAGGGCAGCGCGCTCCGTGCGACGGCCGGCCCGCCGCTCCAGCGACGTCACCGCGCGAGCCGCCCGAAAACCCCCGTGCGCACCGCAGGCGTCCCGTACGCTGGAGGGACCGACGCGGGGTGGAGCAGCTCGGTAGCTCGCTGGGCTCATAACCCAGAGGTCGCGTGGTTCAAATCCCGCCCCGCCACGAATACCCGGCCCCTCCGACCTGTCGAGTCGGAGGGGCCGGAGCCGTTCACGAGCGGCATCCCGGGCCGTACGCCGCCGGGCCGGGGCGCGGTCGGGGGTAGCGGCTGGCGATGAGGCGAGCCCCGTTCGAGACCTGCGGGGCGAGCGGGCGCAGCTTCGGCGCATCCGCCGGATACGACGCGCGGATGGTCAGGGTCAGGTCCGGTCAGCCCGGTGAGGTAGGCCTGCATCCAGGTGGCGGGGCGTTGGGCACCGTGTGCTGTCCTCGCGCCGCACTCGCGGCAACGTGCGACGGTGTCCCGGGGGTCGTGTGTGAGGCGGCGTCTCTCTGCTCAACAGCGCGTGGTCACAGTGCTGTTCAGGTTCGTGGGAACATCGGGCGGCGAAGTGCAGCGCTCGTTTCAAGGCGGGTCCGGGCACTCCGCGTCCGGGGAAAGGGGAGGACCATGGATCACAGCTCCAACAACCTGCGGGAGGACACACCAGTTGAGGATGCTGCTGAGGTGAGCGGCGTCCGTCGCGTTCCCCGGGTCCTGGTGCCCAGCCTGATCAAGGGCGGAGGGACCAAGCGGACCACGACGACCGTACTGACCAGCGCCTTCATATCCGAGTTGCTCCTTCCCGGCGTGGAACTCCGCAACGTCCGGGAGGAGGACACCCGCGGCAAGTCCTGAGTCATCTCCCTCTCCCAGGCGGCCCCGCCCGGCATCCAGGAACCATGTAGCGCCGGGCGCGTCTGCGGCCGGCGGGGATCAGCCGGTCTGCGTCGGGCCCTCACCCGGCTCCCGTGTTCCCTGTCCTGCCGGCCTGCTTGGCGCGCTCGGTCGCCAGCAGCAGCCGCCAGGAGGTCACCGTCGGCCGACGCCGCAGGCCGACGGCAAAAAGCAGCCTCGCGGCAAGGACATGGGCGAGTAGCCGCCTACGGCACGTTGGTGCCGGAGCACCGCAGCGGCCCGGGCCCCCACGGCGGAGGTTCCGGGCCGCTGCGCTGCGGTATGGCGCAGCGACTTGCTGCGCGCGCTCTGCTGCATCCGGGATTCCACTTCTACGATGCTCGCGCTTGTCCGTAGAACGCCCGACCGGACGGAGACTCCATGAGCAAGAGGATCGTCGGCATTTTCGGGGCAGCAGCCCTCGCGGTGGCAGCAACATTGACCGCACCCGTATCCGCCAGCGCGGCACCAGCAAGAGCGCAAGTCAGCTGCTATGGCCAGGCCGTCAGCTTCTCCACGACCTGGGGCCCTGAATGGGCCGAGTGGCCGACGGGATGGGCCCAGACCGGACCGAACTGCGCGGACATCAACGTCAAGCCGAACTACACCATCTACGTGCGGACCTGCTTCCAGAGGACAGGTACCTGCAACGGTTGGACCTGGATATTCGGCGGAACGTGGGGCACAGCGGCGACTGACGTCCTGGACGGCACCAACTACTACCTCCAGTTCAGCCAAGGTCTGGGGGGCCTCGTAGCCGACTGATCGGCCACTCTCGGCGCTCTCTGGGGGCCAACCGCGAAGGTTCGCCGCCCAGGCAGCGGCCCGGCGCCCCTGACGGGTGCCGGGCCGCGGTGCTGCAGCGTGGCACGGGTCAGTAGTCCGGTCGCCTGACGGCGGCACCCTGCGGATCCTGCTGGCCAAATGTGGGGATCAGGCGGCGAGGGTGAGGTCGAGGCGGGCGAGGTGGCTGGTTCGGGTGTGGGCGAGGGGCTGGTCGTTCCACCAGGCGTCGAGGCGGATCAGGTTGAGGGCCACGGCGGAGTAGACGTGTTCGAGGTGGGTCTTTGCGAGGCCCCGATAGCGGGCACGGCGGCTGCCGGTGACGGCTATGGCCTGGCGGATCGTGCCCTCGACGCCCGCTCGCAGGGCGTACTTCGCCTGCCACGCCTGGTCTTGCTGGGCGGTGTGGTTGGCGTGGATGAGTTCGTGCAGTGCCCGTGGCCGCAGGGTGAGTTGGCGGCCCCAGCGGGTGGCGTTGGTGCATTCTGCTCTGACCGGACAGGGAACGCAGTCGGCCTGATCGAAGGGGACCACGATCACGTCGCGGCCCTTTTGTTTGGCCGGGCTCCAGAACCGGCTGGTGACGCCCTGGGGGCAGGTGGCCTGACGGGCGTCCCAGTCGATGGCGAAGGCTTCGCGCTGGTAGCCGACATTCTCCCGGTACTGGCGGGAGGTGCCCGTCAGCAGTGGTGTGACCAGCGTGATGCCGAAGGTGGCCCGGGCACCGACGATGAGTTCGGCGCTCGCGTAGCCGGAGTCCAGGTAGTGCTCGGTGGGCAGCAGGTCCCGGCCGGCGAGGGCCTGGTGGACGGGCTCGACGAGTTTCACGTCGGGCACGGTCGCATCCTTGGTCGCGACATGCGTGATCATGTTCGGGATGGGCGGACGTAGCCGCCGACCGGGCCGCGGAGCCTCGTCGGCAGGCCGGGGCGGCTGGCAGACCTCGCTGATGTGCAGCTTGTACCCGGTCCAGTGGAGATCTTCCTTGGTGCCGTAGCGGGCGTCGAGGTCATAAGGCAAGGTCAGGCGGATTCTGCCGGGCGGGAGGCCGTCCTTGTCCGCCTCCCGCCACTTGACCACCTCCGCTCCGTTGCTGTCGGTGGTGATCAGGTAGTTCCGCACGGTGATCTGCCGCAACGTCTGGACCGCGGGCAGCTCCCGCAACCAGACCGGCGCGGCCGGACGGTAGACCGCCCGCAGCAGAGCCACCGCGTCACGGCCGTAGTTCACAGCGAGTTGGCCGCGCTGGGTCTGCGAGCCGGGCGGGCGCCAGTACGCATCGATCCGCCGCCCGTAACGCCGGTTCCACTCACCGACCTCCAGCACCTGCACCACCCAGTCGGGGGCCGCGCAGGACAGTGCCTCCAGCGCGGCTCGCACCGTTTCCCCGGCCAGCCAGCCGGTTCAACTCCCTCACCGCTGCCAGCACATGAGTGGAATCGGTACGCTGCTTGCCTCCTGCCTTGACCAGGCCATTCTCCTTGAGCGCCGCAACCAGCAGATCCAGCACCCGCTCTTCCAGGCCATGGCCGGCCACCCGGGTGCGGAACTCCGACAACACCGACGCATCGAAGCCGACGTCCTCCAGCTCCAGGCCCAGGCAGTACTTCCACGACAGATCGAAGCGGACCCGCTGAACAGCGGCACGGTCGGTCAGGTTCTCCGCCATCTGCAGCACGGTCACCATCGCCAGCCGTCCCGGCGACCATCCACGCCGGCCCCTGCGGCCGAACGCCCCGGCGAACTCCTTATCCGCGAACAGCCCGCCCAGCTCGTCCCGCACCCGCATCGCCAACGGCGGGACCCCGCGTCCTGCCGCTGCCCGGGCGACCCGCAACGTCGCCTCCGGGACCTCGGGCCACTCCTCCGGCCGCAACGACATAACTCTCACCCCCCCCCCCCAGCGACCGGGAACGACAAGACCGGCCACCACGGTGCCAACAGCATCCCCACACCCCAGGACACGACATTTGGCCAGCAGGATCCCTGTGTGCGTGAAAATCGGTGTGTGGTCGTCCGGCGGACGTCGTGTCGCCTTGGCGCGTTCCGAGCCCGTGGGTCAGTAGGCCGCTGGGGGTCCATCGACAGGCGCCCGGATGTGTTGCTCCGAGCACGTGAATCAGACTCTGCCGCCTGCCGGACCCACGCCGGACGATCGCGTGCTCGCGGCCGATATCAGGAGGGGGTGCCGACGGGATGGAAGTGATCCACGAACGTGTGGCGGGTATCGACATCAGCAAGGTCGGCGTGAAGGTCTGCATCCGAGTGCCCAGTACCGGCAAGCGGCGGCGCAGCGAGGTACGGACGTTCTCGGCGGTGGCCTCCGGCCTGCCGGCGATGCGGGACCGGCTGCTCGCCGAGGGCATCACCATGGTCGGCATGGAGGCCACCGGCGTCTACTGGAAGCCGGCGTTCTACCTGCTCGAGCACGACGTGGAGTGCCGGCTGCTCAACGCCCGTCACATGAAGTCGGTGCCCGGCCGCAAGACCGACGTCAAGGACTCCGAGTGGATCGCCAAGCTCGTCGAACACGGCCTGGTCCGCCCCAGCTTCGTGCCGCCGGAGCCGATCCGGTAACTGCGTGACGTCACCCGCTACCGCACCGAGATCGTCCGCGAACGCACCCGCGAGATCCAGCGGCTGGAGAAGCTGCTGGAGGACACCGGCATCAAGCTGTCCGCCACAGTCTCCAACATCTTGGGCGTCTCCGGCCGCGCGATGCTCGAAGCCCTCATCGCCGGTGAACGCAACCCGCGCGTCCTGGCGGACCTGGCCAAGGGCAGCATGCGCCGCAAGACCGACGCCCTGGCCGAGGCGCTGACCGGGAACCTCACCGCCCACCACGCGTTCCTGGCACGGGCGATGCTGGACCGGATCGACGCCTGCACCGCTACCGAGACCCGCCTCAGCGAGCACATCGAGGTGATGCTGCAGCCTTGTCGCCGCCGGATCGATCTGCTCGTGACGACCCCCGGCGTCGAGACCCGCGCGGCACAGGTGATCCTCGCCGAGATCGGTGCCGACATCGCCCGCTTTCCCCAGCGCGGGCGACCTGGCCTCCTGGGCCGGCGTCTGCCCGGGCAGCCACCAGTCCGGCGGCCGCAGCGGCAGTGGCAAGACCCGCCACGGCGACCCCTGGCTCAAGGCCGCCCTCGGCCAGGCCGCCGAATCCGCGGCGCGGACCAAGGACACCTACCTCCCAGCCCGTTACCGGCGCATCGTCGCCCGCCGCGGCAAGAAGCGTGCCCTGGTCGCCCTGGAACACTCGATCCTGATCGCGGTCTGGCACAGGTTCACCCACCACACCGCATACGCCGACCTCACCGGCCTGTACCTCCTCGAACGCACCGGCCGGGCCAGGCGGACCCGACGCCTGGTGAGCCAGCTCAACCAACTCGGCTACCAAGTGACCCTCCAAACAGAAGGAGCTACCTGACCAGCGGCTACAGACACGGGACGGGGGAAACGAGTGCTCCTCGCTCCAGACGGATGCCGACACGTGAAACGCTTCCGACAACGCTCAACCCCACCGCAGGAGCCGCGAATGTCCAGGACCGCCGACATCGATCTCGTGTTCGCACACGCCGTCACCGTCGACGCCGTGGTGCGAGCGCTGGCCGGTGAGGGGTGGTCGCTGCAGGAACCGCTTGGTATCTCCTACGTGGTCAACAACGACGACCTGTTCGACTGGCAGTCGACTTCAACCGACCAGGCAGCTGAGATCTTGACCCTGGTTGATTCACCGGCCAACGCCGACCACCACGTCGGTGTCTGCATCTATCACTCAACTGCGGAAACCGGTGGCCAACTACTTTTTCATGCTGGCCGATCGCACTGTTCCTTCATCCCGACGATCGACCGGCGGAGCCTCTCCGGAGCACCAGCCCTGACGGACATAGCCTGGTATCTGAACGCGCTGGTGCCGCCCCTGCTTGCCCTGGGGCTGGCCAGCTACAAAGCGCGGGACCTTGCTGACTGAGACTCGTTCGTCAGCAGCTCTCGGTCGGCATCCGGGCAGCACGCGCATACCGAAGGGCCCTCGTTGCCTACCCAGCCGGTGTCACGCACAGCTACCCGATCACGGAAATTGAGCCATAGCCGAGAGTTCGTGAACATTCCAGTCCGGCTCCGACGGACAGCTGCCTCCCAAACCAACATCGAAGCGCTGTCCCTTCTCGTGGACAGAGCCAAGGCGGAGTCGGTCCGGCCACAGCCGCCGCAGTCGCAGTCGCAGTCGCAGTCGCAGTCGCAGTGAAGACGCTGACGCCCGCAGCACCGAACGCACAGGACCGACTTGCCCCCCCCACGCCCGCGAGGGGCCGGCAACCCCGGCCATGCAGGCCCTGATACCGCGCCGATGGACGGTCCCACCGGAATGATCCGGGCGTTCGCGGGTGGGTCGGGCATCTTCCGCTCGGCGCACTTGCTCTGACTGCCGCCGGCCGGATGCGTGTTGCCGGTCTTCGGGCGGAGCCCCATACGCAGCCCGCCCATCGTGATCCCCGGCCCAGAAGTCGGCAGGCCGGACGGGTCAGTGCTCGGCCGTGGCGGGCCCGATCTGCTGCATGAGGCTGATCAGGTCCGGTGCGACCCACTCCTCGGCGATCCTGCCTGCCTCGATGCGGTAGACCTCGACACTCCGGTAGACAACCGTCCGGCCCGTCGCCTCGAACTCCTGGAAAGCTCCCAGGTGGGTTCCCCGGAAGGTGACCAGCACCGTGACCTTGTCACCGACGCCGAAGATGTCCTGGACGTCGATCTTCAGATCAGGGAAGGCGTCCAGCATCGCCCGGGTCCCCGAGCGCCACGCCTCCCGGCCGAGCAGCAGCTCGGGCGAACCAGGGACGTTGGCGATGAAGTCCTGCGCCAGCAGTTCCACCGCCGCGTCGAGGTCGCCGCGTTCCACGCACCGGTATGCCATGCGCATCAGGGCCACGTTCTTGTCCGTGCTGGTCGTCATCCCAGTGTCCTTCCGCAGGTGGAGGCCCCCGGGGTGCGGTGACCGCCCGGAGCCGATGTCCTGCAGTGAAGACCATGACGTCGCGGCAAGGTCAAACCAGACGGACCGAGACCTTCCGCGGCGGCCGGGGGTTCCGGCCGCCAGGCGGACCCGCATCCTTGACCTTGCCGCGACGTCATGGTTTCCACTGGGCTCATGAGAATCGGAGAAGTCGCGGCGCTGGCCGGGCTCACCCCGCGGGCCGTGCGGCACTACCACCATCTCGGACTGCTGCCCGAACCCGCACGACGCAGCAACGGCTACCGCGACTACGGCGTCCAGGACGCCGTCCTGCTCGCCCGGATCCGCCGACTGACCGAACTCGGTATCGGCCTCGACGAGGTACGCGACGTCCTCGCGGACACCGAAGGCCACGACCTCAAAGAGGTCCTGGAAGAACTGGACGCCGACCTGGCACGGCAGGAGGCCCTTGTCCACAAGCGGCGCACGCAACTGGCCCAGCTGATCGAGCAGGCCAAGGACGGATCCCTGCTCCCCGAGGGGCCGATGTCACCCGAACTCACCGGCCTGCTCACCGCTCTCGGCGACACCGGTCCCGACGCATCACCAATGGCCGTCAAGGACCGCGAACACCTCGCGTTCCTCGACGCCGCGACCCCCGAGGACAAGCGGGTCTCGCTGATGGCGGCGCTGCGCGAAATGCGTGAGCACGCCGGACACGTCTACAGCCTGCTGGACGGCCTCGCCGGCCAGAAGCCGGACAGCCCGCAGGTGACCCGGGCCGCCGCCGCACTGGCGGCCCTTCTGCCAGACAGCCTGGCGGCACACGTCCCCGACACAGACACCCACGGCCCCGCCGAGGCCCTCTACGACGACCTGGCCCCGGCCCAGGCCGCAGCCGTCCGCCGCGCCCTCGAACTCCTCAAAAGCCGCCAGGAAGGACCAGCATGACCCCCACACCCCCGGCCGCCCAGGCTCAGCCCGCCGCCCCCGCATCACACGAACACCCCCGGCACATACACATGCCCGTGCGGCGGTTCCTCGCACACGAAGGCCGGATCATGGAAAGCCTGATCCGCTGGATCACACGCCGCCCGCACGGCACCGAGAAAGCCGACGCGGTCTTCCTCCACGGCCGGGACCAAGCAGCCATGATGTACGGCCTCACCTTCGCCTGTGTCGTCGAGACCGCCGCCTTCACCTACCTCCTCGCCGGCTGGCCCGTCATCCACACCGTCATGCTGATCGTGGACATCTACACCGTCCTGTTCGTCCTCGGCCTGCACGCCGCCTCCCGGACCCGCCCGCACACCCTCACCGGCCACACCCTGCGCATCAGACAGGCAGCCACCAACGACATCCGCCTCCCCCTCGACCAGATCGCCGCCATCCGCCGCGAGACACGCTTCACCCACCAAAAGAAGGACGGCGAGCTGAACCTCCCCATCGGCGCACAGACCTCCATCACCCTCCAGCTCACCGAACCCGTCAACGCGCCGACCTTCTTCGGCGCACCCCGCCACGTCACCGTGATCAGGCTGCACGCGGACGACCCCAACGCCCTCTACAACACCGTCAAACAAGCGCGCACCACACCCCAGCCCACCCCGAACACGGTCCCGCAGCCCTGACCGGCACCGAGCCGGGCAGCACCAGGCCCTCTACCGATGCGACTGGCGCACGGACCGGAAAACCACCAAACGCACCGCTCCACGAGCCGAGAGCATCCCGCGCGAGACAAGCCGATAGTCAAGGAATGAGCGAGGGTAAAACGGCGTCCTCGCGCCCGTAGGCCCCGAGACCACGGCTCCGGCCGCTGAGCTCCACGCGCTATGCGACCGATCCGTCGCGGAGAACGAACCTGACCTGCGCCACATGGCGCCACTGTTCGGGGTGTCCACGCCCGCGGACGACCACGTCATCGGCCACCTCGGCCCGTTGCTCGCCCTCCAGAAACGTGAGCCCCTCACCGACATCGACTACCTCGACCTGGACTTCTGAACTCCCGCCGCCGGGCCGGAAGGGAGCCCATGCCGCATCGTCATGCCACCCCGTCGGCGGGCGGGCGAGGGACCGCCCACCTGGAAGCCGGAGCACAACCGCTCGCACAAGCAGGTCCGCGCCCGCGTCGAGCATGCCTTCGGGCGGATGAAGGCCTGGAAAATCCTCCGCGACTGCCGGTTGAAAGGCGAAGGTGTCCACCACGCGGTGCTCGGCGTCGCCCATCTGCACAACCTTGCGCGCACCACGTGACCGCACTCAACCAAAGCAGCTGGCTGTTCAAGATTCGATGGGCAGCAACTGGACCAGGCCGACCCAGTTCTCATCGTCCGCCTTGGCATGGGTGGCTCGGACCCTCCAGCGGGCGGCGGGCAGCGCAACCGATACCTGGGAGGGCATCCCGCCGCCGGGATACTCGGTGTCCAGCGCGGAGCCTGCTTCGGCGGAGTCCATGAGTGTGGCCGGACCGTCCGACGACCACGTGCCGCACTCCTCCCACGCGGTGGCGGTGTCTGCGAGAACCGCCCTGGCCACCGCCTTCAGCTCGGCCTCGGAGTCAGCCGCAAGCCACCGCAGGAATGCCCGATGCTCGGGTAGAAAACAGCTGGTCGCCGGCTCGTCCGCCAGCACCAGTGCCTGCGCACCGTTCGCGCCAACGGTGATCACACCGGCCAGATCGTCCACCGCGCAGGCCCGGTCGTAGTCGTCTGGAGCAGTGGCGTCTCCCGCCATGACCCCGGTCTCCGTACACCCACGCCATGCAGCCAACGCGGAGACGGGGACGAGGATCAAAGGCCCGCCCATCGACTCCACCCAGCCAGGGGAAGTGCGGGACGCATGGGCTTCGGGAGACGAAGAAACGCTCATGACGTCAGTGTGCCCGCGCCCACTGACAACGCCCACCGTGGCCGACTGACACCAGGACAGGAACGGCCCAGGGTCTGGGGCACCTGCAGTTAGGGAACAGCCCGTGGGAGCTTGCCATTTCGTCAGGACTCCCAAGGCGTCACCCGCGTTGCTACTGAGGTGTTTTCAACCTCCGGTTGAGCTGGTGTGATGGAGGGTGAGTATTGCCTGGACGATGCCTGTGATGCGGGTGGTCGAGCAGCGAAGGTTACGGAGGAGCCGCCAGGACTTGAGGGCGGCGATGGCTTGTTCGACGAGAGCGCGGATCTTGGCCTGGGATCGGTTCACGGCCTGCTGACCGGGGGATAGCGTCTCCCATTGACCGCGGAACGGCACCCGGACTGTGCCGCGGGCGCCCTGGTAGCCCTTCCCGCCCAGCAGGGGATGTGGGCCTGGTCGAGGACGTCGATGATGCCGTGTTCGCGGGCCGCGCGGATGTCGTGGACAGCTCCTGGCAGTGCGGGCGAAGCCCATAGGAGCCGACCAAACGGATCGGCGATGACCTGCACGTTCATGCCGTGTTTCTTGTGCTTGCCGGAGTAGTAGGGCCGGTCGGCCGCGATCCGGTCGATCGGCAGAAGTGTCTCGTCGAGCAGGACGTACGCCTTCGCCGAGGCAGCCTGGACAGCCTCGTCGAGGGTCGGGGCGAGTGCGGCCAACAGGTCGACGGCCTCGCTGATGTAGCGGTAGACCGTACTCGTCCCGACCTCGAAACCCGCTGCGAGCTGGGCGTACGTGGTCCCGTTGCGCAGATGAGCCAGCACCAGCAAGGCTTGACGTCCGGTCGCGATCCGGCGCCAGCGGCTCCCGATCCGACGACGGTGTTCACGCGGACGAGCAGCGAGGAAGGACAGGGACCGACCAGACACGTCCAGTCCGCACGGGTAGACAAGCACGGAAGCCTCTGGTGGATCCCGGGTGATCTTGGTCGTGAACCCGTCTACCAGGGGCTTCACTCTTGTGCCGAACCAACCAATCACCTTCCGCGGTAAGTTGACAGAGCTCCAGTGGACGTCAATAGCATCACGGCATGTCTTCCCCGATGGCCCGCCACTTCGTGCTGACGACCCTACTGGTCGTGACACTGGTCGCCTTCGGCTACTACGCTCTGCAGCCCGTACGGGAAGCATGCGTAATGACCTCTGAACCGTATGGGTCCACCTTCGACCCAAGCAGCATCAAAGCATCCGGCACCGGCGGGTGCGGCGAAGAACGCACGCGCCTCATGACCTGGTTCAAGGGGTAGGCGCACGCAACGAGCCGGGACCGCGACGACTCCGGGATTTCGATGGCCAGACGCCGAGTGGGTGGCCCCTGTCCAGGCCCATTGTGGCAGTCGAAGGTGGTCAGCCACTCGATGCGAGCAGTACGAGGCAGGTTCAACGATCAGGTTGGAAAAGGCTCACTCTATGCGTGTCCCATGAGTGTCTCCTCGAACCCATTGCACGCACGTAGGACGATCACCTGTTCCGACTCTGCAAAACTCCACGACTGCATCTCGAACTTGCGGAATGGGGATAGCGCTCCGAAGATCATAAAATCTCGGAAAGCTGGGATCAGTTACAACACGCGGGTCAAATTGAGGCGGGTTGGGATTATCCGAAACCCACGTGTGATCAAAGATGGGATCCATGGAGCCCTGGGAACGCTCAGCGCTGACGTACCAAATTAGCCCCCCGTATCCACTAGACGGATTAACCGCAACATGTAGATAGTTGTCTGGCCACCAATCGAAGGTGTCATTGGTGTGATAGCGATCCGCGAAACTGAAAACAGCATCATCTCCCGCACTGATCCAGTCCAAGCCAGTTCTTTCTCCACGGAGATTTTCCATTACTTGTTCAATCAAGGCGGGCCTATCTGATGCACCTTCAGCATAGAGATAATCGCCCCGAAACACGACGTTCAAGATCACGGTTTCGCTCCTTGCCGGCACCCAGTACCGGACCTTCCTCGGCTGCACGGGAGGCGCCTTCAGTCAGGCAGTCCTCCAGAACGACGGCACCGCGTGGACCGACCGCGACCGCGTATCCGTCGGAGACCACAACAAGGACGGCGCACGAGACCTGCTCCACCGGCACCCTGTGGCTGCGCTATGGCAGACCCGACAGAGCGGCGGCACCTCACTCCCCTCACTGGCCACCTCCGACGGCTACGTCAACGCCATCGACACCACCTGCGCCGCCGGCTGGACCACCAGCATCGTCCGCCTGCTGATGGGCGGCCCCAGCGTCAACCTCGACGGCATCCTCGGCACGTGGGCCATCAATTTGACCAGGGAGTCTGTTGACTCAATGGATCAGACGCCCACCTGCGGGAATGGTTGTACAACCTTTGAAGATTTTGTGAGTCCTCATCGCTGGCAGCCTCGCCCATCGGTTATCGGTGGCAAGGCTCGGAAGATCCGCAGGTCCGGAACTCACCGGCAGCCCGCGACTGAGCGGCCCGGTGCACTGCTACGCGCCCGCTGAGAGTGGGTCGTCGCATACGGGGAGGACCCCTCGGTGCGCGAGCTCGCCAACGCGGTCGGGCTGTCCCCGTCGACGGTCAGCCACCACCCGACCCAGATGCGGGCCGCGGGCACCGAGGTCGCCACTCGGGGGGCGCAGCCACCGGTACCCGCAGTGCGGCGGCTGACCGCTCCCCGTGACGATGCTGGCTTGCCGTCGTTGATAGGGCACCCCCGAACCGGGCCCCGGGGCGCCTGACCGTCCCGGGGCCCGATGAATGCCCAGGCCCATGGTCGGGTCGGCCAGCACGGGCGGCCCTGCGACGGTGTGTCGGTGCCGCACGTCGACAACAACAGTCTGGGGGCAATGCAGCTGCGTCGTGGCGAGCCCTGCCGGAAGCGAGCGGGGGCAACCGGAGCCTGCTGGAGTTGCGGGTTTCACAGGATCAGGAATATTTGGTCCTAGTTTTGCCTATGACCAGCCCATCAGCTGCCTGCGCCAACGGCAGAGACGCGGGAGGACCATCAGGGGTCAAGGTCGCGACCTGCCTCACGGCGAGCGGCCGTCTCGCACCAGGTTGCCGAGACTGTGCGGCCCACGGCCGGGCGCCGCAGGAGGAGCCGCCGAACAGCGCGGGCCGGAATCTGCGCCGTCGCCGCTCACTGTGTGCAGCCGTCCTCAATCGTCCAAGGGGCCGTTGTGCACCGCGTGTTTCGCAGCGGCGGCAACGTTGCGCCAAAGCTGCTCGTGGGCAGAAGCCTCCGCGGAAAGGAACACCAGAAGCATGTCGACCACGGTAATCCAGCACGTTCTGAACCGGCTGCGGGACATCGGCGTACGTCACGTGTTCGGCGTCCCCGGCGACTATGCCTTTCCCATCGACGACGCATTGGTTGAGCACCCGGACGTCGAGTGGGTCGGCGCGTGCAACGAGCTCAACGCCGCCTACGCCGCTGATGGCTACGCCCGCGTGCATGGCATCGGCGCGGTGTGCACCACTTACGGGGTCGGCGAGCTGAGCGCGCTCAACGGCATCGCCGGCGCCTACACCGACCACCTACCGGTGTTCCACCTGGTCGGCATGCCCAAGATGCCCGTCCAGTCCCACCGCTCGCTCGTCCATCACACCCTGGGCAACGGCGAATTCGACCTCTTCCAGAAGCTGTCCGGGGCGGTGGTCTGCGCGAGCGCCATCATGACCCCGCAGAACACCGCGGCCGAGACGGAGCGTCTCATCGCGGCGGCGCTCTACCACCGCCGCCCGGTCTACATGGCCTTCCCGGCCGACCTCGCGAACATGCTGGTGGTCGGGGAGGCCCAGCCCATCCCCGCGCCCAGGAGCGACCCGGCGCAGGTAGAGGCCGCCGTTCAGGCCATCACCAGCATGCTCGGCACCGCCCGCAGTGCCTGTGTCCTGCCCGGCATCCTCACGGCGCGCTCCGGCCTGGCCCCCGAGCTGCAGCAGTTCATCGACGCCACCGGGCTGTCTTTCGCCACGATGATGGCCGACAAGGGCGTCCTGGAGGAGGACCAGCCCGCCTACGTCGGCATGTACGACGGCAAGCTCATGAACGAGAACGTGCGCCGCTTCGTCGAGGACAGCGACGTCGTCGTCCTGGTCGGCGCGCTGATGCACGACTTCAACTCCGGAGCGTTCACGGCCAACCTCGACCCGGCCCGCATGATCGACATCCGCCACCACCACGTCAGTGTGGACGGCATGACGTACCAGAGCGTGGAGATGAAGGATCTCCTCACCGCTCTGACCCAAAAGCTCCCCCACAAGGACTGGCCGACCCTGCCGGCTGAGGCGACCCGCATCGCCCCGGCCACCGGCAGCGGCGGCGACTCCATCACTGCCGAGAACCTCTACCCCCGCTGGGAGAGCTTCCTCAAGCCCAACGACATCCTCGTGGCCGAGACCGGAACCGCGTCCCTGGGCATGGCCTTCGCCCGCCTGCCCCAGGGCGCCACGTTCCACAACCAGACCCTGTGGGGCTCCATCGGCTGGGCCACCCCCGCGGCCGTCGGTGCCGCCCACGCCGCCAGAGACGACCAGCGTGTCGTCCTGGTCACCGGTGAAGGCTCCCATCAGCTCACCGCCCAGGAGATCAGCCAACTCGGACGGTACGGCCTGCGTCCGGTCGTGTTCGTCCTGAACAATCACGGCTACCTGATCGAACGGCTCCTGTGCAAGCACCCGGACAGCGAATACAACGACCTCGCCAACTGGAACTATGCGGAACTGCCCAAGGCCCTCGGCTGCAACGACTGGTACACCGCCCGGGTGACAACCCTCGCCGAACTCGACGAGGCCATGGACAAGGCCACCAAGGCAAACACCGGCTGCTACATCGAGGTCATGACCGACACCTACACGGCACCACCGCTGGCCAACCAGCTCCACGACAACGTGGAAACCCTCTACTCCGCCTGATCCAGTAGACGAAAACCGCAGCCAGGCCCTGGCCGGGGACCGCTGGTCGGGCCATCCGCCCAGAGGGTCAGGGCCGAGCCGGACAGGCACACTCGAATCCTGGTCAGGGCGCATCGGTGTCGGCAATGCGGCACATTCCTGCCGGACGGATCCAGGAGCAGCCGCCGTTACCGTTCAGCAGCGTGCCGGACGGTGCCCGCACTGCGGCCGCTGACCGCAACCCGTGTGCCCCGTGACGGTGCGGGCCTCACGTCGTTGACAGAGCACCCCCGCACCGGGCCCCGGGACGACTACCCCTCCCCGGGGCCCGATGAATGCCCAGGCCCATGGTCGCGCTCGTGGAGGGCCGTCCATGACGTGGTTGGGCCCATGGACGGCCCTCCACGACCGTGGTCGGGTTATCCGTCCGGCTGGTCAGCGGCCTCGCTTGAACAGCACGGAGAACAGGCTCGGGTACTCGCGGGAGATGTCCAGGCGGCAAGTGTCGCAGTGCCGGCCGTCCTCAGGCGGTACCTGCTCTTCACCACGCCCGAACGGCTCGGTGCGGGGCCGCCCGCAGCGATCGCAGGGGTACGGCTCGGGCGGCTCAAGCTCAGGTTCTCGCGCCGTGGGCAGCTGCACCGCCGCCGCTGCTTCCTGGTCCCGAACTGCTGTTTCCTGCTGCCGTTCACGCTCGCGTCGTTCGTCGCGCCGGCGGCGCCGTTCTTCCTCGCGTACACGCCAGGCCTCATGGTCATGGGGGTTGGCGAGAGCGGTGTCGAAAGTCTCCCACTGACCGTGCCCGCACCGCCACCACACGGCCGCGCGCGGGCCGTGGGTCTGGAGGCGGTCGATGAACAGGACCGGGATGGCGTCGGCGTAGTCGTAGTAGCCGTCCTGTTCTTCCGCGGTGCCGTATCCGCCGCTCATCCGTTCGTAGTCGCCCGACCAGATGGCGCGGGTCTCGTTCATCACCGTGTTCATCCGGTTCTTCAGCGCCTGCGGTCCCAGCCTCGTGCCGGGGTTGAAGACGACCGCGACCTGGGGATGGCCCTCGCGGCCGGTCGGCGGATACAGCAGCCGCCAGGTCGGCACGCCGTGCTCCTGGTGGTCTTTGGACTTCAAGCGGAAGAAGCGCAAGTACGCCCGCCGCGAGGCCGTCACCACCTGCCACCGCTACCTCACCGGCCACCTCGACCAACTCCACTACGACACCGCCCTCGCAGCCGGCTGGCCCATCGCCACCGGCGCCGTCGAAGGCGCCTGCCGCCACCTGATCGCCGACCGGAGCGACATCACCGGCGCCCGCTGGGGACTCGACGGCGCCGAAGCCGTCCTCCGACTCCGCGCACTGATAACGAACGGCGACTTCGAGGACTACTGGATCTTCCAAACGGCCCGCGAACATCAACGCCTCTACCCCAGCCCCGACCAGCAGAACTACAGCCTCACCGCCTGATCACGGCGGTCGTTCGAAACGAACTGCACTCCGCCGCCGACCTCACTTGGGGCGACGGCGGCCGAGAGCGCGCGCGAGTTCGCCGACCGGCGCCAGCATGTGTCCGCCATCGCCCGCGCACCACCAGACAACCTCGCGATCACGCTCCGAGGCGTGGACGCCGAGGTCATGCCCGGAGCACACCGGCCAGACCTGCCAGGTCCATTCGAGCAGGCTCTCCTGGATCAGGATCGCCAGGCCGGTCAATGCCATGGCTGGGTCGTCGCACATGTTCGGCAGGATGGGGCCGCCCCAGTTGAGCCGTTCGCCGTCGGCAAGACGGACACCGGCTCCCACCGGGAACCAGTCCTCCAGGATCTCGATCTCCGGTTCACCCTCGATCCCACGCGTGGGCAGGTCGCGGGCCACGACTCGCAGTGCGGCGCGCAACGTCTCCAAACGTTCGGGGGCGAGGTCGAAGCCGGGATCGAAGCCCACGTCGTCCAGGAGGCGCCGGGCCAGGACGGTCATCTCCGCCTGCGGCACCTCGGCCGGGTTCCGCTCGACGACCTCCAGGACGGCGTCGGTGTGATGGAACCAGTCGAGCAGTTCGCAGGCGAGAGCGACGACGTCCTGTGGGTCAATGCTGTCCTCGCGCACGCCGAGGTAGACCCTTCGCATCAACTGTTCAGTATCCACTTCGTACTCAGCCATGGCGTCTCTCACCGGCCCAGTATCCCGACGAAGCGCGGTTCCCCGCCGCATGGTTTTCCAGCATGACGTCTGACCTACTCACCAGCGGAACTATGACCCCACAACTTGATCGCGGCCGTCACTTGAAAGGAACCGCACCCGCGGCAGGGACACCCAAGGATGTGATGGGGCGTCATATTCGGTAACCAGGCGGGTAGGCGTACGTGGTCTCACGCGACCCGCCCCCTGGCAAGCGAACACAAGGGCACGTTCTGTGACCGCTCCCCAAGAACGGTGTCAGAACCCCGTTCTCATGAACAAAGGCACGCGAACGAGGGCCGGTGTCGGTTTCGATCACTTGAAGTGGTCGCGCGCCCGTGACCGGCAGGTGGTAGCGTCGCGATCTTCGCCTCGCCCACGGTGCGGAGTCCCCCGGTAGGTAGCCGCCATGTCCGATCAGCATGTCCCTGACCCGCACGCGATGTGGCGGCTTGCGCTCGCCGAAGTGGACCGGGTCTTCGCTTCCGCTCCCGCATTCGACAGGCCTGTTGCGGGCTGTACGCGTTGCATCTCGGAGTCGGAACTGCGCGTCCTCGGCGGGGATCCGCGGGCTGTGCCGGACGACGTCCTTGCATACTTCATGGGCAAGGTCGTCGACCACTGGGATGCGGACCAGTACCCGATTCTGTGGCGCCGCCTCATGCCGCGCGCCTTGCGTCACTGGGGCCCGGGAGGTCCCGGTGGCGACCCGTCCCGTGAGCTGAGCCGTCTCGGCAAATACGGGGCCGGACTGGCCGACTGGCCGGTCACCGAGCGCACGGCGGTCGAGCAGGCATTTGGTGCGCTGCTCGCCGTCGCCGTCACCGACGGTCGCTCCCCTTCGGACATCCGCAAGCTCACGGAAGGCGTGGCCAACGCCACGAACGGCCTGGAGCCCTGGCTTGAGCACATCGCCGGGCTCCCCGGTCCCACCGCGGACGCGGGCCTCGTGCGACTGGCCGTCGACTGGGGCACGGACCTGCTGTGGGGGGACTTCCAGTTCTGGTGGTGGTACGACGGCGACCCGCAGACCGTCGCCGACTGGCTGATCACCCAGCGGCACCGCATCGCGACCTTCGCGGCACGCCACCCGCGCTGCAAGAACGCGGCAGACGCACTCATCGCGATCTCTCACCTGCAACAAGGTGACTGGGGCCCATGGTTCTACCCGCACAGCCAGCGCCCCCTCCTCCACTTGGCCGACATGGGGTGACCACTGCTTTACACATTCGATCAATGCGGCCTCACAGCACGGGAATCACCGCTGCGAGGCTGGCGTGGGCCATTCGTGGCCGCCGCTGTCCGCCGTCGCCGATCTCAGGTATGGACGTTCGAGCGAGAGCTCGTCACCTCCTCAAAGATCCGCCCGGCGAACGCGTCGGCGCTGACGACTTCCGCAAGGGCTCACTGAACCAGTGCGATGTGCGGATGGTCCAGGGAGTCGGGGCAGACGCGGAGTTGCAGGTTGTAACCGACGACGATGTCGATCAAGGTGAAGTTGCCGCCGCTCGCGTCCAGGGGAGGCGGGGCCGGGTCCGTCCGGTCCGCCTCGGCGATCCAGGTCCCGCTGCCGCCGTCCCATTCCAAGTAGGCGATGGTGAGGAGCGCGACCTCCGTGGTGCCGCACTCGGGGCAGGGGTGGGGCACGGGGTCCATGCGATCCCACAGGGTCCAGCCGCCGGTCTTCCAGCCGGGCGCATGGCAGAGACTGCTCAAGTAGAGGTCGCCCGGGTCAACGCAAACGTGTCATATCACGCACGGTCGATCGTCCAACAGGATGCGGAGTCGCGCTGCCCGAGTTCGGCGAGGTCTGCGAGAACCTCGCCTCCACCACCGGCCACCGCCTCCCTCGCCGGGCAGGCGCCCGCGGCCCGTGCTGGAGGGCGGCGTGTGAAACCACGACTTTACATCGCAGTCGCCTCTCGTTCAGATGACTCCGAGGAGACCGTTGGCGCCAAGGAGGGTGCTGTCCTTCTGCGGGAAGCCGACGGACGGGGCGGTGATCACGCTGCTGCCCGTGGCGGTAGGACCGTTGGTGCCGCCCGGGAGCACCCAGACGGCGCCGGTGGAGTTGTTCTCTTCTGCGGCACTGATGAAGAGTTCCGGTTTGCCATCCCTGTTGATGTCGCCGACGGCCACGGTGGTGCCGAAGGCGTCCTCGGCTTCGTCAGCTCCTGGGATTCCGGCCGTGTTCTGGGTGAAGGCGTAGGAGCCGGCGCCCAGAGCCCCGGTTCGGCGGCCGGGGATAACCGTCACCTGCCCGGCATTTCTTTTGCCCGTGTCCTCCAGTGGCGAGCCGACGACGATGTCCGCCAGCCCGTCACGGTTGAGGTCGCCAACCGCGAGGGTGCCACCGAAGTTGTCGTCCTTCTCGCTCATGCCAGGGACACCGGGGGTGTTCTGGGTGAGCTGCACGGGTTTCGTTACGCGTGCGATGCCGTGTGCCGAGCCGTACCACAGGAGTACCCGGCCTCCGAGCGCGCCGTCGGCTCCGGCGTGGACCGGCTCGTCGGGGTCGGCGACCACGAGATCGGCGTATCCGTCGCCGTTGACGTCCCCGGTGGCCGCGATCAGCCCGTTGCCCGTCTGCTGGGCGCCGCCGTAGACGGGGTTGATGTACACCTCGCCACCGCTGAGGTCACTCAGCCGGACGGTGAGGACTACCTCCTCGGGGACGCCGCTGTGGGCGAAGTCGCCCAGGGTGACGCTTCCGACAGATCCGGTGTCACGGTTCTCATCGGCCGAGCCGTAGGTGCCACTGCGGCTGAACGGCCCCCGGAAGCGCATTGCCCCCTCGTAACCGGCCACAAGCACCTCGGTTCGCACGCCCGGACCGGCACTGAGCGCTGCCACGTCGAGGCCGTAGTACCTGCCGGCCGTGGTCGCCGGCAGGTCGGTGCCGGACGTCAGCCCGGACTTGCTGCCCCACAGGACCGTCACCGTGCCGGCGTCCTCGCCCCGCGTGGTGTCCTCGTACGGCGCGGAGACCACCAAGTCTGCGTAACCATCCCGGTTCAGGTCTGCCGTCGCCGTGGCGGCACCGAACCCGTCGTTCGACTCGGCCGTGCCCGGCACACCTGCGGTGTTCTGCGTGATGGTCGCCCGCCGGGATGTCGACAGCCCCGTCTTCGATCCGTAGAGAACGACCACGGCACCGGCTCCCGCCTTACCGGCGATGTTCGCCCCCGGCGCGGGCAGCACGGCGTCGCGGTAACCGTCACCGTTGAAGTCACCGGGAACCGCACCGTGCACGGCCGCCGCGGGCGCGGCCGACAGCAACGGAGCGCTCATGACGGCGGCAACCAGGAGCGCCCCCGACCGCCAACCTCCGCGCAGACCACGTCTATTCACCATGAACTGGATCCCCTTCCCCTCGACGCACCTGGCGTGCGCCGCAGTCAGGGCATTTTAGGAGTCGGCTGGACAGAGGCGGGACCACCGTCCACGTCGAAGAGGGCATCGAAGCCCGCTACGTCCATCGCCGACACGCCTCCGGAATTGGTACCGCAGGGGGCCTTGCGCGGCGGCTGTGGCGCATCGCTCGTACCACCGCTGCGGCCCCGTTGACCAGGGAGTCTGTTGACTCAACAGGTCAGACGATCACCTGCGGGAATGGTCGTACAACCTTTGAAGATTTTGTGATTACTTATCGCCGGCAGCCCGCGACCGAGCGGCACGATGCACCGCGGCGACCCACCTGGAGTGGGTCGCCGCATACGGCGAAGACCCCTCGGTGCGTGAGTCCGCCAACGCGGTCGGGCTGTCCCCGCCGAGGGATGTGGACCCGCGCTTCCGTGGCTGGAACGATGAGTGCATGAAGCATCTCAAGGCTCCGTTGCTCCCGCCCAGCCGTGAGGAAGTGGCAACTCAGTGGCGGGCGCTGGCCGCAGGTGCCGCAACCCGCGAGGCCATGCATCGATGGGCGGCTCCGTGGGTGGAGCGCAACGGGGCATCGGGCTCCCTCACCCCTTTGGTCCTGACAGCCCTGCAACACCTGCACGGCTTCGACCTCTGCCAGGATCCAAGCCGTCCCAGCGTTCTCCGGCATGGCACAACAGGCGAAGGCGAGTGGGTTCATTCGCTCGACGACATCGCCGACGGACTCGCCCGCTGGCAGAGAGCGTGCGATCTCTACGATGCGGATCCGCAGAGCTGGTCAGAGGCGGTACGGGAACAGTCGAGAGCACTGGGCCGGCCCGAGGACGCCAGACCCGAACAAGGGTGATCCCTCTGCCGCGCTGCGGTTACGGCCGAAGCCAGATGACGAGTGCTGCGACCAAGGAAGGCGTAGCCGCGTTTGTCGTATCTGGTGGCCACGGCTCGGTGCAGTTTGATCCGGTTGATGGCTCGCTCAACAGCGTTGCAGCCGATGAGGCATGCAGCCGCCCCGCCCATCACAACACCGGCACCAAGCCCAGGCGAACCGTCAGCGGACTGCCAGATCAGACGCCTAAGGACGCATTGCTACAGCAGTGATCCCGGACTCTCTCAGCTTACGGGCCAGGCATTCCATCTCCGGAAGCGTTCCTGAGTAATCACCGTTCACCACGCGACGCGCCACGGCCTTGGCGCCCGCCAGGTCAATACCAAGCTCGGCCCGCAGCACCCGCATCATGGCGACACCCCTGACCGGCGGACTGCTCACCTGCAACCTCGCGGGACCATGCTCGAAGAGCATCTGATCCCGCCGTTCCGCCGGCACGTCGCCACCGCACACGGCTAACGCACATCCGCAGGCGGAACACGCTGACTCAACGTCCCACCGCAAGCGGCCGTCCACGAGGGCCTGAGTCCCCCGACACTCCAGCTCTGCACCGCAGTCCTGACACACCGAGGAGTACCTGACAGATTCGAAAACCGCCCGCTCCATCCCCACCCCCATCGGAGACGAGGTTAAACGACAAGCTGACTCGAGATGGCGTCGTCGCCAGGCGGTAATGGCGATCACTGAACTGAAGACTGTTGGGCCGAAGGTCCCTCCGTCGACACACTGAAAGCGGCTGTCCCGTCACCGAAGGTGATGAGTCCATGGAGGTGCCGGGGTTCATTGTGCTGGTGACCGAATCCGGGAACGGGGGGCCGAAAGCCCTACAGGCAGTCCGAGCGGTGACGGGTCTGAGCTTGTGGCGTAGCAAGCTTCTTCTGGACAGCGCCCCTGCGGCGGTGCTTGAGGAGGCTCCGCTCGACATGGCGGTCGTCGCGGCCGGGCGACTGCAGGAGACCGGCGTGTCTGCGGCCGTCTGCTGCACTTATTGCGACAGAACGGTGCCCTGCAACGGGACGCTGCTCGACCCAGATCCCTGCGCATCCCGCTACTGGCCGACCGCCCATTGCCAGGCGAACTCCCTGACCAGCTGTGATTGTGCGTTCTGCAGCGCCTACGGGCCAACCGGCCTCACCCTCTGACACCGCGCCAAGGCACTCATCCCGCAGCGCAGCGATCCTGGAGGAATGCCCATGACCGTCAAGCGGGTACCCGTAACAGTCAGCCCGTCTTCGCCCATTCCTCGGGCCGCGCCCGGTTGGAGGCAAGGCAGGGCAGCATGAGTCGGTGCCGGTCCTCGATGATAGTGACGTTGCAGTCGTCAACGATGCTCGCGCGGAGACGCAGAGACGCGGAGCCGGTGAAGGTCTTCGTACAGGCCTGGGTCTTACGTGGCCGGCAGCCCGGTAGTCATCGAGCTGACCGTGCGCCGCTTCACGAGCCTGCACAGCCCGTGCACAGCCGTGACGTTCGTCGAGCAGATCGAGAGTTTGACCAGGCCGCAGGCCCGGCAGACACGCAGGCGCTGCGGTCGATGCTCATCTCGATCGCTCTGTGCCTGGCGGGACGTCCCGGTGCCCGCTGGCGACGGCCCTTGGGATCCGTGTCGCCAAAGACGCGCTGCTGGACCTGCTCCGCTCGGTTCCCCAGCCGTCAGTCCGCACGGTCAGATTCCTGGAAGTGGACGACTTCGCTCTGCGCACAGGCGACTCCTACGCAACGATCCTGGTTGATGGAAGCCCGACGTGCGGCCCCTTCAACGGCGACGCAGTTCCTCTGCCCAGGTGCGGAGCTGGTCTTCGAGGGCGAGATTGTCGCCGCGCGCCACGGTCTGGAGCAGCTGGGCACACACGGTGGCTTCGGCGGCGAGGCCGGCCGGGCTGCCCAGGACGGGGAAAGCATCGCGGACGCGGGCGGCGGTGTCCGGCTGGAGCAGCGTGTAGGCGTAGAGCGTGGCGGCGTCGAACCCCTCCGGGGCTCGCCCCCATCCCTCCCAGTCCAAAATCCGCAGGGGCTCGGTGAGGTTGGCCCAGTGCACGTCGGAGTGGGCGGTTGTCCAGCAGATGGCGGCGGGTGCCGGGATGCCTACGAATTGAGGGATCGCCCGGTCCATGTACTGCTGCCGTACGGCAACGCGGTCGCTGTCGACGGCCGCCACCTTCTCCAGCGTCCCGGCGAGATCGGCCCACCAGGAATCTGGCAGCTGGAGCTCGTGCTGGAGGATCGGGTCGTCGGACAGGACCGGCTGGTCGACGCGCACCGACAGCTCCGCCCGATAAGCGGTGCCGCCGTCGAGGGCGTCGTGGACGGCCAGGAGTGCGGGCCGGTGTCCGTCGAGGTCGCCGAAGGCGTGCTGTGCGTCGAGGGTGCCGTCCCACAGCTTCCCCGACGCCTTGTCCTGTGGCGCGGACACCAGCCGCAGCCATACGGGCGCGCCCGCAGTGGTGCGGGCCGGGGCGCCCAGGGTGCGCCCGGCCCAACCCCAGAACTCACCGCCCAGCTCCACCTGGACGCCCAGGGTCTGCGCGGTGTGCGCGTGGTGGGCGCGCATGCGCTGTTCCGTGTCAGGGTCAGGCGGACGCGAGTACACCAGTGATCTCCCGCAACTGTGCGGCGGTCAGGAAGGGGTGAGCGACGGCGTCGGTCGCCTCCCTCCAGTGTGGCGCACTTGAGACCGCGATGAGGACGTCCGTCACGCCTGGGCACGACGCAACGCAGAGGACGCACGCCTGCGCGGGGGTCAAGCCGGGCCGGATGAGGTCGGCGAACTCCTGGTCGACCATGCCAGGCAACTCGCCACCATGCAGCGGAGCAGAGGCCATCACCCGCAGGCCCGCCCCGGCGGCGGCCAGGAGCGGGCCCCGGCCATCCAGGGCCTGCGCGATCGGTGTCATCATTACCAGGCTGACCGGCATCTGGACCGCGACCAGGTGGTGCTCGCCGCCTGCGGCTTCGGCAGCCAGGGCGAGCAGGTGCCCCACCGTGAACGCCTCCCCTTCCAGACCCGTCCAGGTGGCGATGCCGTACCCGGCCACGTGCCCGGCCGCCACGGCTTCCTCCAGGACGACGAACGCGTCCCGCATCGCGCGGTGCAGGGCAAGGCGGTCCCCGGGATGGGCGCGCTCCGGATTGTGCAGCAGGACCAGGTCCAGCCGCTCGCGCCTCAGCTCCTCGCGGTTACGGCCGATCTGCCAGCGCACGTAGTCCGCGACGAGACTGTGCCCGGTCGCTGCCTGGTCCTCAGTGAGGACCCCGGCGTTCACGGCGTCGGCACCGGTGGCCGAGGTGAAGTAACCGGCCTTCGTCGCGATCCGCAAACACGGATGGGCAGCCAGGGCCGGAGCCAGCAAGTCCTGGGCGCAACCGGTGGCGTAGTTGGGGGCGGTGTCGATCCACTGCACGCCGGAGGCGGCCGCGCGGACGGCCGCCTCCGGGATCGCCCGGCACCGGTAGGTGCCCAGAGCGAGCTCCGCCGTCACAACAGGCTCCCCACCACAGCGGCCTGCCCCTCAACAAGCTCCTGGACCAGACGGGCGACGTCTTCCAGGGCGAGGCCGGCGGTGTCGGCAAGCGTGGCCAGATCGACGGTGCAGCCGTCGACCAGCGGGCGCAGCACCGCCTGCGCCTCGCGCGCGAACTCGAACGCACTTCCAGCAGCGGACAGCGTCACCGTGTCCTCGTCAATCTCCAACACGGCGCGGGCGGTCGTCAGCCGCACCCGCAGGGCGCCGTCGACGGATACGGCGTCGATGTACGGCAGGCTCGGCACCATCCGGCCGACTGCCTGCCCGTCCATCGCGACACGTGATGCGGCCTGACCACCATCGGATGACCCGCGTAGTTGCGGGCCCGTTCGAACTGTCCCGCGTACTCACCGATGAGGGCAACACCCAGTGGATGTCCCTCGGTGTCCTTGCCGCTGAAGACGCGGTATTCGAGGATCCGTATCCCCTTCGGCACGGGGGCGAGTTCGCCGCTGAGGACCGTCAGGGGCCTGCTGGAACTGTTGGCCGGCTGAGGCAGACTCACCCAGTACTCCTGGCCGATCTGGGCGTGCTCGAAAGATATCTCCATATCGGACTGCATTCCTCCGCCCAAAGCCGTGCCCCGGGCTTCCCCTGTCCCGAACGGGGAAGGCTCGCACGTCGTCAGGGCAGCGATCGCCGGTACCACCAGCACCAAGCAGGTGAGCAGGCGCCGCAGCGCGGCGTGACGTACAGGAGAAGACGCCGGAGTGCCCACTGCTGATCGATCCATTCGTGCCTCAAAAATTCATGCTCGCCCGGCTTGCCGCCGGCCGTGCTCTTCTGCTTGTACGGGGTGTCGTGACCGGGTGCGGCTCATGGCCCGCTGGCTACGGCTGGGGGGCCGGTGATCCCAGCGGCCGACGGCGGCCGCCCTGGATCTCGCGTGGAGAGGGGAGGCCGCCGCTTTGAGGCGCCGGTGCTACTTGACGTCGACGAAGTCGCCGGCGGGTGCGGCGGGGCTGGCGACCGTGACGCCCTCGTACAGGTAGCGGAAGTCGCCGTCGACCGTGGCCTTGACCGTGGTCTTCAGGTTGCCCGCGGAGTCGGACTTGATGGTCTTCAGCGTCGTGTAGACGGTGGAGCCCTTCTTACGGAACTGCAGCTTGACCGGCTGGCTGGTGAAGCCCCGGTAGGTGTTCGTCTCCCAGTCCGCTCGGGTCAGCCTGCCCGTGACCGTGAGGGTCTTGCCCTTCTTCACCGGCTCCGGCGCGGCGTTCACCGACAGACTGGTGCCACGCTGGACCAGCGTGGTCGCGGAGGTGGCGCTGTCTGTCCAGCCGATCTTGCTGAAGTCGACGTCCGGGGAGGTCAGGTTCTGGCCGTTGAGGGCGATGGCGTCGGCGCCGACGTGCCAGGTGCCCGCCTCAGGGTTGGACAGCTCGCCGTAGCTCGGGTAGATGTCGATGGTCCCCTTGCAGGCGGCGGTGGTCCCCGAGGTGACCGTGCAGGTGGTGGCGCCGTTGCCGATCAGCATGTCGTCGGGCCAGTCGAAGGAACCCCGGTAGAGGTAGAGCGCCGAGGAGAAGTCGTTCGCCGTGATGTCCACGTCGGCGCCGTGCGTCAGCGTGTAGGTGAAGGGCAGCGCGACATGGGCGGTCGGGCCGACCTTCACCGACTTGGCGATCTTGACGTTCGAGAACTGCACGTCCAACTCATACGGCACGTCATCGTCCGGAGCCGGGGCCCGCAAGCCGGTCTTGCCCGACGCGTCGTGGGCGGCAGAGAAGAGCTTCGCCACCTCCGCGCGTGAAGGCGCCGCGGCATCGGCGTGCGCGGCCGGCACGACGAACGCGGACAGAGCCAGGGCGCCGGTAACGGCAGCCACCGTGGCACAAATACGCATGCGATTTCCCCAGAGAGGAGAAGGGGGCCCTGCGCGGCGGCCGTCACGTGTCGCTCGTGCCACCGCTGCGGCCCCGTTGACCAGGGAGTCTGTTGACTCAACGGATCAGACGACCACCTGCGGGAATGGTTGTACAACCTTTAAAGATTTTGTGATTCCTTATCGAAAACTGCCTCACTCGACCGGCTACCGGTGGTAGCGCCCGGAGGATTGGCAGGTCCGGGGCGGGCGCGGGAGACGGGCCGCGGCTGGCCGTCAGGCCAGTCACGGGCACGACCCCTGAGCCCACCGCGCGCAGTCCCGGCGCAGGAGCTGCGCGGCTCTGCTGACGGCGCCTACGGCCGGTGGGCGTTGTTTGACGCCGCTGCTTGCCTTCGGTGCTCTGGCACGTGAGCAGGTCGCCTGGCTGGCAGTCGAGGCCTCGCAGATCCGGGTCAGCGTGGAGAAGCGGATCGCGCGGGCGGCGGGCACCGAGGCCGCCACCCGGGGGTAGCGCAGCCGCCGGTGTCCGCACTGCGGTCGTCGATCGCGGCAGCGTGGGCCTGGGCCCGTCCTGCCCGTCCATCGTGGTGGGGGTGGTGCCGATGCCGCTCGTCCCGACCGACGTCACCGTCGAGGAGAGCGTGGCCAACCTTGTTGACGTCGCGGCGTGCAGGGTCCGCTTGATGAAGCGGCCGGAGCCGGGATTCCACGTCGTCGTGCCGGACGCCGGAGGAAATCTCTCACTGCTCCGCCGGCAGTACTATCGTGTGCCCTGTGGAGATGCTGCACCTGCGGTATTTCGTGGCAGTCGCCGAGGAGCTGAACTTCTCGGCGGCGGCCCGTCGCCTCCACATGGCGGCGTCCCCGTTGAGCCAGCGCGTCAGGGACCTGGAGCGGGAGCTCGGGCTGCGGTTGTTTGACCGCGACACCCACCGTGTGGCACTCACCCCGGCCGGTTCGGCGCTGTTGCCGATCGCGCGCGACCTGCTCGACCGGTTCAACGCCGTCCCCTGGAGACTGCACGAGGCTACTGTCGCGCAAACCTGCAGCGTGCTGATGGGCATCCCTCCACTGCTGCACCCCGATCTCCGCTCCCGGGTGATCACGCTCACCGACTGCGTCCAGGAGCGGTTCGAGCTCCAGCGCTGGCCCGGCAGCACCATGGCCCTGGCAACCGGCGTCCGCGAGGGCAAACTCGCGCTCGCACTGGCCCGGTTGCCCCTGAGCGACATGGGCTTGGAGCAGGTGGTGGTCATGTCCGAGCTCATGGGTGCGGCGGTGCCGGCCGATCGCTTTGCCGAGCGGGATTCCGTCGCTCTCGCTGATCTCAAGAAACTCGCATACGTCGCCCCGGCCAAGGAGATCAGGCCGCCGTTTTTCGACGTGATCGACCACTCACTGGCGGAGCACGGTATCCGAGATCGCATCGATCTCAGCGACACCGGTTTCTCCGGAATATCCGAAGTGATTTCTTGCGGGATGGCCTTCAGCATTACCATGCTTGCGCCGGAAAGCCCGATGCGCAGATATTACGAGGAGAACGTTCTGGTGCTGCCGATCGCTGACTTTCAGCCCGAGCTGAAGACCGCTCTGATCTGGCGCCGCGACCGCGCCCACGGCGACCTCAAGGACCTTGTCGCCCTGGCGCGTGAGGTATTCGAAGCACACCTCCACCGTTGATTATTTCCCTGAGAACGCCATCGTAGGATAATTCCGGAGACAACCGAGTCGCCCACGAGCAACACGAAGCCTGTCTTCTCGTGGTCGGTGACTCATTCACGCGGAACCGGCGGCAGGCTCCGCCAGCCCTTGACGGCTACTGAGCCTTTTCCAACCTGGTTGCCTAGTTGGGCTGGAGGGCGGTGTCTGGACGTGAAGAAGCTCCTGGTAGACGGGTTCACGACCAAGATCGCCTGTCCACCAGGAGCTTCCGCGTGCTTGTCTACGCGTCCGGCGTCGATGTGTCCACCTCGACGCTGCGCTTCCTGTCCGCTCGTCTGCGGGCACGCCGCATCGAGTGCATTCAAAAGCATTCATCGTAGGAAAATCGTAGAGCTCAACGCAAACGCCGGGAGTGTCATGGAATTTTTGGCTTCTGCTTCTTCAATTGGATCTAAGGCTTGCGCGGTCTTGGCGGCGGTTAATTTCGCCCTTTGGGGAGGGGTGCGGGTCGGCTGGCTCGGGAGCCAGGAAATGGCGGCGCTGTTCCTCAAGGGAGGATGGAGCTTCACCTTCTTCGCTATAGCACTATTCGTCGTTTCAAAAAATATGAAGTGACCCTGGATTCGATGCCGTCAAGGCTCGCGACGGAGCTGCGAGCGTGGGGCTGGGCGAAGCTTCAGAAATAGATTAATGAGAGCGTGCTTCCGTGAGCACTGCCCACGGAGGAACACATCGATGCTGGCCGTTATCGGTGCATGAGTGACCTTCTCGGATCGTGGTGGCGGCCGCGTATTAAATTTCGAGAGGGGCGATAGTTCTTGGCTCCTCGATACTGGCCGCAATCTCTTCCCTTACCCGCTCACTCTGCTCCCGGTTGCCCGGCCCGGACAACCGCCTGGCCTTCCTCGACTGAACGGCCAGCCTCGTTTCAGCACGCTCCGCTGGCCGAGTCGGGCATACCGCGTCTGGACATCGAAACACCCTCCCGCTGGACTCAATACCAGTGACTTAACGGATTGGATCCCAGCTTCGTGGGACCTTGATTGGCGGGTTGATCGAGGCTGTGCGCCAGTGCGGGGCGACGGCCTCGGCTGGGCTCCGGTCGGGCTGGGGAGGGCGTCGGTGTTCGTCGCGTTTGACGCCGAAGCCGGACATCTTGCGTTTGATGACACGGGGGTTGAAGCGTCTACGGCGGGCGGGGAGCAGGTGCCGGGTTAACTCGCGCAGACCTTCGACAAGGGCTGTGGCCAGGCGGTCAGGGGGAAAGAGCCGCCTGCGCGGTGACCTGGCGGCGGGCCAGGCGGATGCGGATGAAGGAGAGCCGGTTGGCGTCGAGTCGGGCGGCGTCCGCGGGGTCGTGCATCAGGCTGCGAATGGCGTAGTGGACCAGCAGGTGACCCCAGACTTCCTGCTCGACGCCGTCGGGCGAGCGGGAGCGCAGGACCTGGGCGGGACCGCGCTGGTGGGTCTTCAGCTCGTCCAGCGTGGTCTCGATCTCCCACCGCTCGTGATAAATGGCCGGGCGGCCTCGGGGTCTCGGCGGTGACACCGATCTCCTGGGCGACCGCCTTCGCGCTGCCCAACTGTTTGATGAGGTATCCGATACGGCCCTTGAGCGTTTTCGGCGGTTCGCGGGTGAACGCCTCGCGGTCGGCGTGCTCGATCGCGTCCTGGATCGCCCCCACGTCAAGGTGAGATGGAAGCGCATCGGGTCTGTCACCCGTGCTGCCTCCTTTGCCGTCGGCTCGGCTCCGAACCAGGTCGGGCCGATCGGCCTTCGGCGTGCCAGGTTCCCACGATGCACGGAGACAGCGACCGGCTGGTCCCGGGGCACCACGCCTGATGCGCCCGTTGAGACGCGTGGGTTGACGGTACTTCGGCGCCCCCTCTAAGTTCACGACTTGTAAAAAGAGGTGAATCCATTGTGTCACCCCACTGATCGTCCACCACAGTCGCATCAGCCTCCCGCCTTCTGAACGCCCCGCCCGATCCAGCACCCGCACCGCCCGCCCGGCGTCGGACGAGCGGGTCCCACCGGCTCACACCGAGCGGCAGGCGACATCCCCCACCCGATCAGGAGTTCCCGTGCCTCTGAGACACCCCCACTGGTGGCGACCGCGCTCCCGAACCGCCAGTCCCGTGGTGCGCAGCCGTCGGACCACGCTCGCACTGACGGCGACGGCAGTCGGTGCGCTGCTCGCACCCGTCGCTCTGACCACAGTGAACGCGCCGTCGGCCCAGGCGGCCGGCGCTCCCGTTCAGGTGTACTTCAGCTCGGAGTCGACCGCCTCGGGATTCGGCCCGGCCAACGCGAACTGGTTCACCAACCCGACGACGGGGCTCGCCTCGACCCGGTACCAGTTGTCGCGGCAGTCCGACCTCACTGCGGTCACCGCCTCGGGGGCGGCCAACATCACCGCCGACACGGCCACCCGTTACCAGTCCGTCCTTGGCGTCGGCTCCTCGCTGGAGGAGTCCACGATCTACAACCTGTCCCGGATGAGCGTCTCCGCGCGTACCGCGGCATTGCGCAAGCTCGTCGACCCAGTCAACGGTGCCGGGTTCAACATCGCCCGGATCCCGCTGGGTTCGAGCGACTTCACCTCGCGGCAGTTCTACACCTACGACGATGGCGCGGCCGACCCGAGCCTGTCGCGGTTCTCCATCCAGAAGGACATCGACTACAACATCATCTCGGTCCTCAGGGAAGCGAAGGCGATCAACCCCAACCTGCTGTTGTTCGGCAGCGTGTGGAGCCCCCCGGCCTGGATGAAGAACAACAACAGTCTGATCGGCGGCACGCTTCCCGACGCAAACATACCCGTGCTCGCGACGTACTTGCGCAAGGCCGTCACCGCCTACGCAGGCCAGGGACTGCCGTTGTACGCCGTCACGATGCAGAACGAACCGCTGTTCTCGCCACCGGACTACCCGGGCATGACGCTCACCGCCGACCAGGAACGCAGGATCGCCACTGCGCTGCGCACCGAGCTGAACAGCAACGGCGCGTCAGCCACCAAGATCTGGGCCTTCGACCACAACTTCGGCGAGGGACCAACCTACACCGCCGGGGTGCTCGGCAATCCCGGCTCGCCCAGCAGCGCGTTCAGCTCGGTCGACGGCGTCGCCTTCCACGACTACGGCGGCGATCCGACCGCCATGGGACAGGTCAAGTCGAGCTACCCGACCAAGGATGTCGCCATGACCGAGCGTGCCGTGTGGGGCACCGCCGGCGCGGACCGGATCGTCCAGTACTTCCGCAACCAGTCGATCATGTACCAGGACTGGGTCACCATGCTCGACCAGAACCGCAGCCCTGAGCAGTGGTCCGGCGCACCCGACCCGACCATGTTCATCCAGTCGCCGAGCAACCCAGACACGTACTGGGCCCTGCCCGAGTACTACATCGTCGGCCAGTTCTCGAAGTTCATCGCACGCGGCGCCACCCGGGTCCAGACGAACAACGGCACCAGCGGCAGTGTCACCAATGTCGCCTTCCTCAACCCCGACGGCAGCCTGGTGACCGTCGTGGTCAACCAGACGGCCTCCAACCAGCCCGTCACGCTACGCGCCAACGGCCAGCAGATCAGCAGCACGCTGCCCGCCAAGACGGTGGGCACGTACATCTGGCCCGACGTCGGCGGAGGCAGCACCGGGCCCATCGACCCGGCGAAGTGGTACACGGTCACCAATGCCAACAGCGGCAAGTGCGTCGACGACGCGGCCGGTTCGACCGCCAACGGCGCCGCCGTGCAGCAGTGGACCTGCGTGTCCGGGAGCACCAACCAGCAGTGGCAGTTCCAGCCCACCGACAGCGGCTACTACAAGGTCGTCAGCCGCAACGCGGCCAACGCCGTCTGGGACGTCACCGGCGGGACGAGCGCCGGCAATGGAGCGAAGATCCAGCTCTGGGCCTACGGCGGCGGTACCAATCAGCAGTGGAAGCCGGTGCCTGGGGCAGGCGGCACGTACACCCTGACGCCACGCAGCAATCCCTCCCGATGCCTGGACGTCACCGACGTCTCCACCACCGACGGCGCCCGGCTCCAGCAGTGGAGCTGCTCCGGCGGTGCTGCCCAGTCCTTCACGCTCACCTCTCAGTAGGCCGGATCGGCGCTGCCCGCCGTCCGGCACCCGCGGTGCCGCAGGACGCCGGGCAGCGCCACCCGGGCAAAAGGCGGTCGGTCGGCAGGGTGCAGCGCCGAGTCCACCGACCAGGGGCTCACCTACTCCCCCCTCTGTGAGGACGCCCAAAAGGGCAGTGTCGCCAAAAGCAGCGGTCCTGGTTCGATGAGGCAGCAAGAGAGCTCGGTGCAGCGGCCCACCGACGTGAGCGGAATCGGGGAGGACCGCAATTCTGCTGCGGTCAGAGCAACGTCCATCGCCTGCTCGAAACGTACCAATGTCAGCCGATCCGTCAGGGGCTGGTCAAGCGGGGCAGGGCGCGGACTGACCAGGGTGGCAGCAATCTCTCGCCCGTTGAGCGTTCCCTGCGATTGAACCCCCCGCCCTCTGTCGCCTGGGGTGCGAGGGCGGGCCGGGCGTCTGTACGGCGGCTGCCCCCGACAGGGGCGCAAGGGCAGCCGCCCCTCTACCTACTGCCCCTCAAACGGCAGCAGCCTCCCAGCCCGTCTCACTCTCCGCGCGCGGACCAAGGGTGAGCTATCCTCCGCGCATGCGCGGACAGTTCACCGGCTGGCCGGAGCAGGCCATGGACGTGTTGTGGCAGCTCCAGGGCGAACCGACCCACGCGACCCGCGAGCGCTACCGCACCGACCGCGAACGCCTGGTCCGGCAGCCGATGATCGCCCTGCTCAACGAGGTCGCGGACACCGACCCCCGGTACGAGGACTTCTCCGTCTGGCACTACCGCACCAACTCCTGGTGGTGGCAGCACCAGGGCGCGGTGATCCGGCTCGGCCGCAAGATCGAGATCGGTCTCCGGTTCGACCTGGACGGCCTGCGGATCCAGGGCGCCTGGTGGTACCCCGATCCCGGCCAGGTGGACATGTTCCGCAAAGCCGTGGCCTCCGAGGGGAGCGGCCGCGAACTGTCCGCCATCCTCGAGGATGTGCGGAAGAAGGGCTACGACATCTCCGGGGACGTGATGAAACGCCCCCCGCGCGGCTATCCGACGGACCACTCCCGTGCAAACCTGCTGCGCCACCGTTCGCTGATCGCCGCCCGTACCCTCGGCTGCGAGGAGTGGCTGCACACCCCCGAGGCGGTCGACCGGGTCCTCTCGGCCGCCGCCGACCTGGACGCCCTGCTGATATGGCTGGTCCGCCACGTGAAGCGCACCGCCTGACATCACGAGGGCGCCGCGCGGCACGGGAGCAAGCACACCCGTGCCGCCATCCCCCGCGCTCACACGATGCGCACCGGCACGGTCGGAAACCCGGCCCCGAACCGAGGGCCCCGGAGAGCACATCCGGCCGGAGTTCGGGAATGCACCTCAGCGAGCAACACCGGACGCCGGACGGGACACCTGTTGGCGCTCTGCATCGCAGGATCCGCAAGCCTGCGATGCCGAACGCCACAGCTGTGCCCGAATCGGTCCGCCCGACCGGTCTAGTCGACCATGTGCCGGCGAAAAGCGTCGATCGCGATGCGCACCTCGCAACCACGGGCGGCCCGCGAAGATCCGCTCCCAGGTCTCCCGTTCCTCGGGGGTCCACTGGGGGGCCTGAGGAGCAAGGTGCAGCCGCTCGGCCGATGCGGCGCAGAGGCGGCGGTGGAGCCGGATGCCGTCCGGGGAGTGAACCACCCGCGCCGCGCGACTGTTGTGCGGCTCGTCGCAGCACGGCCACGGCTCACCGGCGGGCCACAACAGCGACCCGCCGACGGAGCTGTCGTGCACGGTCGCCGCCCCCGGCCGCGGGTGCAGCCGCGTCGCCGTCCGCGCCAACGGGGCCAGTTGAGGAAGCTGCGCGGTCACATCCAACGGCCGCGGCGGAGTGATACGGATGGCGTTCACAGCGGTGATGCTGCCAGCAACGTCTGACAACGGACGTACCGATCCGCATCAGCCGACACCACACAACTTCCCTGCGCCAGCAGGCAGGCACTGCAGGGGCGTTCGAGCAAGGCGTAGCAGCCCATGCTCGGAACAAGACCCGCACCGGTTCCGTCGCTGTACCAGGACCCACGTGGAACGACTGTAAGACGGCGCGGACGTCAAGCTCGTAGCGTGGATCACGAACCAGAACGGCCGCCGCGCCAAGCTCACCACCGACAAACTCGCCGCACCCGCCGCACTCGGGCCCCAGCGGGCCGCTTGAGGCTGCGCGGCAGGCTCCCGCGAAGGCCCATGCCGAGCAAGTGTCAAGATTTGTGGATGAGAAGCCCGCGCGGTGCTTCCGTGGGACGGCCGATAGCCTGCATCCCATGGTGATGGGTGGGGAAGTTGACGGCATCAACAGGGATCTCGACGACCATGTACGGAGTGCGACGCGCTCATGGATCGAGAAGGGCCTGCTCGTACCGGAGTCCATCGAAGCCGTGACTCGGCTGCATGGTGGGTGGACGTCGGAGATGCGCCGCCTGGACATCTCCGGGCCGCGAGGCCAGCGCGCCGTGGTACTTCGCTCCTTCGTCAAACCGTTCTACCTTCAACACGCGGAGGGTCTGCTGACGCGGGAGGCGGGCGTTCTGCGCCTGCTCGAGGGCACGGATGTGCCCGCAGCCACGCTCCTGGACGTCGACGCGACTGCGAAGCACTGCGATTACCCCTCCTTGCTGATGTCCCTGCTACCTGGATCTGTTCGCCTCGCCAACCAGGAAGCCGTCCGGCGCAGCGACCTGCTGGCCCGCCAACTGCTTCTGATCCACAGGGTGCACGTGTCCGCCGAGGCCCGGCCTCGCCCTTACCAGGCGTGGACAACGGCTGAGCGCGTAACCTTGCCCGAAGCCACCGAACGGCCCGAGCTTTGGCGACGAGCCGTGGACGTCATTCGACGTCAGCCGCCGGATCACCTCTCCTGCTTCCTGCACAGGGACTTCCACCCCGGCAACGTCCTCTTCGACGGCAACGGCGACGACCTCAAGATCAGCGGCGTTGTCGACTGGGTGGAGACCTCCTGGGGGCCGGCCGATCTGGACGTGGCCCACTGCTCGACAGCACTGGCGCTGCTGCACGGCGTCCCTGCAGGCATGAACTTCGCCGACCGATACATTGCAGCAGGAGGGACCTTGACGGGAGACCCGGCTACGCATCTCTACTGGCGGCTTCTGGACACCTTGGCTTTCGCCCCGGACGCGGAGAAGGTCGCCGTTCCCTGGCGTGAACTGGGCCGGGTCGATCTGACCCCCACCGTGTTGACGAACAGGCTGGAGGAGTACATCCAGGCCCTGTTCGACCGGTACGCGTGAATCCGATCTGACGTCCAGCGGCCTCGGACGCATGAGCCTGTCACGCTGTCAGTTCTTCGGAATGTTCGACCAACTGGCCGTTCTTGAGAGGGGCGTTGAACCGGACCAGGACTACAAGCTGAGCTCCGATGATCGCCCGCCAGCATGCCTGTGCGAACTCCAAGAGCTTGAATCGCAATCTCGCGCCTTCGTGTCCGCACGTGACCTGGACGGCTCTCACTCGACACCATTGAAGAGACTCCGATCTTTCACTGTCGTGACAGTGGGCGCGGCCAACGGAACAGGGGCTCCGTGCGTCGAGAGCTGAGCGACCCGGCCCCGGAGCGAGCGTCAAACGCCGGGGTCGTGTCGCACGGTTGTGCGTTGCTTCGTAAGATCTCGGCGCGAGGCAGTGCCGCAATGGCCGAGTGCTCGCCCAAGAACCTCGGAGAACTCCATGCGCCGTCCTTTCGTGATCGCTGTTGCTGCCGCGCTGTTGTGCGCCGGCTGCTCCACGGTCGACGCCGGTAACCGCGACAAGCCCGGGGCTGCGTCACCGTCACCGTCTTTCAAATCGTCGTCCGACCCCCGCTCCGCCGTACGAGCGGCCGTCGTGGCTCTCCGCGAGGGAAGCGCCGGGTTCCGCCAAGAGGTCGAACTGGAGGGTGAGGGCAAGGCGTACGGCCTCACTGTCAACGGCGACTTCGACTTCGCCGCGGACAAGGGCCATCTGGCGGTCGACTTCCCCGGTGGCGCGATCGACCACAGCGACCAGGTCTTCGCGGACGGCAAGATCTACATCAGCGGCGCCGAGGGTGTCGATGAGGATGCCTGGGGTGTCATGCCCCGGGACAAGGCGGAGGCCCACTACCTGCTGCGGGCCCCGCTCAACGACCCCGAGCACGTGCTTCTGCAGATCGCCGCCATGCGCGAGATCTCCCAGGAGGGCGAGGAAACCGTCCAAGGGGTGCGTGCCGTGCACTACCGCGGCATCCTCGACCACCGAACCGTCACCCTGCGCATGGCCAAGGACGTGCGCACGAAGATGGATCAGGCCCGCGACATGCTGGGCAGCGACCTCCCGGTCTTCGCCGACGCGTGGGTCGACGGCCGGGGGCGGCTGGTGCAGACCCGCACGAGCGCCAACATGCCCGGTGCGCAGGCGACGCTGACCATGGCCTTGTCGGACATCGGTGAGCCGGTCCGCGTGACGGTTCCGCGGGCCTCGGACACGGTCCCCGTCACGGAGGTCGGCGGCATCCTGAACGGCTGAGCAAAGCCGCCGCGTGGGCGGGCGGCTCCCCTGGGCCCATAGGTATTGGCTCCTGGATCTTGCAGGGCGCGCCGGCAGGGGCGGGGTGGTCCCGGCCTGGCGCGGGGGCGGGTCAGATGTGGGCGAGGTGGATGACCTCGGAGTGGATGCGGTTCGTGAGCGGCGAGGGTGGCATCCGCGGGGTGATGCGCTTGCGGTCGCTGATTTGGCCGTAGGCGCCGGCCACCTTCGCGCCGCGGCTCCAGCTCCGGCCAGGCCGACGTCAACGTCTTCTGCACGGCCAGCAACGCCTCGCCTCATACAGATCGACCTTGGACTTCGGCAGCACCCGGGCCCCCTCGTCGGGCAGAGCACAACCATGATCGCGAATCAAACACCCAGGCGCTCTCAAAACCCAGCGACATCACTCTCCCGTCGAAGAGGGCGCTCTCGCCGCTGCACTACAGGTGCTCTCGAGACTCGCAAACAGAGCCAAGGTCTGCTACCCGAGCCAGACGATGTCCAGGACGGACAGCCCCCGGGTGAGCCGGTTGATCACATAGGCAACGGACACTGCCCCACGGACGCGGCGCGGACGTCCTCACCTTCCGGGTCGGCGCCGTTCCACTGGGGCCAGCCCCAAGGGGAGCGCACCGCGATGTCCAGCCCGTCGCGCACCATCTCCCTGGCGTGGGAGGGGAGCTCGGTGAACGTCTTCGCGGCCTGTGGGGACAGGCGTACCGTCCACGGCTGGTCGGTCACGGGCGGGAGCCGAGCACGTCGTCCAGGTCGACGAAGCCGCTCTCGTCGCGGCCGGAGTCCATATAGGCGTCGACGGCCGGGGCCGCGGCCAGGCGCAGCTGCCAGGTGCGGACGACATCGTGCAAGGGGGTGAGGCTGTAGGTGTGGCGGGAGTCCTTCAGGGCCTTTGCCCAGTCCCGTTCGAAGGCCGGCACCCACGTCTCGGCACGCCGGTCGGCGCGCAGCTCGGTGAGGAGTCGGGCAGCGGCGGCCGGGGCCGGCGGAGCCGGGATCTCTTCGGGCTGCGCACTCATCGGCACCTCTAGACGGGTCGTACCACCACCGTACGCGCGCGCAGTGGCCGTGGATGCGGGCATGGGACAGATTGGTTATCCGCACCCGGTCTTCGGCGTCGGGCCGGTCGATGAGGCGTCCCAGCGGGTGCGGCATGCTCGGGTAGTCCCATTCCGCGATGTCGATCTGGTAGATCCCGGCCTGACTCCTGTCGAACGCATCGAGGCAGCCGGTGTGCAGGAGCTTGTTCGGGGCGAGGGGAACGGCCGAGCAGGCGGAGGGGAAGGAGCCGTTGCGGTCGACCAGGCACGGCACGCCGTCCCCGGACGTGTTGGGCACGTCGAGTTGATCGCGCCGCACACGCTCGCCATTGGTCCCGGACGTGGGCGACGCGGGTGCTGGTGACCTCGGGGCGGACCCAGCGCGGCTCGCCGTCCATGTCCTCACTGATGAGCGACCACGGCCCGCCTCTCCGTCTTCTTTTCGGATCACCGGGACCGGGTGCATCTTCGAACGCGTCACCGAATCCTTGAGGACCCTCCCGATACTCAACTCCCTTACATGCCACCAAGAGTCACGCTACGAATTGACCAAAGTCACACTTCTGCAGATCGAATTCCACGCAGAAACGGGGATCGCCTGCGCGGTGAGGAGTCGTCAGATCTCACCCGTCATCCAGATCAGACGCTCACCGTTGTGCTCGACCTCGCGCCTGCGGACCATGCCCATCCGACGGTAGAAGCCCTCCGCCCGCGGCTCGGCGCCGACACCGAGGAGGTGTGCGTCCAGCGCTCGCGCCCGCTGGAGCAGATGACCCCACAGCAGTCGGCCGACTCCGGTCCCGATGAACGGTCGATCGACAAACAGCAGCCCGATGCCCAGGTAGTCCTCGTGTTCGTTGAGCGTGTAGAAGCCGATGGGAACACCATCTCTCTCGGCAACCGTGGCATGCCGAGTGGTGACATCGGCCGCCGTCAGCCTCGGCGTCACCGGGCGAACGTCCTCCACCCGGCCGCCCACCCAGTGCGATTTCGACCGCACGACCAACTCGTCGAGGACCGGCAGATCCTCCAGCCGAGCCGAGCGGATCGACACACCTTCCGTACCGGTTGATGGAGATAGCACATCGGTAGTCTTCCGCTGCCGTCGACGACTCCACCATTGGCTTCGGGAGAAGTGTCGATACGACGACATGGCGTCGGTGGCGGCACCGGACTGGACCGCCGTCTGAGTACAGGCGGCTTGCGGCAAACGCGGAAGCCTGTGTCCGGCCCTCCGCACGTGGTTCCACGCCCTCGTCATGCAGTGCACACGCGCCCGTCACAACGCTGGCATGCAGGGAGACCGCCGCCTTCACCAGTCGTGGGTCAGCCGGCGTTCGCGCGAGCATCTCGCCAGATCCCGGATCGCGTTGCATATGCACGGGCGGGGCAGACGGTGCCGGCCGCGACCGAGACGCTTGGTTCTCGTGCCGCGTGCACCGGCCTGACGAGGCTGCCAGGCCGATGCCGTCGAGACGTGTGCAGAACGATTCAAACACTCAGCGCGATAGCGGCACCGATGCCGCCCAGACCCAGGGCAACACCAGCGGCGGCCCAGCCGCCCGACCGCCAAGGGAAGAACCGGTCAAGAGCCAGGGGGCCCGGACCGATGGCGGCGATGGCGATGACGACGACGCAGATGGAAACGCCGTATTCGACTCCGCCGTTCTGGATCCACAGGCCATGGGCCCCGCTGACGGTTGCCATAGCGTTGATCATCACGCCGATGACGGCGGCGGACGCGAGCGGAGTGAACAGTCCGGCAGCCAGGCCGAGGCCGCCGACGAGTTCGGCGAGACCTGCGATCACGGCAAAGACCACACCTGGGTGGTATCCGAGGACGTCGAAGCTCCTGCCGGTGGCCGCCAGACCCGGCCCGCCGAAGGAGCCGAACAGCTTCTGCATACCGTGGCCGGCCATCAGAAGTCCGAAGGTCAGCCTGATCAGCAGGAGTCCCCACGCGCCGGTGGGCGTCCATGGAAGGCGCAGGACTCTTGGCCTGTTGCGGCGATCCAACGCGGCGCCCTCGGCCAAGGAGACGGGCTTGCTGCCCGTCGCCACCAAGACGGGCATCTCGGTCACTGACAGGAGGTGGAGTCCGCCGAAATGATTGAAACGCGGTGCACGCATGAAGAGGCCTTCACTGTCGGAGACAGCTCATCCGCCCGCCGTAACGCGGGCTCCCCCCTCGTCACCAAGCATCACGCCGTCATCTCATCATGTCCATTGACAAGTCACGATATCGGCTATTTCGGAATGCGAAAACCATCACCACGCTCCACAACCAACGCCCTTCGCGAAGCGCGCGCCGCGACCCAGGCCCTTCGTCTGCGCACAGCCCAAGGCCGGACTGTGAGCCGGGCTTCACCGCCTGGTCCTGGACGAACTCGGTTCCCGAGAACAGCTGGACCGGTCGCCGGCTTCGTCCACTTCAAGGAGCAGCATTTGTCTGCCAGTTTGGGCAGCAGTTGGTGTTCTTGAGGCTCGCGGATGTCCGCTCTGCTTCGGCGTGGTGCCCGACGCCCTGGTCGTCGCCCACCGCCGCCAGCGCATCGATGGGGACGGCGCTCTCGCGAGACCACTCGCCTGCACACCGGATGCTCACCGCGGCCGTCACGCAGTTCGGCAACAACGAAGCCTCGGCGATCCGCCTTGGCGAGTTCACTCTGGTCGGCCCCGCCGACGACGCGTCGCCCCTCGCTGCAGTCGAGGGGAAGCGAGCGGTAGACGCGCAGACGGCGAACGCACGTCCGATTTGCCGCCATACTGAACTATTCCGCAGACCAACTTGGAGTAGGCGGGAAAGTCATAGGTTCGTGACTCCCTGTGTTTTAAGTCCATAACTGCGCCATAAATAGGTAGGCGGGCGTCGCTCGATATCGAGCGA
>NZ_JBSFCK010000035.1:0-52432 GCF_053593435.1 Streptomyces sp. NPDC002306
GCCCCCGGGCAGGGCGCCGACGCGCCATCATCCGCTGATACCGGGCCAGACGCTGCGCCGCCTGCTTCCCGAACTCCGGATGCGGCAGATCATGCTCGTCGCAGGTGGTGGTGGCCGTCTCCTTCACACCCCAGTCGACGCCCAGCACCCGCCCGGTCTCCGTAAGCGGCTGCACCTGGACGGCGACGACGAACGAGCAGTACCAGTGGCCGAGAGTGTCCTGGTAGACGCGCACGCTCGAGGGGTCGCAGGGCAGGTCACGCGACCACACCACCCTCAGCACGATCCCACCCGCGAGATGCAGACGGCCGTCCCTCAGACGGAAACCCCGGCGCGTGTAATTCAACGGCGGACGCGAATCACGCTTCTTCTTGTGCCGCGGCATCCCGGCCCGCCTGCGCATCGGCAGCCGGTCCTTGATGTCCTTCAACGCCTTCGCCCGGGACTTCCCGAAATCCCGGATGATCTGTTGCTGCGGCACCGACGAACCCTCCACCAGCCAGGAAACACACGCCCGTGCCTGCGTCAGCATCCGGTCCAGGGCTGCCGGCCCGCAGCTTTCCCCTTCGGCGTGCGCTTTCTTGGACCGGGCGACGCATTCATTCCATATCCAACGGCACCGCGCCCACTCGGCATGCAGAAGATCGCGGGCGGTCGACGACACACGCAGCCGGTAGGTGTACCGGGCACTCCCGGACACCCCGGCAGCATCCTGCGGCACCGTCACAAGAAAAATCGTATCCCAGGAAAGAGAATGGATCACCTCAACGAGAAGGTGCCGAAGCCCCGTTGAGGAAGCTGACCTGCATACCGTCCCCGGTCATGATCAATGGGCCACCCACTGCCTGCCGACTTCCGCCCGGCCTGCGCTGACGGCCGATCGCCCAGGCGGCGATCGCCCATTCCCTGCCCTGCTCCGCAGGAGTCCGATTCCTCCCCGGCCTAAAGGCCGGGGCATCCTCGGAGAGCCCGGTGAACGCGTGGGCCGCCTTGGTAACCGTCATTGAGCGCGGCTACGGCGACGACATCTACGAGTACACCAACGACCTCTACTGTCGAAACTGGCTGCGCGAGGCGTGGCTCCTGCTGGACGACTACATCGTGCAGCTCTGGACCCCACAGATCAAAGCCCTGGACGACCGGTACAAGGCGGCGACCGTCGACGACGACGGCCAGGCGCTCGAGCAGTTCATCAGGTTGCCCGGCCCCGACCTGTGGTGGTGGCGGCGACACCCTCGCATCCTCACCGGAGACCTCGGGCGTTCACTTCGCTCGGCCGGTGCCATCGGCGCCGACCCCGACACGGCATGACCCTCGGCCTCACGGAATTACGGGACACCTCTCAGGCCCCTCGGAACCTCGGTCCGCGTTGCCTACTGCTCCAGATCGTCCCACGTCCACGGCGGAGCCGCGGTCCCATCAGGCTCACGGCCGAACCGGAACTGCTCAGGGCCTGCGCCGGCCTCGAGGAACAAGTCGAATCTGCCTACAGCCGGCAGGCGAGCGAGCAGGGCGGCGATCTGCCCGGGTGGCACCACCTCCCGCAGCGCCTGCAACAACTCAGCCCACCCGTATGTCCCAGCCGCCTGGTCGAGGGGGACGTCGGCGACGGTCCGCCGGGCCAGCGCGGTGGCCTGCTCGTCCGCCCCGGCCTCCCGCAACGCCGTCAACAGCGTGAGCACCCTGTGGGGGCGGTTGAGGTGCACGTGGAGGGCAGGGCAGCGTGCAGGCAGAGCCGCACTCTGCCCTGCCTGCAACGCTCCCAGCAGCTCCGCCACCGCACCCGGGTAGTGGAGGGGCGCGTGGTTGGCCGCCCGTGTGGCCAGGGCTTGGGCCTGTTCCTGCGCCCCGGCCCCCCGCAACGCTTCCAATAGCTCGGCCACCTCGCAGCTGCCCCAGAACGTGAGGCGTGGCCTGGTGGACGAGTTCATCGTCTTCGACAAGGCGGCCTGCTACGAGATCGGACAGGATCAGCTTCGCGTCAACGCCTCGACGCGACTGAGGACGCATGAGGACTACGTCAGGCTCAGGACCCAGCGGTTCACCGAGCTGTGGGACGCGGGGGCGCCGACGCAGACCGCGGGAACGCCGACGGGTGAGCCCGGGACGGCCGGCGTGTGATGCGGCGTGACGCGCAGGTCACCTCCCATAGGGCGGTCCGCCTCACTGCGCGGAGTCGGGTCTGCCGGGGCCGCTCGGATGGACCATGTACGGCCTGCCGTGCCGCATGAGCGGAACCGGGCGCGCTCAGCCCGTGAGCTGCGCCCCCGGCTCCTCTCACCGAGACCTCGGATGTACCTCCTGTCACCACCGGTTGCACATGCCGACTGTCATTGGGGCGTCTCCGCCGAGCCGAATTGCATCGTGACCTTGAGTGCTCCCGATGCGCCCGCCTTGGCGACCGTCGCATTCCCCTCCGCGGTGAATCCCACTCCGAACTCCACGGTGAATCCGCTCGGTCGTTCGTCCTCCGGAATATCCCGGACAGCCTGGATCATCTCCAGCGCCATACGGGTCACGACCGTACGGGCCTGGGCCACTGATGCGCTCGCCCGGGCCGCGACCCTGCCGGACACAGACGTCTGCTCGGAGTTCGCAGCCGGGCAGAACCAGCATCACGAGGCGGCAGCCCTGCTCAAGGAAGCCGCCGAGCTGGCATCGAACACCGGCTCCGACGGCGTCCTGCACTGGGCGGCCCAAGCCCGCGAACGGCTTGAACCCGCATAGGAAGATCCGTCGGGCCCGGCCGGCGCGGGCGTGGCCGACACCGGCGAGCGCCTGCGCGGAGTCGCTCAGGGACAGTCCGACGTCAGTCACCGGGCGCGTTCCCCGAACGGCAGGAGCGGCACCTCACCGGCGCCATCAACCCGCGGCGCGCTCTCGCACGAAACCGCCCGACCGAAGCCGCAGAAGATCCCCTTGATGCACCGGCTGGAGAAGGGCAGCGCGTGGCCTATGACGTCGCTCACAGCCCCCTGCCGGCCCACCGGCATGCTTAGTAGATGCGACACAGAAGACATCTACCATTTTGTCCGTCTTGACCCAGATGTCGATCCCGTCACCCACTCCGGGGTTACACCTGCCCGGCCAGCGCACCTATCGCCGCGTCAGACAAGAAGCCTGACGTTACGTCAGCTTTCGCACCCACCGCTGTGCGGGCAGCGCCGAGCCGTACGCCGCCCCGGCGAGGCCGCGGAGTCTACGAAGCCGGGTAGTTGCAAGGCCCATTGCGCTGCCTGTAAAGCCGTCCTAAGAATGTCGACCCACAGGACGTCGCCGCAATACGAACGCCGGTGTTCACGCGAAGCAGGCCGCGCACCGGGCGCTCGGCGTCACCGAGCGAGCAGGAGCCCCCCACATGAAGTCGTCCCGAACCTCCACGAGAGCCTTCACCCTGACTCTCGCTCTCGGCCTGGGTCTGGCCTCCGCCGCGCTGGGCGCGGCGGTCCCCGCCAGCGCCCGTACGGCGACCGCCGAGCCGTCCGCCGCCACCGGGGCACGGTACGCCGGGCCGGCCGAGAAGTCCGCGGACAACAAGGCCTTCTTCCGGGCCGTACTCGAATCCGTCGCCGCGAAGCGCGCCTCCCAGCCCGCCACGCAGGCGGCCACACAGGCGGTCACCGTCTACTACAACGCCTCCCAGGCACCGAGCTTCCGCTCCCAGATAGCGACCGCGGCCTCGATCTGGAACAGCTCCGAGACCAACGTCAAACTCCAGGAGGCAACCGCCTCCATCCCCAGCGACTTCTCCTACTACGAGGGCAACGACCAGCGCGGCTCCCACGCCTCCACCGACGGCCACGGAAAGGGCTACGTCTTCATCGACTACGCCCAGACCCAGCAGTCCGACTCCATCCGCGTCGTCACCCACGAGACCGGGCATGTGCTCGGCCTGCCCGACGACTACAGCGGACCCTGCAGTGAGCTGATGTCGGGCGGCGGACCTGGTCCGTCCTGCACGAACCGCTACCCCGACGCCGCCGAACGCGCGCGTGTCGACCAGCTGTGGGCCACCGCACCCGCACAAGCCCCTGACACCGCGACCAGCCCGCCAGCTGGCCAGAACACCGGCCAAACCACCGGTCAGCCGAACGGCCCGCTGACCGGCTGGCCCACCATCCTGCTCGCCGGCCGACCCATCGGCTGACCGACCGACGGGCCGATGGGCTGGCCCACCGGCGTCATCGATACGCAGCAAGGGAAGGTCGACCTCTCCCGTCGCCCTGTCTGAGGCCCGGACACGCTCCGGCTTTCCAATCCCGTGCGGAGCCGCTTCGAGGCGACCGCGGCAGTCACCTTCCCACCGGGTCCGCTACCTCGGATCGGTGTCCCGTCAACCGTGGGCCCTCGGTGGGAAGGCGGCCTGCCCTTGTACGACTGGCCCCTCATGCGAATGTGCCTACTCCCGTCATAGCGGGGCGGGCGGGCCGCTGAGCCAGGGCGTCGTCACTCCTCGGTACCGGTTTCCAGCCTCTCGGTCGGTCCGGCGAAGGCCAGATACAAGGACCGGGAACGGATGAGCCAGCGGTCCTCGACCTTGAGGAACGAGTCCTCGTAGTGGCCGACCTGCGTCGGGACGCGCGGGGGCACGAAACCGCCCCGGTGCCCGTCGACGCGGTAGGTCGTGAAATAGGTGGTCGCGATGGCCGTCGTCTTGGATGTGACCGTGACCAGGATGTTCGTGCAGATCCGGCGCGAGAGACGGTCCGCTGGCCGCCCGGCGAAATACGCCCGAAGTGCTTCACGGCCCTCGATCCGACGGCCGCCTTCGGCCCACTCCCACAGTCCCGCATCCGTGAAGAGATCGGCCACGTCCCCCGGGTCACCGAGGTCGAGCTTGTGGACGAACTCGACCACAAGGCGTTCACACACGCGCTCAGCCAGCAGACGGTCCATCGGATCCAGTGCTTCGGTAGTCATCCCCCTGTCGTATCAGGATGATCAAGAGCAGCACCACGGTCCCCTCTGACGCCGCACGCGTCCGCGAGCCCTTCCGTCCTGCCCTCGCGGCCGCGGCCGACTGCTGATCCGCGCTGCCCAGTCGGCATCGGCCCTCGTAGCCAACTGGCTTGTGCGCATACCGATTCGGCCGACGCGACCTTGCACGACGGCGACGTTTCACGACGGTGAGACGCCGAGGCCGGCAGGCCGCTGATCCGTTTGGGGGCACCGCGCCTTCGCCCTACCGCGGTTCAGATGACGCGCCGATTCCCGGTCACGATGGCCATCGGCTCCCGCTGCCGCAGGGTCGCTTTCCAGCGGCGCTGATCGGCGCAAGCCGGCCAGGGCTACGACTACGCGCCCAATCCGCGGCAATGGCGATGGCGTGAGCCGGGGGATGTGAGATACGAGAAGAGCGGCGGCGGCACAGGCTCGGAAGAAGCTGACTCCCGGGGACCTTCTCTCCGCGATCGACCGGAACGTCGAACTCGAGATCGGGGCCAAGTGGTACGACCACAGTCCGACATTCCAAGGCCTGAGCGGTGTGCTGTACGACGCCGAGGGTGTCATCGTGCCTCCTCGTCGGCGCGGCAGGTCGCGTAAACCGAGTGCTGTGGTCGGCGCCCACCGGTTCGCGGCCGGGGTCAAGAGGCTGCTGTGGAGTCAGGGGGTGACGGCCGTCCCGGCGATGGTCCGCGACCTGGACGGAATCGCGAGCGTGTTCCTGACGGACCTCGCCCGGGACGCGGCCACGGTCGTCCGCGAGGGCGGGGTCAAACGATTCGGTACGGTCACCCGGGCGACGTCGGGCGAACCGGCCCCGACTCCTATCCTCACGGATTCCCTCCGGGCCCCGTCCGCCCGCAGCGGGGACAGGCGGACCATCGGCAGGGACGACATCCTGGCCGCCACCACGATGCAGTTGCTCGGCGGCAACCTCAGGCAGCGAGCACTCACCGAGGCACGCGAGGCGACACAGAACGCCTCGGCCGGATGAGCGGATGCGACCCGCATCGCCGCCGCACCTCCATCAGCCGTCTCGGTAGGCCCCACGGCTGGGGTCAGCCCGGCTTGACCGCCAGCGTCGCAAAATAGTTCGACATGTATGGAGCGGATGCGTTGGAGTGGTGCGGCGCTTCCGCGAAGCCGGTGAGGACGAACCCCGTGGCGAGTTGCCCGCCGATCTGGTCGGTGAGGGTGTGGCTGTATTCGAGAGCGGCATCCGCGCCGAACTTCGTGGCGCGTTCCTCGGCGGAGTACTGCGCGACATCGCTGTAGGGCAGCTTGTGCACGACGATCAGCTCGCCGCGCTCGTCGAGCGCCTCGTGGTCGAACAAGTACGCATCGGGGTTGAGGAAGCCCGCGAGCAGAGTTCCGCCCGGTCGCAGGGTGCGGAAGCACTCACGCCACACGGCTGCCAAGTCTGGTACGAAGAGGTTGGAGACCGGATGGAACACAACGTCGAAGGATGCGTCGCCGAAGGCGCCGAGGTCGCGCATGTCGCCCAGGACGGTGCGCAGTTCGAGTCCGTCGCGGGCCGCCACCATCTGGTCCTGGCCGAGCTGGCGGGGTGAGTTGTCGAACACGGTGACCCGCGCCCCTGCGGCGGCGAGGATCGGACCCTGCTGGCCACCGCCGGAGGCCAGGCACAACACGTCCTTGCCGGTCAGGTCCGTCGGCAGCCAGGAGCGATCGACCGGCTCATGCCCGATGAGAACGATCGACCAGTCGCCCCCGCGGGCGCGCTCGACATCCTCGGCACTCACCGGCCTCGACCACTCGTTGCCCTCCTGGACGTACTTGTCCCAGGCCGCCCGGTTGTGGGCAACCGGGTCGACAACCATGTCCTCCATACTCAACTCCCTGCCACAGCCGAGCGAAGACCTGCAGTATTGACAGTTCGGTGCCACCAGCCAACACGATCGCAGCATGCGGGCTCAACGAAATTAGCAGGCATCGAGATGTCCACGGCTTCGGCGGGTGATCGCGCGGTCGTCGAGCACGCCATCGCTCGCTGAAGGACCACCGGCCCTCCGCCGACGCCGCGGCGAACGCATCGGCCACGCCCCCGTCGGCATCGCGGCACTCCGCAATCTCAAGCCGAAAATTCGGTAAACCGCACTGCCACCACACCCCGGGACACCCGACACCCCATTTAGGCTGCGGCGGTGAGTGATGAGCAGGAGCGGGCACAGCCGTCGGGAGTGTGGGCCACCGCGGTGGGGGTGGCCAGGGTCCGGGCGCTGGAGAGCGCGCGCGAGGACGCGCTGTTCCGCGACCCGCTCGCGCAGGCCTTCGCCGCCGCCGGCGGCCTGTGGCCCTCCTCGCCGTCGCTGCCGGACGACGAGGCCTCGCGACGCCGTCGGCTGGGCGTGGCGTCGTCCATCGTCATCAGGACGAAGTTCCTCGACGACCTGTTGCTGCGCGCGTCCGCGGCCGGGGTCGGGCAGGTCGTGCTGCTCGGCGCCGGAATGGACAGCCGGGCCTTCCGGATGGACTGGCCCGAGGGCACCCGGCTGTTCGAGGTCGACACCGCGGAGCCACTGGATTTCAAGGCGTCGGTGCTGCGTCGGGAGCGGGCCGTCGCGCGCTGCGAGCGGATCACCGTCACGGTGGATCTGCGTGAGGACTGGCCGGCCGCGCTGGCCGCCGCAGGCCACGATCCGGCCGCGAAGACCGTGTGGATCGCCGAAGGGTTGCTGATCTATCTCCCCCAGGACGCGGTGGAACTGCTGCTGGCCCGGATCGGCGCGCTGTCCGCCCCGGGCAGCCGGATGGGGCTCACGCTGGGCACACGCGGCGTGATCGAGCGCTTCGGCGCGGACGCCGCACCGGGATCGGCGGCCTCCATGTGGGTCTCGGAGATGCCCGACGACCCGGTGGGCTGGCTGGCCGGGCACGGCTGGCAGGCCGACAGCCACACCCTGCGCGAGCGGGCCGCCGCGTATGGCCGCCCGTTCAGCACCCCGCCGCGGCGCGAAGAGCAACCCGGCGGACTGATCTCAGCGGTCCGCCGGCAGAACACCTGCCGGTTCCCGGGTAGGTGATGCGCGGGGAGCGCCGTTCGTACCGACGATGCAGGCGGCTGCGGCGGGGCCGACCACGCCGTCGCCGCTCCGTCGGCACCGGTGACGCTCCGGCCGACGCTAGGGCTCGATGCCCTCGCGGGCGATGGGGCAGATCATGTTCCGGGCCTGGCCGGGGTCCCCGTCCGCGGCCCAGTCGGCCAGGAACGCCAGCAGTTCGGCCGCGGTGGCGTCGAGTACGCGGCCGACGTCGTCGTAGCCGAGACCCGTGAACAGGCCCTGGACGGTGTCGAGATCGAGGGGGACGAAGGGGAGCGGAGCGTGGTCCTCGTGGTCGTAGGTGCCGTTTCCGGTGACGACGACCCACCGGGAGACGGATCTCGGTGCGGGGCTTTCTGCCGTCATGAGCGATCCCGCAGGCCGTCCGCTATCGCGGTACCGGTCTCGATGGCGGTGAGGCGGCGTTCCACAGCATGCACCTGCCAGCCGTTGTCGACGGCGATGTCGGTCACCGTCTGGGCGCCGTCGACGGACAGGGGTGCGAGCTGCTTCTGAAGAGCGACGACGTCGTATCGGTCGCACAGGTTGGTCCAGTTCACCACGCTCCCAGGCCAGGCTCCCCGGCCTTCCAGCGGAGAAGGGCGCAGCCGGTGGAAGACGAGGTTGGGCATGCCGAGCGGGGATCCGATCGTGACGAGGGCGGTCACCGGCCACTCCGGGTGCGCGCACAGCGCCTCGTACGCCACCACGGAACCCAGGGAATGACCCACGAGTACCCGGGTGTCGGCCGCCACGACCTTGGCGACCTCGTCCTGCACACGTGCGCGCACCTCGGGCTCACCGAGGTACCGGCTCACCTGGCGGAGCACACCGAGGAGGAAGCGGTCCCCTGCCCGCCCCACGAAGGACGAGCGGCTGAGGGCGTGGAGAGCGCGCTGCACAGAGACCGGCACGACGGCCTTCGACGTCCCGCCGTGCGGCGGCGGCACCGTGTCGGGCTCCAGCCTGGCCGCCTCACGCCACCACGCCATCAGCAGGTCCCGCTCCAGCGACTGCGTCACATCGCGTGCGGCGAACGCGGGCTCGCCCTTGGTCGCCGGCGCTCCCGGCGGGCGAAACCAGTGGCCGTAGAAAGCGATCTCCACGTCCTCGAAGGCCAGCGGCGGGCCACCCGCCAGCCGGACGCCGTCGAGCAGGGCAGGCGCGATGCCGCCGTGCAGTGAGCGCGGCCCCGCGTACTGCTTCCCGATTCCGTGCACGACGACATCGGCGACCATCGCCCCTCCCCCGAGGCTCGCACCGCGAACCATCCCATGCACCCGCAAAACGGGGCGGCGGCGGCTGTGATTCAACGGTTCACTTCTCCATCAGGCATGCGCAATACGCCTGCCGTGTCCAAGGGGCTACCGGGCGCCCGTCGAACGGGGCACCTCTTGGCAGGTCCCGATCCAAGCAGTCCGCCGTCGATGGTCCAGTTCACTCCCGGGGGCCGGCCGGACAATTCGGTCGCGGCCGGTGAACTGCCGCTGCAGACTGTGGCTCGTGGAACGTTTGATGGAGATCGCGAACCGACTGGCCGATGTCCGTGGCGTCGTCGGTGTGTCTCTGGGAGGCAGCCGGGCGAGGGGTACGCACCACCCCGATTCCGACTACGACCTGGGGCTGTACTACCGGCCACCGCTGGATACCGCCGCTCTGCGCGTGCTGGCGGCCGAGCTGACCGGCGGACCGGTGGAGGTCACCCAGCCAGGCGGCTGGGGACCGTGGGTGGACGGTGGTGGCTGGCTGGACGTCGACGGCCATCGCGTCGACTGGATCTACCGCGACATAGATCGAGTGCGCCGAATCTGGCGGCAGTGCCAGGCCGGGCGGTTCGAGATCGGCGCCCAGGCCGGCCACCCCCTCGGGGTGTACTCCCATGCCTACGCCGGTGAGCTGGCCCTGGGACGCGTCCTCGCCGATCCCGGTCGCGAGCTTCGGTCCCTGCAGGAGCAGACCCGCCTGTATCCGGAGCCGCTGCGCGAAGCACTCATCGCCAACGCGCGATGGGAGGCACCGTTCATCCTGGCCGGCGCCCGCAAAGGAGCGGCCCGTGGTGACGCCTTCCATGTCGCAGCTGCCTCTTCCGTGCGGTCGGACTTCTCGTCCACGCGCTCCACGCCCGTGCCAGGCACTGGGTGCTCAACGAAAAGGGCGCCGTGCGGGCCGCGGGAGAACTCCCCGGCGCCCCCGCGGACTTCTCCGGACGGGCTCACGCGCTGTTCTCCGCGCTCGGCACCACTCCCGGCACGCTCGCCGCCGCGCTCGACGACGCCGACAGACTGGTCGCCGACGTATGCGGCGACCTCGCCGGGTGACCAGCTCCTCGCCGGTGGAAGCGACCGCTCCGCCCGTTCCGTGACCGGCAGGTGCCACGACCTCACTGTCGGCCGGCCTCTACTCTGGTCCTCATGCCCGATCGTGATCATGTTCAGCTACGCCCCGTCGCCGAGAAGGACCTCGACCTGTTCGAGCGCCTCTACGAGGACCGTTCCGAGCTGGGAGAGCTCGGCTTCTTCGGCTACCGCAATCCTGGTCATCTGCGTCGGCAGTGGGCCGAACAAGGCTTCCTCACCGCCCAGGGCGGACGTTTGACCATCGCCGGGGACGACGACCGGTTCATCGGCGAGGTGCAGTGGCACGAGGTACTTCAGGGTCCGGCGTCGCCCTGCTGGAACATCGGCATTTCCCTGCTCGCAGCCGAACGCGGCAAGGGCTACGGCAAGCAGGCCCAGCGCCGGCTCGCCGAGTACCTCTTCGCCCACACGAAGGTCAACCGGGTCGAGGCAAGCACCGAGGTGGTGAACATCGCCGAGCAGCGTGCCCTGGAGGGTGCGGGCTTCACCCGCGAAGGCATCCTGCGCGGCGCCTGTTTCCGCGGCGGAGCGTGGCGCGACATGGCCTTCTACTCGATTCTGCGTGCCGAGGTCGTCACGGACGCCTGAACGCCTCATAGGGGCCGGACGCACCGGACCGCATGGTGTGGGCCCGGACGCTCCCCTCTCCACGGGCAGAGCCCGCCTCAGCGCGCCGGCGGTGCCGGGTGCGGGTGTGCCGGGCAGTCGTGTGGCGTCGTCCGGAGGAATGGATCTTCGACGCACCGGCCGCCGGGACCGAGCAGCCGCACACCGGGATCGGCTCGGCGAATTCCGGCGGGCCCGGCCGGCCGAGGGGTGCTGATGTCACACCCGGTCCCCGATCTCATCGTGGGCCGCGGCTTCGCCCCGGCAGGGCCCAGGATCAGGGAGTCCGCCACCACCACCGCCGCCACCAGCACCACGGGCGGCCACGCGCCGGACGAACCGACGCGCCGGTTCAACGGTCACCAGCCGAGGGTGTGCGCGCCTCCCTTGAACGGCCCCCTCACCTCAGGTGTGATCCAACCTCCGTAGAAGTCGCCTTCCTGCGGCTGCACCGTGTAGCCGTCGACGACGCAGCTGTCGACTCTCCCCGCGTAGAAGGCGAAGTGGTCGACGAGCTCCTCGTACGGCGGACGGGGCGCCGGGTAGCTCCAGGCGGCGAGGGGACGGATGTCGCATCCGACCACGATGTCCCAGTAGCGGGCGCTTCCCTTCCACTCGCACCAGGTACGGCGCGAGGCGGGCCGCAAGAGGTCCGTGCGAACGTCGCCCGGCGGCACGTAGAAGACGGGCGGGTGGCTGGTCTCCAGGATCTTCAGGGCGGCCGCGGTGTCGGCGATGGTCTCTCCGTCGCACTCGACGACGATGCGCCGTGGGTCACGGCGCAGGGCAGGCGGGCGCGGATAGTCCCAAACCGATTCCGCAGGCGGTGTCTCGTGCGACGGCATGGTGGATCCCTCCTGGGGGCCGGTTCAGCAGTCACCTTTGTCTTCCGCGCGAATCCTCCCCGCAGACGCGAACCCGCTCCGCGGATGAGACGGCTTCCCCGACCGCGGTCCTGCCGCCTGGGTCACGACTCGCGACATAGGGGTAGCCGCACTGCCTGATAGGGCGACATCGTCGGCGGGGAGCGCACGACGAGTCCAGCCGACATCTCCGGAACTTTCGGCGTGACTTGAGTGAGCGATCCGATGTCGGCCAGGCCCTCCTCGACCGGCACATACCGGGTCGACATGCAGAAGCTGAGGTCACCGCTGTCCTGACTGAGCACTCCGTGGTTCGACGTGGTGGTGTCGGTGTCCTGAATCCACGAGCGGGAGGCTCGTCCTGCCACGACGAAGGCAGGCGCCCGGTGCCACTGACTCATGTGAGCCAGCATGAGAAGTGCGGGGCCGCTCCGTCACACCGGGTGACGGTGCGCCTCACCATGGGAAGCGCACCGCCGCCCCGCTCTGGTGCATCCGGTGGTCGTCGAGCGCCGGTCCGTCCGTAGCGGCCGTGGTCGTTCAAACGATCGGCCACTGTTGCTTGCGGCGGCCAGTCCGAGGGGTATTCGCCTTCACGCCACGCGACGATGAGGACGGCGAGCAGCCCGACCGACCCATACCACCCGCCCTCTCGCGGGCCATGCGGTAGGGGCCCTCTCCGCCCGCGGCCCCGGCGGCCTGTGTGGAGGTCTCTCTTCCTGCCGGTCCGAGCCGCGGGCGAAGTCGAGCGAGTTGTCGCCCGTCGACGGACCTCATGGGAGGCGGGGTTCGACGTCAGTCAGGCCGACCGTCGGTCCGGCAGGTCAAGAGCGAACCCCGCAGTCCGCCTGGAACGAGATCGCGCGACCTTAGGGAATCCGAGGCAGCTCAGCCCTGCGGCGGCGCGCGGAGTACACCACACCGGCACCCGCCACGACTGCCGCGCCACCGACACCGGCCAGCAGCCAGAGATCCGAGGACGAGCCGGTCTCGGCCAGGATCTCGCCTGACGGTGTCGCAGGCCCACCGGTCGGCGTGCCGCCACCGTTCGGCGTGCTGCCACCGCTCGGTGTCGGAGCACTCGTCGTCCCACCCGTGTGTGAGCCCGGCTTGAGGACCCTGAAGCTTGACCAGAGTGCCTGGGAGAGAGGTGTGTCCGGGACATCGGATGGCAGTCGGCGCGACCTGCCGACGATGAAGACATCGCCGATCTGGTCGCCGCGTGTCACGGTGAACGGGAAGTCCTTGGCGACACGGACGCGAAGCGAGATCATCAGGTTCTGGAAAGGGGCGAAGTCGATGTCGGTGAAGGTGCCGGGGCCGGGACCGGTTTGGTCCGGGGAGTCCTGATCCCGCCAGGCTCCGGAACCGGGCTCTCTGGCCTGCAGATCGACGGACCTCGGGTCTCCACCGGGCATCCCGGGCGTAAGGTCCTGCACCTGTTTCCCGACCGACACGTCGACATCTTCCAGCGTCGCCGAAAGCGTGTTGTGCACCCTGACGGTGAACTCGTGCCATCCGTCCCCGGCTACGATCTCCCGTGGCAGGCCGTCGATGCTGAAGGCAATGCACTTGTCCTCGAAGTACCCAGTCTGGCAACTGGACTTGGTCGGTTCGGCGCTCGAGGGTACGGAGGCCGGTGGCGTCGACACGGTCGGCGTACCCGCCGGCGTCGGTGTGGACGCGGCCATGGGCGCACTTGCCGGGGAAGGGGAATCCACGGCGTACGCCGCCGCACCCGACAGCAATGCCGCCGGTATCAGGGCGGCGAGCGCCGCACTGCGGTATGAGGTGACGCGAATGTTCATCAGTGCCTTCTACGGTGGTGAACGGAGGAACGAACGGACTCACGTGTGACATCCGACGCCTGTGCGACTGATCAGCCGCGCTGGAGGTTGTACCGCCGTGACCGGGAGCCGACAGAGAGGTCGCCCGACAGCCTGACTGGTGAATCGTTGCCACCACATCTCGGCCCAGCCCGTGTCCACGGCCACGCCGCCGGTCCAACGACGCGGTTCCAGACCGTGGGGACGGCGCGGCACAGCACGCGTGGTGACACGTCCGGGGAGCGATCACCGCGCACCCCGGCGGCGAACGAGACGGCGACCACGCTGCCGTGGCCGCGTGCCACCATCCCGGGGGCCACGGCCCGGATCGCGTACGGCGTGCCGAAGTAGTCGACCTCCATCATCTGCCGGAGCACCTCGTCCGGCTGCTCCAGGAAGTGCCCGGGGCGGGCGAGGCCTGCCGAGGTGATCAGGACGTCGCAGGGCAGTCCCTGCTCTTTCTCCAGTTCGGCTATGGCGCGAGTGAGGGCAGCCTGGTCCGCCACGTCAGCTGCCCGCGCGGCGGCCGACAGCTCGTTCGCCGCTTCCTCGAGGTGTTCCCGGCCTCGCGCGATCGGTGAGACGTTCGCCCTGCGGCCGCGAACTGCCGGGCCGCGGCCAGGCCGATGCCGCTCGACTCGCCCGTCACGATCACATGTGCCGAACCGGCGTCCAGGGGACGGGGGTTCCGCAGCCTCATGGCTGGAGCGTATGGGGCTGGTTCGTTGCTGGCGAGACGTCCGTCAGCGCGGTCCGCCGGACAGGTCGTCCGCCGCGGCGTCGGCAAGTCGGCGTTCTCCGGCCGGCCGCCGCATGAGGAGCTCTTCGCTTTGCGCGCCGGGTGAACGTGCTGGGTTCGGGGAGCCGTTGGCGTTCAGGTGCGGTGGCGGAGGGCCAGTGTCCAGGTGTCCACCGTGTAGACGCTGGGCCCGTCCGTGTGCGGTACGGTGACGATCGCGGAGATGCGGTCACCGTCCCATCGCAGCTTGCGACTGGTGGGTCCACCCAAGTCCGTGGGGGCGTCGGTGAGTTCGGCGAGTACCGTGTGGTCGAGTCCGCGGCCCACCGCACGGAGCACTCTGCCGTCGAGGACCAGGATCGTCCCGTCGTGCAGGACCAGTGGCTCGGGCGGCTGTGGATCGGTCAGACGCGGGCCGCGTTCCACGACACCGCCGGGCAGCAGGCGGACGACTCGGCCCTTGCTGGGCAGCTGACGGTCGGCTTCGACGACGCGCAGGCCGCTGCCGACCACGTAGTGGCCGTAGGAGCGCCAGGCGTCGGTCTGGGTGCCGTTCCGGTCGTACTCCCAGGTGTCGAAGACGTCGTAGCCCTCCAGGCCGAGCACGAAACGGCCGCCGCCCCGCGCCGCGGCACTCTGCCCGCGCAACTCGGCGACGAGCCGCCCGTCCGCGAGGTCGAGGAGCAGTGCGGGGCCGAGGTGGCCCCAGGGCGTGTACTCCAGCGAGTCCGTGGTGACGAGCACGCGGTCGCCGGACACATGCGCGGCATTGGGCTGGCCGCTGCAACGGTGCACCCAACGGACTTCCCCGGTGGAGTCGACGCACTTGATGGACCCGACGGCACCGACGATGGACAGACCGTCCCGGCGTGCCATCGGGTCCTTCGCAAGCCAGGCCGACTCGATGGGCGACTCCCCCACCGTTCGCCGGTGGCGCACCACCGTCGCGCTCCAGCCCGCGGCGGTCCCCTTCAGGGCTTCCCCGCTCGTCTCTTCTCTCGGCACGGGCGCGATCTTAATGCCGTACGGCACCACGGGACGAGGTGCGGGCCCTGGCGGACTTCGTCCACCACGCAGCCTTGTGCCGCCAGGCGGCCCGAGGTGGCTCAGCACGGATCGTCTGCCGTACCGCCCGGTCTCAGTCGGCACTCGACCAGCTATTGCGTGCGCGTCGTGGCCACGCACGATGGCAAGCAAGGGTTCCAGGCGCTCTCAAGTGGCGTTCGCAGGTGGCGTCGCGAGGCCCTGTCACCCGAGGTGGCGGGGCGGCGGCTCGCCGGGGTCGGTGAGGGCTACGGGACCGCGGCCGGCCGATGCCGTCGGGCCCTGGCCAGCCGGTCCGGTGACGGTGGAGTCGGCCCGGTACAGGCCGGGCCCGTCGATGCGCAGGCTGTCCAGGAAGTTCCCCGCGGTGCGGGCCGCGGTGGTGATCAACCGCTGGGTATGGCCGAAGTCCCAGGGGGAGGGCCATGCGTCGATGCCGGTCGGCAGCATCACGGTCGGGATGTGCCGGGACACCTCGTACAGGTCGCGCTGGATCTGATGCTGCAACAGCAGCAGTCCGGCCCGTGCCGCGATGGCGCCGGCCCGCCGACGGGGGATGTCAGGGGTCAGCGGAGAACTCTCCAGTCCGCTCGACAGCACCACGACGCTCGCCGCCCCGGACCACAGCGCCGCCAGCACCGGGATGTAGGCGACCACCCCGCCGTCGACGAGGGTACGGCCCTCTCGGTCCACCGGTGGCAGCATCCCCGGGACGGCGGCGCTCGCCAGCAGCGCGGACTCGAGATCCCCGTGGTCAAGCAAGGCCGGAGCGCCGGTGGCGAGGTCCATGGCGACCGCGGTGAACGGCACGGCCAGCTCCTCGATCCGGCACGGCAGCCCGGACCCGGCGATCAGCCGGCGCAGACCCCGGTCGTTGAAAAAGCTCACCCGTGACGCCACGTAGCCGAAGGGATACACGTCGCGGCGACGCAACTGCGACCACACGTTGTCGAGCCACGGAGCGGCCTCGTCGGGGTGTGCCGCCGCGATGGCGCCGTTGAGTGCGCCCACCGACGTGCCCACGATCAGGTCCGGGGCGAAACCACGTTCTTCCAGCGCGTACCCGACGCCCACCTGCGTCGCTCCGAGGACACCGCCGGCACCCACCACCGCCGCCACCGGCCGTGGCAGGGCGCTCAGGCCCACCGGGGCCGACTCATCGACGGTGGGGCGTCGGGAATCGGAAGAGGTCCTCCTCTCGTCGCACTCCGCTTCACCGGCCCGGAGGGTGTGGCGTACCCATGGAACCGGACTCCGGTTGAGCAGAAGCCTCATGTCACTTCACGCACCTCACCCTGATCGTCTGACGCGGCTTTCACCCACCCTGACGACGACTCTTCAGGGAAAGAAATGCCTCATCCCACGTCCATACAAAAGCGTATTCCCACCATCCACGACCACGCTTGTCCGGACCGCACACCGTTGACGGCCTCCCTCACGTGACGGCGGAGCAGCTTTGATCACGCGGGGTGCGTGTTTGTCGGCCGGCCAGGGCCGGGATAGCCTGCTGGCGGCGCCTCCCGCGCGCCAGACCCCCACACCGAGTGCTCACGCCACCCGGCGTCGCGGGGGCGAAGGTGATTTTCGTGTCGTCGCGGGCGTGACTTTCCTTCGTGGTGTGTCGTCCCTTCCGGGTGACGGTGACGGTCTGCGTGAGGGCTCGTGCCGTCCACCCCGAAAGGATGCGCGGTGACCGAGCAGCGTGGGTTCAAGAAGCTGGTGCGTGGGCGGATGGCCCGCACCGGGGAGTCGTACACCACTGCCCGCCGCCATGTACTGGCCAAGTCGGCCAGGTCCCAGATGCCCGTGCCGCCGGACGGACTCGTGTATGCCGAGTTCGGCACCGACCAGCATCACGAGGCGTCCCTGATCCGGCATGCGCTCGGCAGCGTCCACGACGAGGCGCTGGTCGCCGGTCTGGCCGGGGGCATCGGTTTCATGTACTTCGTCTTCGAGTACCAGGGCCTGCCGCCCATGCTGACCATTGTCGCCCAGCACCATACCGAGCCATGGGTCCAGACGGCCCTGGACCGGCTCCACGTGCCGTACGACATCCAGCACAGCGGGAAACCTCAGTGGGTCAAGCTGCGCAAGGCCCTGGACGCGGGCCGTCCGGTGTTCTGCGCCGTGGACAGATCACGGCTGCCCTGGCACGGGATGGAGCCGGGATTCGGCGCGGACCCCTACACCGTCGTCATCGCCGGCTACGACGGGGACACCCTCTCCGTCGACGACGGGTCCGCTGCACCGCACGCCATCGGCACCGAGGAGTTCGGCGCCGCCTGGTCCGCCTACAAGAAGGGGCGCCACCAGATGATCGTGCCGACCGGACAGGCCACCGGCGATCCCGATATCGACGGCGCGATCGCCGCCACCGCCAGACATCTCACCGGACCGGTCCTCGGCAACAACTTCGACGTCAACTTCGGATTCTCCGGAATGGAGAAGCTCGCAGCCCAGCTGCGTGACACCAGGACGAAGACCGGGTGGGAGCGACGCTTCGGGGAGCCGGTGCCCTTCTTCCACGGGGTACGCAGGCTGTATGAGTGTCTGGAGGTGGAGTACACGGCACCGGGTGCGACGCGGCCGCTCTATGCCGACTTCCTGGACCTGGCCGGCCGGCCTGACGCGGCAGCCTTGTTCCGTGAGTCGGCCCGCGGCTGGGAGCGAGTGGCCTGCCTCGCGCTGGAGACAGTGACCGGCCTGGGCGCGTACACCGAGATCTGTGAGCAGCGGATGCAGCTGATCATGTCCCGCGGCGAGAAGGCCGGAGAAGAGATCCGAGCCCTCGGGGAGCGTGCCGACACGCTCGCCGAGGAATACGGGGCCCCCAGCGCCGAACAGCGCAGACACCTGTTCGACGAACTCGCGGGCATCGTCGACGCCAGCGCGGCACTCGAACGACAAGCCGTCGAACTGCTGTGACCACCGGCGTTCCGTAGGGCGGAGGGCGTGGGAGGAGATACGTCCGCGGGGCGCCCGGCGGCGTATCTCCTCCCACGCCCCGGGCGATGTGTGCCATGAAGACCCGGCAATGCGGGCAAGCTTTCAGGGCGGCGTGTCCTCGACCGGGGTTGCCGGGAGGTCGGCGGAGGGTCGTGGGGAGGGCGGGAGGGGTACAGCGCGCACCACAAGGTGGCGCGTAGTGCATCTCACGGATTCACTGCTGGGGGGCGGTCGACCAGGTGCGCGTGTGTCGGGGGGCGGCATCGCTGTTCGTACTCCTCTGCGTGCTTCTCGGCGTGCAGACACTCCTGTGGTCGGCCGCAGGCCGGGCCGAAGGGCTTCCGGCCGTCGCCCGGGAGGACAGTGTGATCGCCGTGCCCGACTGCGCCGAGCAGGGGCTGAAGGGGGCGACTGGGCAGGTCCGGCTGGTGTTCGACCACGATGGCAGGACCTACACGAAGGTGACCAGCGAGGTGACCCTCACCGTTCCGATGTCCTGGAGGCATGCCGACAAGCTGCTGTTCGGGCCGTCGAGCGAGGACTACCGGCTCGCGATGCGGTGTCTGGTCCGCGGGGAGCTGCGGTTCGACACGCGCTGGGAGGAGTGGCGCTCGCACGAACCCGTCGTGACGCCCGGCGCCACGACAGTGACCGTGGAGATCCGTACGCACGCATGGGTGGATCAGCGGCGGGAGTTCCTGGTCGGGCCGTGGACCGTCGACGTACGGCGGGCATGGTGGCAGGTGCGCTTCACGCCCCCGGAGGTCCTGGGGGCCCTGCGCTGGAAATCCGTCGTGGTGGACCCGGGCCGGCCGGGAGTGTCCAGGGCGACGCCGCGTGCGACCCGGGGCGTCGGCGACCACGGCCTCGAATGGACCTCCGTCGTGCCGAAGCGGCCCATCACCGTACGGATCGAGCCGTCCTGGCCCCGGAGCTGGTCCGCGCAGGACGACAGCGCGCCATTCGGCGTCATCGACGCGGCGGGGTACGTGCTCTGGAACCTGCTGGTCGCCGGGTCTCTGTGGCGGGCGGCGGTCCTGTACCGCAACCGGCATCGACTGCTGCCCCCGGTCGATCAGCGAGTTACGTCCAACTTGCGTAATTGGGCCGCGGTCCAGTTCTGTCTCTCCCTGCTGGTCAACGCGGACAACATGGTGTTCGTCGCCGCAGGCGCGTTCGAGGACCCCGACAAGTGGGCCGAACAGGCACGTCTTGCCGTGCATGCGTGGTGGCTGTCGGCGCTGGCAGGGGTGGTCCTGCTGCTGTTCGCCCGTGCGGGGCGGCGCGTGAGCGTCGTCTGTACCGTGCTCGTGGTGATTGCGGCGGTGCCCGGGACGGTGCCGAGCGTGGTCGGACTGCACGCACCGACGTTCGTACGTCCTGAGGCTCAGGGCCATGCCTGGTACACCGTGACGGCCGTCGCCGCGGCTGCCCTCGCGTCGTTCGTACTCCTGGTGCTGGGCACGTGGGCCGCTGCCTGGCGACTGTTGCGCGACGGCGGGCTCCTGCGCAGTCGCGGGGCGACGTTTCCCCTCGGCAAGGCGCTCGCCCTCTCCGCCGGCGGTGTGCTCCTGATCGGTGTGTGCCAAGCCGTTGCGAAAGAGCGCGACTGGCTGCGGGGCAGCTGGCCGAGTGCCTTCGTCGACCCGACATACGTGCTCCGGTGGAGCGACGGCACCTTCATCTCCCGCCATGTGGGGTACGGGGCCTGGCACCAGGCCGAGTTGCGCAGTGGTCTGCTGTGGTCCGCCGATCAGGCCCTGGAATGGTGGTCGGGCAAGCTGTGGGTCTTGACCGCCCTGGCCATGCTCGCGTTCCTGCACATGGCCTCGGGTCTGCGTACGGACTTCTCGGCGCCTACGAAGCGGCTTCCGGTGCTGCGGACCGAACCAGGTCCCGTTGAGCGGTGGTTGCTGATGGTGTCCTACCCGGCTGTCGTGATGCTGTTCCTCGGGATCTACGCGGCAAACAGTGCACCTGCGTTGCTCTGGTTCTTCGTGGACCTCGCCGCCCTGGCTGTGTGCCTGCGCCTGGCAGCACGGCGGGCCGTACTGCACCAGCGGGCCGGAATCGGGCCGCGGCTCGGAGATCTGGTGACACCGTCGGACCGCGCTGCTCTCCTCATGGCGGCGCGGGGGCACCGAGAGAGGCTCGCCAGGCTCCGCCGGCTGGACCACGGGCAGTCCGACGATGGCGCCGTCGACCGCGAGCGGATCGAAGAGGAACTGAGAGACCTCCGCGACTTGGACAGCGGGTCAGGTGGGGTGACGCCCCGGCGTGAACTCCCGCCCGACATCACGGTCGTGGATGCCGTCCTCGCGCTCGGGCCCCGGGACGCCTGGTGGGACAACGGAATGCGGGCCGCCCGGTACGCCGCACTCATCTCCATCCCCTTCGCGGGGGTGTTGACCTGGTCACAGTCGCTGCGCGGCGACACGCTCAACGGCACGCTGTACGAACCGTTCGGCTTCCCCGAGGTGGTGTGGTCCGCCGCCTCCTGGGTGTTCGCCTTCTCCTGGGCGGGCTTCCTCCTCGGTGCGCTGTGGCGCCTGCTTCCCGGCAGGCGCGGCCCGGTGAAGGCGCTGCCCCTGGCTGTCGCCTACGCCACCCCGGTCGCACTCTTCGCCGTCGGCAACCACCTGCTGGGCGAGGAACAGGACATTCTCGCGCTCGCGGCAGCGGCGGTCCTACTCGTTCTCACCCTCACGGCCTTGGCGATGGACCTCGATACCTTTCGCGCCGAGCGGGTCTTCTGGCCCTCCCGGGCCCAACTGCTTTTTTCCGTCTACCAGATGCGGTTCTTCTCCCTGCAGATCGCATGGATCCTGGCGCAACTCGTCGCGCTGGTCACGCTCTGGCAGTTCTTCACCAGTGCGGACGCGCCGCCCTCCGGGGGCGGCTCGGTGACCAAATGACCCCATGGCGAAGCCCAACACCGTCAGCATCCATTGCTCCTGCCGCGCCGGGCGCTGCGTTCTGTCCAGACTGAATGCTCCTCCGCGCTGGCCGACAAACTCCGCCAACAGCGAAGGTCGTGACACAGACGCCATCGACGAACAGTGAGAACCGCTCAGCGGGGGCGTTCCGCATGGCGGATCCGTGCCCGGATCAGAGCGTGGGGGCGGGCCAGGGAATGTCGGTGGTCACGGCGGCGGTGTAGTCGACGCCCGGTACGGAGAATCCGTACAGTCGTTGGACTTCAGCACGGAACCAGTCGACGTCGGCGAGACCGACGATGGTGTCGGTCGTGGCGGCTTCCCAGCGTTCGGCGACGGCAGCTTGGACGTCGTCCGTCAGTTCCCAGGTGTCCAGGCGGATTCGGCCTTCGTCATCCAGGGCGAGCGGGACGGCACCGGTAAGTTGGTCCCACAGGGCGGCGAGCTGACGTACCGGCGGGACCAGATCCGCTCCAAGGACGCCGCGCAGCAGGCCGGTGTACAGAGCGATGCCGGGGATGGCGGCGGAGGACTGGGTGACAGCGGCGCCGTTGACGGAGGTCACGGCCCGCCCGCCCACCGTCTTCTCGAGCCGCTCGTTCAGGGTCCGGGCGGTGGCCTCCAGGTGGGCCTTGGCCGCGCCGATGGTGCCCTGCCGGTAGATCGCCGCTGTCAGCGGCGACCCGATGTACGACAGCGCGGCAGTGGCGAAGCCCTCGCCGAGCAGCCCCCGACTGGCCAGGTGGTCGATCCAGCGTTCCCAGTCCGCACCACCCATCACGGCCACAGTCTGCTCGACATCATCGCCATCGGCCGGCCCGGTCTCGACCTCGCGAACCTCAGGAACGCCCTGGTCGTCGAAAACAAGGGTCTTGGTGCGGTTCGACTGGCCGATCGGTTTGAGGACGGAGGCGTACGTGGCGCCGGTGTCCGGGTCGGTGCGCCGTGGCGCGGCCACCGAGTAGACCAAGTAGTCCAGCCTGCCGCCGAAACGCTGCTCGATGAGGTCGGCGACCTGGTTCTTCATCGTGTCGGAGAACGCGTCGCCGTTGAGGAAGACCAGATCCCGCCCGGCAATACGGGCGACGTCGGCGGTGGCGGCGGTGCGGTACCAGCCAGCCGTGGCGGTGCGCCGTTCGGTGGGGGCCTTCTCGAAGGACACCATGATGCCGCGGATGCCGGCGCGCTTGAGTCCGGCAACAGTGGCCGCCAGGCCGTATCCCGCCGAGGAGCCGATGATCAGAGCCACCGGCCCGGCACCCTCCGGCACATCGGCAGGGTCGGGGCATGCCTGCCACATGTCGGCCACCAGCCGCTCGCAGCCCGCCGGGTGGGAGTCGAGGAAGAGGAAGCCCCGGTTGCGGGGGATGAGAACGCGCTCGCTCACGATTGCAGTCCTTGGGTCGACCGGGCCGAAGACGCGGCAACACCAGGTCACCACGTCCTGCAAGTTTGCGACAGGACGGACACGGACGGTGGCCCTGCCAGGGACAAGGATCATGAGCCGATCTTGGAGTGTTTCACTACATCCAGCAGAGCAAGTCGCGGCCCCTATCAGGCTCAGCATCACGCACTTCGTCGATGTTCGCGCCCAGGATGTCCTGCGCCCGTCCGGCAGTCTCGTACAGCATCCACCAAAGCGTCTTCACCCACAGGTGCACCTCCCGCCGCGCGATCAGCCGCTCCACGGCCATCTGCCTGCCGGGGCACGGGAGTCTGATAGCGCCAGCCGCTTCGCCCAGGCCGGGGCGGGGCGGACGGCCCGTCTTACCCGTACGACTCGCACCATCCGAGCCACGACAGCACCGTCTCCGACGGCCGTTCCAGGTGATGACCGCCGCGGTGCCCCACAACAGTTCCAGGGCCTCGCCGATCTCGTCGTCCGCGACCGACCCGAGCGGGCGGGCCTCGCCGATGTACTAGGCCGTCTTGCCGACCCCGGTCGGGTAGCTGCGGACCGGGTTCGGGTTGCCGAGCAAGTCGAAGAAGGCATCCGCTGGCGCGTGGACGGTCAACGACTTCCCGCCCGACAACTTCACGACGGTAGGCACCACTGCCGACGTCCGCGCGACCGAGCAGCGCTACCGCGCTCATAAAGTCGCCGGAAATGGGGACCTGTGTTCCGGCAAGACGCTGCAAGAACGCAGGTGCGGCGCTACGGTCCGAACAGCGTCTGCGAAACGGGGAGAGCAGAGTTGAGAAGCCCCCCCCTCCCGTGACGAAGGGGGGCGAGGTGTACCGCCCCATGAACAGTCACCACGACACCAGACACCGCCCGTTGCCCCGGCCTGGTCAAGAGTTCGGGCTGGAAAACTGTTACCAGCGATCGAGCGGCCTCGGTGTCAGCCGGTCACCCGACACTTCGCTGCGGTTGGTCAACGGTGTGGATGTCGTGATCGTCCGTGGCAGCCATCGACCGGGTGGGTAGCAGCGATGCCGGTAGCAGGCCGAGGGCGGCGAATCCGGCGAGGACCATCAGGGTGGGGCCCGTCGCCGAAGCCGACATTGCCCTGCTCACGCCCGCAGTTGGGATCCCGGCGCCCGTAGGTCTCAGCACCATCATGCCGGCGGCTACGGCGATTCCGAGGGACGGGCCGACGTTCATGGCGGTCTGCTTGAGTCCACCGATAACCCCGGCGTATCCGGGCGGTGCCTCACCCACGACGGTTGCGGTAGCGGTGACCATGACGGTGGCGAATCCCGCGCCGAGGACGGCAAAAGCCAGGCCGGTAGCAGCCCATGTGCCTGCCGAGCCGAGCTGGGAAAGACCCCCGATGCCAAGGACGACAAGGACCGTGCCAAGGATCGCGGTGCGGCGTGGGCTGTACCGGCGCAGGGCGACGCCGGCGACGGGCGCACCGAGGACCATGAGCGCGGTCAGCGGGAGCGCCCTCAGACCACTGCCAAGCGGGGAGAGCCCGAGTACGTCCTGGAAGAAGAATGTGGCCACGAACAGCGCGCCGAACATACCGCCGGTGGCGAACAGCAGGATCACTACTGATGCCGCCACAGGTACGGACCTCGCCACTGCCGACGGCACGATCGGGTGCGCGGTGCGGCGTTCATGCCCGACGAACGCCGCCGCGACGCCCGCGAGAGCGGTGAGGCCGAGCCATGTCGAAGCGGAACTCCACCCGTGCGCCGGTACGCCAGCCAGGGTGTGTAACAGGACCGCGAGGGCGGTTGCGAGCAACGCCGCACCGGTGAGGTCAAGTCGCTGAGACCTGGCACGGGAGGGCGCCGGCGCTCTCACGGCGAGGGTGAGTGCGGCGATCGCGAGCGCGACGGGGACGTTGATCCACAAGACGGCACGCCAGCCCAGGTGCGCGACAAGAACACCCCCGAGCACCGGACCGACCGCCGCGGCCACACCGATCGCGCTGGTACGGATGGCGACCGGCGTACCGAGCCGGTCCGCCGGATACGCCAGCCTCAGCAGCGCAAGTGTCGTCGGCTGGAGGAGCGCACCGAACACGCCCTGTACGGCGCGCAGGGCGATCACCCAGCCGACGCCGGGAGCGAGCGCGATGCCCGCCGAGGCTGCCGCGAAGCCGAGCACGCCGACGAACAGCATCCGCGGGTGTCCGTACCGGTCACCCAGGCGCCCGGCGATGACGAGAAGCGCGGCCACCGCGAGCAGGTACGCGGTACTTGTCCACTGGACCTGCGTCATGCTCGCGCCGAGGTCGCGTTGCAGGCTGGGCTGCGCCACGAGGAATACCGTGCCGTCCAGCGCGACGATCACCGCGCCGGCAACGCTGACCAGGAGTGCGAGGCGCCGCCGTACGGTTGCGATCACGAGTTCACCGGGCCGAGATGAGCGTCCAGGACCGCCGCGACGAGCCGGTCGAGAGGGCTGCTGTCAGCTGCTCCGCCTGGTGGTGGGATATCAAGGGTGAGCTGGAGGCTTCCCCAGGCCCACAGTTGGGCGAGACCGTGAAGGTTCGACCAGAGGGCGGCGGCCGTCACGGCCGGCGGCGCCTGAGAATCGCTCGGCTCGCTGGGCCGGTGCGCGGCAGCCTGCTCCCTGCGATACCGGGCGATGAGCTCAACAATGAGCTCGAACAACGGCAGGGTCGAATCTCGGAGCTGCGGCTGGTCCGATGCGTCATTCTCGCTGTCGAGGAGGTCATGCCGGAACATCAGCTCGAACATGCCGCGGTGCTCAAGCGCGTACCGGACGTATGCCCGCCCGATCTCCTGCACCTGACAGCGCGGCAACGTCGTGCTGTCGGTCGCGGCTGCGAACCGGGCTTTGAGGTCCGCGAAACCGCGGTGGGCGATCGCGGAGAGCAGGGCGTGATGAGTGGGAAAGTACCGACGCGGAGCCCCGTGCGACACCCCCGCCCGGCGCGCGATCTCACGCAGCCCCAGCGAAACGGTTCCGTCGGTCATCACAAGGTCCACTCCGGCGTCGATCAACCGTTCCTTGAGAGAATTCCCGCACTCCATAGACAGTGTCTACCATGATTCTTTAGACACTGTCTACGCAGTCAGGGAACCCGCACGGTCGAGCGTCGTCAGACAACCGTCCGCCGACACTCGGCACGGCGATGAGGAACCCACAGGCGAGGACTGTCGAAAACCCGCGTCGGGAATCAACGCCAGCAAACGGCAAGACGGAAGGTTCCGGCACATACTCATTGGACAGGCGAGGACATCGACCGCCGACCAGAACCCCGACCACCAGTTCGACGCCCTGCAGCGCGCCGGCGTCGAAGAGAAAAACATCCACGTCGAGACCGCAGGCGGCGCCAAGACCTCCCGCCCGAAACTCGGCCTGGTCCTCCAGCACGTCCGCCAGGGCGACACGTTGAAGGTCACCCGGCTCGACCGGCTCCCCCTCTCCGAGGGCGATCGTGGGCGAGACGCCAGTGTGGTGCCGAGAACGGGAGCCATCCCGTCCCGTGCGGGCATGGCTTGTACGTCCCAGCCCCGTCGGTGAGAACGGGGCCTGGGCCCGTGGCTTGATCGGTTCGCGCATTCTGATCGCTCTCAAGCCTGCTGGTCAGGTTGGCCGGCACGACTGAGCTCGGATCCGCCGCCTGGCCGCCCGCTCCGATCAGGACGCTCCGCGCGTCCGAGACGCGGAACCGTGCAGCGTTCATCGAGCTGAACGCCTCGCCGGAGGTGGGCTCCTACCTCTGTGCCCCTCGACCACGAGATGAGCTCAAGCACGGTGACCGAGGTGATCGGAAATGGCAGGCGCGTTGCGCCAGTGGTATCCATCCACCAGTCACAACTACCTCCAATTCTCTGCCGGTCCTCCGCCCTGAGTGCCCGGAGGAAGTAACGACGCGAGAAATCTGCCGGGCTGCATCTCCTTCGCCAAGGACGGAGCAGATGGCAGCGCAGTCTTCCGCGTCTGGAGCGGATTCCTGTTGCAGACCCCTGATCCGATGCTCGTGCTGGCCACCCCGGAGGCTGTGCTCGCTGTTGAGGCCCAGTGGAGGTTCTGAGAATCCGCAACGAGCTAACGGGCTGCCTCGCGATTGATGTTGGGCCGTGCTGGCCTGGTCGTTCAGCTGGTGGGTGATTCAGCAGGCCGTCGTGTGGACGAGCACGAGTTCGGCGGTCGGTTTGTGCCGGGTGACCAGCTTGGCTGCTCGGTCAGAAACCAGGCTGGCGATGGCGCGGTGGGTCTCGGCGTACTCCTCACGTCGTCCGGTGTACCGCTGGAGCGGGCGCCACTGCCGGTGTTCGGCGTTGGCGTGCTCGACGCAGATCCGTCGAGAGGATTGACGACGGCGCATCTCGCGCCATCCGTACCGCTCGGTCAGCGGTGCGTTGCCGGTGTCCTTCGGTTTCCTGGGCGGTGCTGACCTGGCCGGGGAACTCGTTGGCCAGACCTCGGTAACCCTCGTCAACCTCGGCTTTCGCGGCGGGATACTGCCGAAACTGTTCTGCGATGCCCTCGGCGCGCACCGCGGTCTGGTCATGCATGCGGCCGGGCCGGGCGGCGCCGGACCACAGAGTGCGGCCCTGGTGGTCGCTGATCGTGGTGGTCTTGATCGTGTTCTGCCTACGCTTGCCAGAGACGAAGGCTCGGCGCCCGGGGCAGTGCGCCTGCGGGCGGCGGACCTGGGTCTCGGTGCCGTCGATCCTCAGCGTGACGTTCTCGGCCACGGCATAGGCGAACACGTCCTCCAGCGTCCGTAGCCGAAGGCCGGGCCGGTCGGGCACCGCGAACCCACGCGCGGCCAGCAGCGGACGGATCTCGCTGATCGCCCGCCCGATAGTGGAAGAACCCACCTCGTAGATCGCTCCGAGGGCCTCGTGGGTCAGTCCCGTCCGCAGGTGGACGAGCGTCACCAGGACCCGGTCGGTGAAGACCAGCTCGTACTTCGGCCCAGCGCCGACCTTCAGCTTCCGGGCCCCGTGCCGCCGCTCGTGCCGGCCTGACTCGCACCGTGCGTCCCAGCGTGGCGCGAGCTCGGCGATCAACTCTCCGAGATACTCAGCCGAGATGCCGCAGAACGCACGGTGCGACATGGCGGCACGAGCCTGCTTGATCTTCACACCTCAAGAACCTGGCGGGGCGCCTCCATGTCACGGCAGAGTCCCGACGGATCGCTCGCGTCTACCCTCACCGGTATGACGACCGATTGGATAGCGGAAGCCCAACGCATGGCCCACGGGCGGCGCTTTGACGAGCTCAGCTGTCCCCCCTCGAGGCAGGACGCCTGCCCGGCGCCGCCGCTGTCCGAAGCGGAGATCTGCGAAGCGGAGGCGGAGCTGGGCATCGTGTTCCCGGACCAGTACCGAGAGTACTTGCTCCGGCAGAGCGCCAGCGGCGCGGTGAACCGCCTGCGCCGATCCGCGGCAGGCTGGGGCTGGCATGGGGACTCACGCACCAACTACGACCTGCTCACTACTGCCTTCTCGCATCCCGACTCCTACTGCGCTTACGAGGATGAGCTGGACGCACGCGAGCCGCTGACGGAGGACTTCCCTGACTGCAACGCCTACCAGGCGGCATGGAAGCAGTGGGACGCTGAGTACGAGGTGTTCCAGGAGCGCAAGACGTCCGGCGCTGTATTCATCCAGGACAACGGCTGTGGCTTCTCGACCCTGCTCGTTGTCACGGGTCCGCGCCAGGGCTCACTATGGTTCGACGGCCGGGCCACCTGCGACCAAATCCTTCCTCTGAATCTCGGCGGTCGGCCTGTGTCGTTCATGGACTGGCTCACTCGAAGGTCCATGGATCTGGTCGGCTGGTGAACGCTGCCGGGCCGACACCGGGCGGGGCCGGTCCGACAGGCCGGTCGCAGAACCCCCTAACTCACCCACCGATGAGGACTCTCGGTCAGGTTAATCGCGGGTCAGGTCGTAAGAGTCCGGTTCCGTAGCCCCGATGCCGGTTGTCGAAGCGGCTTTGCCTATCGCCGGAAAGGCTGTCGGCCCTGACCTTGCCCCGTTTTACGAGGCCTGGCCGCCGCTCAGCGGACTGGATCGACCAGGCGACGGACCGTCATTTCCGCGTCGCCTGCCCGGGTCGCGAGCAACGCCGATCCGTCAGAGCAGCTCAGGGCGGCAGGACCGGTTCCCTGCAGTGGCGCACCCAGCATCTCGCCGCTGACGGCGTCCCATAGGCGGATCGGGCCGTCGTACCGGGCGATGAACAGCACGCCGCCACCTGCCGTGGTGGCACCGGCCAGGAAGGTTTCCGGGCCTGGTCGCATGAGCGGGCCGATCGGTTCGCCGGTGACCGCGTCCCAGCGCGACAGCGTCCCGTTCATGTCGAGGGAGGCGAGCATGACTCGCCCGTCGTTCAAGGCGAGGGAGACCAACCGCATGCTGTAATCACCGGGCCCGTGGATGGGCTTTCCGTACGGCTGGCCCGATGCGGCGTTCCAGCGGAGGATGCGGCCTGTCTCGTCCTCCGAGGCGATCAGCGCGGTGCCGTCGGGCAGTGTGATGGCCGTGACGGCCTTGACGCAGATGGTATGGCCGACCAGCGGCGGACCCAGGGGCTCGCCTGTCGCCGCGTCCCATCGGTACACCCGAAAGCCGCAATGGCCGGCCCCGGCGATGAACGCCCGGCCGTCCGGCAGGAGGCCGGTGGCCACGTCCCAGATGGTGTCACCAGCGGCCATCTCGTAGCCATCCAGTTCCGCGCCGGTCAGCGCGTCGAGCCGCAGCACGCCGTCCTCCGTGGCCACCGCGACCACCAGGCTGCCGCCCGGCGGTGAGGCGACCGCAAGAGCATTGGCAGACCAGGCATCGACCGAACACCACATCATTCGGCCGGTGAACATGTCCCAGCGGCGGATCTCCTGGCCTTCGCACGATGAGAGCAGCACCACCTGACCCGACCGGGCCCGCGCCAGCGTCGGCCAAAGGATGCGCCCCGGCTCGGACGTGAACGTCATCACTCGCGCCGAGCGCATGCCCTGCCGCATCCCGCCTCCGCGCTGCTGTGCCGACTGACGCATGCCGAACTTCTGGATGTTGCTGATGCCGTGCTGGAATACCAGCCCACTTGATGAACGAGATCAGTCTCCTACAGTTGGCGATCAGGGCCGTGCCATGCCGACGAAGCGGCAGCAGTGTCCCACGCCCCCTCGGGCCGCCGCGCACCCGATCAGGGGCGGTTGCCGCGGACAAGGCCTACTCGTCCAAGGCCAACCGTGCCTACCTACGCAGGCGTAGGCTCGCCGCCGTCATCCCGGAGGAAATCGGCCAAGCCGCCGACCGGCGAACGAAGGGCTCGGCTGGCGGACGCGCCGTCGCCCTCGACCCGCGCCGGCATCGGCATCGGCATCGGCGGCGCAACCCTGTGGAGCGCTGCTTCCAGAGATCAAGACCTGGCGTGAACTCGCCACCCACTACGACAATTCCCCCGAGAGCTACGAGGCAGGACTCCACCTACGAGGACCGATCATGTAGCTGAAGCACATCACCGCAGCCACCTGATCCCAACTTCGAACAACCCCCAACTCACCCCGCGGCGCAACGAGCCTTTAGGCATGCCCCTGACCATCGAGCGGGCACCCGTAACAGTCAGCCCGTCTTGGCCCGTTCCACGGGCCGCGCCCGGATCCACGCGCGGCGGAGGGAGTCGGTGCCGGGCTCGATGATGGTGCCGGTTGCAGTTCAGTAGGTGATTTGAAACCTGGCACCCGGGCATCTGGGCAGTTTGAAGCGCACAGAACTCGGTGTCCCGCGAATACGGCGCTGTGCCAAAATCCAGCGTATGGCTGTTCGATACCCGTCCCCCCTGCGTCCCGGTGACTGTGTTGGTGTCACCTCTCCCTCGAGCGGGGTCGCGAAAGAACTGCGTGAGCGCCTCAATTTCGCCGTTCGTGACGTCGAGGACCGCGGGTACAAGGTCGTCATCGGCCGGTGCATGGACGGCTCCGGACACATCAGTGCTTCGGCGGCAGACCGTGCGAGCGAGCTGATGTCGATGCTGACCGACCCCACCATCAAAGCCATCGTGCCGCCATGGGGCGGAGAGACCGCCATTGATCTGCTACCGCTGCTCGACTGGGACAGGCTGCGGCAGAGCGAGCCCACCTGGCTCGTCGGATTCTCCGACATGTCGACCCTGATCACGCCGATGACTCTGCTCACTGGGACAGCCACTGTCCACGGCAACAACCTCATGGACACGCCCTACCGGGTGCCCGAAGGGCTGCAATCGTGGCTTGACATCGTCGCAGCGCCCCCGGGGCACCAGAACACACAGACCCCGCCCGGTCGCCACCGGGCCACCGGTTTCGACGACTTCGCCGTCTGCCCCGACATACGCGAGTACACGCTCGACTCCGTGGGCACCTGGACCCGGCTCGACGGGAGCGATGACGTGGAGGCCGAGGGAAGACTGATCGGCGGCTGCATCGAAACTCTGTGCAATCTCACGGGAACGATCTACCTCGACGTCTCGGCCTTCGCTCGCAACGAGTCACCGGACGGGCTCCTCGTCTACGTGGAGGCAGCCGACAACGATGCTTTCACCATCTGCCGGAACCTGCATGGCATGAGGCTCGCTGGATTCTTCGACCACGCGAACGCGGTTCTCGTCGGCCGGACCAACGCACCCGACAACCATTCCCTCAGCCAGCACGAGGCAGTCCTCGACGCACTTGGTTCTCTCAACGTGCCGATCATCGCCGACATCGAGTGCGGCCACGTCCCGCCCTACATGCCGATCGTCAACGGAGCGTACGGCCGTATCGTTCACACACCGAGCCGGAGCGAACTGACGCAGACCTTGAACTGACATCGCACACCGCGCGTCCGGCCGTGCTGTCGGAGGCGGCTTGTATCCTCCACGCATTCGACGATCGGACGATCACGGGTACGGGCATGCGGGCACGGGGCGGTCGTCCAAGGGCGGGAGCGCGAGGATTTCGATGAGTGACCCACATACGATACGAAGCCGCACACCGGGCCTCTCGGTCGGCGCGCGCATCATCGCCGTGGTCATCCTCGCCGCGATCGGAGCCGTCGGCGCCTGGCTTCAGCACGACGCTCCCGGCCTGAGTGCGCAGCCGCGCACGGAGTTCACCGCGAACAACCCACCCGCCGGTCTGCCCACCGCGCTCACCATCGGCCAGCACCTCCACTGGTCCAGCTGCACCTCGCCGCACACCGCGCGCACGGGCTACGACTGCGCCACCATGAAGGCCCCCCTCGACTACCGGAAACCGGACGGCAGGACGATCGACGTCGCCCTGATCCGCCGCAAGGCCACCGGCCCGAACGCGCGGCGCATCGGCTCGCTCGTCCTCAACTTCGGCGGCCCCGGCGTGTCCGGCGTCAGCGGACTGCCCGAATTCCTCGACCAGTACGAGCCGCTCCTCGACCGCTACGACCTGGTCTCCTTCGACCCGCGTGGCGTCGGCGCGACCATCCCCGTGCGATGCGGGAAGACCGCAGGCGACACCGGCTACGACGGGGCCGACGCCTGCGCCGAGCACTCCGGGACGCTCCTCCCGTACATCGGCACCTCGCACACCGCGCGTGACCTCGACCTGATGCGAGACCTCCTCGGCGACGAGCGGCTGCACTACTTCGGCGTCTCGTACGGAACGGCGCTCGGCGCGGTCTACGCCCACCTGTACCCGTCGCACGTCGGACGGCTCGTCCTCGAAGCGTCCGTCGATCCGACCGAGGACCACGACGAGAAGAAGGTGTCGCAAGTCAAGGCGGTTCAGGCGGCGTTCGACCGGTTCGCCGCGCATTGCGCGGCCCGTGTCCGCCACTGCCCGACCGGCAACGGGCCCGAGGAGGCCGCGCGGCGCATGGCGCGCCTGGCCGACCGGTTGGAGAAGAAGCCCGCCCCGGCCGGCGCCGGAAGGAACCTCGATGCCGACGACCTCGCGTACGCCGTCAGCGACCATCTCGACCTCGGCACGGACGGTTGGGCGCCGCTCGCCAAGGCCCTGTCCGCGCTGATCGACCACAACGACGGCCGTCCGCTGAGCAAGGGCGCGGACGACATCGGCTCCGCCGACCGCGCGGCGACCCCGAGCGACAGCAGCCGCGCCGCCCAGACCGCGATCACCTGCGCTGACTCCAGCCTGCGCCCCGGCTTCGAACGCCTCGACCGGGACGAGGCCCGCATCAAAGCCGCCTCACCCGTCTTCGGCGCGGCCTGGTCCATCGGCGTCTACCTCTGCTACGACTGGCCGTTCGACGGCGAGCGCCCCACGCTTCAGGTGAACGCCGACGGCGCGGCCCCCATCCTTGTCGTCGGCGGCACCGGCGATCCGACCACCCCCTACCCCGGGGCCCGCCACATGGCCCGCGCCCTGGGCGACGGCATCGGCGTCCTCCTGACAGCCGAGGAGGAGGGCCACGGCACATACCCGCAGAACCGCTGCGTCACGGAGGCAGTCGACCACTACCTTCGCACGGGCCGCACTCCGGCCCCGGGAACGGTGTGCCGGGGCAGCATGTCCTGAGGCTCTCGTACGGATCCGCCGGGCGGCCGTCAGCACACCGGTTCGCTCGCACGGGCCCCGGGCATGCACCACCACACCGCCCGGTCCGATACCGCCTTCGGGTGGGTGCCGGTGCGGTGGTCGGCGCAGAGCGGCCGAACCATGCGCAGGCGGGCCACGAGGTCGCTCCGGACGGCCTGGGGCACAGCGACGTGGATCCCCGGCAAGTCCGTGTCCCGGACCGGCGAGCCCGCGAAGGACATGTCGCGGCGATACGGTCGAAGGACTCCATGACGCCGCCAACTTCCGCGCGAACGTCAACCGCGCGAACGTCAACCGCGCGAACGTGGCCGGGGGAAGAAGGGGCCCGCTCGCCTCGAACACCTCCCGCATCCACGGGGGCGGCGCGACTGCGGGATACAGGCCGCCGGCTGGGAGGAGCACGCGAAGCGCATCTCCACCCTCCTCTACGACGGGCTTTCGCAAGTCACACAGCTGTGGCTTTCGGTCTCGGAGCCGCCAAAAGTGGTCTCACGAACGCCACGCTCCACTTCAGCAGCCCAAAGCCCCCGCACGAGGGTATGGATGTCACCCCGATCCCCTCGCAAACGGGCGGCCGCATTCGGGGAGGATGAGCGTTCTCTTTGGCGGGGCTGAACGCTAAGTTCGGCTCGCGAGGGCGCCATCGTGGCGGACCATTGGCAGGGGGCGTGATGAACCGGGGATCCGGGGAGAACGGGCTGCGCTGGATAGCGAACCCGCACAGCGAAAGTTTCACGCTGACGCTCAGTGAGGGGCTATCGCCTGACGAACTGCTGGGCAGCGTCGGAGCCGAGGAGCGCCACATCGTCCCGCTGACCCGTTCCGCGGCGCTCGACCTGCTCATCAGAACCGGGCAGGACCACATCAGTGACATGGACTTCCTCGACTGGGAAGACGACGCGGCAGTGGCCCGATTGACGAGCGCGGGCTTCCTTCCCTTCCCGCCGGACACCATCGTCCGAGCGGGCTCGGTGGCGGGCTGGGCATATGCGCTGGAGGAGTTCAGCTGCCACACGGGCAACTACGTCGCCGCGCTGTCCGAGCGGGGACGGGCCTTTGTCGTGCACCGCAACGCGAAGGGCTTCAGCAGCGTCGTCTACGCCCTGCACGGCGAGGTCGTGTCCTCGTTCGAGCCGAATCTGCCCCATCTCGGGGACGGCGTACCGGCCGAGGTGGCGCTCGGCTTCGTCCACCTCGGTGACGAGGCAGGAGATGTGGCGTTCCTGCGGTTCCTGGAGGGCGAACTCGGCATCCACCTCGCCTGGGAGGAGACGGAGGCGGAGCTGTCGGCGGCCGCTTTCACCCACACTGCCGGACGAGATCAGATAGTTGCGTCTTCGTAGAACGACACGCTCACGACCGCGCACGGATTGCGCACCGTGTCGGTGGGCGAACCCACACACCAGCCACGCCCCCTGAACGCCGCTCCCTTCCCCACGATCCCATCCAAGTCGAGGTCCGGACGCCCTGGTACACCACGAAGAGCCTGACGGCTTCCTGACCTGTGAGTTTGTCGGCGATGCACGCTGCGACCTGCGACTTAGATGTCGGCGGTGGTCGCCGTTGAGCAATGTCCGACAGCCCAGCTGCTCCGTTCAAGGCCGGCCGTCGCCACTTTGCGGGATCGCGCAGGTGGGTCCCACAGGCTTCTGGCTGAACGGGCGCGCAGCCGGCAGGCCACACTCGGGCGCTGTCGGGCAGTGGTGCGTGATTTCGGCACGTACGCGTCCGCGCTGTCGACCAGGTTCGTGCAGACCGTGCCGGGCTCCGGGGCCTGACGGACTGACCAGGGTCCATGATGAGACTGGGCGCCAGTTGACGGTTTCGCCCAGTGGCTCGCTCGTGAGGTGGTAGCCGGGCGTTTCCTGGCGACGGCCTTGATTTCGGGCTCTCGTTCGCCGGTGACTTTGTGGACGATGCCGCAGGCTAAGAGATATCCCGTAATGGGGCGCAGGTCATGCTGGGGTGGTCTTGGTGGCGTCGGTTACCGGATGTCCAGCTTGAGGTTACGGAGTGCGGCAACACCGGAGGCGGCGTGGTCGATGCCGTCGCCACGGCGTCTGCACTGGCGGAGTATCTGGTGGTCCTTCAGACGGGCTATCACGTGCTCCGCGACGGCGCGGCGTTTGCGGAACCGGCGGTGGTTGCGGTCTTTGATGATCCGGCCGTCCGGCCCGCGTCGGGGTGTACGGATCTGGTTCTCTCCGCGGTAGCCGCCGTCGCCGGACAGTCGAGGATGGTCGGGCAGGGTTTTCCCGACGGTTTCGCGGAAGACGACGATGTCGTTGCGGTTTCCAGGCCAGGCTTCCCCGACAGCGACGACGCGCCGGTCGCAGGCCCGGCAGACGATCTGCACGTTGACGCTGCGCCGCTAGTTCTTCGACTTTGCCGTCCTCTCTTTGTCGTGGACGGGGATAAGGGTTCCGTCGACGAGCCATAGTTCCCGCTTGTCGGTGGGTGGCGGTCCGAGGAGTTCGGCGAGCGGGCCTGCGAGCCGGTCGACGGTGCGGTGCACCGCGGAGTCGGAGATCCCGAAGAGCGCACCGAGCTGCTCCATTGTCAGGTTGGTCCGGTAGGAGAGGACGAGCAGGAGGACGCGGTCGGGAAATGGCAGCGCCCAGGGCCGGCCGTGGCCCGCGTCCGGAATCTTCGCCCATAGTTGTGCGACGAGCCGGTGCATCTGCGGGCCGGTCAGTCCCGTCCATGCCCGCAGGTCAACACGGGTGCAGTGGGTGAGTCGCAGGTGCATGCCGGGCATCGTAGCCAGCCAACCGGGCTGTGGTCAGGGCCCGTTGTCAGTGGGGCGGGTTACTGTTCCTGGGATTGCTGATCCGGCCTGCTGCCGGACAGGTCTGCAGGTGTTCAGCGCGCCCGAGAGGAGGTGGAAGGTCCCATGACTGCACGTCCGCAGCACATGCCTTCTGCCTCCGATGCTGTTCCCGCGCGCCGGTTCCGGGGCAAGAGCAAGGGCCCCGGCTGGAAGCGTGGGGAAGACACCGAATTCGCGGTCATCCGGCTGCTGTTGGACGTCCACCGGCCCGAGGGCGTCGCCCGGCTCGAGCAGCTGTTTTCGTCGATGTGGTCGGTGAAACGTGCCCTGCAGCGGGATGCGCGTGCCGCGGTCGACGCGTACTGGGCCGGTGATGTGCGGCGCGGGGTGGATGCGAAGGCGTGGCGGGCTGTGCTGGGGTTGTCCCGTGAGGGGATGGAACACCGCGGGTACCGGCACATGGAACGCTCCCGCCACCTGGGTCATCACGTCACGAAGGCGTTGGTGATGCATCAGGCCGACGAGGTGTGGGAGGGCGTCTCCCGGCACTTGTTCCCGGACGCGGTCGGCCGCAGGTTCGGCCGGCCGAAGTCGGGATCGTGGTGGGATTACACGCGGATACCCGGTCGTGCCAGGTCGCATACGACGGCGCGGAAGTGGGAGACGTTCAGGCTCCACGGCACCCTCACCGGGCACCTCGCCGCCTACCAGCACCGGAGCCTGGGCCCGACGATCCTCACGCCGGAGCAGGCGGCTGCTCTGCGGACGGGAACAAAAGTCCTCGAGCAGTTGCGGCGGCTGACCGCGCCGGCCAGGCCTGCAGGTCGTGTCCCGATGGGGGACACCACCTCGAAGGGCGCTCCGAAGACGCGGGCTGCGACGTGGTGGGACCACACCGGGCCGCTCACGCTCGTGTTCTCCGGTGGCGCGGACTCCCGCCGCGGCGACCTGGTCCTCCCGGTCCGGCTGCCGTCCGGCGCCGGCCGCTGGCCCCGCCTGCTTCACTTCCTCGACGACCCGGATTCCTGGCACAAGGTCGACCTCGTCCGCCGCCGTGACGCATCCGCGCCCGGCGGGTGGGCATACGAGGCGCACCTGATGGTCCTCGCCGGAGGCTACGCGTCCCCTGCCACCCGGGCCCGCCGTCAGGCAGCGGCCGGGATGGACCGGGTCGGCGGTATCGACGGGAACGTGTCCAACCTGTCCGTCGTCTCGTTCCCGGACACGTTCGACCCCGCCGACGGCGGTATACGGACCAGTCGGATCGAGTTCACCGACACCGAACGTGCGGCGCTCGAGCGAGTCCGGCGGAAGGAACGAGGGCGCAAGCGTGCACTCGACCGATCCCGGCGGGCCACCAACCCTGCCCAATATGCGCCGTCGAAACGGCAGCAGGCCCGGGACGAACGCCGTACGGAATCCGGGCTGCCCGCCCGCACCGACTCGGTGCCCGGCGGCGCCCGGGACGCGAACAGGGCGGGTGTGCCGCGGCAGGCGTACCGGCGTGATGTGTTGTCGGCCGGGTACCGGGTCAACCGCGCCCGCCTCGCGGAAGCTGCGGCGACCGCGGCCGCGGCGAAAGACCACCGGGCGCGGAGGATCGCCGAGCGGATCGTCGAGGCCCACGGGGTGCGGCTAACCGTCGAGGACTGCGACATCAGGACCTGGTACAGGCTGTGGGGGAAAACCCTGCAGGCGGCCACTCCAGGTCGGCTGATCGCGGCGATCGGCCGGGAATGCGAGAAGGCCGGCGGGCGGCTGCTGCGCGCGTCGACGTTCACGACGAAACTGTCACAGACCTGCCTGTGCGGCGGCCAGGTGAAGAAGACACTCTCCGAGCGCGTGCATCGTTGCACGGTCTGCGATCTTACCGCCGACCGGGACATGGTGTCCGCAGCCCTCGCCGCACACGTCCGGCTCGCCGACCCCGGCAAGCCCAGCACTGCGGGCTTGGACGGTGTCCAGGCCCGCACCACACAGATGCTTTTCTCACCAGGGCTGCAAGAAGTCCTGTCGAGTCAACCGCAGCGCGGTGCCCGCCCCAGCCGGGGCCGCACCCACGCGGCAGCCCGCACCTCCGGAACACCCGAACCGCAGGCCTCTGCTCGGCGAAACACGACCGACCGGTACCGGCCCACCCCGAATGAGACCCGACCCGCAACCACGCGGCACAAGGCCCACGTCGGAACAGCCGCCCCAGTACGGAACACGGCGCCACCAGGCGGCCCACCCGAACAGGAACCGGACGGACGACATCCCATTACGGGATGACTCTTAGGGCCCGCAGAGAATTAACTTGCCGGTTTTGAGACTTGACGCCGCAGTTCGGTGGGGTGGCCGCCCGCATGTTGTTCCTCTGCGGGCCCTTAGCCCCGCCAACTACCCTCACCCGGGCCGGGCTCAGCTGCGCCGATCGGCAGAAGTCGGTCGGCGACGGGGCGTTTGCCGCGCGGTGGTGGACTCTGCTGCTTGAGCCAGCAATTCATGACGAGACCGGGGCACAGCCGAAGATGGACGGTACGGAGCTCGTAGCGGCAGTCGGGCGGGGGGACGCGGAGGCCGTGATCGCGTTGCTGGAGGCGGGAGCGGCCCCGGACACGGTCACGGGCGACGGCCTGCCGGTCCTGTGCCTGGCGGTCGCCGCCTATCACGCTGCCGTCGCGGAGGCGCTGGTCGAGGGCGGCGCGGATCCGGACCGGAGGCTGCCGGACGGAACGACTCCGCTGGTACGGGCCATCGACGGCGGCTCTCCAGCCGTGGCGGAAGCCGTGCGGGGGCGGGAGCCCCGGCTGCGCCTCCCGGAGGCCGAAAGGGAGCAGCTGCTCGCCCTGGCCCGGCACTGGTACGAGCGGGGCACGGAGGCCGAACTCCGGTGCCGGACTGGCGAGTCTGGGCCCGTGCGCCAGGTCCGGGTGATGGATGACGACTACCAGCATGTCACGCAGCTGACGCTCGCCGGCCGCACGGTCCGTGCCGGGCACGGCGCGATCCTCACCAACCTGGAATGGGCCTTCCGCATCCTGACGCCCGTGGACGAGTTGGTGGCCAGGGCCGTGGAGCGGCGCGACCCGGACCAGGTCGACTGGTCGGCCGCCCGGTGGGTCCTGAGCCAACGCCGCAGCAAGGAGACGTGGTTGGCCGTCACGGCGTACCGCCACGGCCCGGATCCGGAGCACCGCCGCTTCGTCCTCGATGTCCTGCACTCGTACCTGCTGATGCCGTCGAGCTGGCGGAACTCCTACGAGAAGGAGACGGCGGATCTGCTCGTCGCCTGGGCTGCCGATGGGGAGGATGACTACGACGTCCTCGCCGAGGTGCTCCGCGTCCTGAACGCGACGGAGCACCGGGAATCGGAGTCCGTGGGACTTCGGTACGCCGGTCACCCGGACCCGCGCGTCCGCACCCGGGTCCCCGACCTCCTGGTCAGCTGGGACGCCCCTCGCCCTCCCCTGGGCGCGGCTGCCCGGGCGGCTCTGCTGGTGCTCGCCGGGGACGAGGACTGGGGGGTACGTGCCGAAGCGGGCGGGGCGCTGGCCGCGGCTCACGACGGCAGCTCCGAGTTCACGGACGTCATCGTCGGGCTGCTCCAGGATCCGGCGGCCGAAGTGCGGGCCCGTACGGTGGCGGCCGGCGCGGACCGTACAGCGGCGGTCGCCGACGCCCTCCAGGGCCTGCTCGACGAGGACGACCTCGAGACGCGGCTCAACGCCGCCTATGGCCTCCTTCGGCGCGACGACCCGCGTACCGGGGAAGCGATCGAACGGGTAGGCCCGCTCTCCCGCCCCGGCTTCGAGGAAGACCACCGTGTCTCCGCGTTCTGGAGTTGGAAGTGGGACCGCGAGGACCGTTCCGCCGATCAATAGTGCCTGCGGAAGGGCCGAGCCAGGCTTCGAAAACAACCTGGCGACGTGCGGTGCAGCGCCTCGCGCCGCAACTGCTCATGATGCCGCGGGGTGAGCGGGCCGCACGGTCCACCTCGATGTGTGCCATGAAGACCCGGCAATGAAGGCAAGCTTTCGGGACGGCGTGTCCTCGACCGAGGTTCCCGGGAGGTCGGCGGACAGGTCGTGGGGGAAGCGGGAGGGGAACAGCGCGCGCCAGCTGATCTGCGTCAGTGGGCTCCGTCTGGAGAGCGCGCTCCGTCTCGCCGGGTGCCACGTAGCCCTGGGGAGTTCGGCCCCCGGGCGCCTCTCCCGATCGATTCATGAACATTACGGAGCTCGAGGCGAACTCGTTCGTTCCGCTTGCGGAGACTCGCCCTGCTCACGTGATCCAGACGAGAGACCCTGGCGCGTGCCGTGACGGTGCGGGCCTGGCGTCGTTGACAAGGCACCCCCGAACCGGGCCCCGGGAGACTCTTGACCAACCTCCCGGGGCCCGGTCCCCCGGCTGACCGCCTGCGAAGCCGTCCGGGGCAGCGTCGGGCGGTGCGGACGCGCTCTCCCGCCCAGGCAGCTTCTACGCTCCGGCTGCGGTCACCGCCCGGCCTTCCGGCTCCACTCTCACGGATACGTCGCCCATCATGTGGGAGGGCGCGGGCAGTTGTCGCAGGATTACGGCGGGGATGTCGGCCCGGCCGGAGGCGGCATTGAAGCCCTCGAGATCGTCAGGCCTGCAACCTCAGCGCGATCGGGCGGAAGTCCGCGAGTCAGAACGCGGAAGAGGCGGTGCGGCCGCCTTTTCCGGCGACGGCTTGCCGGTACGCGAGGAGCCGCGGCTGCTTGGCACACAAGCGTCATGGCCTCGATGCGCCATGTCCATGATCTGGTTCAGCGTCAACTCCTCGTCTGAGTATGGCCCCGGCCCGCACCGCGGTGCGGAGCCGCTCTTGGATGTCTGCGCTTTCGAGGAGCTGGTGCAGGGGATGGGATCGAGATCGAGGACCGCGGCCGTGGTCGCGGCGACCGCGGTGGCGATGTTCGCCGCCGGGCTGCCTGCGGCGGCCGAGCAGGAACCGAGCGCCGGGGCTGGGCATTTGGTGGCGCCGTCGGCGGCCGCGTTCGCGCAGCGTACCGTCACGCTGATCAGCGGCGACCGGGTCGGCTTCACCGGCAGCGGGAACGGACTGCAGGTCAGCGGGGTGACCCCGGGTGCCGGGCGGGGGAACATCGCCTTCACCCGGGCCAGGATCGACGACCACGAGTACGTGGTCCCCGTCGATGCCACACCGGCCCTGGCCGACGGGCGGGTGGACCGGCAGCTCTTCGATGTCACCGCGCTTGTCGCGCAGGGCTTCGACGACGCCGCCCGGGCGGACATCCCGCTGATCACCACCGCGCAGGCGGCTCCCGCGCTGCGCGGGTCGACCGGCCGGGAGGCGTTTCCCGGGCTGGGACTGACGTCTCGTACGGTGCGCAAGTCCGAGGCGTCCACGGCCTGGCGGGGATTTCTCGCCGCGGCGTCGGGCAGCTCCCGCGCCGCGTCCGGGAAGCTCTGGCTCGACGCGAAGGTCAAGGCGAGTCTCGACCGCTCTGTCGCGATGATCGGCGCGCCCGTCGCCTGGCGCAAAGGCCTGGACGGCAAGGGCGTGAAGGTCGCGGTGCTGGACACCGGATACGACCCGACCCACCCCGACCTGAAGAGCAAGGTCATCGCGGAGAAGAACTTCTCCTGGGACGAGAGTGTCACCGACCGCAATGGCCACGGCACGCACGTCGCGTCGACCATCGCCGGGAGCGGAGCGGCCTCGCAGGGCCGGTACAAGGGCGTCGCGCCGGGGGCCGGACTCCTCATCGGCAAAGTCCTGGACTCGAGCGGGACCGGCGACATCAGCGGCATCTTGGCCGGCATGGAATGGGCGGCCGCAGAACACGCCAACGTCGTGTCGATGAGCCTGGGTTCCAGCCTGCCGAGCGACGGGAGCGATCCGCTGTCGCAGGCGGTGGAGACCCTGTCCCGCGGCGATGGGCCGCTGTTCGTCGTCGCGGCCGGAAACGAGGGCAGGGCGCACAGCATCGGCGCGCCCGCTGCCGCGCCCAGCGCGCTGACCGTCGGGTCGATCACCAAGCAGGGCGGGATGTCGTCGTTCTCGTCCCAGGGGCCTGCGGTGACCGACGGCGGCGTCAAGCCCGAGATCACCGCGCCCGGCAGTGCGATTACCGCCGCCCGCGCCGCGGGCACCCTGGGCGCGGTCGCGAACAGCCAGTACTACGCGACGCTCAGCGGCACGTCCATGGCGACCCCGCACGTGTCCGGCGCGGCTGCCATCCTCAAGCAGCGGCACCCCGGTTGGGACGCCCAGCGCCTCAAGGCGGCTCTCGTCGGCACGGCCGTCCCGGTCGGCGGAGCGGGGGTGTACGAGCAGGGCGCGGGCCGCGCGGACGTGCCCGGCGCGCTCTCGTCCCGGATCACCGCCTCCCCGACCGCGGTGTCGGCCGCACCAGCCTGGCCATACGGCGGCAGCCTGGTCCGCACGGTGACCTACCGCAACGACGCGGGCAAGGACGTCCGGCTGAGCCTGTCCCTGACCGGGACGGCACCCGTCTCGGTCGCCCCGCGCCAAGTGACCGTCCCGGCCGGCGGCACCGCCGAGGTGAGCGTTCGGATCGACGCGCGCCGGTTGTCCGCGGGCGCCCACAGTGCGTGGATCACCGCTCGCGGCAGTGACGGCAGCACGGTCCGTACCCCGGTCGGCATCGATGCCGAGGCGCCGACCGCCACGTTGACCCTCGAGCCCGCCGCCCTGCGTCCCGGGGTCGAGACGGCGTACACGACCCTGGTGGTGCAGAACGAGAAGACGGGCCAGGCACAGCTGGTCGGCCTGACCACGGCCTCCGAGGAACTCCGGCTGCCGCTCGGCGACTACCGGGTGTTCGGCGGGGTGTGGGAGTACGTCCGCCACGGCAGGGCGAGCGTGCCGGAGACGTCCGTGGCCGTCGCCCGGCGCGTCACCCTCTCCGGCGACCGGACGCTTGAGACCGACGTGTCCGGGGCGAAGCCCGTCACCATGGGCATCGACGACCCGAAGATGCGGATCAGCGAGCAGGGGTCGGCGACCGGGCTGGTCTCGTCGACCGGCGCGGGCGCCCCGGTCGGGCTGGCAGCACCGATCTACGCCGGTGCCTACACCTCTTCCGCCGTCGGCAGCTCCCGGATACCCGGGCTGACGTACTTCTCGGCCGCGGCCTGGGAGCAGCCGTACGTCCTGGCCACGACCGTGGGTGGCACTGGCGCCCCGGTGGATGTTCCGGTGTGGCAGGTGTCCTGGCAGCGGGTGGAGTGGAACGTGGAGGCGCAGGTCACCGACGCGGGCTACGGCGCGGACCTGACGGGGCTTCGGCTCAAGGACCGGATCGTGCTCCTTGAGACGGACTGGAGCCTGCCCTGGGAGGAGCTGACGCGGCGGTACGAGGCCGTCAAGGCGGAGCATCCGGCGGCGATCCTGCTGGCGGGCTCGGCGTCGATCGACCCTGCCGACCCGACGCTGGGGACCGGCGACCAGGGGGTGGCTCTGCTGCGTGAGCGGCTGGCCAAGGGCGAGCTGACTCTTCGGATCAGCGGCGCCCGCAACGGTGACCGCGCCTACTTCACGTTCCACACTCATGGCGACGGAGTGCCGGCCGGTGCGCACTGGCAGGACGCGCGCCAAAACCTGGCCCGCGTCGACCACAGCTTCCGCACCACCGGATACCCGAACGACCCCAAGGGGATCTACGGCTGGGCCACGTACAACGGTCTGCAACTGGCCCAGCAGTGGACGCTGTTCCGGGCACCGCACAGGATGACGGCGTACTACACGCCCGACGTCCCGTGGACGACGGCCACGTTCGAGTACGCGACGGACGCCGGGGCGCTCGGCGCGCAGTACACCAACCCGACGGTCTACCGCCGGGGGCGCACGGTGACGGACAGCTGGCTCACGGGGCCCTTCAATCCGTCGCTGTCGGCGAACGGACCCGATGGCCGGGCACAGGCGACCCGCGACGGGGACAAGCTGCGCCTTGCGCTGCCGATGTTCTCGGACGCGGCGGGCCACCGGTCGGAGCCCGCGCGGTCGGTGGAGTCCGGCGAGACGGTGCTGCGCGACGCCTCGGGCAGGGTGCTCGACCGCAACGACGTGCCGGGTCAGGGTGTTTTCGACGTGCCCGCGCGCGGGCAGTGGTACGAACTCGCCTCCTCCGCGCATCGCGACGCCGCGGAGTGGTCGCTCGGCACGCATGTGACGGACACTTGGCGGTTCCGCTCGGAGCACACCGGCGGTGAGCACCCGCTGCCGCTGCTCGACACGCGCTACGACATGGCCGGGCTGGACGGTGACAACTCCGTACCCGAGGGGTCGGAGTTCACCTTCGGCCTCGGCATCGACCGCCCGGGGTCGGGTGGCGGCGCCGATGGCGAGCGGGTGTCGGTGCGGTACTCCACGGACGACGGCGCCACCTGGCAGCCGGCGAAGGTGCGGGGCCGGGACGGGGACCGGCGGGTGACCGTACCCGCGATGGACACCGGCTGGGTCTCGCTCAAGGTGACGGCCTCGGACCGTACCGGCGCTTCCGTCACGGAGACGGTCACCCGGGCCTATCGGGTGGGCTGCCCGGAGTACTGGTGCGCCTTCGCCCCCACATGGCCGCACTGGCCGGCCCGATAGTCCGCAAGCCGAAACGACGACGGTGCGGGCCGGGGCCTCAGGCCCCGGCCCGCACCGTCCTGCCGTGCCGGTGCCTGCCGAAGCCGATCCCCGCCCAACGACCGGAGCGACCGTCCCCGCGCACGCACCAAGCAGCACTCCGGCTACCGGCCAGCCAGCGCAGGACGCGCAGCCGAGTTTCTGAGCTGAGCAGCAACAGATCATGTCCCAGATATGCGGTGCCCTCGGTCTCGGCCCGCAGCTGGGCGGCGAGCTCACAGCGCCGGACGTGCTCCTAGCGTTGCCGCACGCTGATCCAGACCGGAACCGTCTCCTACCAGTTCCAGGCCACCGAGGACGGACGCGGCGCCAAGAAGCACCCGGTGAGTTTGTCCGCGAACGTACGGTCCGGTCAGTTCAGTAGGGCAGCCGTGAACGTCTTGCGGTGGTCCACCAGCCAGGTCTGCACGCGGTCCCAGCGCTCCCATCCACCACGCTCGGCCAGCGCCTGGAGATAGACGGGGTCCGCGCTGGCTACGCGGCAGGCGACGAAGGCCCGGCAGACCTCCGTGGCCTGCTCGATGACGCCAGGCAACTCGGCGCGGCCCTCCGCCGAGAGGCCGTAGCTGTCGACAAGAATCCGCAGCCGTGCGGCCGCATCCAGCCCGGGGGGATAGAGAGCGACTGCGGACTCGGGATCAAGCATGGGTACCCAATAGCGGGCGGTCATGGCGATGTCCCAGAGGACACGGCCCGGGGCCGCCAAGTCGAAATCGATCAGGGCCGCGGCACGACCGTCACGGAAGACGACGTTCTCCGGGCACACATCGTTGTGGCACAACATCTCTCCCCCTTCCGGGTCGGCGAGGTGCAGCGGCCACTCGGCACGGGTGTCCACCGCGACGGCTGCGCTGCTCTCATGCAGACGCCGCAGCAGGCTCCCCACCGATTCGAGGGCAGAACTCCCCATCGCCCAGTTCGGGAACGGCGCCAGAGCCACGTCGCCGGGGATGAAGGTCAGCTGCTCACGGCCATCCGCGGTGAGACCGACAGGGGCCGGCGCCGCATCGAAGCCATGCTCCTTCAGCGCAAGGAGATAGGCATGCAGGGCCCGCGCGTTGCGCGGTGCCGGTCGCTCCACCAACTCCCCCCGGCGGAAAACCGCCCCCGCGTTCGCCATCCCGCCGACCAGCGCCTCGTCTTCAGCCGTCACGAGAATCACGCTATCGCCAGATCGACCCCGCGCGGAGCGGACTGCACATGACGTGGATCAACGCATGACGGAACGCACGACGCGGAATCCCACGTCGTCGACCTGGGAAATCGGGTGGCTGCGGCGCCGCGCGAGGCCCCGCAAAACAACCTCGCCCGCTGGCAAGGCGAAGCAGGAAACCCCACCGGCACCGCCACCCCGCTCGCCGAACTACTCGAGGACCAACTGCAGGTTCTGGGACCCGACCATCCCTACACCCTCATGACCCGCAACGCTCTCGCCCACTGGCGGGAGCGGGCGGGGGGGGGAGAATGACCCGGCCGGCCGGTAGCTCGAGCAGTTCGGCGACCGCCTTCGTGCCCTTGGCGGCGTCACCACCCCCGGACCCAAGCACCCACTGGATCAGCAGCGCGACCAGCACCACGCCGCCATCCAACGCGCGCACCGCCACCGAGGCATCCGGGGCGACAAGGGCGTTCGTACAGTGGCGCGCTCCGCCTGGACGCCATGAACCACGCCCGCTCGACAGACGTGTGGGCCGACGGCGGACGGGATGGGAGCTGGGGAGGACGGTGGTGGAGGCAGTGGAAACCACAGGTCAGGCCCGTATGGATCGGGCCAGCCGTCGCGTTAGCCTGCGGCGGTGAATGAGGCGACGATCGGTTCTCCGCAATCCTGCGACTCGTGCGGGCGGCCCGGATTGGTGATCCAGTTCGACAGCTGGGCGGAAGGCGGAACGCTCCTCTACCGGGATCCCGCCCTGTACCCGGTGTGCGAGCTGCTTGAAGACGCCGACAGCGGCGATGTCGGAGACGCCTTTTATCGGGTCGTAACAGACCTCGATCTTCGACTGGCGAGCTTTGAGGCCAGCTTGGCTGCGCGGTGGCGAGAGAAGGTCCGTGCCGGGCAGCGGAAAGCCACAGCGAGCGGGTGAACGGCCGCCAGGATGGCGCTGAGCGTCACGCCTGCACGCGGCTGCTGACACCAGTGCCTGATGACACCAACGGGCGCGAACGACAGCGGTCTTCACCTGACCTCCATGGACGATCGGCCGAGATGCAGGCGCGGTTCGCCGCCGTCGACTGTCAGTGGCGATCGACCTCATAAGGATGAGGACAGACCCCGGAGCCTCCGCCTTGCACGGGTGCCGTCATCACTGTCGGCCGGCGTCCGTCAGCGGGCGGTCTGCGGTCTCCTCCGTTGGATTGCCGCCTTCACCGAGCAGACCGCCCTCCGCTGCGTCGACGCCGCCCACCCTCAACGAACCGCCAAGGTGCCCAGGTAGCCCGTGTGGTTCAACCCTGGAGGGTGGCGAGCCAGTCGGTCAGCAGGCGGTTGACCTCGTCGGGGCGCTCCTGCTGGATCCAGTGGCCGCAGCCGTCCAAGAGGTGGGAGGCCGACAGGCCGGGCAGGGTGGTGGGGTAGGCGTCGATGGCGTCGGACATCCAGGTGGTGGAGGCGTCCTGGGCGCCACCGATGAACAGGGACGGCTGCTTGATCGGGGCTCCACGGTGCGCGGCGAGGTCTTCCCAGTCCCGGTCCATGTTGCGGTAGCGGTTGAGTGCGCCGGTGATCCCTGTGCGCTCGAACTCCCCGGCGTAGACGTCGAGGTCGCCCTCGCTCAGCCAGGCCGGGAGGACCTCAGTAGGAAAGCGGTCGCGCAGCCGGCCGCCGCCACGGGCCACGAAGTGCGGGTCGGGCTCGCCCTGGGCGGGCATCGTGTCGGCGGACAGGGCCGCGTAGAAGCCCGCGAGCCAGCCCCGGACGTCGGGCTCGATCTCCGCCTCGGCGCGGCCGGGCTCTTGGAAGTAGGAGACGTAGAACTCCTGCTCGGGGCCGCCGATCTGTCCGAAGACGTCGGTGGGGCGGGGGCCGCCGGGCGGCGCGTAGGGGACGCTCAGCAGGCCGACGGCGCGAAAGACCTCGGGGTGGAGCAGGGCGGAGGCGGCGGCGATGTTGGAGCCCCAGTCGTGGCCGACGACCACCGCGCTCTCCTCGCCGAGGGCTCGTACGACGGCGACGTTGTCCTCCACCAGGTCGAGCATCCGGTAGGCGTCGGTCGCCTCCGGCTTGGAGGAGCGGCCGTAGCCGCGCACGTCGATCGCCACCGCCCGGTGGCCGGCCGCGGCGAGGTGCGGGAGCTGGAGGCGCCAGGAGTACCAGGACTCGGGGAAGCCGTGTACGAGCAGGACCAGCGGGCCGGTGCCCTGCTCGACCAGGTGCAGGCGTCCGGCCGCAACCTCGACGGTGCGGCGGCGGAGCTCGGCGGTTGGCTCGGGCTGCATGGGCTTCTCCTCGGTTCGCGGGCGGACGCGGCTGCCCATCGATCATGCGGCGCGGCACCCGTCCGACGCGATCAGCCTTGCCATTCTGGCAAACTCGCAGGACAGAGGAGTCGAGCGGCACGAGCCAGAAGGGGCTGAAGGTGGCAGTCGACGACGTGGACGGCACGCTGGCCGCGATGGGGCCCCGGTTGCGGGCCGCGCGCGAGCACCTCGGCGCGACGCTCGCCGGTGTCAGCCGCGCGACAGGCATCTCGGCCAGCACGCTGTCCCGGATCGAGACAGGCCGGCGCAAGCCCACCCTAGATGTGCTGCTGCAGCTGTCGAACGAGTATGGCGTCTCCCTGGACGAGTTGGCCGGCACCGCACCCACCCCCGCGGCCGAGCCGCGCGCTGCAGCGCCGCTGAGCTTCGGCGACGACAAGGTGGTGCTGCCGTTGACCCGGTACGTCGGCGGCCTGCACGCCCACAAGCACGTCCTGCCCGCCCTGGAGGACCCGCCCGCGCGGCCCCGTCAGGTCTCCCACGACGGCCACGAGTGGCTGTGCGTCCTGTACGGGCGGCTGTGGCTCGCACTCGGCGACCAAGACCTCGTCCTGACCCCCGGAGACGTAGCCGAGTTCGACACCCGCACCCCGCACGGGGTGGCGAACGCCGGACCGGGCGGACCGGTCGAGTACCTGATCATGTTCGGACCCCAGGGCGAGCGCCTACGGCCGCGCACCCCTCCGGCCGCCGGCCGCGGGAACCGCCAGCACGAGCCTGGCTACCCGTCGCGCCACGCGCATGACCGAGAACACGGCGGCCCGGCAGGGCCGGCGAGCGGTACCCAAGTGAACGACGGAGGCAAAACATGAAGACAGACGCGGACATGGATTCGCTCCGCTGGGCAGTGGCCTGGATGTGCGTCACCTTTACCCGCGGCCTGAGCCCCGAGGAGGTCTTCACCCGGTACGGGGCCGACCCGGACCAGGCACACCTGCTCGACTGGGACACAGCCTCGGACCTGGTCCCGGGCGACTCCGGTGACGCGATGGTCTCGCTGCTGCGGTCCGGGAGGATCGATGAATGGGCCTTCTGCGTCGAGGAGGAAGGCGGCATCGGCCTCGGGGAGGAATCGCTCGCGGAGTTGTCTCGCGGCACGGAGACATACAGCCTGGCGACGACCGACGGAATCGACGTCTTCCAGTACTGGCGTGACGGCGAATGCGTCGAGTACTTCGAGCCAGGCATGGAGCACACCCGGTCCGAACCGTTCGGCCCCTGGTGGGATCGGGTGGAAGCGGCGCTCGCCTCGCGCGAAGGAGAGGATGCCGGGATTGCACCTGTGGTGGCCCTCGTGCTGGACCACCTCGGCATCACCCTGGACGACGCCACCCTCGCCGCCCCCTGGCCCAGCCTGACGCTCACCGAGGACGACGCGCCGTCGAAGCCACGGGGCGACACCTACACAGGCGAGGGACCGGTTTTGCCCGGGACTGTCGAGATCCTGTAAGACCACACAACGTCAATGGTCTTGAAACTCAAGCGTCAGTCGTCAGGGTGCTCAGATCCGTTGCCCGTGGGTCAGCCACCGTGGAGGGCCCACTCGTCGAGGCCGCCGTAGATGTGCGCTTCGAGGCACCGCGGGGCGTCAAGGCCCACGGCCTCACCTCGGTACACGGCGATGAGTGAGTCCTTGCCCCGCCGCCAAGAGTCGGTCACACCCTGCACTTCGGGCACCGGCTCGAATTCGCCAAGATCCAGTGCGTCGACGGCCGTGCGAGTGACCCTTGTGACGGTCGTGGCCCAGCGGCGGGCATGAGCGGCAAGCGCCAGGGATTCCACCCATCCGTCAATGCTGGCATGCAGGGGCGTCCAGCGGTAGGCATCGATACCGAATGCACCGTCGGGGCCGATCATGAAGCGGTAGGCCATGGACACCCGGCAGCCTCCTGCCGGGAACGACCAACCTTGTGCGGGCGTCTCCTCGGGGCAGTCGGCGTCCAGGATGCGCGGCCCGCCCTCGTAGAACGGGGCCGGCGGCAGGGCGAGGCCGCCCCAGCAGTGCTGGAAGGCAGTGGCCCGTTCGATCTCCGCAGCGGGGATCCCATGCTCGATCCACGCGTCGTGGTGTCGCCGGATGTCCTGCCGTCGAACGCGGATGCCCTCCGCCTCGATGAACCGCCGGGCCCTGCGACTCAGGCCGGCAGGCGCGACCGGGATGGGCGATACGGGCTGGTCGGCCATTACTGCTGTTCACCGTCACCGGCGTGGAGCACGGCCGACGCAATCTCCCGCACGCGCTCCAGGCTGATCCCTGTGTGCTGCTCGACGGCGAGGGGGTGGTGGGTGGGCTCCAGCTCGACGAAGGGGCGCTCGCCGACCGGACGGGTATGGACGTGCGTCTTGAGGTTGAGCGTCGTCGGGTACACCGGAAGATCGGTGGTGAGCCAGCCGAAGTACGGCTTCTCGGCCTCGCGGCCGGGCCTGTCCCACAGATCTGAGGCCCGGGAGAAGCTCTCTCGGCTGAGCGAGACCCAGACGCCCCAGGAGAACACCTCATCACTGCCGATGACCGGTATCTCGATCAGACCCTTGACGAAGTAGTGCTGACCGCGGACCACGCACTGATCCGTGGAGAGGAAGCAGTCGTCGGCGTCGGCGAAGGCCGGATCCCACACGGCGGGGGCCTCGGCCGTGTAGTTCATCGGCAGCTCAGGGTGGTGGGCCCCGCAGCACGCGCAGGTGAACCCGAGATCACTGGTCATGGTGCTCGAGCCTAGCGACGAACTCCCGTGGTACATCGGTCGGGCATGCATGAGGTGCGGAGCCAACTAGCGTGCGCAAGGACCAGCTGTCCTGTCGCGGCGCAGGCGGCAGTTGACGTGACGCTGACTTGCATAGGTGCCAGATGTTCTGGGCCTGCGGGCCGGTGTCGATCTCAAACGATCTGGCTTTCGCGGAAGTGGTGATGGCACCAGGTAGCCCCTCCGTTGTCAGTGGCGCCTGGGAGGGTACTCGCCGTGAACCTTGAGAACTTCTGGGAACTTGTAGAGACGTGTCGCCGACAGGCAGACGGCAGGGATGCGCGACTTACTTGTCTTCGTTCCGATTTGTCGCGCAGGCCGCTGGCGGAGATCGTTGAGTTCCAGATGTGCCTCGACCAGGTGACCCGTCAGGCTTTCACCTGGGAACTGGTGGCTGCGGCGGAGCGGATCTTCGGCGGCTTGTGTTCGGATGACGACTTCTGCTACTTCGGCCTCTGGATGGTCGGGCTGGGCAAAGACGCCTTCGGGCGAGCCGTGCTCGACCCTGACGCTCTGGCTGACACTCCTGAGGTCCTGCGTCTGGCGGGACGAACTTGGAAGACCTGGGGTGATGACTGGCCCGGGTGGGAATCGCTCGACTATGTGGCATTGGAAGCCCATGCGATTGTGACCGGGAATCCCGACGACTGTGGGGATGCTTTCTATGCGGCTGTGGAGACCCGGCGGGGTGAGCACGCGGTCAGCCAGGGCCTGGCCGGAAAGCGCTGGAATGTTCGGGATGAAGACGAGGCGGCCCGCAGGCTGCCAAGGTTGAGCGCCATGTTCCCGCTCAGCGCCGACGCGTGAGTCGCGACGATTAAGACGCCGAGACTTTGGCGTTCTGCACGGGATGGCTTTCACGGAAGCGTGTGCAGGTCAGCCGTCTTGCTCTTCGGTGAAGCTGCCCGCGGTCTCCCTGAGACGATGCCGTGCCGCATCCAGACGCTCCGCGTAGTCAGCGGCGAAGATCCCGGGAAGTGCCTTGTCCAACGTTCCCGCGATCTTGTGGATCGGGGCCCATGCAGCCGGATCGTCGACCAGACGGCTGAGATGAGTCATCTGAACCCGCTCCAACCAGTCTGAGAGGACGAGTGCCTCGTCGGAGGTGAGCTTGATCGCCGTCGAACATCTCCGCGTCCGCAAGGTGTGGGTCGACGGCGGCTACCGCTGCACAGTGAGCTTGAACCGACTTGCAATGCCTGTATCACTGAACATCGGCCGTCACCGTCCCGGAGAATTCTTGGACAATGCCGGAGAATGTGTGACCAAAAGAAATGTCTTTCACCTTGGGTATATGCGTCAGCGATGCCAGCCCAGTCTGACTGTACGAGACAATTATTGTTCTCGTCTTCGCCATGCCAATCGAGTGCGAATCGCCGGTCCCGCAGCCGGAAGGATCCCGACGCCCAGTCCCAAGCTCCTCGTCGAACTCGTCAGCACCAGAGGCCTCCTGGAAGCGAGCCGCGACGGCGTGTGCCGCGTCGGGCATGCCGGGCCGGGCGCTGCGCAGCAGGCGGACCACGTCGCGGGTCGCGGGCCGCAGTTGCGTCTCGGGCACC
>NZ_JBSFCK010000036.1:0-51209 GCF_053593435.1 Streptomyces sp. NPDC002306
TCGTGATGGTGTAGATGTGCAGTCCGGGACTGTTCTGGCGGCTGCTGTCCTGCCATGACGGGCCGGTGGTCGGTGAGCACACGGCCCGGCTGGGCGCAGTGCTGCGCTGCGACGTGATGTGCCCGAACGTGGCCGATGCCCGGCGGTACGGCGTCGCATCGGGCGGGGCGGTCAGCGGCGGCCGGCCGGCGCGGGCTTGCGGTAGCGGTACAGGAAGCGGGCGGCCGACAGGAGGCTGGCGAATCCGGGGATTCGCCAGCCTCTGCCGGGGCGGTTGTCGGGGTGCTCGGGAACCCGTCGGCATACCTGTCGGTCGTACTGGACGACGCCGTAACAGGCGTCGCTTTCCTGGCTGTTGCGGGCCTGGCAGCCGAACGATCCGCGGTGGGCGGTGAACGCGAACGTTCCCGGCATGAAGACTTCTTGAGCTGGTCCGGGGTACGAGAGGGGGCGGGGTGGGGGTGGGATGTTTCCTCTCGAACTACTAATAATAGTGACTTTGCGGATAGCGTGAACTCGCCCTCGACCTGGTCTTTCGCTCTGCGGTAGCTGCTGCAGGTGCTGAGTCAGCGGGCGCGGTCCGGGGCGCAGGAGCGACGGGCTCGGGTGCGCTGCTGGGCGCGCAGGGAGTCGGCTTCGGCCTGGGCGTTGCGAGCGCGTTCGTACTCGCCGGTGGCCTCGGTGAGGCAGTAGGGCCCCCACCACTGCTTGACCTCGACGGTGCGGGCCAGCGAGTCGGGCAGTACCGAGGGAGGGAGGTCGGCCAGCATCATCAGCAGGACCGGGTGCGGGGAAGCGGTGACCAGCCGTGCTCCGGCTCGTCGTACCGCGCACCCTGCGCGGCACCACCCGTTCGATCGCCTTCGACCGCGAGGGCGAGGGCCTGCTGAGCTGCTCCTACCGGCTGGCGCGCTTCGTTCCCATGCAGGGAGAAGGTGCCGCCAAGGACGAACGGAAGTCGCTGCTCCGGGTCGGCGTCGCCGTGCTGACCGACGACGATCGGGTACGCCTCGACGTGGACGCACTGAACAGTGCGCTGGATGCGCCGCGGCTGCTGCGCTGGTCAGGAATGGCCTACGACCTGCCTGACGAACTGGAGCTGTACCTCTCGGTGAACTTGTCGAGCGCCGTCCGGCTACACGCGTCGATGGATGTCGTCGAAAGTGGGCTCGTGGAGGCATCGGCGCTGCTCGGTGTTCCGGCACTGGTCGACGGGGACAGCAATCGCGTACCGCACTCGCCGCGAGAATGAAGACACCGGCGGCTTCGAAAGCGGTGTGGTCACCCACGGCCCGCAGGCCGAAACGCTCGGTGACCAGTACATCGAACTGCTCCGGCGCTGGGCTCAGAACCATCGCCGTCGGGGAGCCGCCGAGATCCGCTACCTTCCCGGCTCCGCCTCTGCCTGTCTACCGGAGGCACTTTACCGAAGCGGCACGGCCTGGTCGTGGCGACCTGGTACTGACACTCCGGGCTCCGATCCCGGGTCCCGGTACCTCGCACCACCATAAACTGCCGGGGAGGCATGCATGACCGTTCAACCGACGGTGATGGGTCGCCTTCTCGACCGGGATGGGAGAGTGGGCGAACTTCACCCCCTCTGACAGCTACACGAGCAACTTCACGCCTTTCTCGATCACTTCGTCCTGTATATCGACAGCTTCGGTCTCATGATTGGCCAAGGGTGAGACGTAGCAGACAGCGCAGCCCGCAGCGCGGGCCCGCTTGTACTGTGCTGGTTGCATGTCTTCTACTGTGTTGCTGATGGTGTCGCATGTCTGTGAGTGCTGTGATGCAGGAGTCCTGGGGGAGTGATCGTCGGCGTACGGCGATTGGTCGGCTGGCGCTGTCGGTTCCGGCGCGGCAGGCACTGGCGGATCGGCAGCTGACGTCGGAGCGGACCATCCTGGATTATGGGTGTGGGCGCGGCGATGATGTGAAGGCGCTTGAACGGCTCGATTGCCGAGTGGTTGGGTGGGATCCGTATTACCGGTCGCAGACTCGGCTCGAGATCAGCGATGTGGTGCTGTTGACCTACGTGCTGAACGTGATCGAGGATCCGGCGGAACGTCGGCGGACACTCGAGCAGGCGTGGGAGTTGACTTCGACCCTGCTGGTGGTCTCGGCTCGCCTGACCTGGGAGCGGTCGAAGGTCCGCGGTGAGCATTTCGGGGACGGTCTGCTGACGAGTCGGCAGACGTTTCAACATCTTTTTGCTGCCAGTGAGCTACGCCAGTACGTGGAGGAAGTCACCGGAGCTCGGGTGGCTGCTGCGGCACCGGGCATCGTCTACGCGTTCAAGGACGACAGTGCTCGTCTGGGGTATTTGGCTTACCGAGTGGTGCCGGATGCGGAATGGCTGGCTTCCGAGGACACTGCTTCAGCCATCAGTGCGCTGGTGGATTTTGTGGAACGTCGTGGCCGGCCGCCGAGGATCGAGGAAATGCCGCGCACGGTGGCGGAGTTGCTGGCTCATCTGAAGCCGGGCGAACTGAAACGCTTGGTGCGCGATGGTGCGGATGCTGGGTGCGTCGAGGAGGGGGCCAAGCGTTCGACGTTGAATACCCTGCTGTATCTGGCAGTGGAGCTTTTCAACGGCCGTGGGCCTTTTGGGAGTCTGCCGGTGGGCTTGCAGCAGGACGTGCGTACCTTTTTCACGTCGTACAAGGAGGCATGCCAGCGGGCTGACCGGCTGCTGCTGAAGCTGCGCGATGACCAGTATGTGCGCAGTGCCATGCATGCCTCGGTGGCCGGCAAGCTGACTCCGACGGCGTTGTATGTCCATCGTCGTGCGATGGAGCGCATCCCCACGGTGCTGCGGCTGTATGAGCACTGCGCGTCGATTGCTGCCGGACGCCCCGAGCAGTGGACGGTGGCGAAACTCAAGCACGACGGTCGGGCAGTTTCGTGGCTGGACTACCCGGATTTTGATCGCGATCCACATCCACGGATTGCGTCTTCCTACGTGGTGGACCTGCACACTCTGGAAGCTTCCCACATCTCGTATGCGCAGTCGGCCAACCGTCCTTTGCTGCATCGTAAGCAGGAGTTCCTGGCGCCGGACGACCCGGACGTGCCGCGCTATCAGCGGCTGACCGATGCGGAGGTGCGCGCGGGGCTGTACCAGCGCCCGCACCTGATCGGGACCGAGATGGGCTGGCAGGCTGAGCTGATCAGGTGCGGGCGGCAACTACGCGGACATCGCCTGGTGCGGCGCATGGAGGTGTAGCGGCGGGATCGGGATCAGGCTTCGTCGGGCTGCATGGCGGCGATGGTCTGGGCAATGTCCAGCGGATCGAAGTCTTTGGCCTGTGCTGGGAACCAGGACAGACGCAGGCCGTTGGCGGCCACGTCGTCCTTGAGCCCCATGGCTTGAAGGACGTGGCTTGGGGTGTAGGAGGCGCTGGTGCATGCCGATCCTGTGGCGATGGCGACGCGGTCTTTGAGTCGGACGATCAGGGCTTCGGCGTTGAGCTTGTCGAAGCTGACGTTCAGGATGTGGGGGACGCAGTGGTCGGGGTCGCCGTTGATATGGAACCGCGTCGGCTTGAGGGCGTCGAGGATCCGCTCGCGCATGGCGCGCGCGTCGCGCTCCCAGCGGTCGCGGTTCTCTTGGAAGATCTTCGCTGCTTCGTACATGCCCATGATCAAGGGCACGGCGTGTGTGCCGGGGCGGAGCTTGCGCTCCTGGCCGCCGCCGAACATGATCGGCTCCAGGGGTGCCTTGTCCCAGCCGCGGCGCCGGGTCACCAGGGCGCCGACGCCCTTCGGCCCGCCGATCTTGTGGCCGCTGATGCTGATCAGGTCGATCGGGGCCGTCAGGTCGCCGGGTACCTTGCCGTAGCCCTGGGCGGCGTCGACATGCAGGAAGGTCGGTGTGGCGCGGAGCTTCTCGGCGAGTTCGGCGACCGGCTGGATGACACCTGTCTCGTTGTTGACGTGCATCAGCGATACCGCCAAGGTGTCAGGCTGCAGCCGCTGCAGTACTGCCTCTGTCGTGATGCGGCCGGAAGGTCCGGGCTCGAGGAAGTCGACCTCGAAGCCGCGGGTGTCGCGCAGATGCATCAGGGGTTCGATGACAGCTTTGTGCTCGATGGCCGACGTAATGATGTGTTTGCGGCCCGTTTTCTCACCGTGGGGAGCCAGCCCCAGCAGCGCGATGTTGTTGGACTCCGTCGCCCCACTGGTGAAGATCACTTCTTCGGTCTTGGCGCCGACCGTGCTGGCGATGAAGGACCGGGCTTGCTGAACCGCCTTTTTGGCGCGGGCGCCGTATTCGTGGGTGCGGCTGCCGGCGTTGCCGAAGTCCTCGGTCATCCAGTGCAGGACGACCTCGGCGACCTTCGGATCCACTCGCGTCGTCGCCGCTACATCCAGATACGCCACCACAGCGCTCACCCGCCTCAGAGCCGTTCCTCTTGCCCGTGTACGTCAAGTGCTTAACGTACACGCTGGGCAGGCACGCCACGAAGCCGATGGGATGCGCGAGCCGCCCTGGTGCACTGAACCGCCAGTGCTCCGCACATCTTCCCGCGGGGCGTGCGCTCCTTGCTGCGCTGTCTTGTCGGGTGCACCATCACCCCTCGGTACGTCATTCGCAGGTCGGAGTACGTCGACAGCAGAGTGACGTACGTTTTCCAGGAGACGTACGTACGCTACAGTTCACTGGTGCAGACTGAAGCGGCGAGCAAGGCTGCGGGGCGGGCTGTCTCGCGAGCGTCAACAGGATTTGAGTACACCTTCCCCGCCATCCGGGGGGTGCAGGCGGGGCGGGAGTTCTACGCCTCGATGTGCCCGCTGAGGCTCATCCCGAAGATCTTTCTCTTCGATGAAGATGATCTTTCCGCGGAGCTGAGAGCGCAGCGCGTGCTGAACAAGGGGCGCCTGCCCTCGCTCGCCCGCTACATTCTGGACAACCCCGACGACTATGTTTTCAGTGCGCTGACCGCATCCGTGGACGGGGACATGATCTTCGAGAGCGTGGGGGGCGAGGGGGCGGCGCACCGCACCGGCCAGCTGCGCATCCCGATGGATGCGCGCTTCCTCATCAACGACGGTCAGCACCGTCGCGCTGCCATCGAGCTCGCGCTGAAGGAGAACCCGGACCTGGGAGATGAGACGATCGCTGTCGTCTTCTTCTACGACTCCGGGCTGGCCCGCTCTCAGCAGATGTTCGCCGACCTCAATCGGCATGCGGTCCGCCCGGCCCGCTCCATCGGTGTCCTGTACGACCACCGCGATCCCAACGCCCAGATCACCCGTGCGCTGACTGAGAGCTCGGCGGTCTTCAAGGGCTTGGTGGAGATGGAGAAGAGCACTCTCTCGGCCCGCTCGCGCAAGATGTTCACCCTCAGCGCCCTGTACTTCGGGAACCAGTCGCTGCTGCAGGGGCTTGAGCTGAAGCAGGACGAGGCCATCGCCCTGACCCACGACTTTTGGCAAGCCGTTGACGGCTTGCTGCCCGAGTGGGAGCAGGTGCGCTCCCGGCAGCTGTCCGCTCAGGAGATGCGCCGCGACTTCATCCACAGTCATGGCATCGCACTCCATGCCATGGGGCGCGTCGGTAACGCAATCTTGCGTGAGACGACGAGCGAGGCGAAGTGGAACAAGCGCATCGCAGCGCTGAAGGGCGTGGACTGGTCCCGGGCGAACACCGAGTGGGAGGGCCGGGCCATCGTCGGCGGCCGCGTTTCCAAAAGCCATCAAAACGTGACACTTACCGTTAATTACTTGCGTCAGCGCCTCGGGCTGGAACTGAGCCCAGAAGAGCAGCGCGTGGAAGACGCATACCTGCGAGGCGATGCATGAGCACCATTCCCCTCAACCTCGGACTCACGCCCGTGCGGCGCAAGCCCTTCAACGGCCAGTCGCTGGATGAGGTCACCGCAGCTTTGACGGACGAGATCCGCGAGCTGTACACGGCCGACCAGGTGCCCTGGGTCATCGGATACAGCGGCGGCAAGGACTCCACCGCCGTCCTGCAACTGGTGTGGATGGCACTGAAAGACCTGCCTGAGTCTCAGCGCACCAAGCCGGTTCACGTCATCAGCACCGACACCCTGGTGGAAAACCCCGTCGTGGCCGCTTGGGTCACGACCTCGTTGGAGACGATGGACAAAGCGGCCCGAGCGCAAGGGCTGCCCATCGAGCCGCACCGTCTGACTCCAGAGATCAAAGACACCTTCTGGGTGAATCTGATCGGCCGCGGCTACCCCGCTCCACGCCCAAAGTTTCGCTGGTGCACCGAACGCTTGAAGATCAAGCCGTCGAACTCCTTCATTCGCAGCGTGGTCGCCGCCCACGGCGAGGCGATCATGGTTCTGGGTATCCGCAAGGCCGAAAGCACCGTGCGTGCCCGCGCCATGGAAAAGCACGAAAGGCGGCGCGTACGCGACCGCCTCTCTCCGAACTCAAGCCTCCCCAACTCCCTCGTCTACAGCCCCGTTGAGGACTGGGCCAACGATGACGTGTGGGAATTCCTGATGCAGATCCCCAACCCCTGGGGCTACAACAACCAGGATCTGCTCACCATGTATCAGGGCGCCTCCGGCGACGGCGAATGCCCCCTGGTCGTCGATTCCACAACCCCCTCCTGCGGCTCCAGCCGGTTCGGCTGCTGGACCTGCACCCTCGTTGAGCAGGACAAGTCGATGTCCGCGATGATCCAAAACGACGAGGAGAAGGAGTGGATGCAGCCGCTGCTGGACCTGCGCGACAAGCTGGACGCTCCATTTGGCCACTACCAGGAAGGCGATCCCGACCTTCCGCCTGGCCGCAAGGCGCCCTTCCCGCGGCCAGACAAGCCGGCACGTGACTTCCGGCGCATGAACGGCTCGGTGATGCTGTTCAAGGACGACGCCATTCATGGCCCCTACCTGCAGTCCTACCGTGAGGAATGGCTGCGTGAGCTGCTAAACGCGCAGACCTGGATCCGCGCGCACGCTCCGGAGCACGTCAAGAACATCGAGCTGATCACGCCGGATGAACTGCACGAAATCCGGCGTATCTGGGTATTCGACAAGTATGAGGTAGAAGACAGCCTGCCGCGGATCTACGAAGAGAGCACGGGGGAGCGCTTTCCCGGCGGCCCTCTCGATGAACAGCTCGTCATGGGCTCCGACGAGATGGAAGTCCTCAAAGAGGTCTGCGACGGCGACGACCTGCACTACAACATGGTGCGCGAACTGCTCGCCGTCGAGCGCAAGTACCGCACCATGGCCCGCCGCTCCGGCTTGTTCCAGGCTCTGGAACAAGCCGTACAAAAGGGCTATTACGACAATCACGGGGACGCGGTGGAGTTTGCCGCGCGCAAGAAGAAGTGGCGTGACGACATCGCCGAGAACCTGACCTTCGACGACGAAAACGAACTCGATGCTCCTGCGTAAGATCACCCTCGAAGAATTCGGGGCCTACCGCGGAAAGCAGTCGCTCGACCTCACCCCTAAGACGAACAAGCCGATCATCCTGATCGGCGGGCTCAACGGGTGCGGCAAGACGACCTTGCTCGACGCCATCCAGCTCGTCCTCTACGGAAACCGTGCCCGTTGCAGCGGCCGCGGCAGCAAGCCGTACGAGGCTTACCTGCGCGAAAGCATCAACCGCAAGGCGGACCCGGCGCGCGGCTCCTCCATCACCCTCGAGTTCACCGTCCTGACCGGCGGACACGAGCATCACTACCGGGTGGTGCGCAGTTGGAACGTCAACGGCAAGACCCTCAAAGAGTTCCTCAACGTCTACGTCGACGAAACCTACGGTCAGCGTGCCCAAACGGCCCGCGACGTCCAGCCCGAGGGCCAGTTCAACCGGCTGCTGAGTGAAGGCTGGGCCGACCACGTCGAGTCGCTCCTCCCGCTGGAGATCGCCTCACTGGCGTTCTTCGACGGCGAGAAGATCGAGTCACTCGCCGACCCCGAACGCGCTGCCTCCGTCATCGAATCCGCCGTCCACTCCCTGCTCGGCGTCAGCACGGTCCAGCAGCTGCGCAACGACCTGCTGGCCCTCCAGCGGCGCCAGAAACTGTCCGAGGAGGAACAGCACCTCCTGGACAACATCCGGGCGCAGGAGACCGAACGTGAGACGGTGGTGTCCGCATACGACGTCGCCCACCAGGAGTTGGCCCACGCTCGTAGTGAGCTGGGCAAGGCCCAGCGCACGCTGCAAACTCTGGAAGACGCCTTCGCCAAAGAGGGCGGCAACCTGTTCAGCCGACGCGTGGAGCTGGAGAACGAGAAGAAGCAGATCGTCGCCCAACTGGCCCAGGTGCGCGCCGAGCTGACCCAGTTGGCCGCAGGTCCCCTGCCGCTGCTTCTCGCCGCCCCTCTCCTCGACGGTGTGCGTGAGCAAGCGGTCAAAGAACAGCAGGCCCAGCAGTCAGCTCAGGTCCTCGAGGTCTTGCAGCAGCGCGACACGTGGCTGCTTGATCTGCTGCCCGATGCAGCACGCGCCGATGTCCTTCGCCAGCTGGAAGCAGATCGGGCCGAGCGGGCAGAAACAGCCGAGCTCGCCGTCGACCTCAGCCTCGCGCACGACACTCTGGCCCAGCTCGGCGTCCTGGACGAACTGCTTCAGCGAGACACCGCCCGCAGCGTGCAGCTGCTGCAGACGGTCGCCGACCTCACCGGGCAACTCGACCAGCTTGACCGCCAGCTGGCCGGCGTACCCGCCCAGCACAAGGTTGAGGCACTGCAGCAATCCCGCGAAGAGCAGCTGGTGGAGGTCGCCCGCGCTCAGGAATTCTGCGAGCGCGCCGCCGACCGGCTTCAGGAGCTCAAGCGCCGCCGCGAATACGTCACCACATTGCTGGAGCGAGCCCACAACGAGTTCGTGCGGACCAAGGTCAAAGCGGAGGAGGTCGAACGGATCATCAAGTACTCTGAAAAGGCCCGTGACACCCTGGAACGCTTTGGTGCCGCTCTCCTGGGGCGCCACATCAGCCGCCTTGAAGTGGCCGTTCTGCAGAGCTTCAAAACCCTCATGCGCAAGCAGAGCCTGGTCCACCATCTGCGGATCGACACGGACAAGTTCACGCTCACCCTTAGCGACGCCGACGGTGAGTCAATTGACCCCGCGCGTCTCAGCGCCGGCGAGCGCCAGCTGCTGGCCGTCTCCCTGCTGTGGGGACTGATGCGGGTGGCCGGCAGCCGGCTGCCCAGCGTCATCGACACCCCACTGGGGCGTCTCGACAGCCGCCACCGTGAACACCTCGTCGACCGCTACTTCCCTCACGCCAGCAACCAGGTCCTGCTGCTGTCCACCGACGAGGAGATCGACGAACACCTCATGGGCCGTCTGAGGAAGTCCGTCGCCCAGACCTACACGCTGGTGCACGACGACACGCAGTTCACTACCAGCGTCGTCGAGGGCTACTGGTGGAACGGGGGAGTCCAGCATGCCGGTTGAAAATGTCCGCCTCTCCCAGCCGGCCAGAGATCGGCTGGTCTACCTCAAGCGCACCACCGGCATCACGCAGTGGAACGTGCTGTGCCGATGGGCGCTGCTGCTGTCGCTGAAGGACCCTTCCACTCCGCTGGTGAAGGACATCGTCACCGACTCCAACGTCGAGATGAGCTGGAAGACCTTCGCAGGCCAGCACGGCGACCTCTACCTGGCGCTGCTCAAGCAGCGCTGCGTCGCCATCGGCGAGGAGCCCACCGACGACAACGTCCAGCGCATCCTGACCGTCCACCTGCACCGCGGCATCGGCTATCTCGGTGCCGACAAGCAGATGGCCACGATCGAGGGAATGGTCGGCGCCGTCGTGCCCGCCTGACGCGATTTCGCCATTCGTCTGATCCCCCCAGGTGAAGCAGCCTGGGGGGATCGGCATGTGAGCACCCCTGCGCTGAACCTGGCCCGCAGGGGTGCCGCCTTTTCTCCCCGCGGGTAGCCCGCGCTGCATCGCTGCGATGTGTAAGCCCCGTACAAGGCCGGGCCTGACGCAAGCGATCATCATGTGATCATATTGTGAACGATGTATTGAGCAATCATTTCATGGGCGGGCTGTGTGCAGCCTTCCTGGCGACGTGGGCGGCTGCCGTGCCGGTCGGATATCGCCGTGGATGAAACTCCTTCCGCCCGGGCCACGTGGTAGACGACCGCCTGGGCGAGGGGGGTGGATGTGCGCCGTTGCTGCTGGTAAAAGACCTAGCCGAGGAAGCCTGCCGACCGCAGCCACCCGCCGACGGATGCCGTTGCGGACGCCCGGAGGGTCCTGCGTTCCATCACGTTTCGGTGGTCGGGGCAACCATCCGGGGGTCCCGCGTGTCAGTGTGATCGTCTACGCTAATTTTTCACAAACGGCGACAGGTGCAACCTGCGCGAACGCCGTCGCGCCCGGGGGAGAGGAACCACCATCAGTGCACGCACGCGCCATCATTCCCAGTAGTGCTCCGCTGCCTCACGGCACGCCTGTGCAGAAGCGTGGGCTCGGGTTGGCCGCGCCCCGGTCACCCCGTGCGCACGACCATGATCGAGGGTGTGCAGGCGGGCTGACCAGCTCCTCACACCCGGGCGAGTGAGGGGCGTCGACGTTGAACGCTTCCTCGCACAGTCGCTATTCCATGCTCGACGTCAACGAGGCGCCCGAAACTTTGGGTCTATACGTCGGGTATGTCAAGTCTAGGGCGAGTTCGCATGCCGGGAAGGTGCACCCCAGCCCGCAGGGCGAACAAGCCACCGAAGGCTGCTTGCACGGACGGGACGCGGGCTCTTACGAGCCGCTGCACAGTGCTGCACGGACGCGGTTCCTGCGGCGCGGTATGGAAGGGCGAGCTCGAGCTCGAGACGCCGGTGCACCAGCCCGACGCGGAAGCTGGCGCAGCCTCCGTGAAGCAGGAAAGCGTCTGGCGACATTAATGGATTCGCTGGACAGCGCGGAGCCGCGGGTGATGGCCATCATCGTGCGCATGGCGTCCCCGGTGTTCTCCTCGCCGCTGGCGGGGAGAATCTGTGCGCGCGTCTGCGCACCCGCCGCCGATATTTCACCAAAGGGTACGAGTGGCTGCGGGATCAACCGGAGGACGCGGCGGCGGTGGAAGCGAAGGGAAAGACGTTCTGCGCACGGGCGGCTGCTCGCAATATGAGTATGCGTCAACTCGAAGCTTGGGTCATCGATGTGGGCGATTAGGAAGACGACGCCGTGACCGTCACGCATCTGCGCCACACTGCACAGTCAGCACAGTGGCTACTGCACCGGCTGTACGCGCCGATTCTCGGAAGGCAATAGGAACACGATGTTCGGCTCAGGAAGCAAGCTCACGTTTCGCGACTACGTTCAGGGAACGTGGGGCACGTTCACCACGCCGGCGGGCCGGGTGGACTACATCATGACCAAAGCGCGGCTCGGCGAGGAGACCGATGACCCCGAGCGCCAGCTCACCAAGAGCCTGGCCCCGGTGCGTGAGGTCATGGAAGCCGGTGATCTGGACTTCAACCAGCTCCTGCAGCGTGACCTGGACGATCACCGCGTGGCGGTCAAACTGATCCCCTACCTGCTGGATCGCAAGCCGACCGGGCCTGCGTTCTTGCCGCCCATCGTGGCAGTGCTGCTGCCCTTCCGCAGCAGGCGCCCCTCGCACTTCGAGCAGATGGGCCAGCCCAGCGTAGTTCCCGACGACGGGGCCCAGTGGCAGCAGGAGCAGGCAGGAACCGCCTTCCAGATCCAGCGTCTGCTCGGGGCCAACGACCTGCTGCACCCGGCCAGTGTGGGCAAACTGTGGTGGAACAAGACCGAAGCGCAGCTGGTCGTCCTCGACGGCCAGCACCGCGCCATGGCTTTGTTGGCCATCGAACGCACGATGACGAAGAGCTGGCAGAACAGCGGCGGCGCGCGCTTTCGCTCGTTCTACGAACACCAGGTCCTCCAGGCGCTCGACGACTTCGGCGATGTCGACCTGAGCCGCATCGAAGTGCCGGTCACCGTGTGCTGGTTCCCTGACCAGACTGGTGAGAACGCGCGGCCTCACGAGGCTGCACGGAAACTGTTCGTGGACGTCAACAAGGAAGCGCGTCCGCCGTCGGAGTCCCGGATCATCTTGTTGTCGGATGCCGAACTGAGCAACGTACTCACCCGACGCGTGCTCAGCGAGCTGCGCAACGACAAAAGCGATGCCCTGCTGCCCATCTACGCCGTGGAGTACGACAACCCCGAGGTGAACTCCACCCGGCCGGCCCGCTGGTCGGTGCTGACCAACATTCACCTGCTGAAGTTCGCCGTCGACCGCTGCGTCTTCGGCCCTCCCAAGTACCTCAAAAACGTCGCCCAGAAGATCGGCGGACGCCTCAGCCTGACGGAGCTGGATGCCTTCATGCAGGAGCAGCTGGACCTTACCAGCCTCCTGCCCGATCAGATCGAGGAAGGCGGTGCCACCTACCAGCGGGACAAGATCGGCAATACAGCGTTCCCGCTGAGCTGGATGGACGTCATCAGCGACCGGTTCGCCGCCACTTGGGGCCGGGCGATCCTCACCCTCCTGTCGCGCACCGCTCCCTATGCCGCTCACGCCACGGCGCTGACGCAGCTGAAAGACGACTGGCACATTGACGACACCGGCCTGACCCTCGCGCACGACGCACTGTTCAGCGGGGTGGGCGTGTTTTGGACGCTGCGCGACAGCCATGAACACTATCTGGAGGAGAAGACCGCAGGCAGGAAGGCCACCAAGTCCGACGTGATCCGCGCCTGGGAGGCGCTGAAGGGCCGGGAGGAGATCTTCGAGACCTACCGTGCCCAGGCGTATCTGGACTCCGGGCGCAGCGGCACCCTTAAGCAGTCGAAAGCCGCCTACGCCGTGTTCAACACCCATGCCTGCCAGCTGGGGATGATGATGACCCTCGGCTCGCTGTGGGAACTGCGTAAGACCCAGCCCGGCGGTGGCAACATCAACGACCTGCCGCAGTTCGCGGAGGCGCTGGTGAAGGCGTGGAACGCCTACTTCGCCCTGGAGTCGGGCAAGGCCAAAGACCGCAGGCTCGCCTTCAACAAAGCTGAAACTGCGCACCCCCTGAACCAGATTGCCAACATGGAGACCCCTCAGGCGGTCTACTTCCGCTACTTCTGGCTGCAGGTGCTGGACACCCCCCAGGCATGGGCTCACGTCTCCGACTGGTTCACCGACCGCGCCGCGTTCGAGGACATGCTCAGCGCTGCCCGGGGCCTTTACCTGAGTCTGTGCCAGGACCAGCAGCTCAAGGCACTCAAGACCAGCCGCCCCGGCGTCGCGGAGACCAAGCTGCGTGTCGAGGCGCACAGGGCCGCCCGTGCCGCGCTCGGCCGTGCCCTGAAGGAATGGTTCTACGGCTCGGACGAGTCCTACAAGAACTGGCTGGACCAGATCGACCAGCACGGAGTGGCTGTACAGGAGCCCCAGGACGCTCAGGCGGAGAGCGAGCAGAGCGCTGACGGCGTGGAGGAAACCGAAGCCGAGCCGATAAGCAGCGTGAACGATCTTCTGAGCGAGTGACGCGTGCCTGGCGGCGACGGCAGTCGCCGCCAGGCACCGAGATGGTTCACCGGTACTACCAGGGTGGGAAAGATGTCAGCTTCACTCTCGTTGCTCAAGCCGACGTGGCACATCGTGCTGCCGTGGCTGGATCAGCTGGAGCCCGAGCAGTTGCTCGCACTCCAGCGGATGGGAGGTCCGGCGCAGTGGTGGCTGCACGAGACGCCCGAAGAGACCAGCGCACGCCGCCCGTACATGGACGACGTCTTCGAGCTGTTTGCCTCTTTCCTGGGCTGGGGTGGTGAGGCGGCGCTGGGCGAGCGGCCTCTGCATCTGCTGCTTCCTTCCCTGCCGCGGCAGATGCCGACGGCCGAGCTGGAGCTAGAGGCGATTGCGGTGGACGTTCTGCAAGCGGCCGGCGGCAAGACGCTGGCCGACGTCACCCTGTTGACGCCGTCGACCATCGCCTGCCTGGCGAAGGTCCGCACCGAGACCAAACGTGAGATCCTCGCGGCGCTGGTGCGTGCCGCTGCCCTGTTTCCGCAGCCGGAGGCATCCGCGCAGGTGCCTGCAGTACCCGCGCACAGTGAGCCGGACGGCCCCGGCAACGCGGTTCCGCGCTGGTTCATCGCTCTGGACGCCCGCCAGCAAGATCTGATCACCCTGCATCTGTGTGCGTCTGCTCCGGTGTCGGTCGACGAGCTGGCGGACCGCTACCGCACCCTGCAGTCGTGGGTCACGCGGCTGCTACAGGAGCTACCTCAGCAGCTGCAGAGCGCGGCGCTTGCGTCGCCCAAGCTCGCCTGCGCGCTGGAGCTGTTCGAATCTGCGACGCAGACCCCCGTCACGCGCACCGATCTGATGAACCACCATCCCTGGCTCGCAGACCGGCTGCCAGGCAGCCAGGTGCGGGTACTGGAGCTGCTGCTCGCGCTGCACTGGTCAGGGAGCAGCGACGGGGACTGGCTGTTCGGCGGATCGCTCGCGCATGCCCGCAAGCTGACCCGCACGGCCCTCGGTTTGGTACCGGGGGAGGCGCTGTCGCTGCCGGCGGCCACGCGGCTGCTGCAGGACACCGGGCGTCCCCTCCACGCCACACAGCAGTGGCTGGAGTACTGCGGGCTGCAGGTCGTGGGCGGACGGCAGGTCGAGCTTGCCACCGCGGATCGGCCTGCCGCCACAGCCGCCCCTCAGGCGTCGGCGGAGGACTACGAGCTGCCGCCGCCGCGTCACGCCGCCGCGTCCCAGCGCCGTCATGCTGCCGCGGCCTCCGACCCGGACGCGGTGGTGGACCTTGAGCCCCTCTCGGGGCCCGGATCGGTGCAGGCGTCCCCGCTGGCACAGGTCTTCGAACAACTGCGCATCTTCGCCTGCGAACAGCGTCCGGGCGAGCAGCTGGCCGACCTGCTGCGTGATAGCGAAGAACTGCCTGAGCCGTTGCGGACGCTGGTGGCACGTGCCCTCGCCGCGGTCGCCACGGCCGACGGCTGGCAGCTGCCCGAAGACGCACCCGGCCCCGATACTTTCGGGGATCTGGCTGAGCCGTCCGGAGAGGAGCCCGCCGCCGCACCGGACGGCACTGGGCGCGGATCGCTCGCCGACCGAGCTCACGCCGTACTTGAGGAGCTCGGGTATCCCCTGGACTGGCCGCTGCTCGTCGAGCGCATGGGCCCTGGCGTGAACATTCGCTCGCTCAAAGCCCAACTGTCCGCGGACGGCCGGTTCGTGCGCAGCGACGTCAACTCGTGGGCCCTCATACAGTGGGGGCTGCGCCGTTACACCAGCATCAAGGAGCTGATCGCACAGGAAGTGGACCGGGCCGGCGGTTCGATCCCCACCGACGAGCTGGTTGCGGCGTTGACCAGCGAATTCACCATTGCCGCCGCCAGCGTCCGCGTCTCCGCCTCATCGCCGCCCTTCACCGCACGCGACGGCGTGGTCCGCCGGCTCAGCGATGTCCGCGCCGGACAAGACGGCCAGCAGCCTTCATCCGCTCCCGACTCCGACGACGAGGGGCCGTCCTCCGACGACCTGATCAACCTGATGGGGCTGTGATGAACCGGCACCCCGGCGGCCTGAGCGCGGCGGATCTCCACGCCGACTACCGCAGCGACCGCTGCGACATCGTCCACGACTTCTACGTCCCCGCCCTAGGCGCGGCCACCTCCTACGACCGTGCCGTGGGCTACTTCAGCGCCTCGGTGCTCGCCGTGCTCGGCCAAGGACTGGAGGAGTTCGCCGCACGCGGGGGGACGATGCGCATCGTCGCCTCCCCCCAGCTCACCGCCGACGATGTGGCGCAGATCCACGCCGGATACGAACTGCGAGCCGTGCTGCAACAGGCAGCAGTGCGGGACATGGAACAAGCAGCCCAGGACCCGCGGGCAGCCAGCGGGCTGGGCAAACTCGGCCTCCTCATCGCCGACAGCCGCCTCGACATCAAACTCGCCTACATCAGCACCCACGACCGAATCGGCATCTACCACGAAAAAATCGGAATCTTCCACGACGGCCACGATCTGGTTGCCTTCAAAGGCAGCGCGAACGAGACCATGCCGGCACTGGTCGGCAACTTCGAGTCGATCGAGGTCTTTCGCACCTGGGAGCCCGGCGACCGCGACCGGGCCGTGCGCATCAGCCAGGACTTCGACGACCTGTGGGACGACCGGACCCCACTGCTGCGGGTACTCGACTTCACCGCCGGCGCCCACACGGTCATCCAGCGCTGCGCCCCCTCCACCACAGACGAGACGACGCACATTCCGCCCCTGGACGGAGCCCTGATCACCCTGCCGCGCCCGGACAGCGCCGGACGGCTGGCGATCCCCGGCGAACTGAGCGTGCGTGACTACCAGAAGCAGGCCGTGCAAGCCTGGTTCGAGGCCGGCGGCCGGGGCATTCTGCGCATGGCCACCGGCACCGGCAAGACCCTCACCGCCCTGGCGGCCGCAGCCCAGTTGACCCGCGTCCTGCAAAAACACGACCAACCACTCCTGACCTTGGTCATCGCCCCCTACCAGCACCTGGTCGACCAGTGGTGCAAGGACATCGCCTGGTTCGGTGTGCAGCCCATCCGCGCCTACGAATCCACCAGCAGCTGGTTCGGCAAAGCCTCCTCGCTCCTGGACGCCCTGGCGCTAGGCAGCGCCCAGGGCGGGGTGATCGTGACCACCAACGCCACCTTCGCCGCCGGCCCCCTGCAGTCGATCCTGGCCCGTCACCGCGGCCGCCTCCTCATCATCGCGGACGAATGCCACAACCTCGGAGCCAAGCGCCTACGCGAGAAACTGCCCGCCTCGGCGGCCTACCGGCTCGGGCTGTCAGCCACGCCAGAACGCTGGTTCGACGATCGAGGCACCGCGGCATTGGCGGAGTACTTCGGCGACGTCGTCTTCGAGATGGGCATCGGCGACGCCATCCGTGCAGGCGCCCTGTGCCGCTACACCTACACACCCGTCCTGGTCGAACTGGACGACGAGGAGACCTACCTCTACGCGGAGGTGACGGAGAAGATCGCCAAGCTCATCGCAGCCGACGGCGGCCTCTCCTCCGACACCGACGACGACAGTCCGCTCGGCCAGCTCCTGCGCCGACGCTCCAACATCCTCGGACACGCCCGCGCCAAACTGCCTGCCCTGCGCAGAGAGATCACCGCACGGCGCAACGACTGGTACCAACTGCTCTACTGCGCCGAAGGCCGCCACCCCCTCGCCTACGAGGACGGTGATCCGAACGAACCGACCCAGCTGCAGCAGGCTCTGGCCATGGTCGGCACGGAACTGCGCATGCCCGCCGCCCCCTACACCGCCGAGACCAAACGCCCCGAACGCCAGCAGCTGCTGCGCCAGTTCGCCACCGGTTCTCAGCTGCAGGTCCTATTGTCGATGAAGTGCCTGGACGAGGGGGTGGACGTGCCGGCCGCTCGCACCGCCTACCTCCTGGCCAGCTCTTCCAACCCGCGCCAGTTCATCCAGCGCCGCGGCCGCGTGCTGCGCAAAGCGCCAGGGAAAGAACGTGCGGACATCGTCGACTTCATCGTCGTGCCCCCCAGCGATGCGAGTGACCTGCACCGTGAGACGGAGCGCCGCATGGTGGCCCGCGAGCTGGCACGGGTGACGGAATTCGCCCGGCTCGCCGACAACGAAGCACACACCCTCGACATCCTGCGCCCGCTACGCCTGCGATACGGGCTCTTGGACACCTGACAGCACCCCCGCACGACCGACCTACAGCCCGACGTTGGAGAAAGACCCATGGGGACGACGGAAAGCCTGAAAGACATCATGGACGACCTCTCGCCCGAAGCGAGAAAGCTCGTGGCGAAGGTGTGGCAGCTCGAGCGTGAGCACCTGCACGTGAAGAATCCGACCCTGCTCACCGACGAGATCGTCCGCGCCGCCAAGGAGCTGGCCAAATGAGACTCCTCAAGCTCACGCTGGACAACTTCCGCGTCTTCTACGGAACCCAACTGCTCGACCTCGAGGTCACCGCAGAAAAGCCGGCCATCCTCATCTTCGGCATGAACGGCGCCGGCAAGACCACCCTGCTGAACGCGTTCACCTGGGCGCTGTACGGCTCCTTCTCCGACGACGTGGAACACCAGGAACGCGTGATCAACGATCACGCCTGGACGCAGACACCGTTCGGCGGCGTCGCGGGTGCCTCGGTGAAGGTCGAATTCGAGCACGAGGGACTGCTGTTCACCGTGCTGCGCACAGTCACCACGACCAAGAACACCGAAGAGCAGGTCGAGCTGACGCCCAAGCTCATTGTCACCGAATCCGAGCACGGCGTGAGCACCACCGTCGCCAACGGCCAGGACCGCATTCAGAAGATCCTTCCCGAGGGGCTGCGGCAGTTCTTCTTCTTCAACGGTGAACGTATGGAACGCATGTTCACCGGTGACCGCACCGACGAGGTCAAGCAGGCGATCAAGACCCTGATGGGGCTGGAAGAGATCGAGCGGGCCATCGCCACCCACCTGCCGGGCGCCTCTCGAAAACTGCGCAAGCAGATCGCCAGCAACGGCGATGGGCGCCTGCAGGCGCTGATGACCGAGCAGGAAGCACTGGAACAGCAAAAGCTCGACGTCCACACGCAGGTGCTGGAGCTGTCGGAGATCGAGGGCGGCTACAAACGAGAAGTGGAGGCAGCCATTCAGGCCCTCCTGGCCAACGGCAAGGCAGCGCCGCTCCAGCGCCAGCGCACCAAGCTGCACTCCCGCCTCAAAGAGCTGGTCGACAAGCGCGCCGAGCGCCAGGAAAAAAAGCGGGACCTGCTCGCCCGCAAGGGCTTCCTCGCCTTCACCGGCGGCATCGACACCCAGGTCCTGGACCTCGCCGAAGGGATGCGCAAGCGCCGGGAGCTGCCCGCGGGCATCCAGCGCGACTACATCGACGGCCTCCTCGAAGACGGCCTGTGCATGTGCGGACGCGACCTGCCCGAGGGATCCCAGGCACGGCTGGCGCTGGAGGAACGCCGCTACAACGCCGGACTCGCCGACGTCGAGACCCGCTGGATGTACCTGCGCGGCAAGGCCGCCGACCTCAGTCTGGCACGGGCCGATCTGTTGGCGAACCTGCGGGAGTGCGTCTCCGAGATCGAGGAGATCGAGTCCTCGATCCGGCAGATCGACGCCGAACTGAGCGACATCGACCGGGAGCTCAAGGGCGTCGACGTGATGGACGTCCAGCGCCTGGAAGAGCGGCGCAAGGAGTTCGACAGCAAGCTCCTCGACGTCCGCCAGCAGATCCGCGAAGCGCAGTCCCAGTTGACGGAGCTAGACGAGCGGATCGACAAGGTCAAGCGCCAGTTCCACTCCGCGCGGGTGCAGGACGAGGAGTCCAAGCGCATCCAGCGGCAGGTCGCCCTGGTCGACGAAGTCCTCACCGCCTTCCAACGGATCTTGGCGGTGAAGACCGAAGAAGTGCGCCAGCAGCTCGATGAGAAGGTCAAGACCGTCTTCGGGCGGATCTGCATCAAGCCCTTCACCCCCCGCCTCACCCCCGACTTCGCTCTGGAACTGCTCAACCACTCCGCCGGCGTCGCCGCCGCCCGCAGCACCGGCGAAAATCAGATCCTGGGCCTGTCGTTCGTGGGCGCCGTCTCCGAACTGGCCAAGGAAACCCACGACCGCAAGCAGAAGACACCGGACGCAGTGCTCGGCGGCGGGGGAGTCTACCCGGTGGTCATGGACGCCCCGTTCGGCAACCTCGACGTCGCCTACCAAAACGACATCGCCGAATCCCTGCCCAAACTCACCTCCCAGATCGTCACCCTGCTGTCGAAGTCACAGTCCCGCGGCAAGGTGCTCGACCACCTCGGCGCCGCCGCATCCCGCATGTACGTGCTGCGCTCCTACATCACCAACACCGAAGCCGACGAGGACACCATCACCATCGACGGCCACGCCCACCCCTACGTTTCCCACGGCGACTTCAACCACACCGTTCTGGAAGAGGTGACCCTCTGATGGCCGTCGAAATCCGCTTCCGGCGCCCCGCCGAACACGAACAGCTGCTGGCCCTCCTCACCGGCAAGGACGGCCCCTTCCGCTCCAACTACGAAGCACTGCTGTTCGCCGCCTCCCTGGGCCGCAGGAAGGAACGCCGCGTCGAGTTCGAAAAGTCCGGCGAGATGATCCGCTACGCCCTGGTCGAAAACCGCGAATACGGCGACGTGCTCATCGACCTGATCGCCGCAGCCGAGCTCCCCAAAGACGCGAAAATCCTCGCCGACGAGCGGCTCGCCGAACGACTGAGGATCTTCGAGGACTACGCCAACGGCGGCCTGCACTACCTCCAGGCGGAGATCAACACCCGGGGCAGCAGAGACCTCGTCGCCATCGTCAGCTCCCTCGTCCTGGATGCACTCACCCCCACCACGGACACCAACGACGACCCCGTCAAGGACATGCTGGACGCCCTCGAGTGGTAGCACCGCACACCAGCCACCACCCGGACAGAGGCCGCACGCCCAGCGCCTGACACCCCTTCACCCGCGTGGCTGCGCACCGTGCCAGCACGGCGCGCAGCCACCACCCCCAGCAGCCACCACCCCCACCGTGTGCCAACACCATCGAACGTACGAGAAGCGGAACCTCACGTGACAGGCCTGATCGAACCCACGCCGCCATGGCACCACGTCCTCGCCGACCTACTGCCGTCCCTCCGCTTCGGCGACCCCCACCAGCTGGGCCTCGCACTCAACGACGCCCGCCTGCCCGCCACCTGGTGGAACACCACCCCACTGCGCGATGCCCTCGCCACCACCGGCGCAGCACAGATCGCCCAGAGCGCCGCCCACACCCTCACCACCCACTGGCCGCACCTAACACTCGCCACCGCACTACCCCAGCTGTGCTTCTGCCCCGAAGGCCAGCACACCGACCTCCACACCACCATCGGCCACGCCGCCAGCACCGGCGAGGACACCCTCACCTCGCTTGTCCTCGCCCTGCTACGCCCCTTCCTCACCGGCGGACGCGACCTGACCCACCCCGCCACCGCCGCACCGAACACTGCAGTCACCCACACGCACGACATGGACGCCGCCGAGCTCACCGCCTTGCTCACGCGCCTGCTCCCCGCCGACGCGCCCCCGGCCCTCCAAGCCGCTGCAGACACACTGCGCGCATGGGCCCAGCCCTCCGGCCGCGACAACGACACCGACACCACCTCGGCTGTTGCGACGCCTACCGTGGTGCCCGCCCTGGCCGCACACCCGCTCCAGGCATTCGATGTCCTCGTCGGCACCTGGAACGAACGGCAGCTGGCCATCGCCGCCGGACGCATCTTCAACCCCAGCCGCACCTCCCTGGAAAACCTCGGCGAGCAGTTCAACGTCAGCCGCGAACGAGTCCGACAGATCCAGGTCGAACTCGAGAAGAACCTCCAGCACTGGCTCCACGGAGACGACGGCCAGCCCTTCCTCGCCCACCTCCTGGCCACCCAAGAACACCTCGGGCCCGTGGCCACCGAAGCGAGCCTGCGCGCCCTGCACCCCACACACGAACAGAGTGTTGCCGCTCTTGGCCTGCCCCTGTGGCAGGTCATCGCCGCCCTGCTGCCCGAGCGCACCTGGACCAGCAGCTGGCTGGTACAAGGCGATCTCGACCATCGCCTGGAACACACGCGTACCGAGCTCGCAGAACGCTGCACGACCACGGTGCCCGCATGGTCCGACGTCGTGGAACTGCTCACACAGCAGGGAATCCGCCCAGCCGACGCCGAAGCCTGGCTGCAGGCGATCAAGGGCTTCCGCGTCATCGACGGACACCTGCTGCCCTGGGGCCGCTCGATCAGCGACCGGGCCGAAGCCGTCCTGGCCCTGGTGGGACACCCCCTGCCGATGGAAGACCTCTACAGCCGCCTGGACGACACCACCGCCCTGGCCAGCCTGCGCAACCAAATCCAGACCGACGACCGCTTCCTGCGACGCGACCGAGACCTGTATGGCCTGCGCCGCTGGGGCGGCACCGAGTACCTCGGCATACGCGAGATGATCAACAGGGAACTCGCGAACACCGGCGGCCAGGCCCAGATCGAAGACATCGTCACCACGCTCTGCTCGCAGTTCGACGTATCGGAAAGGTCAGTCCGCGCCTACCTCGCCGCCCCGGAGTACGACCGCTTCCAGCGCGGCTGGGTCCGCCTGACTACTCCCGACGACCCCGCACTCGCCGACTACCAGCCACGCCGCGACGTCGCACAGACCCGGCGCTGCTTCCAGACCGGCCAGGGAACCTGGTGGTACCGGCTCGACGTCAACGGCGAACACCTGCGCGGCTCCGGCTTCACCATCCCCACCGGCTTCGCTGCACACCTCAGCCTCACCCCGGGCAGCCGGCTGGAACTGTCCCACGACGTCGGCACCACCCAGCTCGTCTGGCGCAACCAGCCCACCTGCGGCTCCCTGCGCACCCTGCTCGAGCACATGCAAGCCGGAGAGGGAGACCATGTGTTCCTCGCCGCCAAGGACGGGCACCTCAAGGCACTGCGCGTAGCCGAGAAGGACGAACGCGACCTCACCGACACCCAGCGCGCCCTGCACCTGATGGCCCTGTCCGGCCAGATCCTCGACAAGGACATGCCCTCAGTGGTGGGCCAGCGCATCGGACTGGCCGACGCGACCAGCATGGACGACGTCCTCTCCCACCTGCGCGCACGCGGCGACAAGGACATCCTCGAACTGCTCAGCCCCCAGTACCCCACCGCCCTCGACGACACCCCGACAGCCGCACCGCAACCCGCTCCTACCCTCAAGCCCGCCCCTGCACCCGATGCGCAACCCACCAGCGAACCCATCAACGACGCTCAGCCCTCTCCCACAGCACGCGACGCCGTCTGGGACGAAGTCTTCACCTTGCTCGACCCGGACAACGAAGCCGACCTGATCGAGGTGGCCCGGAAAGTCGCCGACCGTGGCAAGACCGCACCAATCTTCGGCTACGAACTCGGCGACGGCGGCTGGCAAGCCGACTTCGCCTGGGACCAGGAAGCGGCCAAGGTCGCCATCGTGACCTCATCCGAACCTGGCGCCAACCAGGAAAACGAACGCCGTGACAGCGCCTACCAGGCAGCCGGCTGGACCATCCGCACCGCCACCGACTGGCTCGCCAACTTCGATGAGCTGCTCGCCCTGCTTCCCGACACCCCTGCCGGCAGCTGAAACGGCCCCACCACCCGAATAGATCCCTCCCACCACCCGGAAGACGACCTCTGATGACCGTCCGTCTCAGCCTGTACCAAAAGGCCGAACACGAGCTCTACAAGCTCGACCGCTCGGTGAAGGCCAAGTTCTACGACTTCTCCCACCGCTTCCGGGAAAACCCGCACAGCAACGGCCTCCAACTCAAGGCCCTCAAGGGCGACTCGCAGATCTTCTCCGCACGCATCGACGACTCCTACCGAGCCCTGCTCACCCGCACCGGAACCGACGAGCACGGCGACGACAACTGGCTGATCATTGCGGTCCGGCATCGCCGGGACGTCTACGAACAACTCTCCGTCGCCATCAACCGGGTCTCCGGAGAGATCGAGTTCGTCGACCTCTCGGTCGTCGGTGAAAACGCCCTACGCCGCGCCGGCATCCAACTCGTCCCTGCCGAACCGGACACCACCCGAGTACCAGCAACCCCACCCCCCGCGACGTTTTCCAGCGGCGAAGCGCTGGCCACCGCGGCACCTGCACTCCTGGCCGCCCACTCCCCGCAACTGCTGAGAGAACTCGGCGTCGCCGAATCTCTCATCGACGTCGCCCTCACCCTCACCGACACCACCGACCTCGACCGCCTGGTCGCCGGAGCGCCCCTGCTGTCCCAGGACATCCTCTACGGCCTCGCCGCCGGGATGAGTCCGGACGAGGTGCGTGCCGAGATCACCGACGCGGTCGCCTCACCGGAGCACATCGACCCCGCCGACTTCGGTGCCGCCCTCGCCCGCACCACCGTCATCACCGTCGACGACGCCCTGCAAAAAGTCCTGGAAGAAGGAGACTTCCAGGCATGGAAGGTCTTCCTGCACCCCACCCAGGCACGCCTGGTCAACCGCGACTACAACGGCCCCGCACGGGTCTCCGGCGGCCCCGGCACGGGCAAGACCATCGTCGCGCTGCACCGCATCCACCACCTTCTGCGCCAGCTCAAGCCCGGCCAGGACAAGCCCATCCTGCTGACCACCTTCACCAAGAACCTCGCCGCCGACCTGCACGCCCGCCTCAGTGACCTCGTCGGCGATCCCGCCCTCCTGGCCCGCGTCGACATCACCCACATCGACGAACTCGCCTACAAGGTCATCACCGAGAACGCACTCAGCGGCCGCAGCAAGCGCCGCATCGACGACCGCACCGCCCTGAACGAGCTGCGTGCCGTCCTGAAGGAACTCGGCCAACAGAGCGCCTGGGAGCCGGAGTTCCTCATCGAGGAGTGGGAACAGGTCATCCTCGGCCAGTCCGTGAGCACCCGCGCCGCCTACTTCCAAACCCGCCGCTCCGGCCGCGGCCGGCCGCTCACCCGCCCCGAACGCGCCGCCGTCTGGAACATCCTCGACCGCTTCACCACCGGCCTCAACACCAAAGACATCGAAACCTGGGGCCAAGCCGCCGAACGCGCCGCCCGCTACGAGATGGAACGCGCCGCCCGCATCCACGCCCGCCAGGAATACAAGGACCAAGTCGGCGGCCGCGACCTCATCCACCGCGACGCCGAGGCAACCTTGCACGACCTCAAACACCGCTACCGGCACGTCGTCGTCGACGAGGCACAAGACCTGCGCGCCGCACACTGGAAAATGCTCAGAGCGATGGTCGCCCCCGGCGACAACGACATGTTCATCGCTGGCGACACACACCAGCGGGTCTACGACAACCAGGTCTCCCTCGGCTCCCTCGGCATCAACGTCCGCGGCCGCTCCGCCCGCCTCTCCCTGAGCTACCGCACCACCAAGGAAATCCTCGCCCAGGCCCTGTCGGTGATGTCAGGTGAGGCCTACGACGACCTCGACGAGGGCACCGACACCCTCGCTGGCTACCGCTCCGTCCTGCACGGCCCCAACCCCGACCTGCACGGCTACACCACCTGGGAGGACGAACTTGACGGACTCGCCACCATGCTGCGCACCTGGAGCAACGACCTTGCCACCCACGATCACGGTACCGGCCGCGACCCTCGTGGCCTGATCGCCGTTGCCGTCCCCGACCGCGACAAGGTCAGCCAGGTCATCTACCACCTCGCTACCAAAGCCGGACTCGGCTACGCCCAGCTGACCTCCGACGGCCCCCGAGGCGACGGCGCCATCCACGTCGGCACCATGCCCCGCTTCAAGGGACTGGAGTACCAGCGCCTGGTCATCGTCGGCGCCAATGACCGTCTCGTGCCCAGGATGGAGGCCATCGAGCGCTACCGCACCGAAGATCCCGCCCGCTACCGGCGAGAGCTACGCAAAGCCCGCTCGATGCTCTTCGTCGCCGCCACCCGGGCCCGTGACGCCCTCACCGTCACTTGGCACGGTGACCCCAGTCCCTTCCTGGCAGGGACCCTGGCCACCGTGGCGCAGGGTGCGTTGTAACGGAGCGCCTCCTGCACGGTGGCTCGGTGCCTCCCGCTCGGCGATGCCGGGCGGGAGGCACCCTCGGCTGGCCCTGACCGCAGCTACTGGCCTTCTAAGGGCCCGCAGAGAATTAACTTGCCGGTTTTGAGACTTGACGCCGCAGTTCGGTGGGGTGGCCGCCCGCATGTTGTTCCTCTGCGGGCCCTTAGGGTTGCCTTCGGGTGGTGACGTTGGGTGATCCCTGCGGTATGCCGGTGCTATGCGGATGGTGGGGGCCTGACTGCTGAGTGGCGGGCTGCTCGGGAAGGGATCCGGCTGGAGGCCGGGCAGAGGTTCGCGCGAGGAGACAGGACCGCGGACATCGCCAGAGACCTGCGGGTGAGCGGGCGTTCGGTGGAGCAACGGCGCCGCAACTGGCGTGCAGGCGGTATGGAGGGTCTGAAGTCGAAGGGACCCGCGAAGCTATCGGACGATGATGGCGATTCTTGAAATCGGCCAGCCTGGATCTTCTTCCTCGGATGGTCCGTCTTTCATGCGACTGGGGATGGCCAAGATCAGCGATCGTGGAGCCTCGGCGAGATGTTGAGGGGTAGTCGGGATTGTGCGCGTAGTTCGACCTGTCTGGCTCCCGTCTCAGCGTGATCGTTACTGTCCAGGGGATCATTGGTCATCGCCGGGCCTGACGTGCTCGGAAGTCAGACGGGAGACCTGATGCCGGAGCTCATAGACCATCTTGAGAGCAGACTCGGGCGCATGCTCGGTGCCTGGTCCCCACCCGCAGGCGCCCCGCAGGGGACTCCTCAGGTGGCGTGTTTCCGGGAGGGCCGGCTCTCGGGCGCCCAGGCGTTCGCGACGATCGGCCTGTCGCGTACTCCGTTGTGGGACCCGACTTCGGACCGTCATTTCCACTTGGAGCTGCTGGCCTGCGAGAACGCCAGCCGAACTACGGGCTATGGGCACCTTGCCGAGGTTCTGGAATATGTCACCGGGCAGTTGGTGGCGAGCGGCCAGGCGATTATGCGCGGTGACGTGCTTCCGCTTCCCGCTCCGCTGCCCGGTGGACTCATGACCTCGCTCTATGCAGGGCTGCCTGTCTACTTCGACGCCGACTTCTTCTCGGTCACCGTCGAGAACGGCAGTGATGTCGCCATCGTCTGGCTGATCCCCATCACGGCTGAGGAGACCGCCTTCATTCGCGAGAAGGGCTGGGAGGCATTCGAGGACGCACTGGTTCGCCAGGACCCCGATCTCCTCGACCCCGACCGTCCCCAGCTCGATCTGTGAACCTGGGACGGCTGGAGGGCCTGCTCAGGGCGTCCGCCTCAGTGGGACGACATCGGTGCGGTGACGGGGCATGGTTGGCCGGGCGGCTTCCGGGGTGGCCAGCAGCGCGACGATCGTGATCGGCTGCTGGCAGTGCGGGCAATTCCGCGTCGCGGTCGGCTCCAGCGAGTCCCGGGCCGGTGCCGACTGCCGCGTGCTCGCGCGGGCCGGTGGCGGCGGTGGAGGCAACTCGATCCGGGCCGACAGCACGGGCGGTGCCGTCTGGGCGAGGCGGCGGTCCCGTTCCTCGTTGAGGGCCTGGTCACGGACGCGCTCGGCCTCCTGACGGCAGGCCATCGAGCAGTAGACGGTGCGGACCGTCTTCGGTGCCTGGAAGGGGTTGTCGCAGACCGGGCAGAGACGGGCCTCCTGCTGTTGCTCGCTGCGACGGAACGCGACCAGGCACTCGGCTGAGCAGAACTTCCTCTTCCGGCTCAGGTCGGTGGTGAACTCCTTGTCGCACTGCGGGCAGACCCGCTGCTTGGGCAGGTGCGCGCATCCCTTCTCGCGGCAGGCCGGCGAGCAGTTCTTGCGGCGGCTGGATCGGTTCGCCCTGCCGGAGAGGGCGCTGTCCAAAGGGCCGGCTGCGCATGGCTGGGAAGACCAGCGGTGGACATTGGAACGCGTCCGGACGCTGATCGGCCGCCAGTTCCGCCTCAGTTGTTCCATCGCGGGGGCGTGGCGGCTCCTGCACCGCCACGGCTGGTCCTGGCAGAGCCCGGCCCGGCGTGCGCTGGAACGCGACGAACACGCGGTTGAGCTGTGGAAGAAGGAGGTGTGGCCGCAGGTGGAAGGACCGCGGCGGCGCTCGATGCCTGGATCCTCTTCGAGGACAAAGCCGGGTTCGCGATGACGCCGCCATGCGCCCGCATCTGGGGCCGGCGAGGACTGACTACTGGGGCCGGCCCGCTTGCTTTCGCAACTGCTGCCGGGCGTGCTCCTGGGGCTGCGGTCGATGGCCTCCTCAGCCGTGGATCACTGCTTGAGCGGCAGGCTCAGCCTGGAGCCAGTGGCGGCCGGTGGGTGCCCAGCCCAGGAGCCGGCGTGCGCTGCTGTTTGTGGGGCTGCCGTCGGGGCCGAGGTCGCCGCCCGCGTGGACGTAGCGCAGACCCGCCAGGACGGGCGCGAGGCGCGTGCGAGCGTGGTCGGGATAGCGTGCCGCGTCGTCGTCGAACTGCGCCAGGGCCGTGCCCTGCTCGTCGGGGGTGGCCATCGACAGGTAGAACAGGGCCTGGCGCCAGGCATAGGCCATGTCCTTGACGGTAGTCAGCGGGTGCGGGTTGCCGTGGATTCGTGCGGCAAGGCGGCAGGTGGTGGCGAATGCGCTGCGGGCCAGTGCCGCCCAGCCGGACTGCGGGCTCACCCCGAGCGGCCCGGCCATGAGGGCGAGGTTGTGCGTGGTGAGGATCTGGGCCTGCTCGATCACCGCGCCGGCTTGGGCGACAGACAGCCACGTCGTTCCATCGACGCCGGCGCGTTGATGACACAGCGCCGCGAACTGCACAGTGCCGACGAGGCTTTTTCCGTCCCGGGAGGCGGACTCATCGATGCCGGCGACACTCGCGTAATCGATGCCGTAGTAGGCCGCGTACAGGGTTTGGTCGAGGAGCTCGGCCGCGGTCCGGGCCGCGGCAGGGAACTTGGCGGTGAACGTGCCCATGAAGATGTCGGCCGCAAGCTCCTCCGTCCACGCAAGCCTGAGCCCAGCGGTCCGGGCGAGCGTGGCGAGCTGGCCTATCAACGGGTTGGGCAGCACGGTGCCGGGCCAGCCCTGCAGGGCGAGTTCACCGAGGTTGGCGAGGGCGCGTGCCGCCGTCGCGCGCACGGGATCGGTGGTCTGGCGGTGCTGTTCGACGGCCCGGACCCAGGGCAGTTCCTCGAAGCGGACCTGGTGCTGCAGGTCGACCAGGAGCACCGAGCGCCGGTTGCTAAAGGCCCCGTAGGAAGCGGCCATCAGGCGGCATAGTCGGGGGTCGGGGTAGGCGGCGGCGCTTGCGGCTGCGACAAGCTGAGGCGTGAGGGCGGCCAGCACCTCAGCGGATGGCACGACGCCGGCTGCGATGAGCGTTGGGACGTCAGCGGCCAGCGCCCGGTGCACCAGACGGGCGATGGCCTTCGGTACGTCGGCGCCGACGGGCAGCCCTGTCGCCTCGTACTCGGCGGGGGTGACCGCCACCGTGAAGGTGCGGGCCTGCGGTGTGCCCGTGTTCGGCGGCAGGTCCGCCAGGCGCTCGGCGACCAGCTGGGCCATGGCGTGGTGGGTTGGGCGGGCGGCGTCTGCGGCCTGACGGGCACGCAGTGCCGCATGCTCGCGCGTACCGGGTACGCCGCGTCGGCGCACCATCGCGTCGACAGCGTTCTGCACCAGTCCGCGGCGACGCGCATCCAGGTCGCCTCCAGCGACCAGGTCTTCCAGCGCGGTCCGCAGGATGAACGAGTTCTCCTTCGGGCGGCGGTGCTTGCCGCAGCGGGTGTGTTCCGCGGCCAGTGCGCGGTAGCGCTCCAGCAGCGCGGTCGCGCGCTGCCTCCACTCCGGCTTGGGGGCCCTGGCCAGGATGCGGCCGTTGCGCACAGTCTTCAGCCAGTGGTCGAGCAGTTCGTCGGCGAAGGGATTCCATACGGCCAGCGCCTCGTTCATCGCCTCGACCCCGGCGTGCGGGCGCCGCTGCTGCAGCCGGCGGCGCACCTGTGCGACCGTCCAGCGGAATACGATGCCGCTGTCGGACCCAGCTGGCGCGGCCGGCTCCGGCTGCGGCAGGAACCGCAGACGGTCGGCGAACGGCTCCAGGACGTCGAGGAGTTCCAACGCGGTCGCGGTCTCCCCGCGGTCGGCGAGCCAGGCAACGGTGAGCAGGGCGGCCTCTTCGGGCAGCTCGAGGGCGTACCGCCCGATTCCAGCAGGTCCGTCAGCTCGGCGAGGCCCGTCGCGGTGAGGGCATGCGCGAACAGGGCGCGCCGCTCAGCCGGCAGACCGGCTCGGTGCGCGGCGACGGCTTCGTGTGCAAGCAGCGGTCCGCTCGCGGCAGGCGTACCCGTGGTGAAACCGCCACGGACCACTTGCGGGGTGACCCATGCAGGCAGGCTGGCCACGGGAGTGCGCGACCCGACGGTCAGCGTGCCGTCGGCCATGCCGGCCAGAACCTTTCGCCAGCGCTCCACACGCTCCTCGGCGCTGGCGCGCACCCGTCGGTCCTGGTGCGTCAGGGCCGTGGTGAAGGCCCTGGCCAACTCGCCCAGCGGGTAGACATGCGGAACGTCCACAGGTGCCCGGCCATGTGCGGTTGCGTCGTGGCCGTCGCTGCGGCCGGAGTCGTTCGTGTCCATAGCCAGCGTGGCGGGCTCTGCCCCCGCGCCCTCCGGGTCCCGAGCCCGGTGCTCTCCTGACTGAGCTACACGCCGTTGCGCCTGGCGAGTTTACGGGCTGGGCACCCTGCCTGGCCATCGACTTCCTTGTCACCTCCGGCGCTTACATGGAGGGCCCTGGACTGGTCAGCAGCGATCACCGGGGTCGGCGTTGAACTGTTGGACGTCCTGCGCGGACACGTCCGGCCGCACTCTGATGAATCCCACGCGGTACCGCCACCGGCTGCCGTTCACGGGCTGCGTGCGTTGACATCGCCGGTGTCATCCTCGCTCCCGAGCTCCGGGCCAAGGAGATAGAGCACACCGGATTCCGTTTTGGGCTTGTTCCGGTGTGACAGACACCGTTGGTGTGGTGGTGCTCGGTAGAATCCGGAGCCTATGAGTGCCGGATCCCCGTCTATTGTCTGGGCGCGCGCAAGTCGATCGGTCTACGGTCGCGCACACCATCCAGGACCGTGTGGTTGACGGAGGGGCGAGGCCGGGGCGTGGCCGCCGTGAGCGTGATGACGCCGCGGTTGCTCAACGCGGTCTGCCATTCGTTCGGACGGGGCCGGGTGCTGCGTTCACCCGCAGCCTGTGCGAAAAGGTTTGTCGTTGCAGCCGTTTGACGCTCGTTGAGGCAGCCGGCCACGGGCCGCAGCTCCTGGTCCGGCCTGATGTACGGGTCTTGGGTGAGGATGCGTCCCGCAGTGAGAGCCGCCTTGTATGCGTCCGTATCCACGCTTGCCTCGGTGGAGGGCGCGAGCGGGTCGTTCCAGTCGGGGGTGGCGGCCTGTGCCTGGACGGCGTTGCGCCCCACCTGGCGAAAGCCGTCACAGTCCAGGAAGTGAACGGCAGGTTGGGGCATGAGAGACCACAGGATGTTGGCCTGTGAGATGTCCCCGATCACCAGTCCGGCGTCGTGGAACCAGCTGATCGCCTCGACGCAGGCCAGCGCCAGAGCCCTGCGCTGCTCAGGAGTCGGCTGTACCACTTCCTGCCAGGCAACTTTCGGCGGTCTGATCAGGTACTGCAACTCAAGAAGCTTCGTCGCGCCCGTCGCCGTGCGCCATGTCATGGCAGACGGGGCACGCCTCATGAGGAGGCCGACCACCCGGCCAACCTCGGTCACGCGGCACAGCGGCCAGGCGGCGAGGGTGTTCAGACGGTCTTGGTCGGTTGGGACGAGCCCCTGTCGAAACGCCACCAGGTCTGCGAGCGCTTGGCCATTGACCTTGGAGGGATCTTTGTACTCCTTGTAGAGCAGGTCACCGTTGCCGACAGAATGCACGTCGCCCTGACCTCCACTGCCGACTCGGTCTCCCAGTCTGAGCGATGAGCGGGCGATGTCGGCACCGTCCTCGGCGCTCATGCGCCCTCCTCCCACACGCAGACGACGGTTCGATCGTCGTCGTAGGACTTGGCTCGCGTCTGGGCCTGCCACAGGAAGTCCGACAGCGAGGGCACCTCGGGCCCGCCCCATGCGGCGGCGACGTGGCGTGCGAAGTCCGGGTCCTTTTGCATGAGGGGATTGGTGATGCCGTCGGTGCCCAGAAGAAGGACCTCGCCCGGCACGGTGCGCAGCAGCATGGCCTTGACACTGCGGTAGGCGTGAGGGAGCGCCTCAGTGCGAGTATCGAGCAGGTCTTTGCCGTCGTCCGGGTCCCCGCTGTGCCAGTGGCCCTCGCGCAGCACGAACAGTCCGCCGTCGCCGACGCTGAACAGGACGCGGTCGCGGATGGCGGGGTCCGTTGGAATGAGGAGCACGTGCAGGGTGGTCGCGTAGTCCTCGTCTGCGTAGGGGTGAGAGTGGTGGCGCGAAGAGCCCGCCCATTGGCTGCGTAGTCCGTCGGCCGCGAGGGCGATGGCCTTGCTGGCCAGGGCACGCAGTTCGCTCATGTCCCGTGCGCACAGTGCCGCGTGGATGCTCTCCGCCTCCCGGTCCAGACGGATGGCTGCCGCCTGGGAGATGTGGTCGGAGCCCACATGCGAGTAGCGTGCGGAGCCGACGCCGTCAGCGACCGCCAGCAGAAGCATTTCCGCTTCAGGGGGGCCGATCCGCGTCACCACCATGGCGTCCTGGCGGCAGCTGCCCGCCCAATTGTGGGAGTCTCCGCGCACAGAGGCGGCTCGAACGCTCAGACGCCCGATGCGGGCGCCGTCGAGCAAGACCACTGGGGACAAGGCGGCGAAGCTGTCGCCGTCTCGCAGGGAGGGGCGTCGCAGGGGATGCGGCGGATAGGTGGGTGGACGAGTGCCCACGTGCGCGGGCACTCCTCGACGCAGCTCGATCGTAGGGTCGCCGGACGGCACGACGTCCTCAGTCGGCTGGAGCGCTGACGGGGCCGTCGGTGCGGTGACTTCGGCGGAGTGCGCGGCCCGTTCGGCTGCTGCCCCCCTGCGCACCAGGCTCACCAAGGGTGCGTGGCCGTCGGCCGGGCCAGCGGGGACCGGGTGTGCCGGGTGGCCATAGGAGCCGTGGGAATCCGCGCCGTGCGGGTGGCCGTGGAAGTCCTCGCCACTCACGGGGGCACTCACAGCTTGTCCAGCGAGACGGTGGTGAAGCCGGGCACGTGGTCGTCGACCTGTAGCTGGAAGCCCTCCCCGCCCCGCGCTGCGATGCTGCTCGCTGAATTGACGATGGACCGGGTCAGGCTCGAAGCGAACTCGCGCAGCGCGACGGCGGGAGTGATAGACGCGTCCTGTTGGATGAACGCCTTGAAGTTGGCCACCTCCGTGATGGTTGCGGCGTCGGCGTCGGCGATCCCGAAGGCGATGATCTTTGGGGTGTAGCGGAACGCGTTCAGTTCCCGGAGCGCAGTGCGCCAGTCGTGGTCCGTGGGGATGCCGTCGGACAGGAAGAAGACAACAGGCCGATACACGTCGTGGCCGTCACCCTTCAGCGCAGCGACGTCCTTTTCGATGGTGTCCTTCAACAGACGGAAGGCAGACCCGAAAGAGGTCACCCCGCCCGCAGACAGCGACGGCAACTGAGTCAGCTCGCTGAGGTCTGCGAGCGGCTGCAGCACCGAAGCCTGCGTGGAGAAGCCGATGAGGGCAAAACGAGTCTTGTCCGCCACACTCGGATTGGTGCTGATCTCCTGGTGCAGGTCCGGCAACGCTGCGTTGATGGCGTCGACGCCGGTCCCCGCCATGGAACCGGACTCGTCGCACACCATGTAGAAGGGCAGTATCTGCATGGTCTCTCCTGGTTTTGGGGACGGCGCAGCCGTCAGCGGGTGTAGAAGTAGATCTCCAGGTCGGCGGTGCCGGAGGCACCGCCATTCCAGAAGTCCCGAGTCGTTGCGTCGGTGAACATCTGTGGTCGGGCCTTGCGCAGAGACGCGTTGATTTCGCTCGCGTACGCCTGGCCGGCGCCGGGCTCCGGGGCCTGGCCGAAGGTCAGGACAAAAGCGGCGGTGCGGCCCTCGTAACGGGCAGTGGCGGCCCGGAGCTGCTTCACCATCCGCGCGCTGTCGCCGGTTGTCGCAGTGACACGGAGCTTGACTGGTCTGCGTTCCACCGACCGGGGCCCCGTCGGCGTCGGGCTCGCTTGGGGCGGTGCCTTGGCACTGGGGGACACGCTGGACGGTGAAGGCCGAGCGGAAGCCTGTGCGGCCAGCGGATCACCGCGGTCGCCCAGGGACACGAGGGCCAGCACGAGGAGCATGTCGGCGAAGAGCCACCCGGCGAGGTGCAACGGTGTGAACCGCAATCCTCTTCTGAGCGGACTCACCGTGCCGAACCGATTCCGGTCCGCAGCTCCGTCGCCTGCTGCAGCTCGTCCTCCGCGCGCTTTTGTGCTGCTTCGGCCCCGGCCTGCGCAGCCTGCGCCTCAGCACGAGCCGCCACTGTCTCGGCGCGCGCAGTCTCGGTCTCGCGAGCCACCAGCGCCAAAGCATCGGTGACGCCGGCGAAACGGTCGGCCGCCTCGTGCAGGGCTCGGCTGCGTGCCTCGATGCCGCGCAGTGCCTCGCGAGAGACCTCCGCAGCATCACTCGCTTGCTCAGCCACCGTCCCGAGGTTGGTGAGCAACTGGCCGTTGATGTCCGCCACCACTTCAACACCGGTCGTGAACCCGCGCTGGGAGGCAGCCAGCACGGTCAGGGAATCCTCGACCTGCTGTGCCGCGTCCGACAAAGACCTGCGCACGGTGTCGCCATTGTCGCCGACTGCAGTCTCCAGCCGGCCCGCAGCACGCGCGAGGACGTCGCGCATCTCGTCGCCGGCTGTCCGCAGCTTCTCCAACGCCTCGTCGAGGACGCTTGTCTGCCCGCTCACAGCGTCGGCCAGCCGTCGGCCCGCCTGGTCCAGCGGGTCGTCCAGATTCCGCACCGCGCTCTGGATAGCCGTTCCGCTTTCCCGCACAGCCTCCTCGATCCGCAGCACCACGTTCTCGATCGGCCGCACATACGCCTCCGCCTGCACAAAACGCTGTTCCGCCTTGTCTGTGGCCTCACTGACCAGCCGGGCGGCGCGCGTGAGCTCTTCCTGCGTGGTGATGGCCTTGGAATGCATGCGCTGCAACCGCCCTGCCGCCGCATTGAGCTCCGTGGCGAAGCGCTGGGGGGAGGCGAAGCGGTGCTCGTTGAGCAAGAGCTGCGCATGGGTCAGGACTGGGATCAGGCGGGCGAGGACCGCACGGGTGCGCTCACGGGTGCGCTCGTCCCGGCGCTCCGCAGCGGAACGTCGGTAACCGTGTACCGTCGTGAGCACGAACAGCGTTGCCAGGGTGATGCATCCGCCCACGGCGACGTGACCGAACCGGAAGAGCACGCCCAGGTGTCCGTCGAACCCGGACTGCCACAGTTGCAGGAAAGGTCGGCCTGCGGCCTTGGGGTCGTCAGCAGTGAGGGCTCCGTACGCGCTCGAGGCCTGCCACAGGCCGAACCACGTGAAGAGCAGCGGCAGGAAGACCAGAGCTCCCAGAACCCAGTCCAGTATGGAGTCGAGACGTGTGGCTGTGCCGTCGGGCACCGTCTCGGTGGTGACGCTCTCGGATCGCGCGAAGTGGGACAGCAGGTCGAGGTCGGCCCAGGCGTTGAGGGCTTCCGTGTCGGTGGAATCGAGTGCCACGGCCAGCGCGCGCAGCTCCTCGGCGCGCGGTGCGAGCGCAGGATCCTGCGCCATGTCCTCGAGGTGGCGTGCTGCCACCCCCTTGTCGAGTTGTTTCCCGGCCACCATTCCCACCCCTGCCGGCCATGCCGGAACGTTTCTGAATGTTGAGGTGCCGCGAGGGTATGGGCTGTGACCAGCGCGTATGCCCCTGCCGCACAAGACGAACGGATGACGGATCTTCACATCCTCTTCACCAGTCGCGCAATATTAGGCCACGATCGCATCGAAGAACGGCTGGGCAGACAACGGCCATGGGAAGCGCTGCACCAGGAGGCTCCCAAGAGCGGTGACGGACCACGGGGGCAACGGCCTGCTGCCGGGAGCGAGATGCGCGAGCCGCCAGGGGACAGGAACGGCACCGACACAGCCGGACTGCCCCCAGACCTGGGCCTCTGACCCTGCATACGCGAGACACTGGATCCTGAGGATCCGAGAACAGACATCTCAAAGTCATGAAGATATCCGCCACAGTTCACGGCGGACGCGGTCGCGCTGCACCGGTCGCGGCCCGAGGCGACGATCCAGCAGGCCGTCGCCGATCTGGGGACCAAGCCTGAGACCCTGCGCAACCGGGTCCGGGCAGCCGGCGCGAGCCGGCCGTGGGGATGCCGGACAGAGGCATCCGCCAAGACGCCACGCCACGGGAGGCGGAGCACGCGGCTCTGCGCAAGAAGGTCCGTGAGCTGGAGGAAAAGCGAAGTTCTGCGGAAGGAAACCAAATATTTCGCCGGAAGGCACGCTGGTGCAGCCATAGTTCTCCGGAGCTTCACACCCACGGCCGCCCTCGCGAGTGCCTTGCGCTGGGCCAGCTCGAGAGTGACGCAGACCCTCGAATCCGATGAGCCTGTCCGGCGCCAGAATCCTCTCGAGGAAGAGGCAAGGGACCGGGAGAGAGTTGATCTCACGATCCAGCCGCATGAAGCTGATGGCGCCCGCACCATCCGGCAGCCGCAGCCTACGTGCCAGGAAGTCACCGCCCAGCCCCTTGGCTCGCGCTACCTTGCTCGGTTCCAGCCGACTCCGTCAGGCTTGATGCTGGCGTGACCGCAGTTACGCTTGGTGAGCGCACTGGTTCGGGACTGGGCGCAAGAACTGCCATGCCGAACATCCGTGGGTAGTTGAGGAGATCTCGCTTTGGCGGAGTTAGAACTGCCTCCCGGCTGGATGGAAAGTCGCCTGGCCGACGTTTTGCGCAGTCCGCTGGCGAGCGGGCGGCCGAAGCCGGCCGAAGGCCGATGGAAGGTGCTGCGCCCAACGGCACTGTCCCCCGCCGGGGTGGACTGCAGAGATGTCGATGACATCGTCGGGGGCGCCGGAGGACGGGCTCCGGTGCTCGCCTGCGAGGGCGACTTCGTTGTCTGCCGTCGCGCGGGGACTCTGGACCGGCTTGGTTGCGGGGCACTGGTGGGGATCGGGTTTGCGCCGGTGGCTCTTCCGAGCAGCGTGGTACGGGTACAAGTGCGGCCCCAGATCCTGCACCCTGAGTATCTGGGGCACCTGTGGCAGTCCACCCGGGTGCGTCAGCAGATCGAGGCAGCTGCGGGCGGCGGCCGCATGCACTCACTGGCCCTGCGCGTGCTGCAAGAGGTCAGGCTGATCGTGCCGCCGCTGGCGGAGCAGCACCGCATCCTCAACATACTCAAGGAACGGCTCGGACACCTGGATCGTGGTGGTGAGGCCCTACGTCGCGCGTCCGCAGGCGTGACCCTGCTGCAGGATGCTGCCCGCGATGCACTGACACCCTGCTGCGATGCGTCCTCTGGAAGCCTTCCTCCTGGCTGGTGTTGGGGACAACTTGGTGACGTCATCAAGAGGATCGAGGCGGGCCAGTCACTGCAGCACACCAAGCAGTCCGCGCGCGGCGACGAGTGGGGGCTGATCAAGACCAGCGCCATGACACGAGGCGCCTTCCGCGAGACGGAGAACAAGGCTGTCCGCGCCGGAGCGCGCATCGAGGAAAAGCACGAGATCAGAACCGGCGACATTCTGCTATGCCGCGCCAACTCCCCAGACCACGTTGGTGCGGCAGTCCATGTCGCAGCATGCCGCCCGCGCCTGCTGCTGAGTGACAAAAGCCTCCGGCTGGTACCGGAACAGAACATCGATAGGCGCTGGCTGGCTCAGCTGCTTGCCACCTCTTATGTGCGCACGCAGATCGGACAACGCAGCAGGGGCGCCCTCGCGACGATGCAGCACATCTCTCAAGCCCGCCTGAGAGAGATCCCGATTCCCATCGCACCTCCAGGCGAACAGCAACGGCTGGGCCGGGCGGCCACCGCCTGGATACTGAAGGCACAACGGCTCCATCCGCAGGTGCAAAAAGCCCAGGAAAATTCAGAGCATCTACGCCGAGCGCTTATTGATGCGGCATGCACCGGGCGGCTCTTCGATCCCTCAAGCATGAACGCACCACAGCGACAGAGCACGCTGCCCGTGTGGCCGGATCTATCCCCCAGGGCGGACGACAGCGTCGGACGATCGAGGGTCAATACCGCCCCAGGCTCGCCCGCCGACCGGGATTTCAGAACCGCCATCGCCGCTGCGCAGCTCGAGTTTGACCTGTGACCGACACACTTCCCTCCTCCGTTCCCTTCACCCAGCCGGTGACGGTGTCGAGCGACAAGGCGGCGACGGTGACCGACCGGCTCGCGTCCTACTGCACCGTGCTGTGTGACCGCGGGTTGTCCACCGTGGAAGCTGTGGAGCAGCTCACCTATCTGCTGATGCTCAAACTCGAGGACGAGCATCTGAGTCTGCATCCCGCCACGGCAGGGGAAAGCTGGCCAACTCCATCTAAACCGCACCGATGGAGTTCACTGACCGGACGGCACGGCGACGATCTGGTCGCCCATTTCAGCGAAATCCTCGCGCACCGGTCACAGCACGGGACCGCAAACATGCTGGATGGCGTCTTCGCTGGTGCGCAAAGCCAAATCCACGACGCAGGACTGCTGCGCCGCCTTGTGCACGATCTCTTCGAACCAGCCACATGGAGCGCGCACGGCACAGATGCCCTGGGCCAAGCCTACGACGCCCTCTTGGAGAGGGTGATGAACGACGTCAGAGGCGGTGCAGGCCAATACTTCACCCCTCGCGCGCTCATCGACGCCATTGTCGAGGTGATCCAACCAGTGCTGACAGACACCATCGCCGACCCGGCCTGCGGGACGGGCGGCTTCCTGATCGGCACGCACGAGCACCTCCTACAGAAACAGTTGACCCACGACGAATGGACTCGCTACGACACCCAGCAGATTCGGGGACACGAACTTGTCCCCCGTACAGCTCGGTTGGCGACGGCGAATCTGCTGCTGCACGGCATCGCCTCTGCCGGGCAGCCGGCACTGATCGCCGTGGGTGACGCTCTCGCTCAATCACCCGACCGGCAAGCCTCACTGGTGCTCGCGCACCCTCCCTTCGGCAGGCATGCAACCGTACCGGTCGGACCGTTCAACACCGCCCGGCACGACACGCTCGCGCGAGCAGACTTCGTGACCGGATCGATTGACAAGCAGGTCAACTTCCTGCAACACGTCATGTCGCTGACAGCGACACCGGGACGTGCAGCCGTTGTCATACCGGATAACGTCCTCTTCGCGACAGGCGCAGCAGAGATCGTGCGACGGCGTCTGCTTGAACACTTCGACGTCCACACCCTGCTCAGACTGCCTGCCGGAGTCTTCTACAGCGCCGGCATCAAGGCGAATGTCATCTTCTTCGACCGACCGCCACACTGCACGGATGACCGCCCCCAGACAACCAAGGTCTGGGTCTACGACCTGCGCTCGGGCCGACAGTTCGCGCCCGGCCATGACCCACTCCTGCGCAGTGACCTGGACGACTTCGTTTCTGGGTACCTGCCGGGCCAACCGCGTACCGACCGGGTGGAGACGGAACACTTTCGCTGTTTCGACATTCAGGACGTGCTGAACCAGAACCAGGCACGCCTGGACCTCACCTGGTCATCGGAGCTGGCCAGCGCTGGTCAGCTGGCGGCCCCCGAGGAGATTGCCCGGAACCTGGTACACGACCTGCGTCTGGCCATCGAGGAGTTCGGAGAACTCGCCGCAGAGCTGCACGGGGAAGTCAATTGATCCCAACCGCTGGCTCCGCAGCCCCAGAAGCGCTGTCGGTGCTCTGTGGAGGGCGGGCACGGGCGCCGCGCTCAAGCCGTCACCCCCGACTGCCGGATGCGACGGCCACGGGCGTCAACCGCCTCCACGGTTCCGCCCCCGCGACGGCGCCCCGCCGACAACGAGATCTGCAGCCACCAGCCGGGAGGCGGAAGACTCAGATCCTGGGAACACCCAGATCAGCGAAGAGCTGACGAGTGGCCGGATCTACCGAGTACAGCACGGTGCCGCGAATGGAGCGGGTCATGAGAACCCCGTACGCATTGCGGATCCGCTCCGCCAATACGTCATCGGAACGCACCCGGTTCGCCTTGCTACGCACATGCTGGCGGTCCACAACCCAAGACCCTGAGCTCCAGGTGAGGTCGGGCCCCATGATGACGCCACCCCACTCGTACTCCAGGCCCTGTGCCGTATGGACACAGCCAATCTGTCCGAAGCCCCCCGGATCCGTGGCCCAGAACTGTCGCTTGGGCACCCCGGGCGTCGAGTGGCTATCGCCGGCATTCCATGGCTTCGCCCAGCCCTCCTCCGGCGCGACGTCCGGTTTGGTGCCCGTGTTATCCGTCCACTCCCAGCACATCCCCGCAGACATGCGGGCACTCAGTCCCGCATCCAGTTTCGGCTGCAGGAACTTTTCCATCTGCGCAGCGCTGTCCGCGTACAACAGCTCGAACGGCTCTCGGTCCTCTCCTGCATCAGGGTTCCACGGCAGAGGGTCGCCGAGGAGGAGACGCTGCACCCATGTGTCGTACGTAGAACTTCCGATCGCGCGCAGGGCACGATCGAGATGGATCGGCACAACCTCCGCCCGCAACTCATGGATTGCGTCGATAAGTTCTCTTTCGGACCAGATTTCGTCCGCGAACAGTCGCTGGTCACCGTCGATGAAGAAGACGGGAACCCTGGCCCGGCTTACAATCACGGACACCGAAGACTCACCGGGCCGCATGGTGAAGGATCCCGTCTTCGGCCGTTCGGGCAGCCGGTGCGCCTCATCGCACAGCAGCAGGTCCAGCTCGTTGGGGCCCAGGTTGTCCGCGACCTGATTCAACGTGGCGAATGCCTTGCCCTTGCCTCGGACGCCGCGTTTGAAGTTTTCCCGCGAGGCCACGCCCCCCGACACGAAGCGGGCAACAGCGCCATCGTGCAGGGCCTGGCCCAGCACCGTCAGCGCCACAAGTGACTTCCCGGTGCCAGCCCGGCCGCTGACGACGTACACCTTCTTCGCGCCGGGTGACGGGGTCCGGACCGCGGCCATGATGCCGTCCACAGCCTCGCGCTGCTTCTCCAGCAAGCTGAACGTCGTGTAGCCGTTGACGATCGCCCCGGCTTCGGACGTCAGCAGCGAAGTCGAGCGGCGCCTGGCCAGGAGCTCCTGCGCCGCTTCGGCGTCCGCCACAGCGCTGAAGTGGCTCTTGAGGAAGGTGCGAAGGTCCGCTGGCTGGCGGGCGGTGAACGTCGCAATGCCGGCGGCCGGCCGGACCCTACTGATCCACTGCGACTGCGGGTCCTTGAGATTGTGTAGGTACGCGGCCCCGACAAGGTGTACGTACCGGTCGTCGAACATGCTGTGATGGCGCCTGAGTGCGTCCAAGTTGTCCTTGACTTGCATGGCAGGGTGCTTCTTGTGCCGCCCGTAGAAAGACGCAAAGACGCGCTCCACAGCACAGTCTTCACACAGCGATCCCGGGATGGCTTTCCTGCACCGGGCGCACAGCCCGTCCGTCGTTTTGGACGGGTCGGGACGTTCGACCTCGCTCCACTGTTTCAATTCAATCGCGGCAAAGCTGAGCCCACCGTCCGGATGGCGGCCGGCGAGCACCACGTCGATCGGGTTCATGCTCGGATGGACGCGGTACTCCACGAAGAGCCACACCTGCCCGAGTCCGAGATCGGACAGCGCCGTGGCCAACTCGTAGACGCTTTCGCGCCACGCATCCTTGTCGCTTTCAGAGGGGGCCTTGCTCGTGGGGTGCGCGGCCTCGTAACAGGCCACAATCTTGGGGATGAGTCGGTGCCGGTCGCGCACCAGCTCCTCAGCCGGCCAGAATGCCTCCAGGTCCGACCACGTACTCCCGCCAGCCATTGCGCGTACCTGCTTCCATGCCGACCGTTCGCCCTGAACCTCATGCTCGTACATGAGTATCGCAGTCGCCCCAATTGCCGATAGCGATAATTGGCCGAACACCGGCCTGCTGAGGTCACCCAACGGCAGCACTGACCTGCGACCCAGCGCAAGTTCACACTCGCTTCCGCGCCGTCGGCTCCACAGAGCGGCTCCAAAGCTGCCCAGCGCAGCCATGCTGTGAGGGTTTCGCCAACACCCGCCTATTGAGCAGCAGATGACATGCAGACCCCGGGCAATGCCGGAGCGTTGCCGCTGCGCACACGTGTCAGCGGAGCTCGCTGACCGGTCTCATCGTGGCCACGATCGGCTGTCAGCACGCTGCTTGATGTGCGACGGCGTGCTCGCCCCCCGTCAACCACGTCGCCGTGGTCGCCCTCACGCTTGGCACACGGCGATGGCCGGGGGCGGTCAAGGACTGCCGAGGCCCTGTTGTCCACCTCAATGGGTTCTGCTGGAACGATGCACTGGACGTCGCGCCGCATGACGGTGACCACATCCAGAACGTGAGGCCAGCCTTCAATGCTGCTGCGAGGTATGAAAGGCATGCGCCGAGCAGTTGGCAGGGACTCGTGGGTCATGTTGTCCGTGCTCAGGACGGGCGAAGGCGAGAGATCCCCGTCCGCGGCAGCGTGCCGGTCGTGGTGAAGGCAGGGCGGAGCACGGAATGCGATGCGCGCCGGCTGAACCTGTGGTCGCTGGGGAGGCGGAGGAACGAGTGGCCAGAGAAGCGTCTTCGAAGCTCAGGTTGGAGCAGAAGGGCCCCGGCCGGGAGGCGGGAGGTAGAGGTGGCGTGTGATGGTCATGCTGGAGACGGCGCAGATCTGCCGTGATTGTGGGCCAATGTTCCCTACCTGGCTCTATAGTTGATGCTGTCCACAAGGCCTGCGCGACGTCATGATTCCGAGGACAGGTATGACAAAACTCATTTTCGACCTGGACGGCGTCATCATCACCTACGAGAAGAACTTCGCCGAGAAGTATTCCGCGGAGTTCGGGGTGGGCATCGGCGAGATCTACGACTTCTTCGTCAACGACTACTATGACTGCGCGATCGGCCGGTCCGCCCTGCGCGACAAGATCGAGCACTATGTTTCGCCCTGGGGTTGGCCGGGAGATGCGGATTCCCTCATCCAATACTGGTTCGATTGCCAAAGTACAGTGGACAGCGGCGTCCTTGACCTGATCGGGCTGGCGAGACGGTCCGGACACGAGTGCTACGTGGCTTCAGACCAAGATGCGGCAAGGTCGGCCTATGTCCGTAGTCTGGTTGACATTGAGGGTGCTTTCGACGGGGCTTTCTTCTCCTGCGACTTAGGTGCGACGAAGACTGAAGCGGTCTTCTTCGAACGCGTGCTGGGTGAACTCGGCTGTGCGGCCGACGAGGTCTACTTCTGGGATGACAATCCCAAGAACGTCACCACCGCCAAGCAGGCGAGGATAAAGGCGGAACTCTATACCGCCTACGATGATTTCTGGCCAGCATTCTCCGACCGTTTCGTCTCGGCGTCGTAGCTGCCCGCGAGGTACGCATGGCATCGACGGCCGCGGCTCTGTTGTCATACACGTACGAGAACCCGCAAGACTTTCGAGTGTATTCATCCGGTCGTGGGGTTTACTTGTACACCAGCGGCGGGAAGAGGGTTCTCGATGCCCTCGCTGGGTCAATGAACGCAAACCTCGGGCACGGCAACGCAGCCATTGCAGCGGCGATGTACGCGCAGGCTCTTGGCCTGACCGCTGTGCCGGCCGTCGCCGGCGACGTCAGTGACGACTGCATCAACCTCGCCGAAAAGCTGCGCTGCTCCTTGGGGCTGCCCGACACCACTTGCTCGTTCACCTCAAGCGGATCGGAGGCCACCGAGGCGGCACTGGCGATCGTCTGGAAATACTGGTCGGAGATGGGCTGTCCGGGGAAGACGAAGATCCTTTCCCTGAAGGGCAGTTACCATGGCTGTACTCTTGGGGCGCTCGCTCTGACGGGGCGCGCCGACGAGCACGCCGACGTCCCAACCACGACGAACTTCAGACTATCCCTGCCTGCTTGGGATCCGCACGACGCCTTGCGGGTGTCCGCCGCCTTGGAGCGCACGCTGGCCCGCGCAGGCGCGCAGACCATCGCCGCGATATTCCTCGAACCAGTTATGGGTTTGGCCGGTATGGTGCCAGCCGCGCCTGAAGACATTCGCCAGGTGGCCGCCATCTGCCGGGCCAACGACATCCTGGTGGTCCTCGACGAAGCGCTCACCGGTCTTGGCCGGGTAGGTCATCGCACCGCCGCGGACTTCTACGGCATCGCCCCTGACCTACTGCTGGTATCGAAAGGACTCGGCTGCGGATTCGTCCCGATCGCAGTCACGTGCATCGCCTCCCGCATCGCGTCGGTGTTACGAAGGTCATCGCCGGCGCTCCGACACGGCCACACCTCCTCAGGCAACCCGATGGCGGCGCGTATCGCCTCGGTGGTGCTGGACGAGCTGGCAGCCCGCGATGCGGTCTCCAACGCCCGCAGCATGGAAGGCGTATTGAGGGAGCACATGGCGGCTGGGATGGCCGAGCTGAGCGGGCATTACTCCCTGCGGTGCACCGGACTGTGCCTCGCAGTCGAGACCGACGATCCTGCGCACGCACAACAGGTACGGCACACCGCGTTCGACCTGGGTCTGCGCGTCAGGGCAATCGACCAGAACGTCATTGCCTGCCCTCCCTTGACCATCACGGAGGAAGAGACCATCGAACTGGCCGTCCTGCTGTCCCGTGCACTGGCCGTCGCCGAGCGAATCCGAAAGGCCGAGGCGAGGAGCACATGACACAGATTCCAGGATCCATCTACCGTCCAGGGATCGCGATCCTCACCGCCCTCCCCAAGGAATACGCGGCGGTGCAGGCGCTGCTTGAGCACCCCGTCTCGCACAGCGAGACCGATCATCAAGGAACGCGGCACTACGCTTTCGGCACCCTGCCCGCACGCGCCGACGGCAGGCACGAGATCGCCCTGACTCTGGTCGGCGTCGGCAACAACATCTCGGCCGTGGCGACCACACAACTCCTCAACGATCTTCCCAGTGTCCGAACGGTGATCCTGTCGGGCATTGCCGGCGGCGTACCCGACACCGCGAAGCCCGAGGACCACGTCCGCCTCGGAGACATCGTGGTCTCCAGTGAGTACGGCATCATCCAGTACGACTTCGTCAAGGAGGAGACCGGCAGGGTCGTCGCACGGCACCCGCCGCGACCAGCGAGCTCGAACCTGGTCCGTGCTGCGCGGATGATCGAAGCCAACGCCCTCTCAGGGGCCCGCCCCTGGGACGAACTCATTGATCAGGTCCTGTCAGCTCTCAAGTGGAAGCGCCCGCCCGATTCCACTGACCTTCTGGCGGCTTCGGACGATCCCTCCGTGATCCTGAAGCATCCGAGCGATCCCTTGAGGACCAGACGGCGGCCACGTGTATTTGTCGGCCCGATAGCGTCCGCCAACACGCTGCTCAAGTCGCCGCAGCGACGCGACTTGCTGCGCGACCTGCACGCCGTCAAAGCCGTGGAGATGGAGGGTTCGGGGACGGCGGATGCGGCGTGGATGGCACAGGCCCAACACTTCGTGGTCCGTGGAATCTGCGACTACTGCGACAGCCGGAAGGGGGACGACTGGCAGAACTATGCGGCCGCGGCTGCCGCCGGATATCTCGGGGCCGTTCTGAGGACGATCGACCCGGTGGAAAGGGTGACGGACTCACCTGCGAGACACAACTCCGTCCAGCCCGAAGCTGCACGCACCCGGGCCGGGCGCTTCAACCTCCCGGGACCCGACGACGACACATTAAAGAGGATCGACGAGACGCAAACTCGATTGAGGTCCATGCTGGCCGAGAGCGGCCAGGAGGGGCCACTGCTGGTGCCGACCCTTAGTTGGATCGCGTCGATCGACCGGAAGTTCCACGAGAACCGCCTGCTGAGCAGGGAAGCGAAAGCGCTAGAAGCCGTTCACGCGGAGGTGCGCCGGGCAGGCTCCCACCACGCAGACAACCGGATGTCGCCGGTGGAACGGCTCTCGCTGGACCTGCTTGAGCGCTACGAGAGCAGCGCAGTTCTGCGCGCGAACTGGGAAGTGCGCTGTGCCATCGGGAACGCGCTGACCCTGGCGATGTCCGCAGGAAGCCAAGGCAGCAGATCGAGCCTGGTCACCGCAGTGATGCAGGCGTCCGTCTCAGGAGAGAACTGGGACATCGCACAGATGCTGTTCGACGCCCTTCATCATGCAGAGGAGCTGACCAAGCCGGGCCGCGAGTTTCTGATGACGACCGCGGTTGAGCACGAACACCGTCAGGTGCGGTGGAACGTGGCTGCAGCGCTCAAGTCGATCCAGGTCTCCGACGGGGACCTGAGCCGGATCCTCGCCAGACTGCTCCGGGACCCGTCACCCTGGGTGGTCAAAGAGCTGATTGACGTCGGGCTCCGCAACCAGAAAGTGATGGCAGAGCTCGAGAAGCCAAAAAACGTGGCGATGGTCCTGGAACTGCTTGAACAAGACGGTCAACTCCGCGAGCACACCATCCTTTCGCTCCGCTCTCGCGACCGAGGCGATTTCGCACCGCGGTTCGCAGCCGTTGACGACGCCGATGACGATTCCGGGCCGACGGGGTACACCCGGCGAGCCTTGGCGGAGGACTTTCGCCGGGTCGAGGAGCTGAAGGAAAGCCTGAAGGGGCAGCACGGCAAGCTGTACAAGGCAGCCGAGCGTGTCGTCCTGGACCGGATCGCCGACCCCGATCCCGAGCGGCAGCAGAGCGCCATCACGAGCTACCTGCACTCGACGCATGACGCACTGGCGTGGGCGAGCGTCCGTGCGCTGTTCAGCGGCAAACTGGACGGATGTCACGATGTCTTCCTCAACCAGGCACTGTCCGACATGCTGACGCATCCGTCCGACTGGATACGCCGCGAGTGCGTTGAGGAGACCCTGCGTCTGGAGGACGGGCGACGCAAATACATAGCCCTGCGACAGATCGAAGCGCACCGCAACGAGCTGGCCAGGGTCGACGAGATACGGCCGTACCTCGTCGACATCGGCATGCATTTTGAGGGATGACGATGGAGGACATACTCGTTCTGGGCACAGTCGGCCGCGAAAGAGTCCACAGTTTCGGCCGCATATCACCCGTCCTCTTCGGTGGCACCGCCTACCATGCCACCGAAGCCATACTGAAGGCTGGCGCGGCCCGGCCACTGCTCGTGTCTGTCCTGGGAAACGATCTGACACCGACCGAACTCACCGGCCAGTTCAGCGGGTTGGTCAATACCTACGGTCTGACGTCGCATGCTGATCTGCCGTCGTTCTACTGGGAAGCCCGATACGACCACAGCTTCGAAGACAGCACGACCATCACGCTGGAGAACCGGCTTCTTGACGAGTTCGCTCCTGACTGGACCGCTCTCAAAGACCTGTTTCCCGACATCCGGTTGTGCTATCTGGCAGCATTCGACCCGAAGACACAGCTCGGCTGCGCCCGGCACTTCGCAGCGTGTTTCGTCATTTCCGAGACGCTTGAGTACTGGATAGGGCGCGACCGCCAGGGAGTGCTGGACCTCGCTGCGAACTCGAACGGCTTCGTCGTCACAGAGCGTGAGTTCCGCAGCCTCTGGCACTTCGACGCCACACCCGGAATGCCGCATGGCCGGGTGGCAGGCATCCTCGAGCAGTGCGACCTCGAGTTCCTCATCGTCACCTTCGCTGACCGCGGCAGTCAGGTGTTCGACACCGGCGGAACTTTCGTGGTGCCGGCCCTGAAATGCGCGACCGTGGACTCCACCGGCGCCGGCAATGCTTTTTGCGGGGGCATCGTCGCCCATCTCGCCCAGTGCGATACATACGATCGGGCAACGTTACCTGACGCCGTCACCCTTGGTACCGTACTGGCCGGCCTGCAAGTACGGGACTTCAGCAATCGCGCCCTGCGGACGGCGAGTTCCTCCCAAATCGAGGCCCTACGGATGGAGGTACGAAAAAGCGTCCGCTGGCTCGATGCAGAGGTTTGACGACATGATCATAAAGTTCGACGGCGTCGACGGATGCGGTAAGTCGACTCTGAGCAGAGCAGTTGCGGAATCCCTGACCGCCAGGCAGTACCGCGTGGCCGTCGTAAGTGAGTTCACATCGCCAGCAGTTTACGCCCCCAACTCCGCCCAGTCTGTTCCAGTCACCACGCTGCGGATCCGAGAAGCCGTACTCGACCCCACATTCGACTGTGACGACGTGGAACGCCAGTTGTTGCTGCATTTCCTGAGCAGGCGTAAGAACCGCGTGGAGATACCCCACCTCGAAACGCTCCACGACTATGTGGTCGTTGACCGGTCGACCCTGAGCAACTACGCGTACGCGACGGCCGTCGACCCGAGGCTGAGCTCTCTCTCCGACCTGGCGGTCGGCGATGTAGAGCAAGCCGACCAGATCTTCTGGATCGACACCCCAGTTGACGTGTGCATGGACCGGATGTCAGATCGCGCCGGCGACGCGGTAGAGCGAAAAGGACGCACATACTTCGAACGTGTCCGCGAACTATTCGAAAAACACGCCGCCTCCCGCAGGACGGTCAGTACGCTCGACGGCCGACGCGACATCCCCACACTGGTCGAGCAGGTCGTCGCCACCCTGGAAGGAGACCGCCGTGGCGTCTGAGGAAATCCACAGAGCACACCGCATCCTCTCCCAGGTGGCACTTGAGGGCGCATCGTCGGTGGCCACCTATGCGGACAGCCGACTCACCGAGATCCTCGGCACCGACTCCGCATCGCGGATCGTCCGGGCAATCCTCAACAACGACCATGTGCTAGCAGAAACCGCGGCACTCTCCTACACACACAGCAACGGATTCGACAAGATCACACTGCTCTCAAGCCGAGAACCGGAATTCAAACTGCGGCTGCACGCCTGGTGGCCAGATGGACACCACAACGGCAACAAGGGCGAGTTCATCCATAACCACCGGTGGTTTTTCAGGTCGACCACGCTGCACGGAAACGCACAGATCGAGACCTTTACCGAGAGGGAGGGAGGAGAGCCGGTGTATCGCCACGAATACCAGCCTCGTGATGACGCCAGACAGACGTATGGCCTGAAAGCCGTCGGACGGTCGAGTCTGGCGTCAGACCTGATGTTCACCCTGGCGCCCGGCAGCACGTATGCCATGGGCCCGGACCTCCTGCACCGTGTGATCCGCCCGGATGACGCCGTATCGATCACACTGTTCGTCAGGTGGGCGGCGACGCGCCCGACTGCCTCGGTCTTCTCTAGGTCCCCGACGCTTGACGAAAGGATTCTGTCCGTTCCTTCGTTCACCCGTGATCAGTTGCGGTCGAAACTGGAGCACGTTCTCGCGACGTTCGGCTGAGCCTGATCACTGCTCTCCGGAGCCGTCCACCTTTCCGGTGGCCCGATGGTGCGCCCGAAATGTGCCCCCACTCGAAGTACGTCAGGTGGCCATGCCGTCACGCAAGTCCAGGCAGCCAGCGACGCTGGCCGGCCGAGAGCCGCTGCACGGGCGACTCAAAGACAGGCATATATGATCTATAACAGCCACAACTGGCAGCCCAATACGCTGAGTTAACCCCCATCGATACACGGTGGCGCGCCCTTGCCGGGCTCCAACACGTCGCCGCTCGGCTACGGTGGACCATCCTGACCCGGGGCAGAGGCGGCCAGTGTCGGCACCGGCTGATACAGATGGGGGCGTGACGATCCGCGATCTTCAGGCTGCGCTGGCCCACTTCACCCGCGAACGCGACTGGGAGCAGTTCCACACACCGAAGAACCTCACCATGGCGCTGGCCAGGGAGAGCGGCGAACTGCTGGAGATCTTCCAGTGGCTGACACCGCAGCAATCCACCCAGATCATGCAGGACGACGCGCATGCGCTGCAGGTGCGCGAGGAGATGGCGGACATCCTGGCCTACCTGGTTAGGCTGGCCGACGTCTTGGACGTCGACCTAGAGCAGGCGCTGGCGCAGAAGATCGAGGCCAACGGCCGTAAGTACCCGGTGTACTTGGCGCGGGGCCGAGCGGACAAGTACACCCACCTGGGAGAGTGATCAACAGATGCGGATCGTGATGCAGCCGGCCCGCCGGTCGGAGAAGGACGTCGAGCAGCACTACCAGGACACCATCGTCAAGCCGGTGGTCTTTGACGACCACGCGGACGCCCTGGACACCGACACCGTTCACCAGTTGAAACAGCTCTTCCCCGACGGCCAAGCCCAGATGTGGGGCGTCGTGCCAGGCAAGAGAGACGTCAACGTCTCCAAGATCAAGAAAATGGCCCCCGGCGACTGGGTGTTCTTCAGCGGCGACAAGCGCCTGTACTTCGGCGGCACCATCGCCTTCATGTGGCGCAGCAAGGAGCTGGCAACCCGCCTGTGGGGCACCGACGCCGCAGGCAGCACCTGGGAATACATGTACGCCTTGTCCGGCACCCGCGGCTTCGACATCCCCATCGAAGAAATCCGCCAACTGCTGGGCTGGAATCCCAACCGCAACATCATGGGCATCACCGTCTTGGGCGAGGAGGACAGCGAGCACCTGCAGACCTACCTCACCCTCGAGGCGGCCACCGCAGCCGTGGCAGCAGACGAAGCCGCCAGCGGGCAGGCCGAACAGGACGCAGCCGCAGCCGTCGCGGCGTTCGACGGCGAACTCGAGCGCACCGCACGGCGCGCCCAGCGTGGAGAGCAGACCGCTCTCAAACGCCGCTTGGTCCCAGGCGGCGCCGGCCAGTGCGCGCTGTGCGGACGCAGCCTGCCCGCCGCCTTCCTGATCGCCGCACACATCAAAAAGCGGGCCCTGTGCACCGACGAAGAAAAGCGGGACCTGGCCAACATCGCGATGCTGGCATGCACGCTGGGCTGCGACGCCGTCTACGAGCACGGCTATGTCACCGTTGTTCCCGGCGGCGTCCTCAAGGCCAGCCCGCTTGCGTCCGGCATACCCGAGATCGGCACCTACATCGCCGACAAACTCGCGGGCCGCACGACCGGCTGGTGGACCCCCCTGCGGGAGCCGTACTACCAGTGGCACCGCACCCACACCTTCAAGAGCGCGCCCCCGGCTTGACCGGTCCCACCGACGCTCCCCACACCAGAGACCCCGCGGATGTGAATATCCCGGGCCGGGAGGTCTGCCACGTCACCATGGCGCGCGGCTTCGGCTTGAGTACGGGGCCATGCTTGTTACTGCTGCTGGAACGGCATGAGTGCGGTCTGCCCGCCGCGTCCCCGTCCGACTACGGGGCGGGTCCTCTGGGCGGTCGGCTCCACGAGGCTTCAGCGCTTTGAGGGACTGTCTGCGGGGCTGTGTCGCGGTCGGCGACCAGGGGGCAGGCGCTGCATGCACGGGTTTAGAGCGACCGGCAAATGGATCACTTGAGGCGTCGGGTCGTGGGGCGGCCGTCCCAGCGGTAGCGGGTCGTCGAGCGTCGGATGAGCATGCGGAGCGTGACGAAAGCGGCGGCGGGCGTCGTCCGGGCGGGCCGAGATGTAGCGGGGAAGCGCGCGGCAAGCCGTGGCGTGCTCGTTGACGATCTTCGCGGTGTCCGTGGGGTTGTACTGGTCGTTGTAGGTGTGCTTGGTGCCACGGGGCCTTGGCGAAGTGGCAGCCCAGGCAGGCGATGAGGCTGGTAATTCGGTGGCGCTG
>NZ_JBSFCK010000037.1:0-50424 GCF_053593435.1 Streptomyces sp. NPDC002306
CTTCCCCGTCGGGGCCCCGCGGGCGTGCCCCCCCCCCCGTGCGGCGGCCCCCCCCGGGGGGCGTGGGCGGGGGCCTCCGCGCCGCCGCCGAGGCCGCCGCCGAGGCCCGCGGTGACCACCGCGCCCTCGGCCGGCCGGCCCGGCGGCCCGGACGGGGACTCCCGTCACCGGTTCAGTAATCTGCGCGGATGACCGAACCCGGCGGGAAGCCCTTTCTCTACGTCGTCGTCTGTGCCGCCGGGATCGCCGCCGACGTCGGCGAGCTGATCACGGCCGCGCAGGAACGCAACTGGGAGGTCGGCGTGTTCGCCACGCCGACGGCGGCCCGAGGCGGCTTCTTCGACACCGATGCCGTCGAGACCAGGACGGGCAGGCCCATCCGCTCCGCCTGGCGCAGGCCCGGCGAACCGCGGCCCTTCCCGCCCCCGGACGCCGTCGTCGTCGCGCCCGCGACCTTCAACACCGTCAACAAGTGGGCGGCGGGCGTCGCCGACACCCTCGCCCTGGCCACCTTGTGCGAGGCCCCCGGCCTGGGTGTCCCGATCGCCGTGCTGCCCTGCGTGGCCGACGCCCTGGTCGCCCATCCCGCCTACGGGGAGAGCCTCGTACGTCTGGGTGCGATGGGCGTCCGTTTCGCCGACCCGTACGCGGGCGGGACGGGACCGGACGGCGAGCGGCCGGACTTCTGCTGGACACGGGCACTGGACCTGCTCTAGGTGTACTCGGCCGGTCCGCCGTCCGCGCCCGGGCGTTCACCGGGTCGGCGGCTCCGCCGGGACGCGGGGCCGCGGTGATCGCGTGACGACGTACGCTCCGCTGAGGTATCCCACACCGAAGGCAGGAGCAGCAGCAATGCAGTACGTGAAGCTCGGTTCGACGGGTCTGGACGTGTCGCGGATCTGTCTGGGCTGCATGACCTACGGGCTGCCCGACCGCGGCGCACACGCGTGGACGCTCGACGAGGAGGCCTCGCGCCCGCTCGTCCGTCAGGCGCTGGAGGCCGGGATCAACTTCTTCGACACCGCCAACGTCTACTCCGACGGCACCAGCGAGGAGATCGTCGGCAAGGCGCTGCGCGACTTCGCGCGCCGCGACGACATCGTGCTCGCGACGAAGGTGCACGGCCGGATGCGCCCCGGGCCCAACGGCGGCGGACTGTCCCGCAAGGCGATCATGACCGAGATCGACCACAGCCTCGGCCGTCTCGGCACCGACTACGTCGACCTCTACCAGATCCACCGCTGGGACCCGCAAACTCCCGTCGAGGAGACGATGGAGGCCCTGCACGACCTGGTGAAGGCGGGCAAGGTCCGTTACATCGGCGCGAGTTCGATGTACGCCTGGCAGTTCTCCAAGGCCCAGTACACCGCCGAGAAGCACGGCTGGACCAAGTTCGTCTCCATGCAGAACCACTACAACCTCCTCTACCGCGAGGAGGAGCGCGAGATGCTGCCCCTCTGCGCGGACCAGGGCGTCGGCGTGCTGCCCTGGAGCCCGCTCGCCCGGGGCCGCCTGACCCGGGACTGGGGCACCGTCACCGGCCGCAGCGCCACCGACGGCTTCGGCGACACCCTCTACCTGGAGAGCGACCGAGGCGTCGTCGAGGCCGTGACCCGGATCGCCGCCGCACGCGGTGTCCCGCGCGCCCAGGTCGCCCTCGCCTGGCTGCTGCACCAGGACACCGTGGCCGCGCCCATCGTCGGCGCCGCCAAGCCGCAGCACATCGAGGACGCCGTCGCCGCCGTCGAACTCACCCTGAGCGACGAGGAGATCGAGGCGCTCCAGGAGCCCTACGCCCCGCACGCGGTCGCCGGTCACTGACGGGCGCCGCCGGCGAGGCGAGGTCAGTGCGGTCCGCGCGGCGCGAACTCGGTGCCGCACGGACCCGCGCCCTCGCTCCGCGGCAACGGGATGCGCGCTCCGTCCATGGACGGGGACGTGGCCGTGGCGCACGGCGGCGCCGCCAGGGAACTCGCCCTGTGCTCGCTGGAGGAGACCGTCCTGCTCGCCACCAGCGCGGCGCGTCCGCCCGCGGCGGCGTCCGACGTGGACGAACGACTGTCCCGGGCACTGGAGTTGATGGTGTCGGACCCGGGACACCCGCACACGGTGCGCTCGCTCGCGCGCGGTGCGGCGCTCTCGCCGTCGAGGTTCGCGCACCTTTTCACCCGGCAACTCGGCCGGCCGCCCATGCGGGCCCTGCGCGAGGCGCGGCTGAGTCATGCCGCCCGACTGCTGGAGAGCACCGACCTGTCCGTGGAGCGCGTGGCCAGGGCCTCGGGCTTCGCCAGTCCCTTCCACTTCAACCGGGTGTTCCGGGAACGGCACGGCATCCCGCCCGGCGCGTACCGGACGGGAATGCGTGCCGCGAATTCCGCTCCGATAGAGGGCGGGCAGAGGACGTGAATGCGCTAAGCGGACGTGATTGACGTTCCGTCAATTACTGCCCCAGGGTGCGCAATGCACAAAAACGCGGGATCCCTTGTTCCGTCTCCCCGGCCTGTGCAAAGGTGTGCGTTGTTGGCGTGCAGACAAAGAATTTCGCTCAGCTGTGCGCACAAGGCCACTCCCGTCCGCCTCCCCCCACGCTCCGAAAGAGCCCCCACCGGCGGACGGCCGAGGTGTCGAACACTGTCCCATCAGGGCTCCGCCGTTCTGTCGGCGAAGTCCCCCACCCTTGGTACGGACTTAATGCAGCATGCCCCCGGAAGGAATGCAGCCGTGAACGAGGCAGGCCCGATGAATTCTCCGGGGCCCGCGCATCCGTTCGATGCGACGGACGCGCAGCTGAGCGCGGAGCTGAAGCAGTGGACGGGGGCGTCGCCGGCGCCGCATCCCGTCGGTGAACTGCTCGACCGGCACTGGGAAGCGGCCTTCGCCTATGCCCGCCTGTGCACCGACGGCGTCCGGGCCGCCGGGATGCTGACCACCGCCGCTTTCACCAGGCTGTTCGGCGAATCCCTGCGGCACGACGGGCCGACCGCCGCCTGGCGGCCCCGCCTGCTCGTCACCGTGCGCCGCATCGCCGCCGAGTGGGACACCGACGGCAGACGCGACCTGCTCCACCCCGCCCTGCGCACCGCGTCCGACGACGGCGACCGCGCCTCCGCCCGGCTGCTGCCGCCGGCCGGCCGGCGCCTGCTGTCCCGGGCGTTCCAGCGGTTGCCCCAGTCGGCCCGGTGTCTGCTGTGGCATGTCGAGGTCGAGGCCGAGCCGCTGGCCGCACCGGCCGCGCTGCTCGGACTGGACGAGGACGGCGCGGGTGTCGCGCTGCGCCGGGGACGCGACCGGCTGCGCGAGGAGTGCCTCCAGTTCCACCAGGAACTCGCGCCGGAGCAGGAGTGCCGGCGCTACCTCCGGCTGCTGGACGTGACCTGCCGGCGCGGAGACGCCGACATCGACCCCGATCTGCGCCGCCACCTGGACCGGTGCAGGCACTGCCGCGACACGGCCGAGCAGCTGACCGCGTTCAACGCGGGCCTCGGCCTCGCCGTGGCCGAAGGCGTGCTCGGCTGGGGCGCCCGCGCCTACGTCGGGTCACGGACGGCCGGCGCCGAGGCGACCGAGGAGACCGCCGACCTCAGCGCGACCCCCGGCCCCCCGGCCGTCCTGGGCGAGCCCTTCACCGCCCCGCGGCCCGGCACCGGAACCCGTACGGGCGGCGGAACCCGTACCGGCGCGGACGCCGGATCCACCGCCGTCACCGGACCGCGCCGGGGTTCCCGTCGGTCGGCCCAGCGGGCCAGGGCCGCCCGCCGCCGCAACCTCACCGCCGCCGTCCTCACCGTCAGCGGCCTGATCGTCGTCCCGCTGGTCCTGTGGTCCGCGCTCGGCTCCGGGGACGGGAACACCGAGGCCACCGGCGGTGCCGCCCGGGCCTCCGGCACCGGCGCGGGCGGCGCGTCGAGCGCGGACCCGTCGTGGGTGGGCGCGGCCGAGGAGACCCAGGACACCCTGCACGGCCGGCTGCACAACGTCGAGTCCGGCCTCTGCATCGCCGTCGCCGGCAAGAAGACCGTCGAGGGCGCCGAGGCCGAACTCGCCTCCTGTTCCTCCGCGCCCGGCCAGCAGTGGACGTACGAGACCGATGGTCTGCTGCGCAGCGTCGCGGCCCCCGCCCTGTGCCTGGACTCCCGCCTCGGCTACTCGGTGCGGCTCGCCCCGTGCGCGGGCGAGGCCGAGCCGGGCGGCAGGAACGTCCGCTACGACTTCACGCTCCAGGGCACCCTGGTGCCCCGCTCGAACCAGAACCTGGCCCTCAGCCCCGCCGCCACCGACGGCTCCGGCGCCCTGGTCCTGAAGAACCGCGGCGACACCACCTCCCAGCGCTGGGTGATCGACACCTCCGAGCCCGACCCCCAGATGGAAGCCGTCAACTGGGACGCCGACACCTCGCCGACCCCCACCCCGAAGAAGGCCCCGGCCCCCGCGCCCACGCCGTCCGCGACCCGGGTGACGCCGACGCCGACCCCGACGAGTCCGGCCACGCCCGTCGACCCGTGCGCGCTGTACCCGTACGCCTGCTCGGGCAACGGCGGATACGGCAACGGCGGATACGACAACGGCGGGTACGGCGGCGGCTATGGGTCCGGCGGGTACGGCGGCGGGTACGGAGGCCACGGGAACGGGAGCGGCGGCGGCCGTCACTGACCGCCGGGGCGGGTCCGTCAGGCGCCGCTGCCGGGGCTGAACGCCGTCAGGTACACCGACGACGCGGTGCCCGCGACCGGGACCTTGCCGCCCGTCCAGCGCACGGTGAGCTGGTCCCGCTCGTCCGGCGGGGTGACGACGAGCGACGACGGAGTGGCCGTACTGGCCTCGCTGACCTCCGGGTTGGCGAACGTCAGCCCGGCCCAGGCGCTGCGGCCCGGCGCCAGTGTGACGGTCGTCGCCGTGGCGCCGGAGGCGCGCTTCGGGTCCGGTCCGACCTGCCGTCCGGCGCCGTCGAGGAACGCGGCGCCGGGGAAGCCGTACAGCGTGCAGGTGCGCGCGGAGGTGTTGGTCAGGACGACCGGGAAGTTCTCCTGCCCGGCTCCCGGGTTGTTACGGCCGACCGAGGCGCGCAGTTCCCGGGTGTGACAGCGGGTGCCGCCGCCGGCGCTCGTGGAACCGCCGGTCGCGGCCGCCGGTGTGCTCTTCGGCATGCTCGCGGTGGTCGTCGTCGGCTGTCGCGCGGTGCTCGCCGTGCCGGTCGGCGGCCGGGTGGAACCCGCGGCCGCCGTGCCGTCACCGTCGGCGCAGGCGGTCGCCAGGCCCAGCAGCGCGACCGCGCACAGCAGCGCGGTGGAGAGGCTCTTCGGCTGTGGCATGTACAGCGAGTTCCCGCTCGCGCCCGTCCGAAGCGGACGGGGGAGGAACGCGCCCGGATCGGCCGGAACGCACTTCCTCACCGCGACCGCGGGCTCGCACCCGCCGAGCCAGGGAGCTCACTCCTCGTCGTGCCCGGGAGCTCACCCCTCGTCGTGCAGCGCCAGCTCCGCCCAGATCGTCTTGCCGTCGGAGGTGTGCCGGCTGCCCCAGCGCCGGGTGAGCTGGGCGACGAGCAGCAGTCCCCGGCCGCCCTCGTCCCAGGTCTTCGCGCGCCGCAGGTGCGGGGCCGTGTGACTGGTGTCGGAGACCTCGCAGATCAGTGTGGTCGCATCGTGGATCAGCCGCAGCCGGATGGGCCGGGCGCCGTACCGGATGGCGTTGGTGACCAGCTCGCTCACCACCAGCTCGGTCGGGAACGCGGCCTCGCTCAGCCCCCAGGCGGCGAGCTGCTCGACGGCCTGTTTCCGGATCTCGGCGACCAGCGCCGGGTCGCCCGGGACGTCCCAGGTCGCGACCTGGGAGCGGGGCAGCACCTGGGTGCGGGCCAGCAGCAGGGCCACGTCGTCGGCGGCCCCGCCGGCCGGGAGCAACGCGTGCAGGACGCGGTCGCAGGTCTCGTCCAGGGAGGCCGAGTCGCCCGCCAGGGCCTCGACGAGCAGTCGCCGGCCCGCCGCCACGTCCCGCTCGCGGGACTCGGTCAGCCCGTCCGTGTAGAAGGCCAGCACGGTGCCCTCGGCCAGACACAGCTCGGCCGACTCGAAGGGCAGCCCGCCCACGCCCAGCGGCGGACCCTCGGGCAGGTCGACCTGCCGGGGCGGGCCGCCCGGCTCCACCGCCACCGGCGCGGGATGCCCGGCCCGGGCCAGCGTGCAGCGCCGGGACACCGGGTCGTACACCGCGTACAGGCAGGTGGCCCCGACCTCGCCGGGGCTGCCCTCGCCACCGGCCTCGGCGGACAGCCGTACCACCAGGTCGTCCAGGTGGGTGAGCAGTTCGTCGGGCGCCAGGTCGATGTCCGCGAGGGTGCGCACGGCGGTGCGCAGCCGGCCCATGGTCGCGGAGGCCTGGATGCCGCGGCCGATGACGTCACCGACGACCAGGGCGACCCGCATCCCGGACAGCGGGATCACGTCGAACCAGTCGCCGCCCACCCCGGCCCGGGTGGCCGGCAGATAGCGCGAGGCCGCCGTCACGGCCGCGGTCCGCGGCAGGGTCCGGGGGAGCAGGCTGCGTTGCAGCGCGTACGCCGTCTCCCGTTCGCGGGAGAACCGGCGCGCGTTGTCGATGCAGACGGCGGCCCGCGCGGTCACCTCCTCGGCCAGCAGCACGTCGTCGGGCGTGAAGGGGTCAGGGCGCAGGAAGCGGGTGAGGACCGCGACGCCGAGAGTCGTGCCGCGGGCCTGGATCGGCACGGACATCGTGGAGTGGATGCCGTACTCCCCGACCCGCCTGTGGCGTGCCTCGTCCCGGGCCAGCCACTGGTCCAGGTCGCCGTCCGGGACCGAGGCGACGATCGGCCGGCCGGCCACCAGGCAGTCGGCCTGCGGCGATCCGGCCGGGTAGCTCTGGGTGTGCCCCGGCTCGACCACGGCCTCGGGGTCGCCCGGGTGCGCCGACCGGTGCGCGGCCCGGCGCAGCTCCACCGGGGCGGTTCGCGGCCCCGGTGGCTCACCGCCCGGCTCCCGTGGGTCCAGCAGGTCGACGCTGACGAAGTCCGCGAGGGCGGGTACGCAGACGTCCGCCAGTTCCTGCGCGGTCTGGGTGACGTCGAGGGTGGTGCCGATGCGTACGCTCGCCTCGTTGACGAGTTGCAGCCGTTCCCGGGCGAGGTAGTTCTCGGTGAAGTCGTGGGCGGTCAGACACACCCCTCGGACCCGGCCGTCGCCGTCGATGACCGGGGCGATCCGGGCCAGCCAGGCGTGCGCCCGGTTCTCGCCCCCGGTGCGGGCGTACGTCTGCACGTCCAGCGGCCGGCCGGAGACGAGCACCTTCAGCAGTTGCTCCTCCAGATCCGCGCTCTGCGTCCGGCCACCGATCTCGGCGACCCGCAGTCCCCGGACGCGCTCCTCGGGCAGTCCGATCACCCGGGCCATGGCGTCGTTGAGATGGCGCAGCCGCAGCCGCTCGTCATAGACCGCGAGGGCGCAGGGGGACTGGAGCAGCGCCGCCGCGGCCAGCGGGTCGTCCGCCGCCGGAGGGGCGCCGGCCTCCAGCGGGGTGACGACGAGCCAGTGATCGGGACCGCCGTCGCGTCGTCGCCGGTGGTGGGCGAGCAGCCAGACGGAGACCGTACTGCCGTCGCGGTGGCGCAGGGCGAGGGTGCCGTGCCGGCGGCCCTCGGCCGGGGCGGGCACCGCGACGGTGCTCCCGTCGGCGAGCAGCCGTGCGGCCGGTCGTCCGACGACCTCGGCCGCCTCCCAGCCCAGCAGCCGTCGGGCCCCCGCGTTCCATTCGGCCAGCGTGCCGTCGTCCGCGATGACAGCCCGCGCCGTCGCGGCATCGTCGAACGGGTAGTCCGGGCTCATCCTCGCCACTCCATCGCGCACACTCACAGTGACAAGAGGGTCACTTGAGCCCTCAGCGTAGTGCGTCCGGGTGCCGCGCGGACGGTGACCCCGCCCGGACGGCGGGACGGTCGCGAGGGCGCCGGGCCGTAGTCCCGCACCCGAAACCGCCCGCCACCTCGTCACGCGCTCCCCGGCCGTCGTCCCGCACGCGACCCCCGGCGCGGAAGAGGACTTCCGGAACCTTGTCGGGCATCTGTGGCACATCGTCAGATTCTGTTTGTGTGCGATCAGTTGTGAGTATTCCGGAGCTTTGATGAGGGAGAGCTGTCATGACGGTCAGGCGCGGACCGGTACAGCTCGCCTCCGCCATGCCGGTCGCCCGCGCCGCCGGACACCTCGGTGGCCCGGGCGGCCGAGGCGGCCGGAAGCGGCTCCGGCCGCCGCACTTCGCGCTGCGAGCTGCACCAGGCCCAACGGCAGGCGTGGGCAAGCTCCATATGACCTGGAAGGTGCCGTACGAGCCGTACGAGCCGTACGAGCCAGCCGTACAAGCCGTATGAGGCAGGTGAGCTGAAGGCGGTGGCCCGGCGCGGGGCCGGGCGGTCGCCACCGAGGTACCGCGCACGGTCGGCGCCCCGCACGCCGTACGACATACCGCGGACCGCAAGTCCTGAGCGGGCGAAGGGCGTTCGCCGGCCTTCGTGACAGCGGAGATCGTGGACGCGATCGGGGTGGTGGTGCCCGGCGCCGAGGACCTCGGTCACCCGGGCGAGGTGCGAGGAGCGGTGCGGATCGGCACGTCGGAGGCGTGGCCGAGCCCGCGGCCCGGACGGCACTGTCCGCATGGACGTCACTCGACCTGCCGGCCAGGCCGCTCACGGCCCCGAACCGACGAGATCCGGTCCCGTCCGGCGGTCGACGGGACCGGTTCCCGTCCGGACCGTTGACGGAGTGTCATGGCTGCGACAAGCATGGCGGACGTCCGCATCTGGGAGCGCTCCCACCGGGGCGCGGCCCGCACCCCCCCGAGGAGCCCAGACGTGAAACGACGCAGAACCGCCCTGTTGTCCCTGGCCGCGCTGCTGGGCGCGGCGCTCACCGTGCTGCCGGTGCGGCAGGCCGGGGCCGACGAGGTCGAGCAGCTCAGGAACGGCACCTTCGACAGCACCACCGAGCCCTGGTGGACGACCGCCGACGTCACGCCGGCGCTGGTGGACGGCCGGCTGTGCGCGGATGTGCCGGGTGGCACCGCCAACCCCTGGGACACCGCCGTCGGCCAGAACGACGTCACCCTGGTGAAGGGGGAGTCGTACCGCTTCTCCTTCACCGCGTCCGGCGCGCCGGAGGGTCATGCCGCCCGGGCGATCGTGGGACTTCAGGACCCGCCCTACGACACCTGGTACGAAGCGACCGCGCAGCCGAGCGCGTCGGGGGACTCCTACAGCTACACCTTCACCTCGCCCGTCGACACCGACCGGGCGCAGGTCGCCTTCCAGGTCGGCGGCGGCGCGGACGCCTGGCGGTTCTGCCTGGACGACGTGTCCCTCCTGGGCGGCGTCCCGCCGGAGGTGTACGAGCCCGACACAGGACCGCGCGTCCGCGTCAACCAGGTCGCCTATCTGCCCGCCGGACCCAAGAACGCCACGCTGGTCACCGACGCCACCGTGAAAGTGCCCTGGCGGCTGCGGAACGCCCGGGGCGCCACGGTCGCCCACGGCTGGAGCGTGCCGCGCGGCACCGACGTCTCCTCCGGGCAGAACGCGCACTCCATCGACTTCGGCGCCTACCGCACAGCCGGCACCGGCTTCACGCTGGTCGCCGACGGCGAGACCAGCCGTCCCTTCGACATCGGCACCGCCGCCTACGAGCGACTGCGGCTGGACGCGGTGAAGTACTACTACACCCAGCGCAGCGGCATCGCCATCAGCGACGCACTCCGCCCGGGCTACGGCCGACCGGCCGGCCATCTGGACACCGCCCCCAACCAAGGTGACGCGCGCGTCCCCTGTCAGCCCGGAGTGTGCGACTACACGCGTGATGTCACCGGCGGCTGGTACGACGCGGGCGACCACGGCAAGTACGTGGTCAACGGCGGCATCGCCACCTGGGAGCTGCTGAGCACCTACGAACGTTCCCTGCTCGCCCGCACCGGCCGGCCCGCGAAGCTCGGGGACGGCGCCCTCGCCATTCCCGAGAGCGGCAACCATGTGCCGGACGTCCTCGACGAGGCCCGCTGGGAGCTGGAGTTCCTGCTGCGCATGCAGGTGCCGGACGGGCAGCCGTGGGCCGGCATGGCCCACCACAAGATCCACGACCAGCAGTGGACGGGCCTGCCGTTGCTGCCGAGCGACGACCCGCAGCCGCGTGAACTGCACCCGCCGTCCACCCAGGCGACCCTGAACCTGGCGGCGACGGCGGCCCAGGCCGCCCGTCTGTACCGCCCCTACGACCGGGCGTTCGCCGCGAAGGCCCTCGGCGCGGCCCGCAAGGCCTGGACGGCGGCCCTCGCCCACCCCGACCGCTACGCGGACCCGAACGACGGCACCGGCGGCGGTGCCTACCCCGACCCCGACGCGAGCGACGAGTTCTACTGGGCCGCCGCGGAGCTGTATCTCACCACCGGAGAGCGGCAGTTCGAGACGTACGTGCTGAACTCCCCGGTGCACACGGCCGACATCTTCGGCAGCCTCGGCTTCGACTGGGGCCGCACGGCGGCGGCGGGCCGCCTCGACCTCGCGGCCGTGCCGAGCAGGCTCCCCGGCCGTGACCGGGTGCGCCGCTCCGTGGTCGCGGGCGCCGACCGCTACCTGGCCACCCTGACGTCCCAGGCGTACGGCATGCCCTACGCCCCCGCGGGCAACGTCTACGACTGGGGCTCCACCCATCAGGTCCTGAACAACGCCGTGGTGATCTCGGCCGCGTACGACATCACGGGCGCCGCCCGGTACCGCGACGGCGCCGTCCAGAGCATGGACTACGTCCTCGGCCGCAACGCCCTGAACATCTCCTACGTCACCGGCTACGGCGAGGTCAGCTCCCACCGGCAGCACAGCCGCTGGTACGCCCGTGAACTCGACCCGAGCCTCCCGGATCCGCCCGCCGGCACGCTCGCCGGAGGCCCCAACTCCGGCATCCAGGACCCCTACGCGCAGAGCAGACTCCAGGGGTGCGTCGGCCAGTTCTGCTACATCGACGACATCCAGTCCTGGTCGACGAACGAGACCGCGATCAACTGGAACGCGGCACTGGCCCGGATGGCGTCCTTCGTGGCCGACCAGGGATGAGCACGGGCGGCCCCGCTCCGGACTGGCTCCGGCACCGGGGCGGGGCCGCCCGCAACTCCCCGCCGGTACCACCCGATACCGCCACTGACCTGCGCATATTTACGAGAAAGTACCCGCGCGGTACCGTAAGTGGCATGCCAGCTCTCAATGTGGAGTTCAGCGACCGCGAGCTAGAGGATCTGCGGCAGATCGCCAAGGAGCGCGGTACGTCGATGAAGGCGCTCGTGCGTGAGGCCGCCGCGGCCGACATAGCCCGGCACCGGGCGCTGCAAGAGGGGGCGGACGCGTTCCGCCGGTTCTTCTCGGCCCACGCCGAGGAATTCGCGGCCGCCTTCCCGGACGACGAACCGCCCGCCAAGGGCGAGGGGCGGGCCGCCTGAGCGATGGCACCCGTCATCCATATCGATGTGCCCTGGCTGCTTCAGCGCCATGAGGAAGTCCTGCCCGACCAGCCCACCGTCAACGACTTCTCCGCACTGGTGGCCGCCGTCGCCCGGCATCGTGTGGACCCGCCCCGCCTCGGGGTCGACGCCGACCCGGCCTGGCGCGCCGCCGCACTGCTGCACACCCTCGCCCTGTTGAAGCCCCTGCCGACGGCCAACGCGCGTTTCGCCTGCGCGACGGCGGTGGCGTACATGTTCGTCAGCGGCGTCGGCATCGACCCGCCGTATGGCGCCCTCGTCGATCTCGCCCGGGACCTGATGAGCGGCAAGGCGGACGTCTACGGCGCGGCCGACCGGCTGCGTTCCTGGCAGATCTGACGCCGCCACCCGCCCCCGGAGCAGGAGTGCCGCTCCGGGGGCGGGTGGCCGATTCACGCGCGGCGCGGGCAATCCCGAAAGCCCGTACAAGGACCCTGCGCGGACTGCGTATTTGACGCAATCTCTAAGAAGCGGATGTTGCTCTCGCGGCTTGTTGTGTGCGAGTGAGTTGTGTAAAGCTGAACCACTCGTGCGGGGGGCAATGGCCGGGCCGCATTCGCCCTTCGGTGATCCGGGGCCGGTACGCGCCCGGCGAATTCGCCTCCCTCGCACCCGCCCCGAAAGGTACGTGCCAATCCCGCGGCCCTTTCGGCGACCTGAAATTCTGTGTGCTCACGCGCGCGTGGGAAGGAACCCGTTCAGTGCCCACCCCCCACCCCCCTCGTCCGCCCTTTCCCCCGCCCGGCGGGGACCCCGGAGAGTCCGACGAGACCCTCGCCCTCCGGATGAGGGGCGGCCCGGACGCCGAGGTCGCCCAGTCGTCCGCGCTGCTCATCGCGCGGCACTGGCAGCCGGTGCACGCCTACGCGGCCATCTGTCTGGCCTCTTCGGCGCAGATCGCCGCGATGGTCACCGGGGCCGCGTTCCACCAGGTCTTCGACCGGCTCAACCTGGGCGAACCGGCCACCGCGCTGCGCCCGCGGCTGCTGGTGACCGTGCGGGACACCGTCCGGCACTGGGCCGAGGCGGACCGGGTAGCCGCGGTCCTGCCGGAGTTGCAGAAGCCGGCCGGTGGACGCGGTATGCGCACCGCCAAGTCCATGACGGCCGAGAACCGCGAGCTGGCCCAACGGGCGTTCCAGTCCCTTCCCCCGGACGCGCAGTGCCTGCTCTGGCACACCGAGGTCGAGGCGGAGCCCGTCTTCGTCCCCGCGGGGCTGCTGGGCATGGACCTCGACTCCGCGTCGGCCCTGCTGGAGCAGGCTCAGGAGAAATTCCGCCAGGGCTGCGTACGCGCCCACCGGGAACTGGCCCCGACCGACGAATGCCGTTTCTACAACCGGCTTCTCGACGTTCCCATGCGCCGCGGCGGCGGCCTGCTGCCGGATGTCCAGAAACATCTGTCGGAGTGCCGCTACTGCCGTTCCGCCGCCGAACAACTCGGCCACTTCGAGGGCGGCCTGGGGACCCTGCTCGCCGAGGCGGTCCTCGGCTGGGGCGCCCGCCGCTACGTCGACTCACGCCCGGGACGCTCCGCCCAGCCCGGTTCCCGCCCCCGGGGCTCCGCCCGGCACGGTGGCGGCGGCTCCCGCCGCGCGGGCGGCCGGCGCATCCTGGCCCGCATCCCGCTGCCGGCCAGGCGGGCGGCGCCGGACGAGGGACGTTCGCCCCGGGCGCTGCGCACCGGCGTCGGCCTCGCCTCGGCCGGAGTGCTGACGAGCCTGCTGGTCGTCGGCCTCTGGACGGGCGACGACGGCGGCGTCGACCCGGCCGCCTCCAGCAGCGTCAGCGACGGCCGGGTCACGGCGCCCGGCGCCGACGCCTCGCTGCCGCCGGCCGTCTCCACCGCGCCACCGGGCAGCGCCCAACTGCCCACCGCGCAACGGCAGACCAGACTGCGCAACATCGCCGCGGACCTGTGCCTGGACTTCGCCGGCCCGGCCCAGCCGGGGACGGCCGTCGAACTCGCGGAGTGCTCCTCCGCCTGGACCCAGCAGTGGGCGTACGAGAACGACGGGCTGGTGCGCAGTGTCGCCGACCCGGCGCTGTGTCTGGACTCGCGCGCGGACGCCGGTGTCGTGATCCTCGGCTCCTGCGCGAAGGAGCAGGAGGCCCGGGGCGACGACGTGCGCTACGACCTCACCGTGCAGGGCGAGTTGCTGCCCCGCTGGGACGAGACCCTCGCGCTCGCCACCGCCGGCGAGAACCCGGGCGCCGACCTCGTCGTCAAGGCCCGCGACCGGTCCGTCGGCCAGCGCTGGCTGACCGAAGTGGCCTCGGCCGGCCCGGGTTCGCAGGCGATCACCGGCAGCGACGGCCCGACCGCGCGGCGCGTCGAACTCTCGGAACGCACGGCCTAGCGGCCCGCGAGCGGCACGGCGGCCTCGCGGACGGCGGGAAGCGGCCCGCGGGCGGCCTGACGGCTCGTCCGGATCCTGCCGAGGGGCCGCCCGGTGCCACGCCGGGCGGCCCCTCGGCCCCTGAGGCGGTCGGAGCCGGGCACGGGAAGCCGTGCGGCTCCCCTCGGGCGGCGGCCACGGTCCGGGCGGGCGGCTCCTACGGCTGGGGGGCGTCCGGGCACGAGTCGTTCGACTGTGTCATCGCCCATCCGGCGCCGAGCACCCGGACGCTCGTGGGTACGGTGGTCCGCCGCGTGGGTTCGGCCGGAGCTGCCAGGACACCGTCCCCGGCCGGGTCCGGTTTCGAGCGCACCGGGTTGTACGGGAGACCGGCCACCGTGCACGCCAACTGCATCATGGCCAGGTGACTCAGCGGAGGGACGTCTTCGAGGAGCCGGACGGAGAAGGTGTTGTCGCCGCCGAGCGTCACGTCGGGTGTCCTCGTCAGGCGGGGCAGCCGGGTGGTGGCGGTCGCGGTCTCGCTCCCGGTCGGTCCGTCGAACAGCAGACCCACGACGGCCGAGAAGTCGCCAGGGTCGCCGATCTTGCGGGGATACGGCCTCAGATCACCGTCGCTCAGGAAGTAGAACGGGACGGCGGCCGCCCCCGAGGGCTCGGGGGCGGCCGGCCTGCTCGCCGGGACGCCGGCCTCGATGACGTCGGACGGAGGTACTCCGCACGACACCAGCGTGAGCGCGGCGGCGATGCCGGCCAGCAGCGCGACCGTGCGCGAGCCCGTGGTGCGTGAGCCCGTCGTGTGTGGGCCCGCTCGGCGTGGGCCCGCCGCACGCGAGCCCTTCACCGGGCACCCGCCGCGGTGTCGTCGGCGGCCACGGAGTCGCGGCGCAGCGGGAGTTCGACCGTGAACACCGCGCCGCCGCCGGGCCGGTTCGCCGCGCCGACCCGTCCTCCGTGCAGGCGGACGTTCTCCGCCGTGATGGCCAGGCCCAGCCCGCTGCTCTCGCTCCTGGTCCGTGAGGTGCTCGCCTTGTAGAAGCGTTCGAAGACATGCGGCATGGCGTCCTCGGCGATCCCCGGACCGTTGTCGCTCACCTCGATGACGGCCCAGGCCACGTCCGTTCCCTCCTGGTCCGTGCCCTCCTGCCGAACGTCCATGGTCAGCCGTACCGGCGGCGCCCCGTGCCGCAGCGCGTTGCCGACCAGATTGGCCATCACCACGTCGAGTCGGCGCGGATCCACCCGCGCGCGCAGCGCACCGGGCCGGGGCAGACGGGTCTCCACCGTGTCCCGCCACCCCCGCGAGGCGAGGGTGCGCCGTACGGACTCGGCCAGGTCGATCTCGTCCAGGTGGAGTTCGACCGCGCCCGCGTCGAAGCGGGAGATCTCCATCAGGTCCTCCACCAGCCCGCTCAGCCGGCTGGTCCCCTCGCTGATGAGCCGCAACGCGTCGCCGGTCTCCTGGCCCAGGTGCGGCGCGCTCTCGTCCAGCACGTCGGTGACCGCCGACATCGCCGCCAGCGGTGTGCGCAGTTCATGGGAGACGTCCGCGACGAAGCGGCGCGCCTGGGCCTCCAGACGGCGCAGCTCCGCGACCGACCGCTCCAGCGCTGCCGCCGTGTCGTTGAAGGACCGGGAGAGGTCGGCCAGTTCGTCGGAGCCGTTGACGGCCAGCCGGACGTCGAGGTGCCCCTCGGCCATCCGGCGCGTCGCCCCGCGCAACGCCCGCACCGGGCGCAGTACGCCGCTCGCGGCCAGCAGCGCCAGGATCACGGCGAGGCCCAGCGCCACGAGGGTGGCGTGCTCGATGGCGCTGACCATCGCGCTGACGTAGGCCTCCTCGGTGTCCTGCGGCACCACCAGGTACATCACCAGCCCGGAGAGCTTGGGCTCCTTCCCTTCGTCGTCGAGATAGGTGACCGGCATGCCGACGACGAGACAGGGATGCCCGTCGGCGTTCACGCGCTGGAACACCGCCGCGCGTCGGGTCTGTACGGACCGGCGCAGCTGGGGGCTGATCCGGTCGAAGTCGGCACTGGGCGCGTAGGCGCGCAGGCTGCCGTACGTGGCCAGGACCCGCCACCCCTGTGACGGGTTGGCCTGGAGCACCTGGTTCACCGCCGCCTGCAACTGCGACCGGCTCGGCGGCAGGGGGGTGTACGCCGCCACGTCGTCGACGCCGGCCCGGAACTGCCGGATGACGGAGTCCTGGCTCTGCTGCAACACCCCCGTGCGGGCCTCCCGGAAGGCGAGGGCTCCGGTGCTCAGCGCGCTGGCCACGGCCACCAGGGCGAAGGCCACCACCAGGCGGGAGCGCAGTCCGCGCACCGCGAGCGGGGCCCGGGCCAGGAACCCCCGAAGGGACCGGGGCGGTCTCCGGCCGCTCACGACGTACCGAAGCGGTAACCGAAGCCGCGCACGGTCTGGATGTAGCGGGAATCACCGCCCAGCTCACCGAGCTTGCCGCGCAGTCGCTTCACGCAGGCGTCCACGAGTCGTATGTCGCCGTGGTAGCTGTGCTCCCAGACGGCCTCCAGCAACTGCTGGCGGCTGAACACCTGGCCGGGCGAGGCCGACAGGGTCAGCAGCAGCCGCAGCTCGGAAGGGGCGAGGGCGACGGGGTCACCACGGTGGGTCACCTGGAGCCCGGCGCGGTCGACGACCAGCTCGCCGTGTACCTCTGGCCTCGGCCGGACCGCGTCGGAGACCGGGGCGTCCTGTCTGCGCAGTACGGCCCGTATTCGCGCGTCGAGCACCCGGGCCTGAACGGGCTTGACGACGTAGTCGTCCGCGCCCGCCTCCAGCCCGACGACCACGTCGATGTCGTCCCCCTTGGCGGTCACCATGATGATCGGGACCTGCTCGCGATCCCTGATCCGCCGGCACACGTCGAGGCCGGAGATGCCGGGCAGCATGAGGTCGAGCACGACGACGTCCGGGCGGAAGGGACGGAGCTGGTCCAGTCCCTCTTCACCCGTTCCGGCGGCGTGGACCTCATGCCCCTGATGTCGGAGCGCCAGCTGGACGGCCTTACGGACATCTGGGTCGTCTTCGACAATCAGGACTCGTGGCACGTCGACAGTGTAGGCAGATCGCGTTCGCCGCCCGTCCCGGGCGAAGGCCCCGCTCGGGAGCTGTTACAGAAGGGTCATAGGAGGCGCACAGGGGGTCGGGGTGCGGGGGTGGCCGCCAGCCGGAGCGCAGGCACGCGTTATCGATTCGAGATCATTCGAACCAGGGGCCATCATCTGACCTGGCCAGCCTGAGCTGCCATGCAATCGGTACGAGAGCGGAAATCCGCGGCGCCCGCCGACAGCGACGAGGTCCCGCGCCGCGGTGGCCGTCGACAACGGTCCTCCGGCCAGGGCCGCCGCCGGTCCTCACGCCGCCGGGGCCGCCCGCGCCGCCGGGGGTGGAGCGTGCTGATCGGCACGCTGGTGGTCGTCGGCCTGCTCGGCTCCGCGGTGTTCCTCCTGGGCGGCGGCCGGAAGGAGGTGTCGGGCGGTGCGCCGCACCCGCGGGGCAGCGCGCACGCCACGTCCGCTCCCGCCCGGCCTCCCACACCGCCTCCGTCGCCCACGCCGACTCCGACTCCGCCTCCGCCGACAAAGACCGAGATCCCCTCGACCGGCAGCGGCACGTTCGTCGCCGCGCGGACCGACGGCGCGAAGGTGGGTCATGGGCCGCGTCCGCTCCGCTACGTCGTGGAGGTCGAGACCGGGCTCGACGTCTCGCCGGCCGAGGCGGCGGACGAGATCGCCGGGATACTCGCCGCTCCCCGGGGCTGGACCCACGACCAGGCCCACGCCTTCCAGCTGGTGAGCGAGGGGCAGTCCTACGACCTCAAGGTGAGGATCGCGACGCCGGGAACGGCGGACGCCCTGTGCTGGGCGGGCATCCACCAGGACACCAAGGGCGCGTACAACTGCGAGATTCCCGGCGGGGTGGTGGTGAACCTCAGACGCTGGGTCGAGGGCTCACCGACGTTCGACGGTCCGATCCACGACTACCGGGCGTTGATCATCAACCACGAGATGGGGCACTTCCTGGGCTACACGCACATGACCTGCGCGGGCCCCGGCCGACCGGCTCCTGTGATGATGCAGCAGATCAAGGGCCTGCACGGCTGCGTCGCCAACGCCTGGCCCTACGACAGGAACGGTGGCCTCGTCTCCGGGCCGCACGTGCCGTGATCCGGCCGATCCCCCGGCGGCCCGCGGTGCGGCGCGCCGCCGAAGGATCGGCCGCGCGCGCCAGGCCTGTCCGGCCGGTCGGGTACACGGCACGACCGGCCGGGCGGGACTCAGCGGGCTTCGGCGCCGTCCGTGGTCACACGGGGTCCTCGACGAGGTCCGCGGCGCCCACGTCGGCGGGACGCGAGTGTCCCGACAGGGCGAGGGTGAGGTCCAGTTCGGCGAGCAGACAGCGGATCACGTGCTCGACACCGGACTGGCCGTCGAGACCGAGCCCGTAGGCGTAGGGGCGTCCGACGAGGACCGCCCGCGCGCCGAGCGCGAGCGCCTTGACGATGTCGTCTCCGGTGCGGATCCCGCTGTCGAACAGGACCGTGAGCCGGTCGCCGACCGCCTCGGCGACCCGGGGCAGCGCGTCGGCCGCGGCCACCGAACCGGCCACCTGCCGGCCGCCGTGGTTGGACACCACGACTCCGTCCATGCCGGCGTCGGCGGCGAGCCGGGCGTCGTCCGGGTGCAGGATGCCCTTCAGCACGATCGGGCCGTCCCAGTTCTCGCGCAGGAACGCCAGGTCCGGCCAGGTCTTGCCGGGGTCCGCGAACATGCCGACGAAGTGCATCACCGCCGCGTTCGGATCCTCGTGCACCGGCTTCGCCAGGCCCGCCAGGAAGGCCGGGTCGGAGAAGTAGTTGGCGGTGCCCACGCCGTGCAGGAACGGCAGGTACGCCTGGTCGAGGTCGCGCGGCCGCCAGGCCAGCAGCGGGGTGTCCAGCGTGACGAACAGCGCCGTGTACCCGGCCGCCTTCGCCCGGTGCAGGAAGCTCCGGGTGACCTCGCGGTCCTTGGCCCAGTACAGCTGGAACCAGCGCTCGGCGTCGCCCATCGCCTCCGCGACCTGTTCCATGGGCGTGCTGGACGCCGAGGACAGGATGTACGGCACCCCCTGTGCGGCGGCGGCCCGGGCGGCGGCGGGCTCGGCGTCCGGATGCATGATCGACAGCACGCCGACCGGCGCCAGGGCGAGGGGCGCGGGCAGCGGGCGGCCCAGAACCTCCACCGACAGATCGCGCTCGTGCACGTCCCGCAGCACGCGCGGCACGATCCGGCGGCGCGCCAGGGCCGCCCGGTTGGCACGGGCCGTGCTGCCGTCGCCCGCGCTGCCCGCCACATAGCCGACCGGACCGGGGCCGAGCCGCCGCTCGGTCAGCTCCTCCAGCCGGGTCAGATCGGTGGGCAGCCGGGGGACCGCACCCGTCATCCCGTTGAGATAGATCTCGTACTGGAAGTCCGCCCAGTGCTTCGCCATCCGTACGTCCGCCTCTCGTCGTCGAGCATGCGCTGCACGCCGACGATACTCGCGGGTACGGACCCGGCCGCAGGCCAGGCGCGGCACGGTCCGGACCGCGGACTCAGGAGTGGCCGGCCGACTCGTCCAGGACGCGGGCGAGTTCACGCGGCCGCGAGAACATCGGCCAGTGGCCGGTCGACAGTTCCACCAGCCTCCAGTGGCCGTCCCCGACCAGCTTCGCGACCGTCGGTGACGGCTCGTCGCTGTCGAGCAGGCACAGCACATAGGTCGCCGGAAGCCTGCTCAACGGGCCCGTCAGGACGGCCGGTTCGGTGAGCGTGGCACCGGGGTGGGGTGTGCCGTCGGCCACCAGGCGGGCGATCTGCTCGTCGGTGAGGCCCTGGCCCGCGTAGTCGCCCGGTTCCAACGGCGGCCAGAAGCCGTCGTGGTCGGCTATCGAGCGCCGTATCCCCTCGCTCGGCCAGCCCGACAGGAACGACTCCCCGTCGACCGGTACGTTCGCGTCGACGAACACCACCCGCCGCAGCCGGTCGCCGATCCGCTCGGCCGCCTGGCCGACGGGCACGCCGGAGTAGCTGTGTCCGACCAGGACCACGTCCCGCAGGTCGAGCCGCTCCACCTCCTCGACGATGTCCTGGACATGGGTCCGCTGTCCCGCCGGGACGCCCTGCTTCTCGGCGAGGCCCGTCAGGGTCAGGGGATGGACGTCGTGTCCGGCGGCGCGCAGTTCGGCCGCCACCTCGTCCCACGCCCACGCCCCGAGCCACGCGCCCGCCACCAACACGAAGTGAGTCATGCCCGCAACCTAGCGGCAGGGTCTGACAACGGGGGCCGCCGCCGGCTCACCCCTCCTCGGCGCGGTGGTCCTCCCGGTGCTCTTCGTGCTCCGTGTCCGGTCCCTGCGCCCGTATCCGCTGGACGTGTTCGAGCGAGTCCCGCAGTTCGGCGAGCCAGTCGTCGGTGTGCCGCTCGACCAGGCGTACGCACCAGGCCAGGGCGTCGCTGCGGCTGCGGGCGACCCCGCCGGCGATCAGGGTGTCGAGAACCGCGCGCTCGGGCTGCCGCAGCCGGGTCATCACGGGCGCGGCGACATGCGTGAACAGGGCGCGCTCCGCCCCGCATCGCACGCCCCAGGAGACCTTGCGGCCGAACCGGTGCTCGGCCTCGTCCGCCACCGCCATCCGGACCTCGCGGGTGCGCTCGCGGAACTCCTGGATCCGGCTGCGCGCGGCGGCCTCCCGCTCGGCGGGCGGGGCGTCCTCGGTCAGCCCCGGTTCGGGGATCCGGCCGATCACGGTGATCTCCTCGCGGTCGACCGTCACCTCGGTCAACTCCTGGAAGAGGTCGTCGGGCAGACGGCCGGCGAACCAGCCGCGAAGCTTCTCCCGCTGCTCTGTCGTAATCATGTAATGACGATTACTCCGTTCAAAGATGAACGCAAGGGGCTGCGAAGGAGTCCGCCGAGAGCGGAAGCGGAATGTTTCAGGACGATTAACGAGCAGATGGGATCAGGCCATCTGGCCATTTCGGCGGAGCGGGGGCCGTGCGGTTGCGCGGTCGGCACGCTCGAATTCCGTTACTTCACGCCACTGATTCAACACGCAAGGTTACCGAAAGCTGTGGGTGGGATGTGTGTTTCGGCTGCGGACTCGGCAGACTCGCGCTCGCCGCCGTGGCACCCACCGGGCCGTGGCCGGCACCTCCTCGAATCGAGCGGAAGGATGCACACAATGCGGAACACCGCGCGTCTGGCAGCAACCATCGGTCTTGCCGCCGCCGCCGTCTGCGGACCCCTCACCGGGGCCTCCGTGGCCGCGCAGGACGCCACCCCGACCTCGCTCTACGCCCCGTCGGCCCTGGTGCTCACCATGGGCCACGGCGAGAGCGCCGCCGTCTCGAGTCCGGCGCGGGCGGTCACCCTGACCTGCGCCCCGACGGCGTCGGGCACTCATCCCACGGCTGCCCTGGCCTGCGCGGAACTACGGGCCACCGGAGGCGACTTCGACGCCCTGGTGAACAGGGTCGACGTGCAGTGCACCAAGCAGTACTACCCCGTGGTCGTCACGGTGGACGGCGTCTGGCAGGGCAAGCGCGTCTCCTATGAGCGCACCTTCGCCAACGAGTGCGTGAAGAACTCCTACGGGACCAGCGTGTTCGAGTTCTGAATGGACCGGGATCGTACGGCCCCGTGAGCGATACGAGCGGCCCGCAGGTGGGGAGTGCGAGCCCCAGTCGCGGTTGCCGTGCGATCTCGCACCGGGGGTCGGCCGGGCGGAGTGGGGCCGCCCGCCGACCCCCGGTTTTGCTCTTCGACCAGGCTTCACCCGGAACCGCGGTCCCTCACCTGGGGCCGCGGTTCCTTTCGGCCCCGGGGTTCTGTTCGGCTTCCCGCGGCTCCCCGGGCAGGCGGGCGAGCGGCGGGAAGCGGCTCAACAGCCCCGCGGCGCGCAGCAGTCGGCTCACCCGCGGGTCGTCGGAGACGATCCGCAGGCTCCCGCCGCGCTCGCCGGCCCGGGTCGCGGCCCGGCACAGCACGCGCAGTGCCGAGCAGTCGAGGAACTCGGCGGGCCGCAGATCGACCAGCACGTCCGGTTCGGGGCGCGAGGTCGCCGCGTCCAGGTGCTCGGCGACCAGCGCCGCGGTGGCGATGTCCACCTCTCCGGTCACCTCGACCACGGTGAACGAACCGTTCGCGCGTGTGCGGGCACAGGCGTTCGGCGCCGGGGGCGGATCGCGGTCGTGGGCTTGCGGAGTCATGGGTGCTCCACCGCAGCGGGGGGACGTGGGATCTCCGTAGTTACCCCGCGCGGGCGGCCGTCATCCCTGTCCGGTCGCCCGTACGATCTTGTTCACTCGAACCGGTGAACTTTCCGTCGCATGCCTTGACTTGACCCGGGTCGTGGCGGCTTCGCCGGACCGCGGAGGGGCCGCCGTCTCCCTGACGACGGCGGCCCCTCGGTCACGGACGGCCGGTCACATGTGGACGACCTGCGGAGCATTCGCGTCCTGCTGCGGCACCCCGCGCCGGAACAGCAGGAAGGCGATCACCGTGCCGACCCCGAAGAGGCCCGCCGACCACCAGAAGGCGGTGGTGTAGCTCTCGATCGTCGCCTGCGCCCGGACCAGCTCGTTGGTGGCGTCCCGGCCGGCCAGGTAGTCGGTCGCGGCACTCGCGGCCAGCGTGTTCAGCAGCGCCGTCCCGATCGAACCGCCCACCTGTTGCATGGCGTTGACCGTCGCGGAGGCGACACCGGCGTCCTCGGCCGCCACCCCGCCGGTGGCCAGCTGCATCGCCGGCGGCATCACCAGGCCGAGGCCCACGCCGATCACGATCAGCTGGGGCAGCACGGCGGTTGTGTAGTGGGAACCGACGCCGATCCCGGACAGCCAGGCCATGCCCGCCGTGGCGATCGCGAAGCCGAGCGGGATGACGGCCTTGGGGCCGATGCGGGGCATCAGGACCGTGGTGCCGATCTGAGCCGTGACCATCAGCGCGCCGACCATGGGCAGGAACGCCACACCGGTCTTCGTCGGGCTGAAGCCGAGGTTCAGCTGGAGGTAGTAGGTGAGGAAGAGGAACACGCCGAACATGCCCGCGCCGGTGATCAGCACCGCGAGGAACGAGGCCGCGCGGTCCCGGTCGAGCAGGATGCGCAGCGGCAGCAGCGGGTGCGCGGCGCGCGTCTGCCACCAGGTGAAGGCCGTCAGGAGCACTCCGCCCGCGATCAGGAAGCCCCAGGTCAGCGGCGAACCCCAGTCATGGGTCTCGGCGTTGGAGAAGCCGTAGACCAGGGAGAAGAGTCCGGCCGCGACCAGGATCGTGCCGGGGACGTCGAGCTTGGAGTGCGTGGCGTCGCGGTGGTTGCTCAGCAGGATCCAGCCGCCCGCGAAGGCGAGGACCGCGATGGCCACGTTGACGTACAGCGTCCAGCGCCAGTCGAACGCGTCGGTGAGGATGCCGCCGAGCAGCAGGCCGACCGCACCGCCCGCACCGGCGATGGCGCCGTACACGCTGAACGCCCGGGCCCGTTCGCGGGCGTCGGTGAACGTGGTGTTGAGCAGGGAGAGCGCGGCGGGCGCCAGGAGGGCGCCGAAGACGCCCTGGAGGGCGCGTGCGACGACCAGCATGCCGAAGCTGGTCGCGGCGCCGCCGAGCGCGGAGGCGACGGCGAAGCCGACCACGCCGACGAGGAAGGCGGGCTTGCGGCCGAAGAGGTCGGCGATCCGGCCGCCGAGCAGCAGCAGGGAGGCGAACGCGAGCGCGTACGCGGTGACGATCCACTGCCGGTTGCCGTCGGAGAAGCCGAGGTCGGCCTGGGCCGACGGCAGGGCGATGTTCACGATGGTCGCGTCCAGCACCACCATCAGCTGCGCGACGGCGACGATCGCGAGGATCCACCACCGCTTCGGCGAGGCGCCGGGCGTCGCCTCCACCGCACCCGTCCGGGTGTCTTCGGTCACGGTCTTCTGGGACATCGGGGAACCACTCCAGGGAAAGTCGTCCACGCATGAACGAAACGGTTTCGTACACATGGAGGCTAGAGCAGTTCCAGCGAAACGGCAACGTTTCGCTGGCGGGTCGTGGGGTCGTGGTGTGGGGTCGTGGTGCGGGGCCGTGATGTCCGCGGTCCTGATGTCCACAGTCCTGATGTCCGCGGTCCTGACGTGTGCCGTCCACCGCGCGGCGGATCATTCATTCCTTGACGTGCATATAACCGATACGGCATATTCGACGCCATGGCCGACTCCTCGCTCTGGACCGCCCTCGCCGATCCGCACCGGCGGGCCATCGTCGCGCTGCTCCTGGAGCGGCCGCGGCCCGTCGGCGAGATCGTGGCGGCGTGCGGCCTGAGCCAGCCGAGCACGTCCAAGCACCTGAGGGTGCTCCGCGACGCGGGTCTGGTGCGGGTACGACAGGACGCCCAGCGTCGTGTCTACGCCCTCGACCCGGCCCCGATCGCCGGCCTCGACGCCTGGCTCGCCCCGTACCGCAGGCTGTGGAACACCAGCCTGGACACCCTGGGCCGCCGCCTCGACGAGACCACGGACGACCCGGACGACCACGACGAACCCCGTGACCCCAGTGACCCTCTCGGCTCCCGCGACCCCCATGACTCCCGCGATCCGTCCGCGCGGGACTGGAAGGACTGATCCGCCATGTCCGCCGACCTCACCGGCACCTATCTGACCCTCGACGACGGCCGCCCCGCCGTCCGTTTCAGCCGCACCTACGACCACCCCATCGCCCGGGTCTGGCGGTTCGTCACCGACGCCGACGAACTCGCCCGGTGGTTCCCCTCCCGCGCCGAGTTCGACCTGCGCCCCGGCGCCACCATCACCTTCAGCGGCGATCCGAACATGCCCGAGTCGACCGGCCGCGTCCTCGCCGTGGACCCGCCCCGTCATCTGTCCTTCGAGTGGGGCGGCGACGAACTGCACTTCGACCTGGCGCGGGACGGCGACCGGCGCACCCGCTTCACGCTCACCGACGTGCTCGGCGCGGCGGACACCGCCGCCCGCAACGGTGCCGGCTGGGAGGTCTGCCTCGCCGCGCTCGACGCGTGGGCGCGCGGCGAGCGCCCCGAGGGGCCGCACGCCGGGGCCGGGGCGCCCTGGAAGGAGTTCTACGAGGGATACGTCGAGGCCGGGGTGCCCTCCGGCGCGCCGGTTCCCGGCCTCGACACCTGACCCGCCGTACGAGGAGAGCTGACCCGTACGAGGACACCCGACCGCGCCGCGAACGCGGCCGCCCTCACGTCAGCCGCCGTACCGCCCCGTCCCTACGTGAGCTGCCGTCGTACCAGCTCGTGCAGCCGCCCGCCCGTGTCCGCGAGCAGCTGGGCGGGCGGGCCCTGCTGCGCGACCTTGCCGTTCTCCATCACGATCACCCGGTCGGCGTCCAGCACCGTCGACAGGCGATGGGCGATGACCACGCGGGTGGCGTTGAGCGCCTTGGTGCTCTCGATGACCGTGCGCTGCGTCTCGTTGTCGAGGGCGCTGGTCGCCTCGTCGAAGAACAGGATGCGCGGCCGGCGGATCAGCGCCTGGGCGATCATCAGCCGCTGGCGCTGGCCGCCGGAGACCGCGCCGCTGCCCGAGACGATCGTGTGCAGGCCCATCGGCATCCGCTTGATGTCCTCGGCGAGCCCCGCCATCTCGGCCGCCGCCATCGCCTCCTCCGGCGTGTACGGCTCGGTGCCGCAGATGACGTCCAGGAGGGAGCCGGTGAACGGCTGGGCGTGCTGGAGCACGACACCGCACTGGCGGCGCACCGCCGACTGGTCGAGGGCGGCCAGGTCCTGCCCGTCGTACAGGACACTGCCGGAGACCGGCCGGTCGAAGCCGATGAGCAGGCGCAGCAGCGTCGACTTGCCGCAGCCGCTGGGCCCGACGACCGCCACGAACTCGCCCGGCCGCACCTCGAACGACACGTCGTCCAGGACCAGCGGGCCGTCGTCGGCATAGCGGAAGGACAGCCGCCGGGTCTCGATCGCGCCTGACAGCGGGCCGGGCCGGGTGCTGGCCGTGCGTACCTCCGGCGTCGCGTCCAGCACCGGCCTGATCTCCTCGAACAGCGGCAGCGCGGCCACCGCCGAGACGAACGCGCCGGTCAGCTGGGTGACCGAGGTGAGCAGCATGGTCACCGACGTGTTGAAGGTGAGGAACTCCGCGGCCGACAGCGATCCCCGCGCCGGACCGGCCAGCAGCATGAACATCAGCAGCGAGCACACCGGCAGATAGACCGAGCCCAGCACCGCGTTGAGGTTCTTGATCCGCCCCAGCCGCTGCTGGAGCTCACGGCTGCGGGCGAACTCCGAGGCCCAGGCCGCGTAGGCGTAGTTCTCGGCCGCCGCGACCCGCAGCTTGGGCAGACCGCGCAGCGTCTGGAACGCCTGGTTGTTCAGCTTGTTGCTCAGCACCACCAGCCGTCGCTGCCAGCGCACCTGCCACAGCCCGAGGCCCAGGAACACGGCGGCGATCACGACCAGCATGCCGACCGCGGCCAGCGCCATCGGGACGCTGAACCACAGCAGCAGCCCCAGGTTCATCGCGCCGACGGTGACCGCCTGGGCGACCGAGGGGCCGACCCCGGCGAGCAGCCTGCGGATCGCGCTGATGCCCATGGCCGCGCTCGCCAGCTCACCGGTGGAGCGCTCGGTGAAGAACCTCGTCGGCAGCCGTAGCAGCCGGTCCCACACGGCCGGTTGCAGGGTCGCCTCGATCCGGCCCTCCAGACGCAGGATGGTCAGGTTCTGCAACAGGGTGAAGGCCGCCGCCACCACGCTCGCCACCATCACCGCGAGACAGACCTGTGCGATCAGCCCCTGCTGGGCCTTCGGCACGTACTCGCCGAGCACCTTGCCGGTGGCCACCGGCACCATCGCGCCGATCGCGACCGTGACCAGGCCGCTCAGCAGCAGGCCGGTGAGATCGCCGCCGGTGCCGCGCAGGCTGAACCGCAGGAGCCCCAGCGGGCCGAGCCCGCGCTCCGGCAGCGGACGGTAGAACATCACCGCGCGCGGCTCGAACTCCTCCGCGTTGGCCTTCTCGATGGGCGTCTCCCGGCCGGTCGCCGGATGCACGGCCACGTATCCGCCGCGCCGCCACAGCAGGGCGACCGGTGCACCGGACAGCGCCCGGTGGCCCACCAGCGGTCCGACGTCGTCGCGCCACCAGTTGCCGTCCAGCCGTACCGCCCGGGTGCGCACACGTGAGGCCAGCGCGACCTGTTCGACCGGGTCGAGCCGGTCGCCGCCGGTGCCGCTCTGCGCGGCCGCCGCGAGGGTGATCCCGGCCGCGCGGGCGACCAGCCGGCACGCCGCGTACGTGGCGTCCGCGTCGGCGGCCGTCGCGCGCCGCGCGGACGGCCTGCCGATCGACGCGAGGAGCGTCCGGTCGGCCTGGGCGCGGACCGCCTCACCGGCCTTGATCCCGGCCGCGGTGCGGGTCTCGTGGGTGCGCTCCAACTGCTCGATCCACCGGTCCAGCGTGGACAGCAGCCGGTACTGCTGGTCGACCATGCCCTGCCAGACCGCCGGGTCCATCAGCAGGTCGGCGGCCGCCTCCGCGCCGTACGACGAGCCGTACTGGACGCTGCCGGGCGGCACCTGCATCCAGAACACGTCGTCGTCCGTCACCTCGGCGGCCCGCTCGGTCGCCATCGGCGCCTGGAACAGGACGGACAGGCCGCGGCCGACGCCCAGCGCGAGGGCGTACTCCAGCGGGCTGCCGGCCGGCGGGACGTACTGGGGGTTGCCGTACTCGTCGTACGACCAGGTCTGGGTGTTCGCGGGCTGGTACAGCTCGCGCAGCCCGATGCGGTGCACCACGCAGTCCCTGACCGGGCGGGCGACCAGGGTGTGCTGCGGTCCGGCGACCGGGCCGAGCAGCAGCGAGCCCGCCTCCAGCCGGCCGAGGTGGTGCCAGTGCCCCTGCTGCGCCGCGTCGACCGCGAACAGGTCCAGCGCACCCGCCGCGACCAGCCACAGCACCTGCGGACCCTCCAGATCGAGCCGGGCGAAGCCCGCGCAGTCCACCGGTGTGCCCAGCGAACCGAGCGCGCCGAGGACGAGGTCGCCTTCCTGGACGGACGTCATCTCATCGCTCCCTGACCAGCGCGGCGTACGCGCCACCGCGCGCCACCAGCTCCTCGTGCCGCCCGCGCTCCACGATCGTGCCGTGCTGGAGTACGACGATCTCGTCGCTGTCGCGCACGGTGCTCAGCCGGTGGGCGATCACCACGCAGGCACAGCCGCGCCGGCGCAGGTTGTCCATCACGGTCTGCTCGGTCTGCGCGTCCAGCGCGCTCGTCACCTCGTCGAGGACGAGGATGCTCGGCCTGCGCACCAGCGCGCGGGCGATCTCCAGACGCTGACGCTGTCCGCCGGAGAAGTTGCGGCCGTCCTGCTCGACCCGGCTGTGGATGCCGCCGGGCCGACGCGTGACGACGTCGTACAGCGCCGCGTCGCGCAGCGCCTCCACCACGGCGTCGTCCGGGACCGACGGGTCCCACAGCGCCACGTTGTCGCGGACCGTGCCCTCGAAGAGGAACACGTCCTGGTCGACGAAGGACACGGAGGCGGCCAGCGCGCCGCGCGGGATGTCCTCCAGCCGCTGCCCGTCGATGCGGATCACCCCCTCCCACGGCGTGTACAGGCCCGAGATCAGCCTGGACACCGTGGACTTGCCACTGCCCGAACCGCCCACGAGCGCCACCTGACGGCCCGGTCCCACGGTCAGGTCGAAGCCGGACAGCAGCGGCTTGTCCAGCGGGCTGTAGCCGAACGAGATGTTCTCCAGCTCGACATGGCCGTGCAGCCGGCGGGTGGAGTCGGCGCCGCCCTTGCGGCCGTACAGCGGGTCCGCCTGGAAGTTCTCCACGTCCTTCAGCCGGGCCACGTCGGCCGCGAAGTCCTGGATGCGGCCCGCGACTCCGTTGAGCCGGGTCAGCGGGGCGGTGAACCGGGCCACCAGTGCCTGGAAGGCGACCAGCAGACCGACCGAGATATGGCCGTCGATCGCCCGCATGCCGCCGATCCACAGGATCAGGGCGCTGTTCAGCGTCGCGAGCGTCGGCGCCACCACACCCAGCCACGCGCCCGGCACGCCGAGCCGCTGCTGCTCCTCCAGTGTGGTGGCGTGCTGCCCGGCCCACTTGCGGAAGTAGCCGTCCTCGCCGCCGGTCGCCTTCATCGTCTCGATCAACTGGAGCCCGGAGTAAGCCGTGTTGGTGAGCCGCGCGTTGTCGGCGCGCAGCTTCGCCGTACGGGTCGCCCGCAGCCGGATCACCACCCGCATCGCGACCAGGTTGAGCAGCGCCACGCCGATCCCGACGAACGTCAGCTGCGGGTCGTAGGTGTAGAGCAGCACGGCGTAGAGGACCACGACCACCGCGTCCACGCCCGCCGCCGCGAGGTCGCGGGCCAGCGTCTCGGCCACCGCGTCGTTCGACTGAAGGCGCTGGACGAGGTCGGCGGGGCTGCGCTGGGAGAAGAAGGTCACCGGCAGCCGCAGCAGATGGCGCAGGAAGCGGGCGCTGGAGAGCGTCGAGGAGATGATGCGGCCGTGGTGCAGGTTGGCCTGCTGCAACCAGGTCAGGACGACCGTGAGCAGCACACACGCCGCCATGGACGTGAACAGCACGCCCAGCAGCGAGGTCTGGCCGCCGATCAGGAACATGTCGATGTAGGTGCGGCTGAGCGCGGGCACGGCCGCGCCGACGGCCACCAGCAGCAGGCTCGCGAGGACGGCCGCCGGCATCGTGCCCGCCGTGCCGCGCAGCCGGGCCGGCATCGCGCCCCACACCCCTGGCCGGCGTCCGCCCCGCTCGAAGTCCTCGCCGGGCTCCAGCACCAGGACGACACCGGTGAAGCTGCCGTCGAAGTCCTCCATCGGGACGAAACGGCGGCCCTTTCCCGGGTCGTTGACGAACACCCCGCGGCGGCCGAAGCGGCGGCCCATGCCGTCGTAGACGACGTAGTGGTTGAACTCCCAGAAGAGGATGGCCGGGGACTTCACCTGGGCGAGGGCGGCCAGGTCCATCTGCATGCCCTTGGCGGTCAGGCCGTAACCACGGGCCGCCTTCAGCAGGTTGCTGGCGCGCGAGCCGTCGCGCGAGACACCGCACGCGATCCGCAGTTCCTCCAGCGGGACATGCCGGCCGTAGTGGCCGAGGACCATCGCGAGGGAGGCGGCACCGCACTCGACGGCCTCCATCTGAAGGACCGTCGGAGTGCGGACGGTCTTCGCGGTCGCCTTGGGGACCTTGCGCGCGGGCGGCGCGGCGCGGCGTCTGCCCCGGGTGTCCTGGGCGGTGGTCACGGCAGCAGCCAATCGACGGGACGCTGGTCGGCCAGCCGGATCGAACCCGTGGCCAGGGTCATGGAAGTGAGGGCGTACGGCGGTCCGTCCGCCGAGGACCACTTCAGGCCGCTCTTCGTCGCGGACGTCCGGTCCAGGCGGACGGTGACGGCGACCGGCCGTCCCTTCTTGGTGAACTGCTCGCCCAGCTGGCTGTCGCCGAGGAACGCGGCGATCTGCCGGGCCGACTGCGCGGACCGGTCGACGGACTTCACATGCCCGCGCAGCACGCCGAACTCCTGCGTGGAGACGGTCTGGACGGTGAGGTCGACGGGCGCGTTCGCGGGGATGGAGGTGGCGTTCTCGGCCGGGACGTACACCGTCGCGTACAGCGGGTCGTCCGCGTGGGCGACCTTCTCCACGGCGGCGACGTTCGCGCCGGTCTGGATGATCTGGCCGATGGTGGCGGCGAGCGCGGTGATCCGGCCGGCGGCGACCGTGCGGACGACGGTGTCGCCGTCGCTCGTACGGACCTTCAGAACGGGGGAGTCGGCGGGCATGCGGTCGCCCTCCTCGGCGAGGATCGCGGTGACCTGGCCGGCGGCGGGGCTCTGGAGGATGTAACTGCCCTCGCCGTGGGTGAGGATCGCGGGCGCGCCGACCGTCGAGGCCACGGAGCCCGTCACCGCCCACACGGAGGCGCCCGCCAGCGCGAGCACCGTCACCGACAGGACGAGCCAGCCCTGCGGGCGGGCGAAGCGCACCGGGAGGTCGAGCTCCTCCGGCGACTGGAGTCTGGCGAGGGCCTGTTGGCGGAACTGCACGGGACTTCCCTCACCGGTCGGAGAGCTTGTCGGAGAGCCTGTCGGGGAGCTTCAGAGCTTCAGAGCTTCAGAGCTTCAGAGCTGCAGAGGTTCAGAGCTTCAGAGGTTCAGAGCTCCTGGGTCTCTGGGGCTCTGAGTCTCTGGGCATCCGAGAGTCCCGGAGCCGGGGTACGGCTCCGGGACTCGACGGAACAAAAAGGCGCGGTCAGAGACCGGCGACCAGGCCCGTGACCGGGGCGGTGTTCAGGCCGGTGACACCCTCGACGGTGCCGACGACCGTGTTGACCAGGCCGGAGACCGGGGCGACGCCGTCCACCAGGCCGCTGACGGTGCCGACGGCGTTCAGGGACAGACCGCCGGAGACGTTGTCGAGCTCGGCGTCGGAGATCTCGACGGTCTCAACCTGGGGGGTGGAGTTCATGATGGAACTTCCCTTCATATGGATATTCACAAGGGGGAGAGCGGCCCCCTCTGGGGACAGGGACGGCCGCGACCGCGGGCGCCGGACGCCCCTTTCGGAGAGCCCTTGGCGGCCCCCGCGATGCGATGGATCAAAGCAGGTCCGTGCCGCGCTGTTCCACTCAACCACCGGTCCCACCTGCGCCCTTGTGGTCATTGAGCGCTCAACGGTGCAGGGCCGCGCACGGCTTGGTGCCGACTCCTTCACATGCCGCGCGGCATCGGCCCGCACCGCCCCTTGCCGCCCCGGCGCCGAATCCGACACTCCCGCCCCAAAGGCATCGGGGCCGCCGCGCACATGTGCAGATCCCCTGCGCCCGGTGACCTGGTTGGGCATGGGGTGTGCAGATTCGCCGAAGCCGGGATTCCGCCCCGAACGAAGGGCGGAGCGTGCGCGGCGCGTCACCGAGCGTGTCGGTTGGGTGGCGGATCCCGGTCAGCCCAGCAACGCGTACACGGTGGCGGCGCGGGCCGCCAGTTCGCCCGAGCGCTCGGCGGTCATCGCGATGTCGGCGAACGCCATCCGGCGGCCCAGCTTGGTCAGCACCGCCTCGATCAGGACATCCGAATCCGTCACCGCGCGCTGGAACGACGTGGACTGCTGCACGGTCGTCATCGGTACGTAGGCACCCCGGGCCGCCGAGACGGCGATCACCGTGGCGGCGTCGGCGGCGGCCATCAGGGCCTGTCCCGAGAGCCCGCCGCCCTCCCTGGCCAGCTGCGCCGACCAGGGCAGACGCAGGGTCGCGCGGTCGTTCCCCAGGCTCTCGACGGACAGGCCCAGGTCGAGGACCCAGGGGGCGAAGTTGGCGGAAAGGATCTTGTCCGCTTCGGCGGTCGTCATCGTCATATGGGGGATTGTTCCCGCCGCGCGTCCGATCGGCCCGTCACCCGGCCGATTCGGGTCCACGCAAAGGAAGTTGCGAAACGGAATTGAACGCGCCGCCCACCCGCCGCGTACCTACAGCCATCCAGGCGCCGCTGTACGAGCTGCCGACCGGCAGCGCAGACCCCGTCCCGCAGGAGGTCGAGAAGTTTGAGTCACAAGCGAATTCCGAAGCGCAAGGCCGCGATAGCAGCGGGCAGTGTGGCGGCACTGGGAGCGGCGGCCCTGCTGCTCCCGAACGCCAACGCCTCCCAGGACGGCGCGTCGGACGCGGCTGCCCCGAAGACCCTCAAGGCGGCGGACGCCTCGGACCTCGCCACGCAGCTTCAGAACCTGCTCGGCGACGCCTTCGCCGGTTCGTACTACGACGCCGACAGCCGGCAGCTGGTCGTCAACGTCGTCAACGTCTCCGGCGACCAGAACAACGTGGTGGTGCAGGCCAAGAAGGCCGGTGCGAAGGTCCGTGAGGTCGACAACAGCACGGCCGAGCTGAAGACGGCCGCGCAGACCCTCAAGACCGATGCCACCATCCCGGGCACCGCGTGGGCCGTCGACCCGAGGACCAACAAGATCCTGGTCACCGCCGACAGCACGGTCACCGGCGGCAAGTGGGACCGGCTGGAGTCCACCGTGCGGAGCCTCGGCTCGGGCATGGCCACCATCAAGAAGTCCGCCGGCACCTTCAAGACGTTCGTGTCGGGCGGTGACGCCATCTTCGGCGGCGGGGCGCGCTGCTCCCTCGGCTTCAACGTCACCGCGTCCGACGGCTCGCCCGCCTTCCTCACGGCCGGCCACTGCGGTGTCGCGGCCGAGCAGTGGTCCGACAGCCAGGACGGCCAGCCGATCGCCACCGTCGACCAGGCGGTCTTCCCCGGCGAAGGCGACTTCTCCCTCGTCAAGTACGACGACCCGGCCACCCAGGCGCCGAGCGACGTCAACATCGGTGGCGGCCAGACCGTCCAGATCCTCCAGGCCGCGGACGCCACGGTCGGCGCGCAGGTGTTCCGGATGGGCAGCACCACCGGCCTGAACGACGGTCAGGTCCTCGGCCTCGACGCCACGGTGAACTACCCGGAGGGCACGGTCACCGGCCTCATCCAGACGAACGTGTGCGCCGAACCCGGAGACAGCGGCGGCTCACTGTTCACCCAGGACGGCAGCGCGATCGGTCTGACCTCGGGCGGCAGCGGCGACTGCACCGCCGGCGGCGAGACCTTCTTCCAGCCGGTCACGACCGCGTTGACGGCGACCGGCGCCACCCTCGGCGCCGCGGGCGCGGGCGCGGGAGCCGGAGAGGGCGCGGGAGCGGGTGACCAGGCCGGCGGCGAGCAGGCGGGGGCCGGTGGCGACGCCGTCGGCGGCGACCAGGCCGGCGCGGGCGACCAGTCCGGGATGGGCGACCAGTCCGGAGCGGGTGACCAGTCCGGGATGGGCGACCAGTCCGGCGCGGCCCAGGACCAGATGGGCACGGGCACCGAGGACAACTCCGGGCTGACCGACACGCACTGATCGGCCCCCACAGGCGGCTGCGGCCGACGGACGGACGGTCCGGCTCTCCGGCGGGAGGGCCGGACCGTCCGTCGTGCCGCGCGCCGTCCCCGCCGCACGGCGTGCCGTTCCGTTTCGCGAACCCCGGTCACGTCGGCGGTGCCTCGGTCAGCCGTCGCCGTCCGCCCGCAGCAGCAGCAGTGCCACGTCGTCGATCCGCTCCTCCGCGGCCGCGCAGTGCCGTACGAGCTCGTCGGCCAGTGCGTCGAGCGGCCGGTCCCCGATCGGGCCGAGGCGTTCGCCCAGTTCGGCCAGCGCGTCCTCGATGTCCACACCGGGCGACTCGATCAGACCGTCGGTGTAGAGGACCAGCAGGGACCCGGGGGCGAGGTCGACCTCCGTCGTCGCGTACGTCGCCGACGCGTCGATGCCGAGCAGCGGGCCGCCCGCCAGGTCCAGCACCCGTACCCGCCCGTCCGGCCGGCGCAGCAGCGGCGGCGGATGCCCCGCGCGGGCCATCACGGCCTGCCCGCGCCCCGGGTCGAGCCGCAGGTACAGACAGCTGGCGAACAGCTCGGCGCCGAGGTCGATCAGCAGCCGGTTGGTGCTGCGCATGACCTCCTCCGGGGCCTGTCCGACCGTCGTGTACGCGCGCACCGCGGTACGGATCTGTCCCATCAGCGCGGCCGCGGTCACGTTGTGGCCCTCCACGTCGCCGATCACCGCGGCCGCCAGCGGTGGTGAGGGCACCAGGTCGTAGAAGTCGCCGCCGATCTCCATGCCCCGGGTGGCCGGGAGATAGCGCGCGGCCGCCTCGACGCCGGGCAGCGACGGCAGCGAGTGCGGCAGCAGCGCCGCCTGGAGCCCGTGCGCGAGCTGATGCTTCGCGTCGTACAGCATCGCCCGCTCCAGGGCCTGCGCGATCAGCCCGCCGAGACTCGTCAGGACCGCGCGTTCGTCCGCGGGGAAGGGGTGCGGCACGGTGTAGGCGAGCACGCAGGTGCCCACCGGCCGTCCGGAGACGATCAACGGCAGATAGGCCCACGCGGCGAACGCGTCGGGGCTCGTGTGGTGCAACGGATACAGGCGTTCGAGCTGCTCCCGGGACTCGAAGAAGGCGGGCACCGCGCTGCGCAGGGCGTGCGCGCCCGGCGTCGGCGCGAGCAGCGGGATGCCGTCGAGGCGCTCCACGACCCTCGGGTCCGGATGGCCCCGGTGCCCCAGTACGTGCAGCCGGCCCGCCCGCGAGCCCAGCAGGACCAGCGCCTGACTGCCCACCGCGGGGGAGATCTCGTCGGCGACCAGCTGCACCACGTCCTGCACGCTCGCCGCCTCGGTGAGCGCGCCGGCCAGGCTCAGCACCTGGCTGATGGTGACCAGCCGTGAGGACGCCTCTCCCGGCCGCGGCCCGTCCCGGTTCATCTGCGCCACCGCCCGCGCCTTGCTGATCCGCACACTCAGCCCGCTCGTGCTCGGATACAGGCGGAACGACAGCCAGGTCCCCGGCGGGCGCAGCGCCACGAACGAGGTGATGTGCTGGCTGATCAGCGCGGCCCGGTAGCGGTCCTCGTAGACCGGGTCGTTGAGCCAGGGCACCGACGCCCACAGATGGGTGCCGAGCAGCTCGCTGACCGGGGCGCCGAGCAGCTCGGCCGCCGCCGCGTTGGCGAAGCTGATCCGCCCGTTCAGATCCAGCGAGCACAGCCCGTACGGCAGCCGCGCCACCATGCGCGCCGCCTCGACCGTGCCCAGCGTGCCGGGCACGCCCCATTCGCCCGGCCCGGCCGGCAGATCGGGTTCCGCGCGCGGCGGCCGGCTCTCCTGGGACGCGCGTTCCAGCCGCAGCGCGAGCCGGTCGCAGGCCGTGGTCAGATGGGCCCGCTCCCGGTCGGTCAGGTCCGGCGGATGTGAACCGGGCCAGGTCACGTACACCGCGCCGTACACCGTCGACGCCGTAGCCACCGGCATGGCGGCGAGGGCGAAGGGGTACGGCAGGACCACGGCGATCCGCGGATACCGGCGCGCCATCTCCTCCTCGCCGCCGACCCAGACCAGCCGCCGGGTGCGTACCGCCTCGGCGACCGGGATCGGCGCGCTCAGCCCCACCCGCTCCCAGGGCGCCGCGAACGCTCTCGGCAGGCCCGCCGTCACCGTCATCTCCAGCACCGGTTCGTCGGGCGCGCGCAGGTAGACCGCCCCGGAGTGCGCGTGGACGCCGTCCATCATGGCGCTCAGCGCGAGCGACAGCAGCGGACGGCCGACCGGCGTCCGGGCGGCCGCCGGCGCCTGCTCGGACGCCTGCCAGTCGCGCACGCCGACCACCTCCTCGCCCGGCCGCGCGGGGCCCTGGGCTCAAATCTCCCCCTTGGCGGCGGGACGCGCACGGCGAACGGTGCCGGTCACGCCCTGCACGGAATGGTCACAGGGGCTGCGCAGGAGCCTCATACGCGCTGTAATGACGGACGTGGTCAGTGAGGGCGTGACGGGACGTGGATCGAGGACGCTGCGTGCCGAGGTCGCCCTCAAATCGGTCACGGCCGATCCCGACGCGTCCGGCCGGGTGCACCGGGCGCTCGAACAGGCGCTGGTCTTCGCGGGAGCGGCGCTGGTCGCCGTCTACGCCCGTAGCGCCGGCGGTGACCTGCTCTGCCTGGTGGAGTCGGCCGGCGTACCGCGCAATCTGTACGGCCTGCGCGACGGCTATCCGCTCTCCGGACGCTCCCCGGCCGCCGAGGCCCACCGCACCGGGCGGCCCGTGTGGCTGGGTCCCGAGGAGCTCGCCGTCTGCCCCGAGTCGCCGGGGACGCCGCCCCCGGACTTCTCGGTGGGGGTCCTGCCCATGCCCGGGGACATCGCGGACGGCTGCCTGCTGGCGGTCAGCGACCGCCCCGGCGGCTTCGACGGTGAGGACCGCGCGTGCCTCCTGCTGATCGCCGAGGCCATCGCCTGTCCCGCCCCGCCCGGAGCCGCCGAGGGCGAGGAGCTGTCGCCGAACGCGTTCGGCCTCGCGGCGGACACCGGACGGGTGGAGGTCGGCGACGGGATCCTGGAGCTGTTCGGAATGGCCCGGGAGGAGTTCGACGGCAGGGTCGAGACCCTGCTGGGCCGCACCGTCCCGGAGGACCTGCCGTCGCTGATGTCGGTGGTGGAGGCCGACCACATGTCCGTCGGCGACCGCGAGCTCGAGTTCCGGATCCTCCAGCCCGCCGGACCACCGAGGTGGCTGCGGCTGCGCGGCCGGCTGCTGCCCGGCCGGGAGGGCCGGCCGATGCGGCTCGTGGGCACCGTCGAGGACGCCTCCAAGCTGCGCTCCGGCGGCACCGACGTGGCCCGCGTCCAGCGGCTGGCCGCCGCGCTGGCCACCGCCGGCACCGTCCGGGACGTCAGCGAGGCCGTGGTCGCCGCGCTGCGTGAGCCGCTGGGGGCCGATCGGATCGCGCTCGCCGAACTGGAGGGCGACCGGCTCGTCGTCACCGTCCTGGACCCGCCCCAGCAGGAGGTCTGGCCCGAGCTGTGGCGCCAGGAGTGGCGTACCGAGTGGCCGGACGCGCCCGTGCGCGCCATGCCCACCCTCGCCGCGGCCCTGCGCGACGGACGCGCCCAGATCTGGCCCGCCGGCGCCCCTCTGGAGCCCGCCCTCGCCGAGGTCGGCCCCGGCGGCCTGGCCGTGCTGCCGCTGCCCGCCGGAGGGCGGATCGCGGGCGCCTGCCTGATCGGCTGGGAGGACCCGCACGACTTCGCGTTCGACGAACGCGCCCTGCTCACCGCCTCCGCGGGCCTGGCCGGGCAGGCCCTGGTGCGCGCCCACGCCTTCGACGCCGAGCACGAGCTGATCGGCATGCTCCAGCGTCAGCTGCTGCCGCGCCGGCTGCCGAAGCTGCCCGGCGCGGTCGCCGTCGCGCGGTATCTGCCCACCACGGCCGGACTGGAGCTCGGCGGCGACTGGTACGACGTGATCCCGCTGCCCGACAACCATGTCGCCCTCGTCATCGGCGACGTGCAGGGCCACAACGCGGGCGCCGCCACCCTGATGGGCCAGATGCGCACGGCCCTGCGCGCGTACGCCGTCGAGGGACACACCCCGGACGTGGTCGTCTCGCACGCCAACCGCCTGCTGCTGGACCTGGAGACGGACCTCTTCGCCACCTGCTGCTACGTCGACGTCGACATGGAGGCGGGCTCCGCCTGGTGCGTGCGGGCCGGACATCTGCCGCCGGTCCTGCGCCATCCGGACGGCAGGACGGAGATCGTGGAGGACGAGGGCGGGCCGCCGCTCGGCGTGGTGGCCCAGGCCGACTTCCCGATGACCCCGCTGCGGCTCCAGCCCGGCACGCTGATCGCGCTCACCACGGACGGGCTCGTCGAGTCACCGGACTCCGACATCGACGCCGGCATGGAGCGCTTCGCCCGCGGGCTGTACGTCGCCGACCCCGCCCACCTCGGACTCGTGGCCGACGCCCTGCTCGGCGACGCCCGCCGCGAGGACGACATCGCCCTGCTGCTGGTGCGCTACGACGGCATGGCCGTACGTCCGCGGCGCGAGGGCTGGACGGTGTGGCGGGTCCCCGAGGCGGCCCGCCACGCCCGCCGCTTCACCCGGCGCACCCTGCGGGCCTGGGGGGTACCGGCGGGCAACCTCGACACCGTCCTGCTGGTGGTCTCCGAACTCGTCACCAACGCCCTGGTGCACACCGACGGCCGGGTCCGGCTCGACCTCACCCTGGTCAACCACCGCCTGCGCGTGGCCGTCTTCGACGTCTCGCCCCGGACGCCCGTGAAGCCCACCAACATCGGCTGGGAGGCCACGGGCGGTCGCGGCATCCTGCTCGTCGAGGCCGTGTCGGACGCCTGGGGGACGGTGCCCGTCAGCGGTGGCAAGCAGGTGTGGAGCGAGATCGGCCTGGAGGACTGAGCGGGCCCGGGTCCGGGTCCGGCCGGTGTTTGGACGACCCGGGCCCGGGGACTCGGCCACGATGGAGCACGGGCGCCCCCCGGCGGCGCCGCGTCCGCAGGCAGAAGGAAGATGAAGTGTCGTGACCTCGCACGCCCTGGACCCCATCGAGAACACCACCGTCCGCCCGTCCGAGACGGGCTGGGCGAGGGCCCGCCGACTGCGGGAGAAGCCCGTGATGCGCACCTGCGTCCCGGCCGTCGAGGACCCGGGTGCCGTCACCGAGACGCAGCCGGGCACGGAGGAGAACATCGTCCGGGGCGAGGACTGATGGCGAGACGGGCAGGCGAGGACTGACGGCGAGCGCCGGCGGCGGGCACTCGGCGCGGGGTGAGGCGGCGGGTGCCCGATCTGCGGCGCGTGCCCCGACGTACGCTCGGCCGCCATGAAACTCCTCGTGACCGGAGCCGCCGGCTTCATCGGCTCGGCCTACGTCCGCGCCCTGCTCGCCGCCCCGGACGCGCCGCGCGTCACGGTGCTCGACAAGCTCACCTACGCGGGCTCCCCGGACAACCTGCCGCTGGGGCACCCGGGCCTGGACCTGGTGCACGGCGACATCTGCGACGCCGCCCTGGTCGACAAGCTGATGGCCGACGCCGACGAGGTCGTCCACTTCGCGGCCGAGTCCCACGTGGACCGCTCGATCGCCGGCGCGGGCGATTTCGTGCGCACCAACGTGGTGGGCACCCAGACCCTGCTGGACGCGGCCCTGCGGCACGGCGTGGGTCCGTTCGTGCACATATCGACCGACGAGGTCTACGGCTCCGTAGCGTCGGGTGCCTGGACCGAGGACCACCCGCTGCGCCCCAGCTCCCCCTACTCGGCCTCGAAGGCCTCCGCCGACCTGCTCGCGCTCGCCTGGCACCGCACCCACGGGCTGGACGTCCGCGTCACACGCTGCTCGAACAACTACGGCCCCCGCCAGTTCCCCGAGAAGGTCGTCCCCCTCTTCGTCACCCGCCTGCTCGACGGCGGGAAGGTCCCGCTCTACGGCGACGGACGCCATGTACGCGACTGGCTGCACGTCGACGACCACTGCCTCGGCGTCGACCTCGTGCGCACCCGCGGCCGGGCCGGCGAGGTCTACCACCTCGGCGGCGGCACCGAACTGAGCAACACGGAGCTCACCGGTCTGCTGCTGAGGGCCTGCGGGGCCGGCTGGGACCGGGTCGAGCACGTCGCCGACCGCAAGGGGCACGACCTGCGGTACAGCCTCGACTGGACGAAGGCGCGCACCGAGCTCGGCTACCGGCCGCGCCGGGACTTCGCGACCGGTCTGGCCGAGACGGTGGCCTGGTACCGGGAGCACCGCGCCTGGTGGGAGCCGCGCGTGCGGCGGACGCGGGAGCGGCGCTGACGGCACCGCCGCCCGCGCCGCCTTCGCCCGCGCCCCTCTCGGCGCTGTCAGCAGTGCGTCAGCAGTGCGTCTTGGCGAGGAGTTCCAGGGCCTCGGCCGTCGTGCCCGTCTCACCGAGCCGCGGGAAGACGCGCTCGACGCTGCCGCGGTGGGACTCGGCGTCCAGGTCGCTCATCGCGTCGGTGACCAGGCTGACGTGGTAGCCGTGCTCGTAGGCGGCACGGGCGGTGGACTCGACGCCGATGCTGGTGGCGATGCCGGTCAGCACGATCTGGGTGACCCCGCGGCGGCGCAGCTGCACGTCCAGGTCGGTGCCGTGGAAGGCGCCCCAGTTGTGCTTGGTGACGGTGAGGTCGCCGGGGTGCCCGGACAGCTCGGGGACGATGACGTCCCAGCCCTCCGGGCGGGTGCCGCCGGGACGCACGGCCTCGGTGCGGCCCGGTACGGCGTCGGCGCCGTCGGCGGCGAAGGACACCCGGACCAGCACGACGGGCAGGTCGCGGGCGCGGAACGCGTCGGCGAGCTCGACGCTGCGGGCGACGACGTCGGCACCGGCGTAGGGCTGGGTGGGCGCGCCGGCGATGCCGGCCTGGAGGTCGATCACGACGAGGGCGGTACGCGGGTCGAAGGTGGTGAGTGCCATGGGGGTGCGGGCCTTTCGGGTGTTTCCGGTGTTCCTGATGGCCGGGTGGGCCGGTACGCGGGGTGGGGGGTCGGGTGGGCCGTATGCCGGGTGGGGTCGGATGGCCGGGGCGTTCCGATGTTCCGCCTCGGCCTCGGTCTCGCTACTGGGTCAGCCGTTCCATGAGGGCGAGGGCCGCCAGGATCGTCCGGCGCTCGTCCTGCGTGAACCGTTCCTCGAACGCGCGGGCCAGCCATTCGGCCCGGACCTGCCGGTTGCCCTCGGCGCGCTCGCGGCCCGCGTCGGTCAGCGTGACCAGCTGGCGCCGGCCGTCCTCGGGATCGGGACCGCGCCGGATCAGACCGTGCCGGTCGAGGGCGGCGAGCGTGGTGGCCATCGACTGCGGACGGACGCCGTCGGCGGACGCCAGCGCGCTCGCCGTGGCGGCGCCGTGCTTGCCGACCAGGGTGAGCGCGGACACCTGGGACGGAGTGAGCACCTCGTCCTCGGTGACCTCCCGCAGGCGCCGCCGCAGCCGGCTGAACACGACCCGCAGGTCGTGCGCCGCCCGGACGGCGGACGCGGAGAGGCCGGGGTCGGGGTTCTGCTGCGCCATGACCACCACCGTAGAACCGTCAGGCAAAACTGTCCAGTTCGAACTGGACAGCTTCACCTGTAGATCGCCGCGGGGGCGGACGTCGTACGCTGCTCCCGTGCGCCTGCTCCTGATGTCCGACACGCATCTCCCCCGGCGCGCCCGGGAGCTGCCCGGCCCGCTCCTCGCCGAACTCCCGCGCGCCGACGTGGTGTTCCACGCCGGGGACTGGGTCGACACGGCCACCCTCGACCTGCTGGAGAGCCGCTGCCGCGAGCTCGTCGCGGTGTACGGCAACAACGACGGCCCGGACCTGCGCGCCCGGCTCCCCGAGGTGGCGTACGCCGAGCTCGGCGGTCTGCGCTTCGGGGTCGTCCACGAGACCGGCCCCGCCCAGGGCCGCGAGGCCCGCTGCGCCGCCCGGTTCGCCGGCCTCGACGTCCTGGTCTTCGGGCACAGCCACATTCCCTGGGACTCCACCGCCCCCACCGGACTGCGTCTGCTCAACCCCGGTTCCCCCACCGACCGCCGACGCATGCCCCACTGCACCTACCTGACCGCCGACGTGGCCGACGGCCGGCTCACGGACGTGGTCCTGCACCGGCTGCCGCCGCGCTGACCCGGCGACCCCGCCCCCTCACAGTGACACCCGTGGGTGGACGTCGCCCGCCGTCGCGGTCAGCGGAAGGCCGCTGCCGCCCCAGCGCACCGCGACGATCTCGGCGGCGACGGACACCGCCACCTCCTCCGGCGTACGGGCCCCGAGGTCGAGGCCGACCGGCGAGCGCAGCCGGGACCGTTCGCGCTCCGTGAGCCCGGCCTCGACCAGCCGCCGCATCCGGTCGTCGTGCGTACGGCGGCTGCCCATCGCGCCCACGTACGCGGCCGGGCGGCGCAGTGCCTCCTCCAGGAGCGGTACGTCGAACTTCGGGTCGTGGGTCAGGACGCAGATCACCGTGCGGTCGTCGGTGTCGGTGCCCCGCAGATAGCGGTGCGGCCAGTCCACGACCACCTCGACACCCGCCGGGAAGCGCTGGGGCGTGGCGAAGGCCGGCCGGGCGTCGCACACCGTGACCCGGTAGCCGAGGAAGTCGCCGATGCGGGCGACGGCGGCCGCGTAGTCGATCGCGCCGAAGACCAGCATGCGCGGCGGCGGCGCGAAGGAGTGCAGGAACACCCGGACGGCGTCCTCGCGCCGCTGCCCGCCCGGCCCGTAGCGCCGTACACCGGTCGCGCCCAGAGCGAGCTCGCCGCGGGCGTCGGCGGTGACGGCCGCGTCCAGGCCCGGCGCGCCGAGCGTGCCGCGGACGCCGTCCGGCCAGACGGCGAGGCAGGCTCCGCGCGGCGCGGGCCCGTCCACCACCGTCGCCACCGTCACCGGGCGGCCCGCGGCGACCGACTCGGCGACCGCGCCGAAGGCCGGGTCCAGCGCGGGGGAGACGGGCCGCAGCAGCACGGTGAGTTCACCGCCGCAGGTCAGCCCGACCGCGAAGGCGTCCGCGTCGCTGTAGCCGAATGTCTCCAGCCGCGGCTCTCCGCTCGCCACGACCTCCCGGGCGAGTTCGAACACCGCGCCCTCCACGCAGCCGCCCGACACACTGCCCACGACCTGGCCGTCCGGTCCCACGGCCATGGCGGCCCCCGGATCGCGCGGCGCGCTGCGGCCGACCTCGACCACGGTGGCGAGACCGAACGGGACACCGGCCCCGTACCAGTCGTTCAGCACCGGGAGAATGTCACGCATCGTCGGCTCCTCTCACCACCGCGGCAAGCGTCGCATCCGGCCGGGGAGGGGCTCCGCAACGCCACGCTCCCGTCGCGGGGCGGGCCGTCGCGGGGCGCCGTTCCGTCGTCTCCGTGACTACGTCGTTCCGTCCGGACGTTAATCCGTTGCCGTGCCGCCCGCCGGTCTGCTGCACTGCGAAGGACCCGGTCGCCGGAAGATCCAGGAGCAGCAGATGCGCACACCGTTCATGTCCACCCCGGAAGGAAAGACCCCACTCTTCGAAGGACATGACGCTTCGTGCATCTGCTCAACCTCGGAATCCTCGCGCACGTGGACGCGGGCAAGACCAGTCTGACCGAACGGCTGCTGCACACGGTCGGAGTCATCGACGAGATCGGCAGCGTCGACGCGGGCAGTACGCGCACCGACACGCTCGCGCTGGAGCGGCAGCGCGGCATCACCATCAAGTCCGCCGTCGTCTCCTTCCCGGTGGACGACGTGACGGTCAACCTGATCGACACCCCGGGCCACCCCGACTTCATCGCCGAGGTGGAGCGCGTCCTCGGGGTCCTGGACGGCGCCGTCCTGGTCGTCTCGGCCGTCGAGGGCGTCCAGGCCCAGACGCGGGTGCTGATGCGGACCCTGCGACGGCTGCGCATCCCCACCCTGGTCTTCGTCAACAAGATCGACCGCCGGGGGGCCCGCGACACGGACGTCCTGCGGGCCCTGTCCGAACGGCTCTCGGTGGCGGTGGTGCCGATGGGACGCCCCACCGGACTCGGCACCCGCGCGGCCGGCTTCACGCCCGGACTCGATCCGGCCGCCCTCGACGTCCTCGCCGACCACGACGACGCCCTGCTCGCCGCGTACGTCGAGGACACCGTCGGGCGCGACCGGCTGCGCGCGGCCCTCGTCGCCCAGACCCGGCGGGCCGAGGTGCACCCGGTGTACTTCGGCTCGGCCATGACGGGAGCGGGCGTCGCCGAACTGATCGCCGGCATCAGGGAACTGCTGCCGGCCGCCGGCGGCGACCCCGACGGGCCGGTCTCCGGCACCGTCTTCAAGGTCGAGCGGGGTCCGGCGGGGGAGAAGATCGCCTACGCCCGCCTGTTCGCGGGCACGCTGCGCGTCCGCGACCGGATCCCCTTCGGCGAGGACGGCGTGGAGGGCCGGATCACCGGCATCGGTGTCTTCGACCGTGGCACGGACAGCCCTGCCGACGCCGTCCCCGCGGGCCGGATCGCCCGGCTGTGGGGCCTGGCCGACATCAGGATCGGCGACCCGATCGGCGTACCCCGCAAGGCGTACGGGCACGTCTTCGCCCCGCCGACCCTGGAGACCGTCGTCGTGCCGGGGGAGGGCACGGACACCCGGGCCCTGCACCTGGCGCTCACCCAGCTGGCCGAACAGGACCCGCTGATCGACCTGCGGCACGACGAGGTCCGCCGGGAGACGTCCGTGTCGCTGTACGGAGAGGTGCAGAAGGAGGTCCTCCAGGCGACCCTCGCCGACGCGTACGGACTCGACGTCGCGTTCCGCGGCACGACCCCGCTGTGCGTCGAGCGGCCGGCCGGGACGGGCGAGGCCGTGGAGTTCAACAAGAGGGACGGCAACCCGTTCCTCGCGACCGTCGGCCTGCGGGTCGAACCGGCCCCGGTCGGCGCGGGTGTCGCCTTCCGGCTGGAGGTGGAGCTCGGCTCGATGCCGTACGCCTTCTTCAAGGCGGTCGAGGACACCGTGCGCGAGACCCTGGCCCAGGGGCTGCACGGCTGGCGGGTCGCCGACTGCGCGGTCACCATGACCCACAGCGGCTACTCGCCCCGGCAGAGCCACGCCCACCAGGGCTTCGACAAGAGCATGTCGAGCACCGGCGCGGACTTCCGCGGCCTGACCCCGCTGGTCCTGACCGAGGCGCTGCGGCGGGCGGGCACCCAGGTACACGAGCCGATGCACCGGTTCCGCCTCGACGTCCCGGTGGACACCCTGGGCGCCCTGCTGCCGGTGCTGGCCGCGCTGCGGGCCGTACCGCGCACGACCGACACCCGGGGCGCGGTGTGCGTCCTGGAGGGTGCGGTGCCGGCCGCGCAGGTGCACGGTCTGGAGCAGCGACTGCCCGGGCTGACCAGGGGAGAGGGCGAGTGGGAGAGCGTCTTCGACCACTACGCGCCGGTCGCGCGCGACACGGTCCCGGAGCGGGCGCGCACCGACCACAACCCGCTGAACCGCAAGGAGTATCTGTTGAACGTGACGCGCAGAGTGGGTGGTTGAGGCCCGGGTGGCGACGGGGAGTGGACTTACCGCGGAGTCAGGGGTGTTGACTGTGTTCCGGCATCGCCAGATTGTAGTGAACATGCCGAATCTCCGGGCGCGTCTGCTCGTGGTCCTGGTCGTCCTCTGCGGATTCCTGACGGTGGCGGGCTCTCCGTCCGCCACCGCCGCCACCGTCCCCGACTCCCTCTGGTTCGACGGCGCGTCGCTCACCGTGTCGAACGGACGGTTCACCGACAGCCTCGGCCGTGAGGTCGTGCTGCGCGGCTACAACGTCTCCGGCGAGACCAAGCTGGCGGAGAACGGCGGCCTGCCCTTCGCCTCGGTCGCCGACGCGCGGAAGTCGGCGACCGCGCTGCGTGCCCTCGGCGGGGGCAACTCGGTCCGCTTCCTGCTCTCCTGGGCCCACGCCGAACCGGCCCGCGGCCAGGTGGACACCGCCTATCTGGCCGCCGTCACCGACCAGATGCGCGCCTTCCTCGACCTCGGCATCCGGGTCTACCCCGACTTCCACCAGGACCTCTACTCCCGCTACCTCTTCGACGACGACAGCTGGTACACCGGCGACGGCGCTCCCGAGTGGGCCGTGAACGCGGGCACCTACCCCGACGAGTCCTGCGGGATCTGCTTCTTCTGGGGCCAGAACATCACCCAGAACGGAGCGGTGAAGGCGGCCTCGTACGACTTCTGGCACAACGCCCACGGCCTCCAGGACGCCTTCCTCGCCACCGCCCAGCAGACCATGGCGTACGTCGCCCAGCACCTGTCCGCCGAGGAGTTCACGGGTGTCGTCGGTTTCGACCCCGTCAACGAGCCGTACGCGGGCACCTACGACTCGGGCCAGACCAGCCGCACCTGGGAGAAGGACGTGCTCTGGCCGTTCTACGTGAAGTTCCGTGCCCGGATGGACGCGGCCGGCTGGCAGGACAAGCCCGCCTTCGTCGAGCCGAACCTGTTCTGGAACGCCAACATCGACTCCCAGAAGCAGGTGGGCGGCCTGCTGGACGCCGGCACACTCGGCTCGCGCTACGTCTTCAACACCCACTTCTACGACCAGAAGGCCATCTCCGGGATCCTGATGTGGGGCAAGGCGGCCGACGGTCAGTACGCGACCGACTTCGCCACGGTCCGCGACCGGGCCGCGGCGGCCGGGACCACCGCCATGGTCAGCGAGTTCGGCCATCCGCTGTCGGGGACGGTGTCGGACAAGGCGCCGACCGTCCTGAAGGCGATGTACCAGGCCCTCGACTCCCGGGTGAAGGGATCGGGTTGGTGGTCGAGCCCGGCCATCTCCGGTCCGGTGCTCTCCGGTTCCCAGTGGGAGTGGGACCTCTACAACGGCCGCCACCACGAACTGATGAACGGCAACCCCGGCAAGGTGCTCACCGGCGGCGACGCCTGGAACGACGAGGACCTGTCCGCCGTACGCCTCGATGACACGGGCACCGTGACCCTGCGTCAGGACGCCCGGCTCCTCGACCGTGTCTACCCGAGCGCCACCTCGGGCGCGACGGTCGCCTTCACCTACGAGGACCGCTCCCGCGACGGCTCGACCACGCTGACCTGGAACCCGGTGCCGGGCTCCCTGCCGAACGTGGCGCGGTTGGTGGGATCCGGGCAGTACGCGCTGCTGGTGTGGCGCTCCCGGGGTGGTACCGCGCCGACCGAACTGCACCTTCCGGCGTCGTTCCCGACCGCGGCCACGACCGTGGTCTCCGACCTCGGCGCCGTGTCCGCGCCGCCCGCGTACACGCCGGCCACGCCGGTCGCCGTGGCCGCCGAACCGGGCGGCACCGGGAGCCGCCGGCTCCTGCTCACCGCGTCGGACACGGACGTCCCGCACTACGCGCTCGTGACCAACGGAGCGGACGCCCCGTCCACGGCCCTGCTCACCGCGGCCCGCACCGAACTCGCGGCCTGGGCGGCACGTACGGTCGGCTAGCACCCGTACCCGCCGGACAGCGCTCCGGGGCGTCGCACCGCCACGCGGCGGCCCGGCGTGACATCGGGTCGCCGTGACATCGGGTCGCCGCGACCGGTGGGTGCGGCATGATCGTGTGCACGACACAATCGAGCGAACGTCGGGTCGGGTGAACGTCGGGTCGGGTGAAGGAGGCGCGGTGGCGGGCAGGTCGAAGGCGCCGACCGGCCGGTACGGCGGACGGTCCGCCGAGGAACGGCAGGCCGAGCGCCGGGACAGGTTCCTGGACGCCGCACTCGGACTGTTCGGCGGCACCCCCGGCTACCGCGCCACGACCGTCTCGGCGCTCTGCGAGGCCGCCGGGCTGTCCACCCGCCAGTTCTACGAGGAGTTCCGCACCCTCGAGGACGTTCTGGCCGCGCTGCACCTCCAGGTGAACGACTGGGCGGAGGACGCCGTCCGGACCGCCGTCGCCGCGGCCCAGGGCCGCCCGCTCGCCGAACGGGCCACCGCGATCTTCCGCGCCTACGCCGCGAACGTGACCGGCGACCCGCGCCGCATCCGCATCACCTTCGTCGAGGTCATCGGCGTCAGCGCCCGCCTGGAGGAGCAGCGCCTGTCCCGCCGGACCCGCTGGGTCGACCTCCTGTGCGCCGAGGCGACGGCCGCCGCGGCACGCGGAGAGGCGGCCCCGCGCGACTACCGGCTCGCCGCGACGGCCTTCATCGGCAGCGTCAACGGGCTGCTGCACGACTGGAACGCGGGATGGGTGACGGCCACCCTGGACGAGGTGGTCGACGAACTGGTCCGGCACCTGGTGAACATCCTGGGGCCGGTCGGGCGTGGCCCGGCGGCAGGTTAGCCTTCGCGCGTGCATGTCTACGAGGAACTGACGCCGCCGGAACGTGAGTTGTGGGACGCGTATCCCACCGGCCGCCCCGTGGACCTCGGTACCGGCGAAGCGCTGGACGACCCCGGGCACGGGGACGGCTGGGGACCGGAGCGGACGATCCGTGGCACGGTGCTGACCGCGCTGCTGCTCGGCGCGCACCCGGGCCCGCCGGGGGCCGCGCCGGCGCTGCGGCTGCGGGGCGCGCGCGTCAGCGGGACCGTCGACCTCGGCGGCGCGGAGATCGGGCACGGGCTGTGGTTCGAGCGGTGCTGGTTCGAGCGGAGCCTGAACCTCGGCGGAGCCGCGACCCGGACGGTCGAGATCGTGGACAGCCGGATCCCCGGAGCCGACCTGAGGATGGCCCGGGTGGAGGGCCGAGTCCTGCTGCGGGGCACCGTCGTGGACGGCAGGCTGGCCCTGAGCAACGCCCGGATCGCGGGCGAGCTCATCCTCACCGGGGCGGTCCTCTCGCACCCCGGTGACTGGGCCCTGTTCGCGGGCGGACTCGTCGCGGAGGGCGGGGTCTTCTGCCGTGGGACCGTCGTGCGCGGCGGCATCCGCCTCCCCGGGGCGCAGTTGGCCGGCGGACTCCACCTGGAGGGGGCGCGGATCCACCACCCCGGCGGCGAGGCGCTGCTGGCCGACAGCGCGACGGTGCGGAACCTGGTGCTGACCGGCGGGTTCACCGCCCAGGGGACGATCAGTCTGCGCGGAGCCGAGATCCCGGACCGGCTGACCTTCGACGGCGCCCTCCTCGACGCCCCGGGCACCACGCTGGACTGCACCCGGATGCGCACGGGCCTGCTCGTCTTCACCCCCGCCGGGCCACCGTCCGGCCCGGTCGACCTGCGAGGCGCCCAGACCGCGGCGCTGCGCGACCGGGACGGGGTCTGGCCGGACGTCGTGCGGTTGCGGGGTTTCACCTACGGCTCCCTGGACGACGAGGACGGCTCCCCGGCGAACTCCGCGGCGCACCGGGTGACGTGGATCAGGCGGAACCCGGGCTACGCCTCGCAGCCCTACGAGCAACTCGCCGCCTGGTACCGGCAGATCGGCCACGACGACGAGGCCCGCCGGGTCCTGCTGGCCCGACAGCGCCACCGCAGGCAGCACCTGGGCAGGCCCGCCCGGGGGTGGGGACTCCTGCTCGACGCCACCGTCGGCTACGGATACCGCCCCTGGCTCGCGGGCGTGTGGCTCGCGGCGCTCGCGCTGATCGGCACCGCGGTCTTCCTCACCCACACTCCGAGACCCACCGAGCCCGGCCAGGTCCCGCCGTTCAACGCCTTCGTCTACACCCTCGACCTCCTGATCCCCATCGGCGGCCTCGGTCAGCGCACCGCGTGGTACTGGCCGGGAGGGGCGGCCGCGTGGCTGGCGTACGCGCTGATCGCGGCGGGGTGGATCCTGACGACGGCGGTCCTGGCGGGCATCTCCCGCACCCTGAACAAGAACTGACCCGGCTCGGCGAGGTCCCGTCCCGCTAGCGGCCCCACCAGGGCCCGGCCCAGGCTAGGGCCGCCAGGGCCGGTGTGCCGCCCAGCAGGCAGCAGGTGAGCAGCCGGCGGCGCAGACCGCGGTACGCCTGCTCGTACTCGCCCCGCAGTTGCGCGGCGCGCTCGGCCGTACGCTGCCACGAGCCGCGGGCCAGCGCGAGATACTCCGCCTCGAAGTGCCGCTCGGCGTCCTCCCGCTGCCCGGTCGTCAGCCAGTCGAGCCGGGCGGTGAAGCGGGCGGCGGCCGTGCGCGCCTCCTCGTGCGCGGCGGCGACGAGCAGATGGCCCTCGATCTCGTTCAGCAGGGCCCGGGTGTCCAGGGGGCGGTCGTCCATGGCGGTCATCGGGCCGTCAACTCCCGTTCCCTGACGAGAACTTCCGGGTGGTGCAGGTCGAAGGCCGGGGATTCGCTGCGGATCCGCGGCAGGGCGGCGAAGTTGTGCCGCGGCGGCGGGCAGGACGTCGCCCACTCCAGCGAACGGCCGTAGCCCCACGGGTCGTCGGCGGTGACCGGCTCGCCGTACCTGGCCGTCTTCCAGACGTTGTAGAAGAACGGCAGCAGGGACAGTCCGAGGACGAACGAGAAGACGGTCGACACGGTGTTGAGGACCGTCAGGCCCTCCACCGCCAGATAGTCGGGGATCCGCCGCTGCATCCCGTTCGCGCCCAGCCAGTGCTGGACCAGGAAGGTGCCGTGGAAGCCGATGAACAGCGTCCAGAAGGTGATCTTGCCGAGGCGCTCGTCGAGCATCTTGCC
>NZ_JBSFCK010000038.1:0-50115 GCF_053593435.1 Streptomyces sp. NPDC002306
ATCCGCCGCTACATCATCTGGCGAAACCGCCATGCCGACGACCGGCACCTACGCGCCGTCGTCGACAGGGCGAACGTTGCCTGATGCGGCACTAGACGTGTCGGGACGATCGGGGAGTTGTCCTACTCGGCTCGCCTGCGCGTTCCAAGGTCATCACCCAGCGCTCCTTGGTGTGAGGGGTCTTCCTCGATGTTGACCAACTTCCAGGCCTCTGACTTGGTTACCGTTGTGCGCCAGTGCCGCTTTGTGCACGGCCGCCCCATTGCCCCACCATGAACATGTGGCTGAGCTAAGGGAAGTGCGCTTTTGGAGGTTCGAGGAGGATTTCGGGATCAGTCTCCTGATCGTGACGCCCGGGGTGGATCCGGCATCGGAGGTGGCGGGCGGCGACGCTGACGACGCCCGTGCCCTCCGGGACGACGCCTGCCTGCTGCTGGACTCATGCCTTCCGGCCGAGGTCCTTCACACGGTGTGGCTCGCCGCGACGGCAGGCCGTGAGGATCCTGGGTCGGACATCCGCGACCTGCTCCGCCGGATCGTCGAATTATGCGAGGACCGGATCTCACGCGAAGCCATCGAGTGCCGGGCCTGCGACCCGCTCCCCGCCACCACGGCGGCCACGGTGGCGGTGGACGAAGGAGCGATGCGTAACGCCGTATGCGCCGAAGTTCGTGCTTTGGGTGCGCAGTTGACGGGGCCGGATGTCGTGTCCGCGCTGGAACGAGTCGCCGTCGAGGTGGACGCCGATCTCGGGTTCCGGCTGTTCCTGCGCGTCGTGAAAGCGACGGCAGTTCGCATCGCCCTGGAGCAGTGCGACCGGTATGAGGCGATCGGTGAGAAGTTCGGATACCCGGGCAGGCTGGTGTACGACGGACTCGATGTGTGCTGGCCCCGTTTCGATGACGTGTCGCTGCGGCGACGCTTCGCGTGGGACTTCGGGTTCTCCTCCCTCGCCGGGCGGTTCCACGGCGATCTGTGGCAGCACTCCCACACGGTCGACGAAGGCATCCGCGGGGCGGCCGCCGACTATGCGGGTCTCGTGCCGGGTACCGCGGCGTACACGCTGCTGGAGGACACGCTCCGGCTGTCCCGGTCATCGATGTCAGATGACGCCCTGACCGTGCTTTGGCAGGGGGCTACGGTCTTTGGCTACGATCCGAGGGGCGAGGGCGCTGGGCCGCGGCAGTGGCTTGCCCGGGTCTCGGAGGTGTGCGCCGAACGGCTACGGGAAGTGGACTCCGGGTTCATGATCGGCGCCCCAGCACCGATCGCCTCGGAGCGACTGAACCCGGTGCTGCGGGAGTTGCGGGAGATCGCTCCGTCGCTGACCCGGGCGGTCCACGACAGCCCCTGGTTCGGTGTCGACGACAGTCCGTGGTTCTCATTCTCCGGCATGGTGGTCCCCGTGTTGGAACAGGTCGTCACCGAGGTCGATCCCGACCTCGGGTTCCGCCTGCTGCTCTCCTTCGTCAAGGGGTACTCCGTGCCGGTCACCGAGGAGCAATACAGCCGCTATACGGCGCTCGGTAGCGAGTTCGGATATGGCGGCAGTCACGTCGCCGACCTGGCTGCGCCCTGCGAAGGGCGGTGACCCATCACCGATGGCCTGGCGGGGCCAGTACCTACCTTTGACGGGCCCCTTCTCGTGCGGTCGTCCGTGCCGCGTGTGCTCGCCTGCCTCGTCAGCCGTGGTGTCAGCAGTATTGCCTCCGGTGCCGCGTATCCGTTCAGCTTTAGCGTCAGGGAGGCCACCGCTCGTTCGTCGGGTTGCCGGGAGTTCGACGGAGGTGACGTGGGGGTGGTCGGCCAGTTCGGTGGGGTAGAGCGAGAGGTCGGCCAGGTGGCGTAGGCCCACGGCCGCCAAGCCGCCGCCGCCGCACAGCAAGCCCGCCGGTCGCGGCGGCGGCCGGCGAAAGCGCTGAACAGGTGGCCGCCGGCAGAAGCGGTGACAGCCCTGTTGCCCACCGCTCGCCGGGCACGCCATCGATCAGCAGACATCTTCACCGCAACAACTGGCCCTATCCCGGGCCTTATTCGTGATGTCCGACATAGCATCCCAGAGGTCCGGCACGAACCGCGCAGGTCTTACGAGGAGGTCATGTGCAACGAATCGTCAGGTGGAACGCGGGACTGTCCGGCGACCGCTGGGAGTTGCCGGGCAATCGCTGGAACGACCTCGACTACGGACACGTCGGCTACTTTGACCTGACCGCCGAGAATCTGGGCAGGGTCTCCCCGGAACTGCGAACAGCCCTGACGAGCAACGGCCGGCTCGGGCGGATCACCGATCACAGCTTTGTCGTTGAGGGTGCCAACCGGATCTTCACCTTTGTGGTGTCGTTCGACTGACCGCGCTGATACGGCAAGGCCTGCAGGCCGTGGATCACGTGGTTCACCGACTGCGCGACGAACACGGCAGGGAACTCGGTCCGCCGGCTCTTGCTGTCTGACACAAATACTCCGACTTTCCCTCTGGCCTCGTCCGACAGAACCTTGACGTGGGCAGCGGCTGACGGGCCCGACAGGCCGGTGCGGGACATCATCGCGTTCCTCCCAGGAAGACGGGGTCCCGGCCAGAGGGTGTCGCCGCCCGAGTCGTGCGCTCCCGCTACCGCTTCGAAGGGAGCCGCGGCTACGTCCCGCTGTGTAGGCCGTCGCGTTCCCCGAGTGCGGTGGCCTCGGCCGCCGCCGCCCTTGCCTCGTCGTGACGTCCGAGCGCGGCCAGGTGGCGCGCCTGCTTGCGCAAAGCCTTGGCGAGGACGGGGATGTAGGTACCGGGCTGGTCGGCGGCCAGACGGCGCCTGATGGTGACGGCTTCAGTGACGGCCGTCGCTGCTTCCTCATGGCGGCCGAGAGCGGACAGCCGGGTCGAGAGGTTGCTCAGGCAGGTGGCGAGGTGGGGCTCGTGGACTGCGGGCCTGACGTCGGTCAGGCGGCGTCGGATCGCCACCGCCTCGTTGATCGCTGCGAGGGCCTCTTCACGGTGGTCCATTTTGCCCCGGCGAACGGCCAGGTTGTTGAGGCTGAAGGCCAGGGCGGGGAGAGTGGCGTCCGGAACGCTGTCGGCGAGCCGGCGGCGGATCTCCACGGCCTCCTCCGAGGCGGCCAATGCCTCCTCGTGGCGGTCCGCGGCCACCAGACGCGTCGACAGATTGGTGAGGTTGACGGAGAGGGCGAACCAGTGCTGCTCCGGCTGGAAGGCGACCAGCTCGCGGCGGATCGTGACCGCCTCACGCATCGCCTCCAGTGCGTTCGCCGTCCGGTCGAGCTCTCCCAGTCGGAGCGAGAGGTTGTTGAGGCTCTTGGCGAGATCGTTGCGGTAGAGGTCGGGCCGTTCAGCGGCCAGTTCACCGCGGATCTCCACGGCTTCCTGGATTGCGGTCAGCGACTCCTCCTTTTGTCCCAGCGCGGCCAGACGCAGGCTCAGTCCGTTGACGCTCTCCGCAAGGTGCGCCCGGTCCTCGAGCGTGGGCGGCGCCCCCTGCGCGCACAGCTCGCGCCAGATGGCCACTGCCTCTCGGCTTGCGTCCAGTCCCTCCTTGTACCGGCGCAGCGCCCCGAGCCGGTATGAAGCGCGGTCCAGGGCAAGTGCGTAGGAGGCCGGCTGGTCGCGGCCGTCGGCGTGGTCGCGGTGGTGCTGTACCAGCCGTAGCAGCAGTTGGGCGGCGACGCCGGCGAGGTTGTGGCTGTGCGGCGGCAGACGGTCGGCCAGGTCCTCTAGGAGGGCGCGGGGGGTGGCTGGGTCGTCGGAGATGCGCCGTAGGGCCTCGACCAGCGGCTCTGGATTCTCGGTGCGGGTGACGACCTCGACGGCTGGTGCGGCGAGCAGGTCGGGGTGCGTGGCGCACAGCGCGGTCAGGTCGGGGCCGAGCCGGTGGCGGAGGTCGGGCTGGGAGGTCGCCCGGGTAAGGACGGTGAGCAGCCGTTTGGCCTGGGGCGTGCTGGAGCCGGGCAGCAGTGTTTCTGACAGGCGCGGATGGCGGTGCAAGTGGCGGCCGAGGAAGCGCTCGGCGAGCCGGTCGGGCTGGAGACCGTCCCACACGCGGGCGTCGTTCGGCGGGTATAGGGCGCGGATCCAGGCGCGAACAGCGCTGCGGCGGTCGAGGGGCTGGTCGGACAGGTTCGGCACCTTTGCCAGGAGCGTGTCCGCCTCGTCCTCGTCGTCAGCCCCGTACAGGAATGCGGCGGCCAGAGCGTCGACGAGGGTGGTCATGGAGAGCTGCGGATGGAGGTGGCGGGCGGTCGCGGCGGCCTTCCAGTAGCGGCGTTCGTGGACCAGTAACCGGTCCTCGACGGTGACGGTGCCGTCGGGGACCGGCGTGTCCGCGGAGGCGTCGGTGTCCGGCTCGGCGGGGCTTGTTTTGGTGGCGGCGTCGAGGAGGTCCGCCAGCACAGTCATGTGCAGGGTGAGGGCGCCGGCAAGGCCGGGCCCCGTGAGGGCCGGCACGGACATGCTGGCGGCCAGTGCGGACCAGGGATGTTCCTGCCAGTGCTGCACACTCCGCAACTGGGCTGCGAATCCGTTGGCCGCCTCGCGGTAGGCCGCCTCCCGGTTGCCGGATTCGGGCTCAAGCGGCTTCAGTGCAGTCACCGACGCCCCGTCGAGAAGATCCTCAGCCTCGAAGGTGTCGGCGCGCAGGTCGTCCCACCAGTCTTCTGAGGTCCGGGCCAGCAGGATGAGCTTGATGCGGACCGCCCCGTTGGTCCTGGCCAACAGCGCCAGCAGAGCGGCCAGTTGCTCGGGGCGTGTCTCGGCGTAGTCGACGACGACCAGTGTGGGGACCGCGGCCGACGCGAGGACGACCAAGTCTGCGGCTGGGGCGTCGGTGCGCAGCCACAGCGTGGCCCACCGGGGTGCACCCTTTTCGAGGTCGGTGGCGAGTTGATGGGCGAGACGGGTCTTGCCTTGTCCGGCCGGACCGTGCACGAGCCAGGCGCCGAATCCAGGCGTGTCGCACCAGGCGCGCATCCGTCTCAGCAAGTCGTCCCGGCCCCGGAACGGCACCACTGCGCGCCGAGCCCGTAGCAGCACGGCTGGGGAGGCCAGGAGTTCCGTTGTGGGGCGGGTGTCGTTGGTGTCGGCCAGATGCCGCCACTCCACCGGTTCCAGCGGTTCCCCGCCGCCCGGCGCCGCTCCGTACTTCGCCAAGGCCGCCCGGAAGGCCGGGTCGTGGTGGAGGACGTAGGCGGGTACGACGCCGAGGCCAGCGTGTCCGAATCCGGCGAGGTCGGCGGCGACAACTCCGGTGAGCAGGCCGCCGCTGAAGACCGCGGCCCCAGACAGGCCGCCCCAGGGCGACGTGCCGTCGGCCGTCGGCGCGGGGACCTCGCGCAAGGTGACAACATGCCGGTTGTCAGCCCGGCCAGTCAGGGGATTGAGGGTGCCGGTCGCTTGCCACATCTCGCGGGGAGCGTCAGGACGCTGGATGGCCTCGGGCGTCCCGGCGAGCTCGCAGGGCGTGCCGGGCCGATCGGTCACCAGCCGCCCCCAGCCGGGCGTACCGCCCTCCGGCGGCACCCAGGACGGATCGGTGACAGACAGCAGGGCCGCATCGTCCCGGCCGCCCGAGGTGCCGCGCCAGACCACGGTGGCCCGGCACGTTGTTCCGTCGCCCGGCCTGAACACCTCGGTCTGCACAGCGGCCTGGACGACGTGCGCCGACGCCAGCACCAGTCGGGCCGCGATCACGTACCCCGAGCCCCGTTTGCCCGAGCCCTCCACTGCCACCACTCGCTGACGGTGCATCGGTCCCCCTCACGGACGCTTCGGGAAGCGGTGCGAGGCCGGCTCCTCACCCGGCCCCTGATCTCCGGATCAGTCCGGGATGCGGTCCGTCGTGTTCCCGGGGCCGGCAGGCCACTCGGCGCCGCCGCTGACGAGCAGGTCACCGCCGGTGGCCTTGCGCGGCGTGAGCGTGAACGACACACGATGGGTGCGGCCGCGGGAGACACCCGCCTCGGTTTCCGCTCCGACCGCCCAGAGCCGGAAGCCCACCTTCGCCTTCGCGTCCGCCCGGATCTCCACCTCGAACTCCATCTCCACGGGCCCGACCGCGAAAACGAGGTCGGGGTGGTTGCCGCCCACCCCCGCCGCCTCGATCAACTCGTCACGTACCGCGGCGACCGCCTGCACCAAGGGAATGTCCACCGAACCCCGTTCCTCTCGTCCCGCCCCGTACTTCGCCGACCTCACCGTAGAGCCCTTGCGCCCTTTGCACAGACGAAATGGGCAGCCACGAGCAGAGGATGTTCGGGCTGTCCATGACGATGGCCGGGAGCTTGAGGGATTCGAGGATCTGTTGACGTTCTACGAGTCGATCGGGGAGGTCGTGCTGCCAGACGTGGGCAACGGCTTCTTCGTCCACTCGGCGTGCGACGTTCTGCACCGGCTCGCGGAGGAAGGGCCAGTCTCCCTCCCGGAAGCGGACGATCCTCACGGGGTGGTGATCGCTACGAATGGTGGGGGCATCGTCTATGTCGCAGACCGGGGCGGCGCGATCCACCGGTCCCGGACCGCGTCCCTGGACAGTGCAGAGTTCGACAGGGTCGCCGACAATCTGCCGCAGTTCCTTGATCAAGTCCGCCGCTACGTCGTCCGTTTCGTGGAATCGGGCGAGACCGGAGATCTATAGCGATCACCGGCTGCGGTCGCCGGGGGCGTATCGGCTCCAGGTTTTGCCGGCTTCGGTGACCAGGCGGGTGGCTGTCTTGTCGTGGTAACCGAGTGCCTTCGCGATGGCGGGGGCTGGGGCCTGGAGGACAAGTTGGCGGGTCGCGGAGGTCCTGCCGCGCTGTGGCGGGACACCGATCTCGCGTAGGTGGGCCTGGAGGCTGCCCGGGTTCATCGGCTGCCCCGAATGGCGGCCGGGGAAGAACCATCGGGAGCTTCTGGAGCCGGCGTAGGGCAGGGCCTGGCGGCAGCGGACATAAGCCCGCGTCAGGTCGGCGACGGACTCCGGGAACGGAGACGGTCGATGCCCCAGGCTGACGGTGATGCGGCGACCTTTCCCGGGAGATGTCGCGGTGACCGCCAGCTCCGCGGGGCTCTCGGAGAGACCTCGAAGCCGCCAGCCGGTCCGCCGCCGGCGGCCACACCGGCCGGAACCGCCGCGCAGGCCCGTCAGGGCAACCCTGCATCAGTTCACGAGCGCGATGACGCTCTTGACCACTATCGCCAGCAGGAGGAGCCCGATGGCGAGCGCCAAGACGAATTCGGTGATTCCCGAGGTCTCGGTGACGCGCACCTCTTCCGCTGCAGGCCCCGCACCGATCTCACTCCCGGCCGCCGCCAAGCGACGGCCCTCCTCCAGATTCTCGATCACCTTCCGGTGACGGCCGAACGACGGCCAGCGGCTGAACGCCTCGACGCGCACCCGCAGGCCGTTCGCCACGTTGAGATAGAGCTCGCCCTGGGGTTCCCAGTCGACGCCTGACACCATCCGCCAGGGGATCTGGTACCGGCTGTACACATTGTGAATCACCAGGGTGGTGGCGCTGACGGATACGGACGGCACGACCTGCAAGCGTGCAGCCCAGATGAGCACGCACATCAGAGCGGCAAGCAGCAAGCTCCCCGACACGCTCACTTCGGGCCTCGGCTGAGCAAATGCGACGATCATCGACACGGGGACGACCGCGACGAGGAGACCACCCATGACCCGACGGTCCCACCAGGGGGTGATGCGCTTCATGTTCTTCATCAATCCCTCATTCTCCTGGTTCTGCGGCGTCTGCCCTGTCTGGCGCGTCATGATCTCGGTGTGGCAGATGATTCCATCTCGGTGACTCAGCTCGTTGTGGCATCTGAAAGTCCTTCATCGCATGTTGATGAACCGGAAGTTCGACGGTCCCGACGACGTCTTCTTCGGCAGCTCTCATCTCGCGGCCGCACAGAACGCGATGCTTGAGGCGTTGATGGCGGTTGAACCCCAACAGGCCGCGAGGTAGGAGTCTTGGCGGGACGCGAGAGGGCACGAGGAGGTCTTGGACAGGATTCGACGACACCTGCGGGACCACGCTGAAGCCGTCGCGGCCATGGAACCGGCAACCCGCCGTAGCTATGTGGAGAGCCTGCTTGCGCTGCTGGTAGGCGACCCCGATCTACTGGCGGAGTTGATAGGCCAATAGGTCTTCATGGGTACTCAGGTACGCAGTCAGGTGACGATGGCGGCGACAGTGGCGGTGCCGAGGAAGGACGCAGCCGCGTTTGTCGTAGTGCGCGGGTGCCCCATGAGGCGACCGTGCTGATCGCAGCACTCGGCGAATGGCTATGGGTGCGGCTCCGTTGGAGGGACTGGCTGAGCTGGGGTTCGGGTGGCCGCGGCGGACGGGCGCATAGGGACCGGGGCCTTGGGGGACTCGCAGGGCGATGGCGAGCCGGCCACGTCCCAGTTCTAGCCGGGAACCACTTGCCCTGGTACGTTCCGCTCGGCCGCATTGGGTGGCCCGCATTCAAGGGGGCACTGTGGGGAAGCGTGGAAGGTCTCTGGCACGGTTCGCGCTCGTGATGTCCGCTCTCGTAGCAGGCGCGATCATCGCGCCAAGCTCGGCCAGCGCCGGGCCTTCGTGCAGCTATCCGATCTGCTCAACCACCTGGAACGCATCAAGCTATGGCGCTACCGCCGCCCACGACTGGTGCGACGGGAACAACGGTCCATGCTCCGGTTCGGCGACGGAATGGCTGTCGCCGAACGAGTCGACGGCTGGAAGAGGGGATTGGGACACCTTCCGGGTCGACGCAGGATGGTGCTACAAAGTCACCTGGTACACCCTGAACCAGAACCTGCAGTACATCCCTTACTGGTGGAGCACCTACGACCAGGTCGGCAAGGGCGAACTGTGGAAGAAGGTCAGCAACAACGAGCTGGCGAAGATCACTTCGCAGAGCAGCAGCCACTGCTAGCCACGATCTTGCGTGACGGGTCACCAGCTCCTCGGTGGTGGCCCGTTTCGGTTTCGGATGGTGTGGGGCAGGCCGGTGGCCCGGCTGTCGCGCCAGGTCGGTGCCGGCTTCCACGGTTCCGGGATGAGGTGAAGGCTTGTCGGGACGAAAGACAACAGCCTCCTTGCTGCCCCAATAGCGTTACCGTGCTCCGCCCGCCCGGCAGACCGGCGCGGAAGCCCTCCTGCGGACGTGAACTGGGCTTCCCCCGGAAACGCAGATGGGTGCGGCTCCTTTGGAGGGACGGCCCGACCTGCACCGAGCCGCGGTTCGACAGATGGGGATGTGATCTGGCCAGCCGCTTCGGGTGCCGGGCTCCTACCTGCGACGACCAAACGATCGATGATGGTGTCCCGCCATGTGCCGCCATGTGGTGTAGGGGATCTTGGCGGGAAAGCGCGCCGTTTCTGATCCTTCTCGTGCTTCGGATGCCGGTGAATGCTCGGGCGGCTCCGCAGGGGTGAGTGTTCCGTCGCATGTGGTCTGGTCTCCTGGTCTCAAATGACACGGCGCGACTGGCTCTTTGTCTCGGATGACCTGGTCCGTCGGGGCCGGTTTGCCGATCCCGCCGGGTTGGAACCAGAGATTCCGCATCTTTCGGTTGTCACTGGTCGTTGATGCGGTGTCCGTGCCGGTTTTCGATTCCGGAGCTCCAGTGTCCGCTTTTGCTGTGCCGTCCCCGCCTTCCGACCTGCTGGCCGTACGGGTACAGGACCCGTACCCGTACTTCGCGTGGCTGCGGCGGCATGCACCTGCCCACCCGGACCGCAGAGACGGGCGCCCCACCGTGTGGCAGATCTCCCGCTACGAAGATGTCCGCGCACTGCTGACCGACGGGCGGCTGAGCAAGAACCCCGGCCGGGTGCCCGGTTACGTTCCGGGGCCGGCCGGGCTGAACCGGCATCTGGTCCACGCCGATCCCCCGGACCACACCCGGCTGCGGGCCCTGGTGAACGCGGCGTTCGTACCCCGCCGTATCGCGCAACTGGAATCCTTCATCGCGGACACCGCGAACCGGCTGCTGGACCGGATCGAGCAGCACACACACGTGGATGTGATCGCCGCGTTCGCCGCGCCGCTGACCTTCCGGATGATCTGCGCGATCCTCGGCGTCCCGCAGGAACTGGACAACGCGGCGACCCGGGACACCCTGATGGCCACCATCGCCCCCGCCCCGGGCGTGGACCCTGCCCGGGTGGAAGGCGATCTGCACGCTCTGCTGGACGTCCTGATTGCCGACAAACACGCAGGTGGCGAGCACAGCAAAGTAGACCTGCTGGGCGCTCTGGTACAGGCCAGCGACGACAGCGGGGCGATGAGCGAGGAGGAACTACGCTCCACCGCCTACCTTCTGCTGCTCGTCGGACACGACACCACCATGAACCTCATCGGCAACGGCATGCTCGCCCTGCTCCGCAACCCAGGCCAGGCCGCCCGGCTCACCGGAGCGCAAGCCGGAGCGAGCCAGGTCAGCACCGCCGTCGAAGAACTGCTGCGCTACGACTCCCCAGTGCGGGACGCGACGTTCCGGTGCGCCGCAGAACCGATCAGCCTCCACGGGCAGCTGATCGGCGAGGGAGACATCGTCAGCCTCCTGATCGGTTCCGCCAACCGGGACGAAGCCCGCTTCCCGGACGCGGACCGGCTCGATGTAGGCCGATCGCCCAACGACCACCTCGCCTTCGGCTACGGGCCCCACTTCTGCATCGGCGCCGCCCTTGCCCGCCTCGAAGGCGCCGTTGCCTTTCCCCTGCTGCTCAGGCGCCTGGGCCCCGTGCAACTGGCCAAACCGGCCGACGAGCTCCCCTGGCGGCCGGCCCGGGTGATGCGCGGCCTGGCCGCACTGCCCGTCGTACGGAACTGACCACCTCCGACCACCCCGCCGGAACAGCCACCCACCAGGAGCACACCAGATGAACAGCCAAGATCCCGTCGCGGTGACCGAGCCACGCCCCGGCGTCCTGCTCATCACCCTCAACAGGCCGCATGTCCGCAACGCCATCGACCAGTGTCTGGCCAAGGCCATGGACATGGCTCTCACCCGACTGGAGACCGACCCCGCCCTGGCCGTCGGCATCCTTGCCGGCGCGGGCGGCCACTTCTGCTCGGGCATGGACCTCAAAGCCTTTCCCACCGACGGCGTCCCCGTTGTCGCCGATCGCGGGCTCGCAGGACTCACCCGCGCTCGCCTCCGCAAGCCGCTCATCGCGGCCGTCGAGGGCGCGGCCGTCGCCGGCGGCTTCGAACTCGCCCTCGCCTGCGACCTCATCACCGCCGCCGACACCGCGTTCTTCGCCCTGCCCGAAGTCGCCCGCGCACTCGTCGCGGCCGAAGGCGGAGCCATCCGTCTCCCCGGCCGTCTCCCCTACCACGTGGCCATGGAGATGCTTCTGACCGCGACTCCGCTGCCGGCCCCGGACGCGGCCCGGTACGGACTCGTCAACCGGCTCACCCACGAAGGCGAAGCCCTTCAAGCGGCCCTCGACCTGGCCGACCGTGTCCAGACCCACTCCCGCGACGCCGTCCTCGTCACGAAGCAGATCGTCCAGGACACCCGCGGCCTCGACGACCACACTGCCTACACCGTCCAGGACCCCCTCAGTACCCCTGTTTTCACCACCGCCGCCGCCACCGAAGGCGCACACGCATTCACCCAGAAACGCCCACCGGCCTGGCACCGGTAAGACCACCGCCTGGCGGGTGACAGAGAGACCTGGCAGGTGACAGAGAGACACACTCCCGGCCCCGAAGCGGCAACGTTCCGGGGCCCAACGCCCCCTATCCCGACCCCGGTCTTCTGCCGACGGGCCAACCCGAAAGAAGCGGCCCATGACAGAGAGACTCCCCGACATCCATGCTCCGGCGACCAGATCGAGTGAGATGACATAGGGGGTCAGCCCCTTCACGAACACGCTCTTCGGCGATGGCCCCGGCCGCCTCATCGGTCGGCTACAGACATCGTCCCGCCATGGCCGACCGTGTCCTGCCGACAGCTGCTCACGTTGCCCCGGTCACGGACGACTATGAGCACCTGGACCTTGACGAGACCGACTTCGCCACGGTCGAAGACACCAACGAGCGTGCACGCCGTACGGCTGGTGGCCGAGGGCGACTCCCTGCTGTTCCCGGTGGCGGTGCGGCAGCTGGCTTCCTCGTACGACCGGGACCACGGCAATATCGCCGCCCGGACCGTCATGGAGCGTGCCGCACTGACCGAGCGCGAGGGGGAGGTGCTGCGTCTCGTGGCGCAAGGCCTGTCGAACGCGGAGATTGCCGCGCGGCTGGTGGTAGGGACCGAGACCGTGAAGTCGCACGTCAGCTCCGTACTGGCGAGACTTGGCGCACGAGACCGCACCCAGGCGGTCATCGCGGCGTACGAGTCCGGCTTCGTCTCCCCGGGCTGAGGACCGGGCTGCGACCGGTGTCGGTATGGTGCTCGTCCTGCTCCTCGGGGCGAACGCCAATCGAGCTACTGACGAGGTCGGCTGGTCGTCGGTGTCGGGCAGCGGCGGGGCCGCGCCGGATTGCGCGGCCCGGCGTCGACCTCTGTGGGGCTGCCGGTCAGCGGTCCTGGGCGAGGGCGTACAGCTCGCCGAGCAGACTTCCCTCGGTCGCGACGAGATCGTCGAAGGAGCCTTGTTCGCGGACGGTGCCCTGGTCAAGGACGATGACCCGGTCGGCCATCCGTACGTTGTCCAACCGGTGTGTGACGACCACGGTGATCCGATCCGGGGCCATGGCCCGAAGCTCGCGGAAGATGGTGTGTTCTCCGCGGGCGTCCATCTCGCTGGTCGGCTCGTCCAGGACGAGCACGGCCGGCTGCCGGTACATCGCCCTCGCGCACGCCAGTCGCTGCCACTGGCCGCCGGACAGTTCGTGGCCGCCCCACACCGACCGGGCGAGCAGCGTCTCCAGCTGGTCGGGCAGCTCGCGCAGTGTTTTGGTCATGCCTACCCGTTCCGCCGCATCCCAGATCCGTTCGTCGCCGTGCTCCAGGGGCTGTCCCAAGGTGATGTTCTCGCGGGCGGCGAGCGGCCAGTGCCCGTTCTTCTGCGGGACCAGGCCCACGTGCCGCCACACCGTCTCTGCGTCGGCACTGGCCAGATCGGTGTCGTCCCACAGCACCTTGCCGATGGTGGGCACGGTCAGGCCGGTGAGCATCCGGATCAGTGTCGACTTGCCGGCGCCGTTCTCTCCGACCAGGGCGATGACCTCGCCGCGGTTCAGCGTGAGGGTGATCGGCTGGACGGCCGCGGTCTCCTTGCCCGGGTAGGTGTAGGAGGCGCCTTCCAGCCGGATCTGGCGTGGGGCTTCGGCCTGCGTGGTGCCGCGGACTGTGGTCATGGCGCGGACCTCGTCGATGAAGTCGTAGTAGTCGGAGAGGTAGAGGCCGTGGTGGAACATGACCGTGCTGTATCTGATGATCGAGTTGAGGGCGCGGCCGGCGGTCTGGGAGGCGACGACGGCGGTGCCGGCGATCGCCGTTGACATGGAGCCCGCGAGGACCAGCCCGGCGAGCGAGGCCCACATGCCGAGGGTGAACAGGCCGCCGAGTGAGGCGGCAAGCAGTGTGATCCGCAGGTAGGGTTTCGCCCCCTCCAGTTCACGGCCTTCGACGCGGTCGCACATGGCGCGGTACCAGTAGTGCAGGTAGCCGCGCATCGTGTTGGCCCTGAGCTCGTCGGCGAGTTCGGCCGTCGTCAGCCACCAGCGCATCATCCCGCGGACAGTGCGGGCGGAGATGGTCCGGTCGTGGACGCGGTAGTCGACTCGCGCGGCGATCACTCCGCCCAGACCGCGGGGGACGACGGACAGCAGCAGCACACCGAGCAGAAGGGGGTGCAGGGAGGTCAGTACCGCGGCGGCCGAGGCGAGCTGGATGAGCCCGTTGGTAAGGGTTTTGGCGTCGTCGGCGAGGTCGACGGCGCGCAGCGCGCCGATCTCCGCCGCCTGGCTGCGGTCGCTGAAGCCCTCCGCGTCGTAGGCGGCAAGTTCGGCCCGCATGTGGAGATCGACGAGTTCCAGGTCCGCGGCTGAGGCGATCTTCGGATTCAGGCGCCGGGTCGCCCAGTCCGCGAGGATCCACATGGCCGAGCCGGCGGCCATCGCCGCGACGGCGACGGCCAGCGCCGGCCAGGCGCGGGCAAGGCCCGCACGGGGATCGGCGACCATGAGCTGCGGCAGGGCTTGGGCGACGGCGCTGAGCATCACGGCCGTGCCGATGCCGGACAGCAGTTGGCACACGACGATCGTGAGGACCATGCGCCGGTCGACCCTCCAGGCCAGGCGGGCTGTCTGGATGAGTGCGGCCGGGATGCGGCGGGCCATGTCCCACAAGGTGGCGTCGTCCATCGCACGCCGGTGCCTGCGCCCGTTGTAGTCGAGCTCCGGCGGCGCGGACGGCTGCGGAGCCCCTGTGCGGGCTGCGGGTACGGACGCCGCCGCATCGGACGTGCTCGCCTCGCCTGTCTTGGTCGTGGCCGCTTTCTCGTGTGGTGCCGTCACGCGAACACCCCCTCGACGAGCAGGTCCAGGGTGCGCCTGCCGCGCGCGGTGACATGGGGGTCGTCGAGCTTCGGCCCCCAGACCAGGCAGCTCACCGCGTCCAGCGCGGCCAGGCATTTCAGCGCGTGCTGTTCTTCGGGTGTGAGGTCCCGGCCGTAGCCCTGGAGGCACGCGGCCCGAAGGTCGGGCCGGTGCGGCCAGGTCCCGCAGGCCATCGCAACGAAGTCCTGCACCGCGGCCGCGAACCGGGCCCGTTCGAAGTCGACCCATGCGGCTTGTCCCAGGTCTTTCGACCACAGGAGGTTGCGCTCCCAGGCGTCGCCGTGGATGAAGGCGAGCGGTAGCGGCGGAAGGTTGCGCAGTTGGTCGGCCAGGTCGCGCACCAGCGTCTGCTCGGCCGCTGTCACCCGGTCCCCGGCCTCCCGCAGGTGGGTTTCGGCACTGTCCGCGGCGGCGTGCAGGGCCTGTTCGGCCTCCGCACGCCGGGGGCCGGACAGGTCACCGGCCGCGTGGAGGCGGGCCAGCAGGATGCCGCCTTGCCTGTGTGCTCGGACTTCTTCGGTGGGTGTCAGCGTGAGCTGTTTGAGCGGCCGTCCCGGGACCGAGGTGAGGAGCAGGGCCAGGTGGTGCGCGCTCGAGGCGCGCAGTTGCGGGGCGCGGCCGGGGCCGAGGGCTGGTACGGCGTGGCGCAGGGCGAGGGTCTCGCGCTCGTACATCAGCGGGCGCGGGGACACTTTGAGGTAGAAGCGGACCTCGCCGGGCAGGGAGAGCTGCCAGACGCGGGAGTTCTCCCGCGGGTGTGAGGCGTCCTCGACGGCCGGACGGGCGCCGAGTGTCCTGCCGGCCCACGCGAGCAGAGCGGGGGAGGGGGTTTTCGGGTGGGTCATGCCCCCCACCCCGATGACGGTCGTGATGCGGAAGCGAACAGGGCGCGGCGCACGTCGACCGGACGCCGGAACGCGGTGGCCTCAACCGCCTGAGCGGGAGGATTCTCGAACACGGGGTGAAGGGCGGTAAGCACGCGGACGGGATTCACGGATTCTCCTCGGTAGCGGGGTAGTGGGCAGAACACCCGGACAACACCCCTGATCACAGGGGCGATACGGGTAGCCTCGGGCGACTTGTCGAGTGAAAGTTCGATGCCGGGCGCAGTGGGCAAGTGCTGACGGCCTGAGCGCGCGGCAAGGGACCGTTCGATTCACCCTCAAGGCGACAGCGGTACGGACGGAGCCCGAACGGGGGATTGCGCGACGGCGGCGACGGCACTGGTCTCCTTCGGCGGGGCATGGATGTACGGCGGACGGAACCCTCGCCCACGCCACTGACAATCAGCGGGGGACTACGCAGGGATCCGGACAATCCGAGCCGGCGGCGCGGCCCCGGCCGGCCATGCGGGTGCAGCCCGATGACCTGGGGCGAAGCCGGAAGAAAGGATTCTCGAACTCTCGCAGCACAGCCCGGAATTGCACGCCCGCCAATGTGGCTTGAAGCGCCGCCTGACGGGGAGCCGAGCAGAGCGGCGCACCGGTGAACGCGCCCACCTGCGGCTAACATCAGCACCCTTGCGGCTGGGGCCAGCTGGTGGCGCCCACGCACTGCATACCGCACCCCGAGATGCGCCGACCGTTCAACGCTCCCGCCTGCGGCTACCGACTGAGGCCACGGCATCGCCGAGCGCCTGCTGCTTGCCGGTGCACGGACCGAGTCGTCCTGGTCCTCCCGCGCAGCCGTTGGAGAGGCGACCCGGCTCGTGTGCCGGAAAGATCACGGCTGCGGTGGCAAGGCCGAGACGTGGATGATGAGACCGCGTCGACAGAACCGCATGGATCCGGTCACTACCGCAGGAATCGGACAGGTGTGTTCGTCTCTGCCGGCGGCTGCCCCGGGTGCGTGACAATGGGGGCGATGACCGTCGCCACCCCGGCCGATTCGGCTTTCGAGCCGCAGGGATTCGGCCCCTTCGCCCACCTCACCGTGCCGAATACCCTGCTCTACCGCCAGGTGATGCGGGTGTTCCTCCTGGCCAAGGAGCGGTTCGCGGTCCATCTGCGCCCCGAGGAGGTGCATGCCGCCCTTCCGGCGGACATCCGCCCTGCCGAGCCGGAAGCGGTCGTCGCCGCGCTCGACAAGCTCGTAGTCTGGGGCAATCTGCGGGCCGATCCGGACACCGCGCGGGTCACAGCCGTCGAGGACTTCTACCGGAAGCGGTTCATCTACCAGCTCACGCGCGCGGGGGAGGCCGCCGAGACGGCACTGTCCGCCTACGACGAGGCGCTCGGCCGTCGTGGCGCTCTTCAGGCAGTCGCGCTGCACGACATCGTCACCCAGCTGCGCGCGCTCCTCATCCTGGCCGCTGAGGATGAGCCCGACCCGGCCAAGACACACCTGACGCTCGACGCCTTGGCCAGCCGCTTCGCCGCGCTCGCCGACAACGCCCGGGCCTTCATGGGCTCGCTCCAGAGGACCATCGACCTGCACGACGTCGAGGAAGAGGTGTTCCTCGCCTACAAGGACCGGCTCATCCAGTATCTCGAGCGGTTCATCCAGGACCTGATCACGCTGGGCGGGCGGATCGCCCGGCTGATCCTGGAACTGGAGGAGGGCGCCAGGGTGGATCCACTGCTGAGGGCCGCCGCCGGGCGCGAGGCCGCCGACGCCTCGCCGGAGGAGGCCGCCGATGCCGAGCGGGAAGTGTACGAGCGGTGGGCCGCGCTGGGAGGAGCTCGGGGCATGGTTCATCAGCAGGGACGGACGTGAGTCCCAGGCCCGGCTCCTGCGCGGTCGGGCACTGGGGGCGATTCCGCAGCTCCTGGCGGTCGTACGTGCGCTGAACGAGCGCAGGGCAGGGCGTTCGGACCGATCCGCCGACTTCCGGACTCTGGCCCGCTGGTTCGCCGAGGCACCCGACGATGACGCTCGGCACCGGCTGTGGCGAACGGCTTTCGGTCTCTACCCGGCCCGGCACCTCACCGTCGATGCCGACACCCTCGCCGCCCGGGCGGCGAAGCCTGTGCCGGCAGCCACACCCTGGGCTGGAGCGGAGCCGTTGCGGATCAGCCCCCAACTGCGCCGCACCGGGAGTTGCGAGCGGCGTGGCAAACCACGCAAGGTCGAGGACCGTGACGCCAGGCGGCGCGTTCTTGCCGAGGCGGCTTCCAAGCAGGCTGCTGAGACTGCCGCCGCCCGCGTCCGGGCTCGTCACCGACGGCGTCACACGTCTGTCCGAACTCGGCGAGCTCGGCCCGGCCTCCTTCGGCCTGCTCATCGGCACCCCGACCGAGACCCCCTGGGAACCCGCGCTCGCGGCTGCCGTCGCGGAACTCGGCGTACGCATCGAGGAGGAGAGGGAGCTGGACCTCTTGCTGTCCGACCTCGCGTGAGGTGGCCGGCACTCGTTCACGCCCGTTGCGACACCATTGCTTCACCGCACGCTCGCTCACCGAAGCCTTCTCGGCAGCGTGTCGACGGTCATGTATTTCCCCATCGCGAGCGTCAGCTTCCCCGCCTTCACGGTCGATCTGTCGTCACACCATCGTGGTCGTTCTCGACCGATCGCATGGTGAGGCGAGGTTCAGGTGGTCAGTCCCAGCCGGATGTCGGCTGGTCGACTCGGCCGCCCTTGTGGGGTGCGGGGATGTAGTCGCGAGCACCGCCGGGCAGGGCGTCAACACACGTCGCCGAGCAGGCGCTGACCAGCAGGGGCAGTACGTCAGTGGCCACGCGCAGTGAGATCCACACCTGATGGAGTCCGCTCTGTTCGATCGGGCGGTCGCAGACACTGCAGCTGTGGGTGACGGTGGCGCCCCAGCGCCGAGGATCCATGTTGCCAAGATCGATGTCGACAGCAGAGCCCAGAGAGGGCTGGAGCTTCGGGAAGGGCGGTCGCAACTTGAAGTTGCCGAACAAGGCGCGCGTGCTCACCGAGCTGCGGGTCAGCTTCCGGCAGCGGGTGATCTCGTAGGGGAACCAGTGCAGCCGGTAGGAGGTGTAGGGGGTGAACTCCTCCAGGCTGGTCATGGCCCCGATCTCGGGCGGGATCCGGACCAGGTTGCTGCCGTAGAGCAAGAAGTGCTTGACCGCCGTCAGTTGGGCGATGCTCGGTGGCAGGGTGATGATCTGCCGCCGCTCTTCCGGGCTCAGCTCAGTCAGAGGACGGAACTCTTCGCGCCCGTCAGCGACAGCCTCATCGACCAGGTCCAGCAGATGTTGCCAGCCCGGAGCTGAGGTGTCCTGCCGCTCGGCGTGGAATCCGACTCGGGCTCGCGGATGCGGCCTGGACTGATCAAAGCACGAGCACGGGTCCTGGCGGGGACCCCGTCGCTCCGGGGCCGGGTCCGATGTGTCGCCCCAGCGGTTCAGATTGAGCCCCGGCTCTGCCTCGTCCGTCATGGCGCCAAGATACGGAGGTTGCTGCAATCCGTCTCAGGATTATCCGGGCGGGAGCACAGACGACACCCATCGCCGTGGTCGAACGTTTGGCTGGGGAACCTGACGCTGCTGATGGGGAATTACGGGAAGTTCCACAAGCGCACTGTGACGTTCTTTCAGGTGGTGCGTCCGTGTTCGAGCTGGCGCAGGACGAGGGCGGCGCGGGCGAATCCGGGTGATGGCAGCAGGGGCGAGGCTGACCCTGCACAGGGCCTTGAAGGTGACGTGACGTGGTCTCCGCTGCCGAGCGACGAAAATCGCTCGACCGGGCGCTCGCCGGTCCCGATACTCGCTAGCGTGATCGCACTACCGGTGCTGTGGCTGTACGGGGCGTCAGGGGTCGGGAAGACCACCGTGGCCTGGGAGGTGTTCGTCCAGCTCGCCGAGGCGGGCATGCCCACCGGATATGTGGACATCGACCAGCTCGGGATGTGCTACGCGCCGCCGACGCCACGGCACTGGGCGCCCGAGCCGGACACAGATCCGGGCCGCCATCGGCTCAAGGCACGTGCTCTCGACGGGGTGGTGGCCAACTTCCGGGATGCCGGTGCCCGGTTTCTGGTCGTTCCGGGCGTCACCGATCCGGATCGCGGGGTGGACGCCGACCTCGTGCCGCACGCCACGGTGACTGCCTGTCGGCTGCGGGCCGAGCCGGCGGAGCTGGGCCGACGACTGGCTGCCCGCGGTCGCCCGGACGAAGACCTCGCGGAGCAACTCGCGTACGCCGACGCCCTCGACCGCGCCTTCCCGACCGATCTCTGCATCGACACGACCGGGCTGACCGTCACCGAGGTCGCCGACCGGGTCCGGGCGCGCACCGGGTGGCCCGATCTGTGGGCACGGATGGAAGACCCGAGCATGATGGGACGGGAACCGGACCGCACGCCGGGCGAGATCCTCTGGCTGTGCGGGCCGGCCGCCGTCGGCAAGTCCACCGTCGGCTGGCAGGTGTACCAGCAGGTCCGGCGGGCCGGTGTGCACGCCGCGTTCGTGGACCTCGACCAGATCGGCTTCCACCGCCCCACCCCGGCCGGCGACCCGGGCAACCACCGGCTCAAGGCGGCGAACCTGGCCGCGGTCTGGCGGGCGTTTCGGGCCAACGGAGCGGGATGTCTGATCGCTGTCGGCCCACTCGACCGGCCCGAGGACATGGGGGCCTACGCCGCAGCGCTGCCTGCCGCCACGATCACGCTGTGCCAGTTGCACGCCAGCCGACGGACACTGGCCGACCGGGTCGTGCGCCGGGGCCGAGGCATCACTCCGGCCCGGGGTCTCGCCGGCGACCAACTGATCGGGCAACCGCAGGCTCGACTACGCGAGATCGCTGACCAGGCGGCACGGGCCCTCGGCGCCCTGGACGGGCTTGGCGATCTGGGAGTGGTCACCGACGACCGGCCCGCAGACGAGATCGCCGCAGAGATCCTCCGGCGTACTGGGTGGCCATCGCCAGTTCATTGACCCTGGTAGGCGAAGCGGGTGCGCGGGGCGCACGTTCATCCACACAGCGGTGCACGGTGACCCGTACACCGACATCGCGCACTGCGATCGTCAGCTTGCTGAGAAGACCTCACAGTGGGTCACGCGGGGCAGGGCGCCGTCCCCAACGCCCCGCCCCGAGCCGATCGGCTCATACTGCGTGCTGAACAGGCCCGTGAGAGATCGCAGTCGTCGGTGGCGTGCCTTTCCGCGCTGCTGTCAGCTCAGATCGTCGGCGTGTCGTCGATGGTCTCCTTGTGCGGTTCGACGATGAACTTCCAGCCGGCGCTGGGCTCCATGAACCGCACACGGGTGGGGTAGATGTCCAAGGCGCGGCGGTCCCGGTTCTGGCCGCTCGTGCCCTTTCGCCCGCGGGCCAGCTCTTCGAACAGGTCGACCTTGACGTCCGGCACCGCAACGACTTCCTCGTTCCAGCGCTGAACGATGCCCGCGCCGAACGCTTCTCTTGCGGCGGTGTAGAGCGACTCCAGAGATTCCTTGGTCCCGTCGGGCACGAAGAGAGCGAGGTTCAGGAGGACGCCGGCACTCTGGAGAACCTCGATTTCTTCCCCGGACTCGTCGGCAACCCAGATCCCGCGCTCTTCGGCATTGTCCGGAAGAACATGAACTTCCTTGCCGAAAATTGTCCTTGCGATGAAGGATCCTCCATCGAAATATTTTCCCTGCTTTGTAAGGAAAGCCGGAGCGAAGCAGTCGAGAGAAAGATCGTCCAGCTCTGCCGAGACGAAAATCCCCTCCTGGGGGCCCAGTTCTGAAACCTCCTCGGCCGTAAGACGTCGAGCCATTACCTTTTCGGTGTTCACGCTATTCTCCTTCTTCGTATGGCCACGGACAGTCCGAAGATCCGCTGCTCGCGGCTGGGTCACGGCTCCACCAGCAGGCTCAGATTGAGGCCGAGGCGAGTGGTGCCGACGGCTGAGCGCGTGCTTGAGATAGCCTCCCGGGACAAGATCCCAGACACGGGACCCGGGCGGCAAATTTTCATGGGAAAAGCGAAGGCGGCGGCGTCGCGTCCGGACATCATGGGCTTCCGGCCCGCCCGTTCGTTCAGGTCACCCGCCCCCACAGACCTGTTAAACTGTATCGGTTTGCCGGTATTGCTTTTTTCGACGTGAATGTGTCAACACGTGAAGTTTCATAACGGCCGGTTGGTTTGCGTGAGCAGTTCCAGCGCCGATATCAGGTGATTGCCCTGCGATGGTGGCGGCTGTTGGTCACACGGGCCACCGCCAGGCAGGCTGAGACCGCATGCCATACCTCGGGCGGCACGTACAGGATGTCGCCCGGCCCCAGGACCAGGTCGGCGACCGCTTGCTGGGTGCCTCGCCAGGATCGTCGATGTCACGGTAGGGCGGGAACGATCGGGTGGTGCCGTAGATCCGCCAGCGTTTCGCGCCGTCCAGCTGTACGACCACGGTGTCGTGGTCGTCCCAACTACTCGGTGGTCCGGTCGGTGAAGGCAGGCGAACAGCATGCTGACCTGCCGTGGCCAGTTCAGGGAACCCCGGCGCAGCCGCAGCGAAACGCTACGGCTCAGCATCCGAGCCGTCATCAGGGCCTGCGCAGCGGCCGCCGACATGCGAACGGTACGGGGCAGGCCGTCGTAGGTGGAGAGCCGGTAAAGGCGGCGCGACGGGGCTCTTGGTCCTTATCGCTCGCCCGATCAGATGTGAGTGGGAAGAGCGCAGCCGCGTACATCGCCATGGTCAACAGGACCTCGTCGGCGACCTCTTCTGCATAGCCGTCACCCCTGACCGTCCGGATGGAAGTCACTATGGGCCGGGGGTGGACAAGCATTCCGAATCCCGTACCCAGGCGGGCGGCACTCGCGCCCACCTCGGCACGCGCCCATCCGGCCACGGGGAAGCCGAAGCAGGCTGTGCACCCCACCCCGCGCACCAGCACCGCGATGGTCATCACGTACACGCGGGTACAGAGCGGGGTCGTCGCGGCCTGCAGTATGCCCACGCCGTCAGGTCCGTCGCCGTGCGGGTCTGAAAGGCGCAGGTGATGTGCAGGGAGCGGGTGCCTCGCTCCGACCGACGTTTCTCTGCCCGACATGACCCTTCGTTGGGCACCGGCCGATGCACGATGACCGCACCAGGCGGCCAGGGGCGTTACTGATCGGGTCGGACCGCGAGGGGAGCCGCCCCGGCGGGGCGCGGGCGCGGGACGGTCCTCGCGGCCCACGTCCGACAGCGGCACTGTCGGTCCCAACCCACCCGGCGGCGGCGCGGGGATGAACGGCCGGGGCCGCCGGAGCGACCGCTTGGCGGCGTTGTCTCGTGGACGTCACGGTTGGGCAACCACCGGTCGGCGGGCCCGGAAGCAGGGTGGGCGGGGCCGCACCATGGGTGCCGGCGGGATTGATGAGAGAGCGGACGTGGCAATGGAATTCACGGTCGAGCGGACGCTGAGACGGCGTGGCCGACAGTTCTTCGTCGGGGGGACCATCGTGACGGCGGGTGCCCTGGTGTGGCTGGCCTACCTTGTGCCGAACGGCAGGGTGCCGTCCGTCAACGACACCGGGGACACGACGACCGCACTGTTCGTCCTCTTCCTGTCTGCGGTGGCGGCCCTCCGGGGGTGGCACGACCTGCGCAAGGCGAAACGGCCGTTCCGGCTGCGGATAGACGAGGCCGGTATCACGCTGGACGACGCCGAACTCGTTTGGGAGCAGATCGACGCCGTCTCCCTCTGGCACGACCCCGACACCAGCGCGCCCATTGATGAGCACATCGTCGCACCGCCCAAGCGGCGGCTGACCCTGTGGACTGCGCCGGGAGTGACACTCTTCCGCAAGGCGGATCGCACCTACGGCGACGGCCGGACCCGCTTCACTCTCGTGCACTGCCGGGACCTGGACCAGAGCGTCACCGAACTGGCCACCGCACTCTCCACGTACGCCGGCGCCCGTTTCGAGACGGCCCCGCGCTCTGTGCGCCCGCCTGTCCCGGCGACCGTGCCGGAGCCGAGGCCCGGACGGGAAATGCCGGGCGGCGAACAGGTCTTCGTCGACGAGCGTCGGGCCGGCACCTGGACTGTCGTCTGGGCCGGGGCGGCCGTCGTCCTCATGTACTCGTTCTGGGAGCTGATCCACAAACCCGGCACGGGCCTCGCAACCCTCATCGCGCTCTGTTCACTGGGTGGCGCCGTGGCCTGCTTGCCCCTCGCCGGCCGGTCCTTCTTCCGATGGCACCGGCCGCTGCGGCTGCGGATCGGCCACTCCGGGATCGGCATGCGCCAAGTCACCGAGGACGAGCAGTACTTCCACTGGGCACAGATCGCGGCCGTCACGGTCGGCCCCCGGCACACGGGCAGCAAGGACACGCGGCCTTGGATCGTGGTGTGGCCCGTGCCGGGCACCGCCACAGACCTTCCGTACAGCTACCTGATGGACGGCCATCAGGCTTACGCCCTGCGGCTGGACCGCCTGCCGGGAGGCCCGGAAGCTGTCGTCCCGGTCATCCGGGCGTACGCCGGAGAGCGCTACGCGGAAACGGCCTGAGGCCGTCGGTCTCCGAAAGCGGGCTCCGGCCGCAGTTGCGTGAACCATTGCGGGCCAGGACAGGTGGTGCGTTCCGGCGAGGGAACCGCGGTGGCCCGAGCTCGCGGTGTCACATGGGCTGGCGAAGCGACGCGACTCACAGGTCCAGTACGACTTCTCCGGTGGGTCTGGAGCAGCAGATCAGGATGTTGCCCTCGCCTGGGGGCTCGACCGGGTCGGGCGAGTATGCGACTGTGCCGGACATGAGGGCCAGTTCGCAGGTGTGGCAGACGCCGGTGCGACAGGACCACTGGACCGGTACGTCGCAGGCCTCGGCGAGTTCCAGCAACGATTCCTGGGCGTCGTTCCAGGGGACGTTGAGGCCGCTGCGTGCGAAGGACACCTGTGGGCCGGCGCCCGCGGGACCTGGGGGCTGGTGCGGCGCCGGTGCCGTTGCCGCTCCTTTGATACCGGGGGTGATGGCAGCGCCTGAGCCGAAGATCTCGGTGTGGACGTGGGAGGCGGAGAGGCCGTAGTCGACGAGTTCGGCGGCGACGGTGTCCATGAAGGTGGCCGGCCCGCACAGGTACGCGTCCGCGTCGGTCGGCAGGCCCAGCTCGCGGACGAGTTCGGCTGACAGGTGACCGGCTGCGGCGTAGTCGACGCCCAGCCGGTCGGCGCTGGCGGGTTTGCTGTAATAGACGGCCGACCGTGCGTCGGGCAGTGCCGCTATCAGGTCCCGAGTCTCCTGGGCGAAGGGGTGCTCGCTGCCGTTGCGGGCTCCGTGCAGCCACCACACCTGACGGGTGGAGCGGGCGCGGGCGAGGGTGTGCAGCATGGCCAGGACCGGGGTCGCGCCGACCCCGGCGGAGAGCAGCACGACCGGGTTGGCTCCCTCGGCCAGGCAGAAGGTGCCGCGGGGCGCTGCGGCCTCCAGACGGTCGCCGGCACGGATGTGGGCTCGCAGCTCGTTGCTGGCGGCGCCGTGGGGTTCGACCTTCACACTGATCCGGTACCTGCCGGTACCCGGCGCGCCGGACAGCGAGTAGCTGCGGATGAGGGGCGCAGCGTCTCCATCGGGCCGGACCTTGACAGTGATGAACTGGCCGGGGAGCGCGGACGGTAGCGCGGAGCCGTCGGCGGCGGCCAGAGACAGGGAGAAGACGCTGCGGCTCTCGGGCTGGATGTGGGTGACGGTCAGGGGGCGGAAGCCGGGCCAGGCGGGCGGTGGAGCGGTGGCTGCGGCGGTGAGCCCGGCGCTGCCGGAGGAACTCCCGGAGGTCCGGTTGTCGTCCTGTTCCAGGAGGGTCTTCATGGAACGCTGCCAGCCGGGGCTGAGTGCGGGGATGCGCAGGGCCCTCTCGACCTGTTCGCGGGTGTGGCCGGGCAGGTAGAGCACGCGGTCGAGTTCCTCGACGGTCATGGCCTCCGGGCCGGAGGACTCCTTGACGATGTCCTGGCCGGCCTCGACCTCGCCCTCCTCGATGACGCGCAGGTAGAAGCCGGGGCGGTGGTGGGCCACGAGCAGGGCCGCCATCCGGGGCTCGCCCATGCGCAGTCCCACGCGGTAGCAGGTGACCCGGGGTTGGGTGACCTCGAACAGGGCGGCGCCGATGCGGTAGCGGTCGCCGATGCAGACCTCGTCGTCGGGCAGGCCCTCAACGGTGAAGTTCTCTCCGAACTGGCCCGGCGTCAGGTCGTTGCGCCCCAGTTCCTTCTCCCAGTACCGATAGGAATCGAGCTGGTAGACCAGCACCGCGCGCTGCTCACCGCCGTGCCCGCCAAGATCTCCTTGGCCGTCTCCGTCGATGTTCAGCCGGCGCACCATCCGCGGCCCGGCCACTGTCTGCTTGTAGACGCCGGTGTACACGGTCTTGCCGTGCCAGGGCACGTCTTTCGGCATCCCGACGTTCACCGCTGTCAGTCTGGCCAACACGCCGCCTCCCTGGGATGCGCTTCCCGTGCCGCCGCATCGGGAAGCGCATGTGTTCAACTGGCGCGTCCTGTCACGAACTGCCGGTGCGGGCGGGTCGGGCCACCTCTCATGTGAGGACGCGTCCGAGGAATCCGTGGATGTATCCGCTGACAGCGTCCAGGTGCGTCTCGAGGGCGAAGTGGCCTGCGGGCAGCAGGTGGACTTCGGCCTCAGGCAGATCGCGCGAGAACGCTCGCGCCCCGTCCGGCCCGAAGATCTCGTCCCGCTCGCCCCAGACCGCGAGCAGAGGAACCTGGCTGGCGCGGAAGTACTCCTGCAGCTTCGGGTAGCCCTCGATGTTCGTGGGGTAGTCACGGAACAGGGCGAGCTGGACCTCGTCGTTGCCGGGCCGCTCCAGCAGGAGCTGGTCGAACATCCAGGTGTCAGGGCTGACGAGGCTGGTGTCGGACGCGCCGTTCTCGTACTGCCAACGCGTCGTGCTGGGACTGAACTTGGCCCGCGCACCCGGCTCTGTGTCTCGGCTGGGGTCGGTGGCGTACGCGAACAGATCGTCCCAGAAGGGCTTGGCGAAACCCTCCATGTACGCGTTCCCGCTCTGCGAGATGATTGCGCTGACGTCGAAGGCAGGGTCGAGCGCCAGGCGCCAGCCGATCGGCGCTCCGTAGTCGTGCACGTAGATGGCGAAGCGTTGAATGCCCAGATGATCCAGCAGCCCGGCGGTGACTGCTGCCAGGTTGTCGAAGGTGTAATCGAACTCGTCCACCTTGGGCATAGCCGAGTGGCCGTAGCCGATGTGGTCGGTGGCGATCACATGGTAGTCATCGGCCAGTGCGGGGACGAGATGGCGGAACATGTGTGAGCTGCTCGGGAATCCGTGGAGCAGCAGCACGACCGGCGCGTCGCTGGGGCCTGCTTCTCGGTAGAAGACTTTTTGCCCCTTGATGGTCGCTGACTTGTGTCGCGTGGGAAGCACATCAACCTCCTGCACCTTCCGGCGCTGAAATGCGTCAGATCCACCCACGTGGCAGCTCATCTGGTGCGTTCAGCCGAGGGTGACCGTCGCGGAGCCGCGGGTTACTTTCCCCAGCGTGGTGCCCTGGCCCCACGGCACATGACGTGTGATACCACCTACCACGCTAGTCCTGGCCAGCAAGAAGGACAACGCGAGTACATCGCCGTCGCCGGGATGGTGGGCACGATGTGCGAAGAGTCGACCGCCCGCATGTGCATGGAGCACGGCGTCCGCGTAACAGCGTGCATCTGTCGGCGTCGGGTGAATCGTGGTTCTGCCTGACTTTTGGTCTGGACTGACGGAGGGTCACTGTCGGTGTCGGTGGCGGTCCGAGGTCACGCGGTCAGGAGGACGCGCCTGCCCAGGAGGCCCAGACCCGCCCGGCCGACACCAACAGTGACCCTCCGCGGGCGAGGTGCGTCTTACGGATGAGTCACTCTGTCTGACCTTGGGCGGCGAGGGCTTGGAGGCGGGCCGAGGTGCCGTCGCGCTGTGCGCGCCACAGCCCGTACTTGGCCAGTAGCCCGTTGGAGACGGTCAGCAGTGTCCTGTACGGGGGCGCGGTCAGGCCCTTGGACGTGTGCGGTGCGTAGATGGCGTCCTTTTCGGTGACCGTGAGCCAGCCCGTGAGGGTCCGCATTCCCAGTCCGACGCACTGTGGTTGGAAGGCGTGGGCAAGGAGGCCGGCCCTGCGGCTCCCCGGTGCATGGAGTCCTGTGGGGAGGTCCAGGTGCAGCCCTGCATCGTCGTGGCCGATGACTTTCACGGGGACGATGACGGGCAGACCGTCCGCACCGCGGTAGGCCAGGAGCCGATGTGGCAACCGATGGATGTGGCGTGCGACCGCAGAAAGGTCGACGCGCGGGCCGGTGCCGTTCTTCGGTGCCTTTTGTTCCGCCGGATGCTGAGGCCAGGCAGCGCCCGTGACGGTACGTTGCCCTCGGGCTTCGAGGTTGTCCCACGCGGTGACGCGCTTGAGCGCGATGTCCACGAAGACGCGTTCCTGGTGGTATTCGCGCAGGAGCCAGTCCCATAACGGCCCGCGTCTGACTTCGCCGAGGAACGGCTCGGAGGCCCGCATCAGCTCTGCCAGACGTTCCGACGACGGACGCAAGTCCACGGACGCGACGCCTTGGGCAAGCACGTGGGAGTCGCTCGAAGCGAAGCCGTGGTCGCGCGTGTGATAGGCAATGGCCACGTTGGGGTCGCGCAGGATGCGTTCGAGTTTCTTCGGGAAGCCGAGTGAGGTGGTGAATCCGACCTGTCCGGTGTCCCGGTTTCCGAGTCCCAACGGTGAGACGCTGGTGACGACGGCGCCGCCGGCCGGTGTGACGTAGGCGACCGCCACGGTGAGGTCGCCTCTGATCACAGGGTCCGCGGAGTCAGGCCATCTGAGCGGCGCGGAGGTCATGCGCCGTTCCCGCGGAGGATGCCGAGGTCGGCCTCGGCCTGGAGACGCATCGCGGGGAGGAGCGGTCGTACCGGCTCCGGCAGGCCCGAAAGCACCAGCTCGACCTCCGCGGGCGTGCCCACCTCGTCCAGGAATCCGATCATGAGATGGCCGGCCACCGGAGGCGTGGTCGCGATCACGCGCTGCGCGAAGTCCTGCCACTCCGCAGGGCTGACGTGCTCGCGCAGTGCCGGGAAGAGGACGGGCTCTTCGTGGGCCAGATGAGCGTGGACGACGTCTCGCACGGTCACCGCGGCGTCGTACAACGCGACGCGAACCGTTGCCTCACCCGGGGCGGCTGGGCTGTCGCCGTCGTCGGGACCGGACGTCGCGAGCGCATCACCCCGGACGGCTTCGGCGGCGGGGACGGCGACGCCGGCGAGCCGGTCGAGCGCTGTATCGAGTTGGTCGTGCTCATCGGTGAGTGAGTCCAGATCCACTGTCGCGGCCGGTGCGTTCGCGGTGATCCGAGGCCACAGGTCCTCGTCTTCGGTCTGGTGGTGGTGGCGGAGGTTGGCGACGAGGAAGTCGCGCAGCTGCGCCGTCGCGTCGAGGGGGACCGAGGCGTTGCGGGCTGCTTCGGCCAACAGGGTGGTGGCCACTCGGTGGACCTCGTGGGCCAGCCGGGTCTCGATGACCGCGGTCACGTCCGTGGGGGGAGTCAGAGTCATGTAGTGGAACGTATTCATTATAAGTTGCTATTGTCAATATGGTCACCTATGGTGCACGCGGTACACTGTGTCCGTGACGACCCGGAAGTACACCTCGACTCGACGCGTCAACTCGGCGGCCGCCACTCGCGAGGCCATCCTGAGCGGTGCGCATGCGTTGTTCCTCGAGCGTGGGTATGCCGGGGTGACCGTCGCGGAGATCGCGGAGGCTGCAAAGGTCGCCGTCCCGACCGTGTACAGCAGCGTGGGCAACAAGCCCGGCATCCTGACCGCTCTCCTGGAGCCGGCCCTCACGGACCCGGCCATCGCCTCGACCCTCGCGGCAGTCGAGGCCGCTGATGATCCGCGCACCGTCATCGACCTGACGGCCGCAGGCACCCGGCGCACGCACGAGCGCCATTGGGACCTCGTGTACGAGCTCTTCTACCGGAATCCGCCGGGCGAGCCCGCCGTCAAGGCGGTTCTGGACAAGGGGGCGGATGACTACGTCCAAGCCCTGACACTGGTCGCTGACCGTCTCGTCGCCCTCGACGCACTCCGCGCCGAGGTGGACCGTGCGGATGCGATAGACCTCCTCTGGTTCCACCTGGGGCCGCACGCCTGGATCACGCTGGTGGGCGAACGCTCATGGCCGTTCGCGCGTGCGCAGGCCTGGATCTCCCGTGCGGCCTGCCACGCACTTCTTCGTCAACTTGACCCGACCCCAAAGTAAAGGACCGGGCTTGGAGGTAGTGCCCCAGTTGGCTACTGGGATGGACTCCTCCGTCCGGACACCCCTATGGGGTGGCAGGGACGCGTGACTCACGCCCCGCATTCCACATGCTCTCGCCGCGTAGACGATGAAGTCTTTGAGCTGGGTGAAGGACTGAGCCGCTACCAGGTCGTCCGCGAGCCGCAGACCCTCCTCGCCATCTGGACCCGCGCCTGCCCCGCCTGCCACCGCAACACACCCACAGCGATACGAACCTGACCGAGTCCTAACGGCGGCGCCGGCGGCTTTTTGGTCCGAGCTACCCCCACGGGCGCGAGGACGACTTGCGGTTGGGCGTACCGGCCGGCCTGCCGGGCGAGCCCCTCCGCATGCGCGGGGACGACTCGACTCCGGCGACCACCAGGTACACGTAGCCCGAGCTATCCCCGCCTACGCGGGGACGACCAGCACCGTCACCGCAGACAGCGAGCTACCCCTGCATGCGCGGGGACGACGCGAGAGGTCCTGGTAGAGAGGGACTCGTCTTCGAGGTTCTCTACTTTGACTTTTGCGATCATTGCTCGGATGTTGCTGCTCACGGAGATCTTCCTTGCTCAGCTGGCGGTGAAGGCGGGGTAGTCGGTGTAACCCTCGGCGTGACCGGCGTAGTAGGTGTCCCGGTCGGCGTCGGCCAGCGGGTGGCCCTGTGCGAAGCGTTCGACCAGGTCGGGGTTGGCGATGAAGGGCTCTGCGAAGGAGACCGCGTTGACGGTCCCGTGGTCGAGGATCTCGTTGCCGAGGGCCTGGGTGAAGCCGAGGTTGGCGACGATGTTGCCCTGGTAGTGGGTGCGGTAGCGGGAGAAGAGGGCGATGCGCTCCTCGATGGTGCCGGGGGTGCCCAGGAGCTGCAGGTAGGCCAGGTTGCTGTCGTTGAGCTTCTTGAGCAGCTGGTCGTAGTCGGCGAGTGTCTCCTCGTCCGCGGTGAACGCGGTTCCGTTGGCCCAGCCCGGGGACATCTTCACGCTGACGCGGTCGCTGCCCCACACATCACTGACGGCGTCGAGGATGTCGAGGAGGAACTGGGCCCGCTTCTCGCTGCTGCCTCCGTAGGCGTCGGTGCGCTGGTTGAGGCGTGGGTTGAGGAACTGCGGGATCAAGTGGGACTGCTGGGCGTGGATTTCCACGCCGTCGAAGCCGGCGCGGCGGGCGTTCTCGGCCGCATGGCGGTAGTCGGCGATGGTGGCGGCGATCTCGGCGGCGGTGTAGGCGCGTGGGGTGACGGTGTCCTTCGGGCCGGAGGGGGTGAAGGACTTCTCGCCGGGGTTGATGGCCGAGGGTCCGGCGGGCAGGCGGCCGCCGAGGTGGTCGGGGTGGGAGGCCGTGCCGAGGTGGCCGAGCTGGGAGACGATCCGGCCGCCGGCCTCGTGGACGGCTTCGGTGACCTTCGCCCAGCCGGCGGTCTGCGTGTCGGTGTAGATGCCGGGCGCGTGGATGAAGCCGATTGCGTCGGTGTTGACCCAGGTTCCCTCGGTGACGATCAGGCCGGCGCCGGCGCGCTGGGCGTAGTAGGTCGCGTGGAGGTCGGTGGGGGCCAGCTCGGCGTTCTGAGCGCGGGCGCGGGTCATGGGTGCCATGACGACGCTGTTGGGGAGGTTCAGCGCGCCGAGGCGGACGGGCTGCAGCAGGGGCTGGGGGGTGGTCATGAGCAACTTCCTTGTGCTGGGGGGTGGATGAGGAGGAGCGTGAGGAACGGGTGAGGGCCCGGCTCAGTCCTGTTTGAGGGCGTGGAGGCCGGAGAGTGGGCCGCCGAGCTGCATGAGGCGTCCGCCCTCGCGCAAGGAGCCGAGGTCGACGGGGGCGAAGCCGAAGGCGGCGGTGAGGTCCTTGACGGTGGTCTTGGCGTCGGCGTCGTCACCGGCGAGGAACAGCACCTGGCGTCCGGCCTGGTGGCGCGGGTCGGCGGCGATGTACTGGCCGTAGAGGGTGTTGAACGCCTTGACGACGCGGGCTCCGGGCAGCAGTGAGGCGACGTGTTCGCTGCCGGTCAGCTCGCCCAGGTCGGCGATCTTCGTGTGCGGGGGAGGGGAGGTGAACTGGTTGGTGGCGTCGATGACGATGCGCCCGTCGAAGGGCGGCAGGCCGGCTACCGCGTCCGGGATCTGGGGCCAGCCGACCGCGAGCACGACGAGTTCCGACGCGGCGGCTTCCTCCGGGGTGCCGGCGTGGGCGAACGGTCCGAGTTCGTCGGCGAGGCCGGCCAGGGAGGCGGGGCCGCGGCTGTTGCTCAGTACGACCTGGTGGCCGTGGGCCACGGCGTGGCCGGCGATGGCCTGGGCGACGGTTCCGGCGCCGAGGGTTCCGATCTTCATGGCGGTGCCCTTCGTGGGGTTCAGGGTGCGGGGCTGGTGAGCAGGACGGTTCCGCTCCTGCCGGGGCGGCGGACATGGTCGATGGCCTTCGCGAAGTCGGCGAGGTCGTAGCCGGCGGCGACCTCGAAGAGTTCCGGGGCGGTCGCGGCCAGACGGGCGGCGAAGGCGACGTCCTCGGCGCGTTCCTCGGGCGTGCGGGCGGTCATCCACTGGAAGACGGACGTGCCCCGCACGGTCAGGGCCCGCGGGGTCAGCGCGAGCGACTCCAGCGGTGTGCTGCCGGAACCGAGCTGTCCGTAGGTGATCAGCGTGCCGCCGTCGGCGAGCAGCCCGGCCAGCTCACCGGTCAGGGATCCGCCCACCGCGTCCAGTACGACCTGGGCACCCCGGCCGCCGGTCGCGTCCTGGACCTGAGTGCGCCAGTCCGCGTCGGCCGTCGAGATGGCCGGCAGTCCGGGGAAGCGCTGCCGCAAGGCCTGCGCCCCCGTGGCGCTGCGTACCAGGTTGACCAGTGAGATGCCGTGCTTGAGTGCTGCGGCGCTGACCAGCTTGCCCACCGACGAACCGGCGGCCGTCTGCACCACCGGACCGGCCTGGCCGTGCTGGGCGTCCTCGACCGCCCGCAGCAAGGAGAGCAGGGTCAGCGGGTTGACCAGCATCACAGCCGCAGTCTCGTCCTTGAGGTCCTCGGGCACCGGCACCACAAGATCGGCCGGTGCCGTGACGAGTTCGCTCCACGCGCCCGGCACCGGGAAGAACGCCACCCGCTGTCCGGGCCGCAGGTCCCGCACACCCGCGCCGACGGTCTCGATGACGCCCATTCCCTCCACGCCGGGAATCCGTGGCGTGGCGAATTGCTGCCGCGGCCCATCCGGAAGGCCCTCCACTCCCGCCAGGTCGCCGGGGTGGATCGGCCGGGTCAGCACCCGCACCTGCACCTGTCCGGCTGCGGGTGCAGCAGGGACCGGCTGCTCGCTCAGGCGTAGTACCTGCCCGGCTTCTCCGTGCCGGTCGTAGGTGATGGCGCGCATGGCGCTTCCCTTCCACGAACTATTGATGATGGTCATCATTGGAACTCCTGCTATGATGAGAGACGTCATTAAAAAAGTCAAACCGACAGCGACGCGAGAGGACGGCCATGCCGCGGATCACCAAAGAGGACAAAGCCCGCAACCGGCAGAACATCCTCGAAGCGGCGAGCCGCATGTTTCGCTCGCAGGGCATCGACGCGGTCGGTATCGCCGAGCTGATGAAGGAAGCCGGACTCACCCACGGCGGCTTCTACAACCACTTCGCCTCCAAGAACGACCTGGCCGTGGAGGTGTACAGCGACTCCTACGCCACCTCGCTCGGGGTCCTGGCCCGGATGATCGAGGACGGTCCGGGCCAGGCCGGCTCCCCGCTGGAGCAGCTCGTGGCCGGGTATCTGTCCACCGCGCACCGCGACGCCCCGGACGGCGGCTGCCCCTCCGCCTCCCTGGTCACCGACGCCGGACGGCACAGCGAAGCCGTGCAGAGCGCGTACGCCGAAGGCGTCGAGGGCTACCTCACCGGCTTCAGCGCCGAGTTCCTGCGCGAAGCTGAGGAGAAGGGCCAAGAGCTCAACCCGGCCGAGGCCCGCCACAGGGCCATCCGCCTGCTCAGCGAAATGGTCGGCGCGCTGATGCTCGCCCGCGCCGTACGCCACGTCGAGCCCGAGCTCTCCGACGAGATCCTGCAGACCGGCCGCAGTCACGCCCTCGCCTGAGGTGACCCAGGGCCGCTGCGGTCGACCGGACCGGGTGGTACGAGCCGGACGCCGAGACGTCGGACACTGTGGGTCGCGGACATCATCAGCCCGGCTGACCCGAGTGACGACTCAGCGCACTTGCGGATGGATGTAGGTGTTCCGTGTACGCAGCGCGCCGGTCGTTTACTGCACGGTGACCGGCGACGGAGGCTTGCTCCGTCGTCCGGGCCACCAGGCGTGTACTCGTGCGGGACGAGAGCCGGTGTGGCGGGCGAGGCGGTCGGCCAGGAACGCACCGCCGGGTGGGCTTGCCAGGACGGTGCCGGGGATGCCGTGGGGGCAAGGAACGCGGCGAGCTGGAGCAGGGGCCCAGCTGGCGCGGCGGGGCGCAGCATGTCAGCAGGGTCGATGGACAGGGCCCACGCGGCGGCGACGGTACGGGTCTGGCCGTCAGACAGAGCATCTTCTTCCGGTGCGGCATCGGCGAGCTTCATCGCGCGGTCGGCGAGCAACTGAAGGTAGGCCGCTGTGCTGCTGCAGGCGTCGATCCGGTAGGACCGCCTGGGACAGGGCCAGGAGCAGGTGCTCGAGGTCATCGGCGAGTGCCGCCAGTTCCTCATCGGGCTCGGTCTGGCCGTGGCGCAATCAACGACACGGGGGTCCCGTTCTTCATTGAGTTCCGATCAACCTGGCCGCTCGCAGGTCCAAGCGCGTCCGGCTGACGCCCGAGGGATGAGCAGTGACTCCGGAAGAGTGCGAACGGAACCACATCCGCGATTGCGCACGCTGCGGCCGTCGGGCCTCGAAGTCCGCCGAGTGGTCGGACGGCCCGATCTGCCGGACCTGCTACGAACGCGCGATGCGCGTCCGCGGCTGCTGTCCTAGCTGCCGAGCCGACCGGCTGTTGCCGGCTCGGGACGCCGTCGACGCGCCGGTCTGCCGTGACTGCGCGGGCATCACCCGCGACTTCTTCTGCGACTGCTGCGGCTTCGAGGGGTTGCTCCTCGGTGGGCGTCTCTGTGAACGCTGCCCGCGCGCCGACACCCTCGACCGACTCACCGACGACGGCACCGGCCGTGTCGCTCCTGCACTGCGGCCACTGGTTAGCCCTGCTGGAGATGGACCGACCCAAGAGCCGCCTGATCTGGCTCCGTAATCCCAACGTCGTCCGTCTCCTCCGGGGTCCGGCCAATGGCACCATCCCTCTCACTCACGACGGGCTGCACCAGGAAGCACCCTGGCGAACCGTCGCCCACCCGCGTGACCTGCTGGTGGACAGCGGCGCCCTGCCACGCGTCGAACGACAGCTGATGCTCTATCAGCGTTGGCCGACCGAACGGCCCGCCGTCATCAAGGACCCCGAACACCGCCGACATCTTCAGCACTTCGCCACCTGGCACCAGATGCGGCGCCTGCGGAGCAAGACGGAGAGGAGGCCGTTGGGACGCTCCCAGACCAAGCAGGCGAAACACGAGATCACCCAGGCCGACAGCTTCCTCACCTGGCTTGCCGACCGAGGCCGCACCATCGAATACCGTCGGCAGGCAGACCTCGACGCCTGGCACATCGAGAAGCTGAGCCCCCGGCGCCCGGCCCAGACGTTCCTGTGCTGGTGCATGAAGGCGAGCCGGATGCCCCGACTCACCCTGCCACCCCAGGTCATCAACCAGGGCCAAGCACCGCTGCACCAGCACCGCCGACTCGCCATTCTCCGGCGGACCTTCAACGACGACTCCCTGCCCCTGCGGGCCCGAGTCGCCGCCGCACTCGTCCTCCTCTACGCCCAACCCGTCACCTGCACCGTCCGCCTCACGGTCGGCGACATCCTCGACGACGAAGCCACCCCACCGTCGCCGTCCGGCTGGGAGATCCGCCGTCCCCGCTGCTGGATCCCGTCGCTGACCTCATGCGGGCCTACATCCAATGCCGCCAGCACCTGTCCTACGCCAGCAGCAGAAGCTCACAGTGGTTCTTCCCCGGCCGCCAGCCCGGACAGCCGATGAATCCGGTCAGCCTCCAAGTCCACCTGCGGGAGATTGGCGTCCCGCCGCAGCGCGGCAGGACCTCCGCGATCCGACAACTCGTCCTCCAGGCCCCGGCCCCCGTGATCGCGAAGGCACTCGGGTACCACGACAAGACGGATACCGGCCTGGTCACCGAGGCCGGAGAAACCTGGAGCCGATACGCCCCCGGCGACCACACACGGTGACACCAGAACCAACCTCAACGAGGAATACGCGACATCTTCAACACACGAGCCCACCAGTCCCGGGGCCGTAGTCACCGACTTCGGGACGGCGAGCGTGGCGGATTCGGGGGCGCGTCTCACCTCGGTCTGCGGCTGCCGCACCGCACCTGCAGTTCACGGTGATTGAATCCAGGGATGGACTTCGGTAACGATAGGGAGCTGCTGGGGCAGGTCAGTCTCAGCAAGGGCGGCCAGGCGAGGATATCCCTGGACAAGGAAGACCGTGGCGTGACCGTCACGGCATCGCTGCAATGGGATGGCGGCAGTGACGAGCGCCGCGCGAGAGGCGCGGATCTCGATCTCTACGCATTGTTCGTGCCGGCCAGCGTCGCAGTGCGCAGTGCCGACCACGAGCCCGGATATGTCTTCCCGCAGATCCGGCGCGGCCTGTTCCGCAACAAGAACAAAGATGAGGCCAGAGCTTTGCAGGCGGAAGTGGAGCACCGTACCGATGCGGGCTTGGCCATCTACTACAAGAATCTTGGTTCTCTGCACGAGTCGCCATACATGCTGTTGAGCGGTGATGCGAAGGAGCCGGGCGAGGAAACGATCCGCATCGTTCGGCCGGATCAGCAAGGGTACGCCCTGATTTGCGCCTACAGCGCGGTGAGTAACGGTGCGGGTAGCTTCCGCAGTTATGGTGCGCGGGTTGTGGTCACGGACGGGATTGGTTCGACGGTGACAGTGCCGCTCTACGACGACACCAACACGGCGTACTGGGTGGCTATCGCTTTTGTCGACTTCACGGACCCGCATGGGGTGTCGATCAGCCATGTCGAGCGCTACAGCAAACGGTTCACCGAGAAGCGACCGGTGCTGCACACCGACGGCACGGTGCTGATGGATGCAGGCCCGGCGGAATTCAAGCGCGGTTAATTATCCATGTTCCGAAGTCCTGTGACACGCGCTCAAATCGCCTTGTTCAAGGGCGGCTTGGAGGCCCGGCATCGACTCATCCTGCCTGGTGAGCGGCATGCAAGTGACACGATCTCAGTCCGCTGCTTTCACATGGTCGGAGGCGTGTTCTGACGTCGCCGCGCCTCCGCCCGATCCTCGCGCCAGGGCAGCCCGCGGACCCTCTCGTGCAGCGCGGGTGGTTCCCTTTCCAGGACCTCGGCGACCCCCGGATGGACGAGCCAGCGTGGCGGCCGCGGCTCGATGCCGCCGTACAGCCCTTCGGGGGCGCCAGACCCTCGGCCGCGCTGCCCGTACGGTCAGCGCGGACACGGCCCTGCAGCTCCTCAGGGAGGCGCACGGTGAGCTGGACGCCGGCCCCAGGCCGTTCGCGGCCTTCCTGGACGGCTCCGGCATATGAGCCCCGACCGCGGCGTTCACCGCTGCCGAGGCCCATATGCCCTCTGCCGCCCAGCAGTTCGCAGCCCTGGCCGAACAGACTGCAGCCCGCCTTGCCGGTGGCCGCGGGCAAGGAGCTGTCGCCGGTGCAGTGCGTGTTGTACGCCGGCGTTACCGGGCCCTTAGAAGGTCAGGTTCCAGGCGTCGATCTTGCCTGTGTCGGAGGCGGCGTTGTCGTTGACACGCAGCTTCCAGGTGCCGTTCGCGACCTCCGAGGAGGCGTTTACGGTGTAGGTCTGGGCGATGTTGTCGGCGCTGCCGCCGGCGTGGTTGTGCAGCGTGTAGACGGTGCCGTCCGGCGCCACCAGGTCGACCTTCAGATCGCCGATGTAGGTGTGCTTGATGTCCACACCCACCTTGAGGGTGGCCGGGGCGTTGCCGGTCACGCCGGTTATGGCGATGGGGCTCTCCACGGTCGCGTTGTCGTTGATGGCGAAGTCCGCGAGGTTCTCGAAGTACTTACCGGGCGGCGGGGTGGTCCCGACAGCCTTGAGGGCGTCGACTTGTCCTTCGCCGAAGAACGAATTGTTGGCCGTCGTGCCCGTGCAGCGGCTGTCCGAGGGGCAGGCGATGTCGTTGGCCTGGGCGGCCAGCTTGGCGCGGATCTGCGCTGGGGTGATGCCCGGGTTGGCGCTGGCGATGAGTGCCGCCACGCCGACCACGTGCGGGGTGGCCATCGAGGTGCCGCTCTTGCTGCCGTAGCCGCCGCCGGGGACGGTGGAGTACACGTTGCTGCCCGGCGCCGCGACGTCGATAACGCCCTGGCCGTAGTTGGAGAACGAGGCCTTGGTGACACCCGTGCCGTTGGCCGCGACCGTGACCACGCCCGGCAGCTCGGTCGGGATGTCGAGGCAGGCGTTGGTGATCGTGCGGGTGACCGGCGTCGAGTCGTTCGGGCTCGCGGAGTCGGTCGTCTTGTGGGCGAGGTCGTAGTTCTCGTTGCCCGCGGCGGCGATCTGGAGGGAGCCCTTGCCCTCGGCGTACTCCTGGGCGCGTTTGACGCCCTCGATGATGGCGGCCTGGTCGATGTTGTCGGGGCAGTTGAACTGCCACGGGTCCGTGTAGTAGCTGTTATTGGTGACCTTGAAGCCGTGGTCACCGGCCCAGACGAAGCCGCAGATGGTGTTCTCGGCGAAGAAGAAGGAGTTGCCCGGCTCAGCGACCCGGACCGCGGAGATCTTCACCCCGGGGGCCACGCCGACGACGCCCTTGCCGTTCTTGGCCGCGGCGATGGTGCCCGCTACGTGGGTGCCGTGTGTGTCGACGTCCCGCCAGGCGCCGGCGCGGGTGTCGGGCTTGCCGTAGGCGCAGGAGACTGAGTCGGCCGCGTTGAAGTTGGGCGCCAGGTCCTGGTGTTGGTCGTCCACACCGGTGTCCAGGATGCCGACGGTGACGGAGGCGGTGCCCGGGTTCACGGCCCAGGCCTGGTCGGCCTTGATCTGGCTCATGTCGGCCCGGACCGGCTCTCCTGCCGGGGTCGAGGACTGGGCCGGATTGGGCGGGAGCGCCGGGTTGTAGGCGTCGGCCGGGACGTCCGAGGTGCGCGTGGCGCCGACCTGCTGCACGCCGGCGACGCCGCGCATGGTGGCGGCGAATCCGCTGGATGCCGAGTGGGCGACGATCACGCCGATGGCGTCGAAGTTCGAGAAGACGGTGCCGCCGTTGGTCGCGATCGCGGAGCGGACTGCCGAACTGTCACCGGGGGTGGTGATCACGAGGTAGGCACGCGTGCCGGCCACCCAGGTCGCATTCTGGGAAGCCGGCACGGCGGCCGGAGCGTGGGCCTTGGTGGCCGGCGCGGGGGAGGGGCCGATGGGGAGCGTGCCCGCGAGGGCGCCCGGGGCGCCGAACGCGAGGGCGGCGCCGAGCGTGGCCGCCAGGACCAGCGTGCGTCTGGTCCGGCTCGATATGTGGGGTATCAAAGCGTCCTCCGGAGACGGCCCGGCCGCGCTGAGGGCACCGGCGGGGCCGTACGAAACGAGTGGTGAATGCAAGATGTCAGGCGTGTGCTCCGGTACGGAAGTACCTTTCTGTACACGGGCGTTAGAGGGGAATGGCTGAAAAGGACGTAGTCCGGGCATCGGGGGGCGGATCCACCGGGAGCTCGGCGACGTCGACCGCGCCCTGGCGTACGCCGCCGACCTGGTGCCGGTCATCGACGGGGTGGACCGGCTGCTGGGGTGGTGGCTGAGTGAGGTGTGCCCGCAGTTCGGTGACGAGCTCGCCGGCGGGCAGGCCGGGCTGCTGCCCGGCCGTCGGCGCACCTTCGAGGGCGGGCGGCGTCGGGCCTGTGCGGTGACCTGATAGCGCGCTCGGCGGCGTCCTGGATGTCCATTCCGTGCTCAAGAGCTCGGATCTTCAAATGTCTGCGAACGCCTGGTACTCCGCAGGCGGCCTTCCGGAAGCCAAGGCCGACAGGGCGAAGTCGTGGGGCACGTTCCTGCCGGTCGGTGAACCGGACAAAGCGGCCAGAAGCCGACCGGGCGTGGTGTTCGCCATGCCGGGCGCTCGGTGTGTGCGTCGGGTCCTCCTCGGATGAATTCGGGCGGCGGCCGGCCGGCCTGACGATCGGTTCGGCTGCCGCCCCGGGTGGCTGGGTCAGTGCAGGGGGACGTTGAAGATCGCCTTGCGGTGGCTGAAGGTCTCCAGGGAGTAGCGGCCGTGGTAGTTGCCCATGCCGCTCTCTCCGACGCCGCCGAAGGGCAGGGTCGGTACGGTCAGGTGGAAGACCGGCAGGCCGAAGTTGACGGCGCCGGACGAGGTCTCGGTGATGAGCCGGGTGCGGGTGGTGTCGTTGTCGGTGAAGGCGTAGACCGCCAGCGGCTTGTCGCGGTCGTTGATGAAGGCGATGGCCTCGGTGAGGTTGGCGACGGTGAGGATCGGCAGGATCGGGCCGAAGATTTCCTCCTGCATCACCGGTGCGTCCAACTCCACGTCCAGCAGCACGGTGGGGGCGATGTACTTCTCGGTGCGGTCGCTCTGGCCGCCGAGCGCGATGCGGCCGGAGCCGAGCAGCCTCTTCAGGCGGTCGAAGTGCCGCTCGTTGATGATGCGCCCGTAGGTGCCGGAGGTCTGGGGGTCGTCGCCGTACAGTTCCTGGACCGCCTGGGCGAGGGCGGTCGTCAGCGCCTGGGCGGTCTCGGGGTCGGTCAGGACGTAGTCGGGGGCCACGCAGATCTGCCCTGCGTTGCTGAACTTGGTGGACGCGATGCGTTCGGCGACGGTGGCGATGTCGGTGTCGCGGTCGACGAAGACCGGCGATTTGCCGCCGAGTTCGAGGGTGACGGGGGTCAGGTGTTCGGCGGCCGCGCGCATCACGATCCGGCCGACGGTGCCGTTGCCGGTGTAGAAGATGTGGTCGAAGTTCTGGGCCAGCAGCGACGTGGTCGGTGCGACGCCGCCTTCGACCACGGCGACGGCGTCGGTGTCGAGATAGGCCGGGACGAGGCGGGCCAGCAGCGCGGAGGTCTGCTCGGCGAGCTCGGACGGCTTGATGACCACCGCGTTGCCGGCTGCCAGGGCGCCGGCGACGGGGGTCAGCAGCAGGTAGATCGGGTAGTTCCAGGCCGAGAGGACCAAGGCGACACCGAGGGGGTCGAATTCGGTGCGGGCCGTGGTCCCCTCCGGCAGGTGGGGGACGGCAACCTCTGCGGGCTGCGGGGCGAGCCACTCCTCGAGGTGCTCCAGGTAGTCGTCGATCTCGAGGATGGTGAGGCCGATCTCCGCGATGTCGACCTCGTCGGGGTTCTTGTGCAGGTCGGCCCAGAGGGCGTCGGCGATGTCCTTGCGGTTGTCGGTCAGCAGTGCGCGCAGCTGGGTGAGCTGCGCGCGGCGCCAGGCGAGCGGCTTGGTGCGGCCGCTGCGATGGGCCTTTCGCAGCCGCGTGACGAGGGCGGCGGCGTCGGTCTCGGTGAAGTCGGTCCAGGAGATGGTCATAGGGGATGTTCCGTTCTGGGGGAAGTGGCCCGGCCGAAGGGCCGTCAGGGGCAACAGAAGGACGTAATGGTCATGCGTCCTTAGATGCTTACGCTAGCACGCACGGCACCGCATGTAATCCCCTTTCGCGAATAGAGCATGTGCATTGAGCGTGGCCGGGCGGCCGGAGATGAGGGCTCTGGCCTGGTGCGGCAGCGATCTCGGGACTGCTCAACTCCCGGCCGCACGGCGACCAGACGCCCTCGGACCCCTCGCGCGGTAGGACGTCCTGTGCCGGTGCCGGGCGCATGCGTTCGCCCTCCTGCCTCGTGCAGAGGGGCGGTCGGTCAACAGCGGCGGCGTGACCTCCCGACCAGCCGCCCCGGCTATGCCCGGTCGACCGTCGCGTCAGGAGTGCTGCGCAACGCGCTCCGCTGGTGTGCTGTCAAAGCCGCCCGGATTGCGGAACATGCCGTGGGCGCACGACCGGTCGATCCACGTCAGGTCCGCGGCCGGGACAGTGCGCGACAGCGGATGAGAACCGGTCACCACGGTCCCCGCTTCCGCTGCGGCCGGCGCGTAACCTCCCGCCAAGCGCCGGTTCGTGATGCCGGCTGCGGCAGCAGGGACATGGCCAGCTCGGTGCTCGCCCCGCACGGCGCCAGGGTGATCCGCGCTTCGCGGTGGTTTCACAGGCTTGGCGGCTACTCCAGGTACAGGCAGGCGCTGCGCCTCATCGGCCACCAGCACCCGCGAGAGGTGGCCGGCCGCCAGCCGGCCATCGTCCGGTATGTCGCCGAGGCGGTCACCCGACCGGGCTGTGCGCCGGCGATGCGCGAGATCGGATCCGGGCTGGGAACGGCGATCGGCACATCCTCGACCGAGCCCGGCACTGTCACCAGGCTTGTCGAGTGCGGCCCTCGTGGGCACCTGAACTGGGCTATGGGATCGATTCCTCGGCCGAAAGGGACTGTCGACAGGACGGCCACGTGAGGCCCATGACCTGCCGCCCGGCGGAGGAAGGCCCTTTGCGTCTCCGGCTGATGCAAGGAGGCGACCGAGGTGCCCGGGCCGGTTGGTGAGGGTGCCGTCGGGCGGATGCTGCCGTCAGTCGTCGGCGCGGGTCTTTTTTCGGGCTCGGTATGCGGCCACGTTGTTCTTGTTGCCGCACATTTCGTATGAGTGCCAGCGCTGTGTGCGGCTGCGCGTGGTGTCGTAGAAGACGTGCTCGCAGCGCTCGTTGGCGCAGGCGCGGATGCGGGGCCAGGTGCCTTCGGTCACGAGTTGTGCCACCGCGAGGGTGATGCCGCCGACCACGGGGTCGCCGTCCACCTGCTGCAGCCCCGTCCCGGGTGCCGAGAATGTATGCCGGAGCGTGACGGAGGAGGCGCGTTCGGTGAGTTCCGCCCAGCCGGGCGCCGCTGCGGCGCTGTCCGGTGCGGCGACGATGGTCATGAGGGTCGCGCGTAGGGCGCGGATGTCGGCGAGGCGCTCCGGCGATGGCGGCGCGGCCGCTTCGGGGTGGCCGAATGGCCGAAGGAGGGCGTGTGCCGCCTGATCGGCGTGAAGCGTGTCGAGGGAGTCGGTTGCTGCGTGCGGCCGGGAGTTGAGCAGGTCCACCATCGCCGCAGCGGTCGCCGGGATCCGCCGTGCAGGCTCCGATGCTTCATCTCTGGCCATTCACTCACCCTAACGGACATTGCCTAGTCGTAAAAGAAACTTACATCGTGCGGTGGCGTGTGTCGCGAAGTAATGGTCTAATGAGAAAAGAACGTTACGTCTGGTGCGGTCTTCGTGGCCAGCGGACCTGTCCCGGCACGCGCCTCGTGGCACCCCTGCTCAAACGATCCGCAGTCCGGAGGACGGTCCGCGGACACGGCGGCTTCCCCGGCGAAGCCGTACGCGGCGCTCGATGACACGAATGGTCGTCCCGCCTCAGGCGGGTTCCTGGAAAGGAAATGAAGATGAGCGTGATCAAGACCCGGTTCCGCACGATCGATGGGCTGTCCATTCGGTACGCCGAGAGCGACACCCCCCGCAGTGGCCGCGAAGCGCTGCTGCTGAGCCCGTGGCCGGAAAGCCTGTACGCCTACGACGCGACCTGGTCCCGGCTGGCCCGGCGGGCCCGCCTGATCGCGGTGGACCTGCCGGGGTTCGGGCACTCCCAGCTCCGGGAGGACCTGCTCTCGCCCAAGGCGATGAGCGACTTCATCGTGCGGATCGCTGACGCGTTCGGGCTGGCGCAGCCCCACGTCGTCGGCCCGGACATCGGTACCAGTGCGGTGCTGTTCGCCTTGGCCCGGCACCCGGGCCGATTCCGCAGTGCGGTCGTGGGCACCGGCGGGGCGGCAGTCCCGCTGCAACTGGGCAGTCCTCTGCACGAGTGGGTGCACGCCGAGGACCTGGCCCCGTACCGGGCCATAGACCCCAAGGCCATCGTGACCGTCGCGGTCGACAACATCGCGGGCTACGAACTGCCGGAGGTCGTGCGTGAGGACTACCTCGCGTCCTACGTCGGCCAGCGGTTCGTCGACCAGATGCCCTACGTCCGCGCCTATCGCACCGAGCTGCCGGTCCTGGGCGACCTGCTGCCCACCATCGACACGCCGGTGCAGATCATCAACGGCCGCAACGACCCGGTGGTGCCGGTGGCCAACGCCGAGTACCTGCACGAGTGCCTGCCCAACAGCAAGCTCGACATCATCGACGCGGGCCACTTCATCTGGGAGGAAGCCGCAGACGACTACGCCAGGACCGTCGTCGACTGGTGGCAGAAGAACTGACCGCCCGCCGGACGTACCGCCCCGCCCGCCGCCAGCTGTTCGTGCGCGCGAGGGAGAGGGACGACCGCCAGAACGAAGTGGCCGGTCACCGGTCGCTGTGCCGCTGATGACCGCACGCTGCACTTCGACCGCAGCGACGATCACGATGCACCGCGCGTGCCCGGTTCTGGGCCGACGGTCGAACGGTCGGCCGACCGCCGCAGCCTCCACACGAGGGCCCACGAACGCAAGCTCGCCCACCACGGGCGAGGAAAAGAAGGACGGAGAGACATCATGGCGACAGCGGGATCGTCCGCCACCTGGCGTGGACGGGCACTGGTACCGGTACTCGTCTACCTGAGTTCGGTGGTGGCGGTGATCAGCAGCCTCGGTGCGCCGCTGACGCCGACCATCGCCGCGGCCGACCACGTGTCGCTCTCCCAGGCCCAGTGGTCTCTCACGATCACTCTGCTGGTCGGAGCAGTCGCCACCCCCGCGATGGGACGCCTCGGTGATGGACCGCTGCGTCACACGACGATCCTGACCGCGCTGTCGGTCGTGCTGGCGGGAAGCGCCCTGGCCGCCCTCCCCTTCGGCTTCGGCTGGCTCCTCGTGGGCAGAGCCCTGCAGGGCGTGGGGCTCGGCCTGATACCGCTGGCCATCGCGACCGCCCGCGACAACCTGCCGGCGAGCCGCTCCCGCTCGGCCATCGCGCTGCTCTCGGTCACCGTCGTCAGCGGCGTAGGTCTGGGGTATCCGTTGGTCGGCCTGATCGCCGAGCACCTCGGGTTCCGTGCCAGTTTCTGGTTCGGCGCGGCGGTCAGCGGCGTGGGCCTCGTCGTGGCCGTGCTGGTCCTGCCGGGCACGCGGCACCTGAGCCGGCACCGGCTGGACCTGGTGGGCGCGGTTCTGTTCGGCGCAGTCCTGGCCGGACTCCTGCTCGTCTTGTGCGAGGGAGAGTCGTGGGGCTGGACGTCGCCGGTGCTGCTCGCTCTGGGCGCCGTCTCGCTGGTGTGCCTGGCGATCTGGATCGTGTTCGAGCTGCGGACCAACGCGCCGCTGGTGGATCTGCGCCAGCTGCGCCATCGCGTCGTGCTGACCGCGGCTGTGGTGGGGCTCGTCGCGGGCCTGGGCATGTTCCTGCTGGTGTCGCTGGTCACGCGGCTGGCCCAGACGCCTACGGGCCCGGGTCACGGATTCGGAGTGTCGATCGTCGTCAGCGGGCTGATCCTGCTTCCCTTCTCGGTTGCCAGTCTCCTGACGAGCAAGGTCATCCCGTCGGTGGCGCACCGCGTTTCCTGGCGCCTGACGCTTCCGCTGTCCTGCGTTCTTGTCCTGGGGGCCCTGCTCGTGTTCGCTCTGGCCCGCACCACCCTGTGGGAACTGTTCGTCGTGATGGGCATCGCCGGTCTGGGCGTCGGCAGCGTGTTCGCTCTCGTACCCACGCTGGTCGTCAGCGCGGTGCCGGCCCGCGAGATCGGGAGCGCCATCGGCTTCAACCAGGTGCTCCGCTACGTCGGGTTCACCACGGGAAGCGCACTGAGCGCCGTGGTGCTCGAATCCCACACCGCGGCCGGGTCCGCACTGCCGAACCCGGACGGCTACGGGGTCGCCGCCGTTCTGGGAGTCGTGATCTGCGCGGCCGCCACAGTCTTCGCAGTCGTTGTTCCGCGACGGCACCGTGACGAGCTGGCTCTCCCCGCACAGGGCGGAGAATCAACGGACGTGAAGGGTCTCGAAGACGGCCGAACGCTGACCCTCTGACGGGGCACGAAGGCGGTCGCCGAACTGCTGGGATGCCCGACCGCCTCATGCTCCAGCAGCGTTCCGCTAACTGGCCTGGTCAGAGGCATCGTCGGAGCGTAGTTGGCTGATGGTGCGTCGGGGGCGGCCTTGCCGGGCCACCCCTCCATCGAAGCGCCGCGCCTGAACGGCGCTGCTGTCGATGCCGGTCGTGGAAGTCCGGACGAAATTCCGCGCGACCGTCCAGTGCCTTTCCCCGAAGGTGAAGCCGGCCGGCAGCAGACAAAGCGGCTACCAGCGAGGATGCCCGTCACGACCACCGATCAGAGCCTCGTGCTCCTCCGGGCGACGCACTCGGCCCCTGTCGTCTTCAGCGCGGGTGCGGCGATTGGAGCTTTGGGCGGGATGCTCGGGCTGGGTGGTGCGGAGTTCCGTCTGCCGTTGCTGATCAGCCTGATCGGGTTCGCCGCGCTGTCGGCCGTGATCCTGGACAAGGCGATGAGTCTGGGCGTGGTCCTGGTCGCGCTGCCTGCCCGGCTGGCCGAGGTCCCGGCCGCGGAGGCCGCCGCGCGCTGGCCGGCCGCCGTCAACCTGCTGGCCGGCAGCCTGCTCGGGGCTTGGGCAGGGGCGTCCTGGGCGGTGCGCATGCACAGTATGATCCTCCACAGGTTGCTTGCTGTCCTGATGGTGTTCATGGCTGCCGCGTTGCTCGTCATGCACACCACGACGCTGGCCACGCTCGCGTTGCCGCTGTGAGCCCGGGTGCCGTGCGGGGTCGTGCCCGGGGTTCGGTATCGGGGTGGTCGCGGCGATCATGGGTGTGACCGGGGGAGAACTGCTGATCCCGACGATCGTGCTGCTGTTCGCGGAGGACATCAAGACCGCCGGGAGCCTGTCCCCGCTGGTGTCGCTGCCGACGCTGCTGGTGGCCTTCGCCCGCTACAGCCGTGATGGCAGCTTCGCCGTTCTCGGTGTGCACCTCCGCTTCACGATGGTCATGGCTGCCGGTTCGGCCGGCGGCGCCCTGCTGGACGGGCTGCTTCTCGGGGTGTTCCCGGACCTGGTCCTCATTCCCGTGCCGGCCGTGATCCTGCTCGTCTCCGCGGTCAAACTGGCCCGCCGCGGCTAAAGAGCCACGCGGTGCAGCCTCTCCAGTGCCTCATCCGAGGCCCGGCCACCGGCCCGACCACGGTCACGGCAGGCCGGCCGGCCGTGAGTCCGAGGGCGAATCCCCACCAGGGGGCCGCAAGCTCGGCCATGGGCTCGGGGCCGACCGCGAGTTGCAGGCGGTGGTCAGGGTGTGGTCAGGGCGTGTTCGGTGGTGGGGCTGCAGGCGATGAGGGTGTCGATGCCGGTGACCTCGAGCAGGTGCAGGACGGGCTTGGGGGCGGCGGCGAGGCGCAGCCATCCCTGTTCATTGCTGGCTTGGTGGTGGGCGGTGATGAGGGTGTTGAGGCCGCCGGAGTCGATGAACGTCACGCCGCTGAGGTCGACCACGATCCGCAGTGGTGCTGTCGCGGTGTCCCGGGAGAGCAGGGCGTTGTTCAAAGCGTCCTGACCCACGAGCGGCACAGCCGCGCGAGGATCGGTCACGCGACGCTGGATGCGCTCGGACCGGCACAGGTCTGCGGTCGGGCTGGTGTGGGGTGCGGCCACCGCTGATCAACGTGGGGGGGCAACGGAAGACCGGTGCGGTGACCGCAAGCAGAGCGTAGACGGCGGTACGGGTGTCCGGAGATCACCTGGGACAGTTCCTGCAGACGCCGCGGCTGCACAGCGGTGCCGTGGGCGGCCGGGGTGTGGGCGAGGGCCCGGTACGTGGTGTACCAGACAGTCTCTGGGCCTGGACGAGATCGTGGGGGAAGGAGGAGGCGTTCATGCCCAAGATTAGATCGCATGTGCGATTTTCGAGGCAAAGGCACGTTCTTCTGGCGTCACCACCCACGGGGTTCTGTGTCATCGAACCTTGAGCGGGTAACGCCGTGAGCACCCCCTACTTCGGATCTTCCGCGGCTACCTGTACCGCCTGGGTTCTACTCGCTTTCAACGAGCGGGCGGAGCCGGGCCAGAGCCTGACGGCAGTTCGCCGCCGTCCGGGCGGCTGCTTCCTGTGCTCTCATGGAAGCCTGCGGGGGAACCCGGGCAGCCGCGTAGTACTCCAGGTCGTTGAGCGCCTCGGCACGCGCCTGCGCGGGAAGGTCGAGCAAGTCGCGCTCAGCGACAGTGAAGTCCCCGTGCTTCTGCTTGGTCAGGGCCTCGATCGTCCGCCAGGTTGACTCCTCTGAAGACATGATGTGGCTGAGCACCAGGTTCTTCTTCGCCCCCACGGAGATGCTCGGCATGTCGACGATGCGCGGCGTCTCCTTCTGCGGCTTGCGAGGCTTGTTGGCCTTCTCCCGACCCACGGCATCCTCCTCATTGGTGCGGTCGACGGACCGCAGGAGACGGAACTTTCGTCTCCTGGCCAACGACGATGACGACGTGAGGAAACCGTTCCCGGACTTTCCCGCTGCGTGACGGCTGTCCATCACGCGGAAAAGCCCCGCAGCCTCACCGAGCCCACCGGCTCACCTCAGCCCTGCGCTGCGCGGGCACGACTGAGAGCGGAAACGGCGAAGCCTCCAAGACCAACCGGCCCTTGGAGGCTTCACCGAACTCGCAGGCTACCCTGCCCAACGAGCCCTACCCGCTCGGGTTACGCCGCCCTGCGAAGTGCTGTCTTCGTGTCAGTCACCCAGATCGGCGTAGGTCAGGGCGTGGACCCGCTTGTATTTCTGAGAGTCCCAGCGGACCAGGGCGTCACGGTGCTGCCGCTCGGTGCCGACGTGGTCGGCCAGTTCGGTCATGTGCGGGCGGTGTGGCTGGCGACGGTGCCTGCTGCCGGTCCGCTGACGCGGGAGTAGGCGGGCCGGGGGCCATCATCGCGCCGCAGGGCGCCTTCGGCGGCGAGCAGGGCGCGGGCTGCTGCCGGCCTCTCGCCGACGGCGGCGTAGGCACGGGCGTGGGTGACATGCAGCAGCGCCTGGGTCTGGCCGTCGACGTGACCGAGACCGCGAGCGCGGGCGCGCCAGGCTGCCAAGGTGGCCGTGCTCGCAGGGCGGTGCAGCGCGACGATGAGGCGGTCGCGACGTGGTACACCGTGCCCGGGGTGTGCCTGTTGCTGCACCGACTCAGAGGCGTGGGTCGATGGTGATGGCTGTCGCGTCCACCTATCTTTCAGCCCGCGTGGTGAGAGGTGTGCGGTGCCTGGTGGCAGACGCCGTCGCGGACCATGGCCAGGTGCATGGCGACCATGGGTCGGGCAGTACGGGCTGCGGCGACCACACCGGTGTTCGTTCCATGCTTGATCTCCTGGTCGATGGCGGCCAGCGTCTTGCGGTGAGCGCCGTCCTGAGCCTTGAGCCACGCCTGGTCGTAGGCGGAGCTTCCGGCCTTCGACTGCACCGCTTTCAGGGCCTCCTGCTGCGCCGCAGAGGGTGCCGACGGCAGTTTGGTGTGCGTCTTGTCCGCCAGCTTGCGTACGGAGGCGTCCAACTTGATGTGGTCGATCACCCAGGTCTGTCCGGCCCGCTTTACGCACGCGCTCTTTGCGTGTTTCCCGGCATCTTTCCCGGCGGCGATCTCGGCGAGATTGCCCTGGTGGGCCTGCACAAGGAAGGTATGGTCCTGGTTCGTGGGGGAGGCTGCCGCGGTGGCGTGAGGGGCGGAGAGGCCCGCCAGCGACGCTGCCGCGACAAGAGTGGCGAGGGTGTACCGGCGCATGAGATGAACTCCTCGGTCACGTCAGGCCCGCGGGGCACGGGCCCTCGGATAGAAGGATGTGGACGTTCTGCTCGAATCTGCAAAAATACGGGTGCCACATCCTGAACTTCCGACACACCCAAAAGGGACTTTTTCTCCTGCGGCGGCATAGGGTGCAGGACCACGTGCGTATGTCGTGCCGCGGGAATGCCGGACTCGGTTGAGTCATGAACTGTTGGGCAGGGTGTAGGCGAGCTCCACGTTGTTCGCCGCCGCCCAGCTTGCGACTCGTTGGCACCGCTTCGTCGACAGGTGTGGGGAGTTGCCTTCGCAGGTGATGGCTATGCGCACGTCTGCCGAGCGAAGTGAGCGCAGGTAGCGGCAGACTTCCAGGAATGTGGATCTGTTCGTGGTCTTGTTGATGTGCCCGTTAAGGCTGCTGCCCAGGTCTCAGAGGGGGTTTGAAGTAGGCAGATTGCCGTTGATGCGCTAGTAAGTCCCTCGCCACGGGGGGTGGTCTCGTTCGTTACTGACTTCGGCGTTTCAAGGTGAGGCTGGGGTGTCGAGGGTGAGGCCGGTGCCGGCTATGAAGCCGTCGAGGGTGTGGGGCCGGTATTGAAGGCGTTTGAGGCGGTTG
>NZ_JBSFCK010000039.1:0-34826 GCF_053593435.1 Streptomyces sp. NPDC002306
CCATATCTCCCCGGTTACCCCCACACTCTTCCCCTCCCCGCCCCTCTTCCGATCGGGCCGGTCGCCGAGGCGTTGGCCGCCGGGACGGGGGCGCCCCCGTCCCGGCGGCCGGGCGGTCGCGACCGCTACTTCGACACCCTTCGTGCCGTGGCCCTCGTCCGGGTGGTCGCGTACCACACCTTCGGCTGGGCCTGGGCGGGGATGGTCTTCCCCTCGATGGGGATCATGTTCGGCCTGGCCGGCACGCTGATGGCGAAGTCCCTGGAGCGCCCCGCGCCCGAGGTGGTGAGGAGCCGGTTGCGCCGGCTCCTGCCGCCGTTCTGGTTCTGGGGCCTGTTCGTGGTGCTCGCGATGCTGATTCACGGCTGGATGCCGGGCTGGGAGATCGTCTACTGGATCGTGCCGCTGGGCGACCCGCCCGGCAACGCCGGGGGCACGCAGGCCTGGGAGATCCTCTGGTATTTGCGGACGTACCTCTGGTTCGTACTGCTCTCCCCGCTCCTGCTGAAGGTGTTCCGGCTCGCCCCGGTGCCGGTCCTGCTGGCCTCCCTCACCCCGGTCGTGGTCCTCCAGTTCGCCTGGACACCGCCGGACGGCCGCTTCGGCGGCGCCCTGTGGGACCTGGCGACGTACCTGTTCTGCTGGCTGCTCGGCTTCGCGCACCGCGGCGGCCTGCTCCAGCGGCTGCGGCCCGCCCTGGTCGTGCCGCCCGCGCTCGCCGCGCTCGGGCTCGGCGGCTGGTACGCCTTCTCGCACCGGGCCGGGTTCGGCACCTACGACCTGGACGAGATCCCGCTCGCGCAGGCCTTCTGGTCGGCGGGGTTCGTGGCGCTGCTGATGTACGGCAAGGCGCGCTTCGAGGTCGACTTCGCCGGCCTCGCCCGGTTCCGGCGGCTGGACCGGATCGTGACGGTGTTCAACGCCCGCGCGGTGACGATCTACCTGTGGCACGAGATCGCGCTGATCCTCGCGGTCCCGCTGATCGACCGGTTCTGGAACGTGCCCGCGTTCGAGAAGTGGCTGCCGCTGGAGAGCCAGTGGTTCATGTTCGGCGTCGGCTGGGTCCTGATCGCGGCCTTCGTGCTGATGTGCGGGTGGGTCGAGGACCTGGCGGCGAAGAAGAGGCCGAGGCTGCTGCCGTGAACAGGCCGAGGCTGCTGCCGTGACACCTCGCGGGTGGGCCGGGCGCGGGCGGGTCCGGCCCTTCCTGCCACAATGAGCCCGTGACCCGCGCATCCTTGGACAAGCAGCCGCACGAAGTCGCCTCGATGTTCGACAACGTGGCGGAACGGTACGACCTCACCAACGACGTGCTGTCCCTCGGCCAGGACCGCCGATGGCGCAAGGAGGTCGCGACGGCGGTGGACGCCCGTCCGGCGCAGAAGATCCTCGACCTGGCCGCCGGTACGGCGACGTCGTCGCTGCCCTTCGCCCGCACCGGCGCGTACGTCGTCCCCTGCGACTTCTCCCTCGGCATGCTCCAGGTCGGCAAGAAGCGCAACGCCTGGCTGCCCTTCACGGCGGGCGACGCGACGCGGCTGCCCTTCAAGGACGACACCTTCGACGCCGTCACGATCTCCTTCGGGCTGCGCAACGTGCAGGAGACCGACACCGCCCTGCGCGAGATGTACCGGGTGACGAAGCCCGGTGGCCGGGTCGTGATCTGCGAGTTCTCCCACCCGACCTGGGCGCCCTTCCGGACCGCCTACACCGAGTACCTGATGCGGGCCCTGCCGCCGGTCGCCCGCGCGGTGTCCTCCAACCCCGACGCCTACGTCTACCTCGCCGAGTCCATCCGAGCCTGGCCCGACCAGCCCGCGCTCGCCGAGCGTCTGCGCGGAGCCGGCTGGTCGAAGGTGGCATGGCGGAACCTGAGCGGCGGCATCGTCGCCCTGCACCGGGGCTTCAAGCAGGCCTGAGCGACCGGCCGGCCCGCCTCGGGTCTACCTGGTCACCTCGAAGGCGTCCCCGGGCTCGCCCAGCTCACGCTGGAGTCCTCCCCCGGACGGGTTCGGGATGCGTGGCTCGCGCACGCCGGCGCCTCCGCCGCCCTCTCCCTCGCCGAGGTCGAACCACACGGTGACGACGGCGCCGCGTGGCACCTCGACACCGGGCGGGGGGTACTGCCGTACGACGTAGTCGACGACGGTGCGGTGGAACTCGGGCCGGTCGGGCGCGGCCAGCAGCACGCCATGGGCCATGGCGGCCTCGCGTGCGTCCATGGCCATCAGACCGACGAGCTTGGGTACGAGCACTTCGGGCGTTTTGGGTGTTATTCGCACAGATGTCACCCCCAGCGGTACTGGAAGGGTAACCGCCCGGGGGTGAGGTCCGGAAGCGTCGGATGTCTTTCTGTAACCAACGACTACTGTGCGTTACTGCCTGCTTCTGTCGACGGCCCGATCGGACCCGCGCGGTTCACAGGTCGAGCCGGTAGCAGTGCCCCTCCTTGTTCGACGTGGGGGTCGTGAAGACCTCGGCGAGATTCATGCCCAGCCGCTGGGTGACCGCGATCGACCGGGCATTCTGGGCGAGGACCATCGCCACCACGCTCGGCACCCCCGCCGCCCGCACCCGCTCCAGCGTCATCCGCGCGGCCGCGGTCACGTACCCCTTGCCCCAGTACTCCCGCGCGAGCCGCCAGCCGATCTCGATCTCGCCCTTCGGACCCCACTCCTGCGGCCACGGCTGCGCGCCCGTGAAACCGATGGCCCGGTCGGACTCGTCCAGCATCGTCCAGAGACAGAAGCCCCGTTCGGCGTCGTGCCGGCGCTGGCGGGCGGTGAGTTCCTCGTAGACGTACAACTCCGCCGATCTGCCGCCGTGGAACTCCATGACGTCCGGGTCGTCGAAGATCCGGTGCCAGGCGACGGCGTCCTCGTCGGTGGGAACACGCAGGCGCACTACGGGCAGAGCTCGGTTCACTGGGCAGCCCTTCAGCCGGGTGATCAATTCTGCTGAATAGACTGCCCATGTCCAGTGCCGGTCGGCACGAGATTTCCAACCTTGGGGAGTTCCCGCCGTGACCGATCCCCTCTCCGACAACAGCGCCGATGTGATCGTCGTGGGCGCGGGGCCAGCCGGCTCCGCCACCGCCTACCACCTGGCCCAGGCCGGCCTCGACGTACTCCTGCTGGAGAAGACCGAGTTCCCACGCGAGAAGGTCTGCGGTGACGGACTCACCCCGCGGGCCGTCAAGCAGCTCGTCGCGATGGGCATCGACATCTCGGAGGAAGCCGGCTGGCTCCGCAACAAGGGGCTCAGGATCATCGGCGGAGGCGTCCGCCTCCAGCTCGACTGGCCGGATCTCGCCTCCTTCCCCGACTACGGACTCGTCCGCAAGCGCGACGACTTCGACGAACAGCTCGCCCGCCAGGCCCAGAAGGCGGGTGCGCGCCTCTACGAGCGCTGCAACGTCTCCGGCCCGGTCCTCGACGACCGCACCGGCCGAATCGTCGGCGTGACGGCCAAACTCGGCGAGGAGAAGCGGGAGGTCACCTTCCGCGCCCCGCTGGTCGTCGCCGCCGACGGCAACTCGACCCGGCTGTCCCTGGCGATGGGGCTGCACCGCCGCGAGGACCGGCCGATGGGCGTCGCGGTGCGCACGTACTTCACCTCGCCGCGCCACGAGGACGACTACCTGGAGTCCTGGCTGGAGCTGTGGGACCGCCGGGGCCCGGGCGAGGACCGCCTGCTGCCCGGCTACGGCTGGATCTTCGGCATGGGCGACGGTACGTCGAACGTCGGCCTGGGTGTCCTCAACACCTCGGACTCCTTCAAGGAGCTCGACTGGCGCGAGGTCCTCAAGGCCTGGTGCGCGTCCATGCCCGAGGACTGGGGATACACCCCGGACAACATGACCGGCCCGATCCGCGGCGCGGCCCTTCCCATGGCCTTCAACCGCCAGCCCCACTACACCAAGGGCCTGCTGCTCGTCGGCGACGCCGGCGGCCTGGTGAACCCCTTCAACGGCGAGGGCATCGCCTACGCCATGGAGTCCGGCGCGCTCGCCGCCGAGGTCATCGTCCAGGCCCACGCCCGCTCGACCCCGGCGCAGCGCGAGACGGCCCTGCACCACTACCCGCGCGTCCTCAAGGACACCTACGGCGGCTACTACACGCTGGGCCGGGGCTTCGTGAAGCTCATCGGCAACCCGAAGGTCATGAAGATCGCGGCCCAGCGGGGCCTGAGCCACCCGCTCCTGATGAAGTTCACCCTCAAGCTCCTCGCCAACCTCACGGACCCGACCGGCGGCGACGCGATGGACCGCATCATCAACGGTCTCAGCAAGGTGGCCCCGAAGGCCTGACCCCGGACCGGGGGCTCCGACGCCGACGCGGGAGCCCCCGGGTAGCGGGTATCCGATATCCGGTATCCGGATCCCCGTCCGGTCGGCATCCGGATCCTCGGTCCGGCAGGCTGGTAGGCCGACGTTCGGATTTTCGTCCGGCAGGTCGGCACGTCGGCAGGCCTGTGTCCGGAGCCCGTGTCCGGCGGGTCGGCGTCCGGATCCCCGTCCGTCGGTCTCCGGAGCCTTTGTCCGGTAGGCCGGTATCCGCGGCTTCTGTCCGGTCGGTAGCCCGAGCCCCTGCTCGGCCGGCCGGACATCCGGGGTCCCTGGTCCTTGCTCCGTCGGCGTCCGCGGCTCCGCTCGTCCTGGCGGCGCGGGAGCGGGACGCGGCCTGTCGCCCGCGAGGGGTGTCAACACATCACGCGATATGGACAATTCGGGCGCATGCGTCTTTGCCGGGAGGACTCGCTCCCGGATCCGGATGTGCCGGAAGGGCCGCTGCCCCCGAGCGGCTGCGGCCCTTCAGCCCGTACGGCTGTGCGCGTGCCTCAGAGCACCCGCACCGCGCCGGTCGGCGGGTCGTACGACAGCGGCTTCTCCACGACGCCCGTGGAGGAGTTCTGCGCGCCGACGAACATGCCGTCGCCGACGTACACCGCCACGTGGTAGGCGTTGCCCGCGCTGCCCCAGTAGAGGATGTCGCCCGGCTGGAGGTTGCTCAGCGAGACCTGGGTGCCGGCCACCGACTGGTCCTGGGAGACACGCGGCAGGTTGATGCCGACCTGCTTGAACGCGGCCTGCACCATGCCGGAGCAGTCCCACGAGTTGGGGCCGGTACCGCCGGTGACGTAGGCGTCGCCGATCTGGGCCTTCACGAACGCGATGACGGCCGCGGCCGAACCGGTCGCCGTCGACGAGCTGCTCGACGAGCTGCCCGTGGAGGCGTTCGCGGAGACGCTGAGCGTGGTCCGCTCGGCGTTGCGCGAGGCGCGCTCAGCGGCCGCCTTACGGGCGGTCTCGGCGGCCTTCTTCTTGGCCTGCGCCTTCAGCTTCGCCTCAGCGAGGTCCGCCTTGGCCTGCTTTGCGGCGTTTGCTGCGGCCGCGTCGCGTTCGGCCTGAAGTTCATAGTTCGCGGCGGTCTGCTGCGTGGCGTCCGCGGACTGGGCGACCTGGGCGGCCAGGTCGGCGGTCAGGGCGGGGAGTTCGATGGTCTGCGTGACCGGTTCGGCGGCGTTCGCGCCGGACGCCCCGGCGACGGCCAGGGTGCTGAGGACGCCACCGGCGACTCCGGCCCGCATCGCGATGGTCGACGCGTTGCGGCGGGGTTTCCGGTGGCTACGTATGTGAGCGGTGTGGGACATGGGTACAAGCGGTATCAGGGGCTCCTCCATACCTACAAGGAACGTGTGCTGCGCCACAATTGTTCAACGGGGGCCCTCAATACCGGTCGCGTCACTCCTTATTGACGCCGTAACGGACATTGCGGGCACACGTGATCAAGCCTGTGATCATGTGCTTTCACTGTTACGCCCGAATTGCCCCCGACTTACCATCGGTTGAGGCCATTGGCCAACACCCGTTCTCATGCGACTCTCATGAGTGTGGCGGAGGTCACGGAACGGTCACTCGGTCCGTCGCGTCCCGCGCGGGAGTCACCTCTCGTTCACCCCGGACCCACATCCGGGTGAGCTCGTGAACGCGCGCACGCGTCCACATCTCGCCGCGCACCTCCCCCTGATGTGTGAACGCGGACCTCTATCAAGAGTTCGTGCCCGGTGCCAATTTGCATGCACGGGAAGTCTCTTGATATGGAGACGACCCTCTTCACCTGCGACGACGAGCGGAAATGTCACCTCTGGTGACCAGTCGAACGCTTCACGTATGAAGATCACCGCTCATCCGACTTCATGATCCTTCGTCAGGTGGTGGAGATCACAAAGCTTGTGTAATACCCCGTGTCGCAGATCACAGACCGGCGGGCATAAGATGCGAGGCGGTTGGGCTTGTGACCTGCTTCACATGTTCGCGATCTTCGTCGGTACGACGGAGCCCGCGGGGCTGCCGGGGCGGGTGCCACGGGCCTGACGCAACCGCCACCAGTCAGTGCCGACTGAGAGGAGCGAGGAGCGGTGAACGCGTATGCGCCCATCCTCGTACTGGGAGCCCTCGGGGCAGGCTTTGCGATCTTCTCCGTGGTCATGGCCACGCTGATCGGTCCGAAGCGGTACAACCGCGCCAAGCTCGAGGCCTACGAGTGCGGCATCGAGCCGACCCCCACGCCGGCCGGCGGCGGGCGCTTCCCCATCAAGTACTACCTGACGGCGATGCTCTTCATCGTCTTCGACATCGAGATCGTCTTCCTCTACCCATGGGCCGTCACCTTCGACGCCCTGGGTGTGTTCGGGCTCGTGGAGATGCTGCTCTTCGTGCTCACCGTCTTCGTCGCCTACGCGTATGTGTGGCGGCGCGGCGGGCTGGAATGGGACTGAGGGGCCAAAGGACATGGGACTCGAAGAAAAGCTGCCGAGCGGCTTCCTGCTGACCACCGTCGAGCAGGCCGCGGGCTGGGTGCGCAAGGCGTCCGTCTTCCCCGCCACGTTCGGCCTGGCCTGCTGCGCCATCGAGATGATGACCACCGGTGCCGGCCGCTACGACCTGGCGCGCTTCGGCATGGAGGTCTTCCGGGGCTCTCCACGCCAGGCGGACCTGATGATCGTCGCCGGCCGGGTGAGCCAGAAGATGGCGCCGGTGCTGCGGCAGGTCTACGACCAGATGCCGAACCCCAAGTGGGTCATCTCCATGGGCGTCTGCGCCTCCTCCGGCGGCATGTTCAACAACTACGCGATCGTCCAGGGCGTCGACCACATCGTCCCCGTCGACATCTACCTGCCCGGCTGTCCGCCGCGGCCCGAGATGCTGATGGACGCGATCCTCAAGCTCCACCAGAAGATCCAGTCCTCCAAGCTCGGCGTCAACGCCGAGGAAGCGGCCCGGGAGGCGGAGGAAGCGGCGCTCAAGGCCCTGCCCACGATCGAGATGAAGGGGCTGCTGCGATGAGCGGCGCGAACGGCAACGGCGGCGCCGACGGGGTGAACCCCGAGAAGGACCTCGCCGCCGACAACCTCCCCGGCCAGCGCGGTGAGGGAGGTGAGGAGATCCGCGTCCAGCGCGGCATGTTCGGCGCCGACAACGGCGGCGACACCTCCGGCTACGGCGGCCTGGTCCGCTCGGTCCGGCTCCCGGGCCCGGCGAGCCGTCCCTACGGCGGCTGGTTCGACGAGGTCGCCGACGAGCTGGAGGGCGCGCTGGAGGAGCAGGGCCTCCTCGCCGCGAACGCGATCGGGAACACGATCGTCGACCGCGACGAACTCACCTTCCACATCGAACGCGAGCATCTGGTCCGCGTCGCCCGCACCCTGCGCGACGACCCGGCCCTGCGCTTCGAGCTGTGCACCGGCGTCAGCGGGGTGCACTACCCGAGCGACAAGGGCCGTGAGCTGCACGCCGTGTACCACCTGCGCTCGATCACCCACAACAGGCTGATCCGCCTCGAGGTCAGCGCGCCGGACGGCGACCCGCACATCCCGTCCCTGGTCTCCGTCTACCCGACGAACGACTGGCACGAGCGGGAGACCTACGACTTCTTCGGGATCGTCTTCGACGGTCACCCGGCCCTGACGCGGATCATGATGCCGGACGACTGGCCGGGCCACCCGCAGCGCAAGGACTACCCCCTCGGCGGCATCGCCGTCGAGTACAAGGGCGCCCAGATCCCGGCTCCGGACCAGCGGAGGTCGTACTCGTGAGCACGCAGCCAGCATCCGCCGAGTCCGCGGCCTCGGCGCGGGAGACCACCGAAGGGACCGTCTACACGGTCACCGGTGGCGACTGGGACGAGGTCGTCCAGTCCGCGGCCCGGGCCGACGACGAACGCATCGTCGTCAACATGGGTCCCCAGCACCCGTCCACCCATGGAGTGCTCCGTCTCATCCTGGAGATCGAGGGCGAGACGGTCACCGAGGCCCGCTGCGGCATCGGCTATCTGCACACCGGGATCGAGAAGAACCTCGAGTTCCGCACGTGGACGCAGGGCACCACCTTCGTCACGCGCATGGACTACCTGACGTCCTTCTTCAACGAGACCGCCTACTGCCTCGGCGTCGAGAAGCTCCTCGGCATCGAGGACCAGATCACCGAGCGAGCCAAGATCATCCGGGTGCTCCTGATGGAGCTGAACCGGATGTCCTCCCACCTGGTGTGCATCGCCACCGGCGGCATGGAGCTCGGCGCCACCACGATCATGATCTACGGATTCCGTGATCGTGAAATGATTCTCGACATCTACGAGCTCATCACGGGCCTGCGGATGAACCACGCGTACATCCGCCCCGGCGGACTCGCCCAGGACCTGCCGCCCGGCGCGGTGGACCAGATCCGCGAGTTCATGAAGAAGATGAGGAAGAACCTCCCGGAGTACGACAAGCTCGCCACCGGGAACCCCATCTTCAAGGCCCGCATGCAGGACGTCGGCTATCTCGACCTGGCCGGCTGCATGGCTCTCGGCGCCACCGGCCCGATCCTGCGCTCCACCGGCCTGCCGCACGACCTGCGCAAGACGCAGCCGTACTGCGACTACGAGACGTACGACTTCGAGGTCCCGACCGCGGACTCCTGCGACTCCTACGGCCGCTTCCTGATCCGGCTGGAGGAGATGCGCCAGTCGCTCGCCATCGTCGAGCAGTGTCTGGACCGGCTCCAGCCCGGCCCGGTCATGGTCACCGACAAGAAGATCGCCTGGCCCGCCCAGCTCGCCCTGGGGCCGGACGGTCTCGGTAACTCCCTCGACCACATCAAGAAGATCATGGGCACCTCCATGGAGGCCCTGATCCACCACTTCAAGCTCGTCACCGAGGGCTTCCGCGTGCCGCCGGGACAGGCGTACGTGGCGGTCGAGTCGCCCAAGGGCGAGCTCGGGGTGCACGCCGTGTCCGACGGAGGCACCCGTCCCTACCGGGTCCACTTCCGTGACCCGTCCTTCACCAACCTTCAGGCCATGGCGGCGATGTGCGAGGGCGGCCAGGTCGCCGACGTCATCGTCGCCGTCGCGTCCATCGACCCCGTGATGGGAGGCGTCGACCGGTGACCACCAGTTCTTCGGAGCGGGGCGTCAGTCTGGGCATGCCCGAACTGCCCGCGCCCGGCTACCCGGACGATGTCCGCGCCCGGCTCGAGGCCGACGCCCGCGAGATCATCGCGCGCTATCCGGACTCCAGGTCGGCCCTCCTGCCGTTGCTGCATCTCGTGCAGTCGGAGGAGGGACACGTCACCCGCACCGGCATGCGCTTCTGCGCGGACGTGCTGGATCTGACCACTGCCGAGGTCACCGCGGTCGCGACCTTCTACACGATGTACCGGCGCAGGCCGAGCGGTGACTACCAGGTGGGCGTCTGTACCAACACGCTGTGCGCGGTGATGGGCGGCGACGCGATCTTCGAGACGCTCCAGGAGCACCTGGGCGTCGGCAACGGCGAGACCACCGACGACGGCAAGGTCACCCTGGAGCACATCGAGTGCAACGCGGCCTGCGACTTCGCGCCGGTCGTGATGGTCAACTGGGAGTTCTTCGACAACCAGACCCCGGGCAGCGCCAAGCGCCTCGTGGACGACCTGCGCGCGGGACGGCCCGTCGAGCCCACGCGCGGGGCGCCGATGTGCACCTTCAAGGAGACCGCGCGGATCCTGGCCGGCTTCCCCGACGAGCGCGAAGGGGCCGTCGAGGCCGGCGGCAGTGCGGGACCCGCGTCGCTGGTGGGACTCCGCCTGGCCAGGGGAGAGGCCGCACCCGCGCGTGTGGTCCATCCGCGTGACGGCGGCCCGCACGACGAGCCGCAAGACGAGGCCGTGCACGAGCCCTCGCCCGGTGAGCACCTGAGCTCGCACGACGCGCCGCAGGACACGTCGGCCTCCGACCCCGCCCACCCGGCAGGGCCCGCCGCCGAGGAGGGGGAGTGATGACCTTGGCACCCGAGCTGAAAGACATGAGCCCCGAGAAGCTGCTCGCACCCGTGCTGTCGGCCTTCTGGGACGAGGAAAAGTCCTGGACGCTGGACGTCTATCGAAGGCACGAAGGGTACGAGGGGCTCCGCAAGGCGCTCGCCATGTCGCCGGACGAGCTGATCGCGTACGTCAAGGACTCCGGTCTGCGTGGGCGCGGCGGCGCGGGATTCCCGACCGGAATGAAATGGCAGTTCATTCCCCAGGGTGATGGAAAACCGCATTATCTAGTTGTCAACGCCGACGAGTCGGAGCCCGGAACCTGTAAGGACATCCCGCTCCTCTTCGCGAACCCGCACAGCCTCATCGAGGGCATTGTGATCGCGTGCTATGCCATCAGGTCTTCGCATGCCTTCATCTATCTGCGTGGTGAGGTCGTCCCAGTACTGCGGCGGTTGCACGAGGCCGTGCGCGAGGCCTACGCGGCCGGCTATCTGGGCGAGAACGTCCTGGGCAGCGGACTCGACCTCGAACTCACCGTGCACGCCGGGGCCGGCGCGTACATCTGCGGTGAGGAGACCGCGCTGCTCGACTCGCTCGAAGGCCGCCGTGGTCAACCGCGGCTGCGTCCCCCTTTCCCTGCGGTCGCGGGCCTCTACGCATGCCCGACTGTGGTGAATAACGTCGAGTCGATCGCGTCGGTTCCCGCCATCCTGCACCGGGGCAAGGAATGGTTCAGGTCGATGGGCAGCGAGAAGTCCCCGGGCTTCACGCTCTACTCGCTCAGCGGCCATGTCGCCAGCCCCGGCCAGTACGAGGCCCCGCTCGGCATCACGCTGCGCCAGCTCCTGGAGATGAGCGGCGGGATGCGCCCGGGGCACCGGCTGAAGTTCTGGACGCCCGGCGGCTCCTCGACGCCGATGTTCACCGACGAGCACCTCGACGTCCCTCTTGATTACGAAGGAGTGGGCGCCGCGGGTTCCATGCTCGGCACAAAAGCTCTCCAGTGCTTCGACGAGACGACCTGTGTCGTCCGCGCCGTCACGCGCTGGACCGAGTTCTACGCCCACGAGTCCTGCGGCAAGTGCACGCCGTGCCGCGAGGGCACGTACTGGCTGGTGCAACTGCTGCGGGACATCGAGGCCGGCAAGGGCGCCCTGTCCGACCTCGACAAGCTGAACGACATCGCCGACAACATCAACGGCAAGTCCTTCTGCGCCCTCGGCGACGGTGCCGCCTCGCCGATCTTCTCCTCGCTGAAGTACTTCCGCGAGGAGTACGAGCAGCACATCACGGGCCGCGGCTGCCCCTTCGACCCCGCCCGGTCGACGGCCTGGGCCGACCGTACGGAGGTGAACGCATGACCGTGACCACCAGCGCTCCCTCCGGAGGGGGGGAGGCGGCGGTCCCGCCGGAGGACCTCGTCTCGCTGACCATCGACGGCGCCGAGATCAGCGTGCCCAAGGGCACCCTGGTCATCCGGGCCGCCGAACAGCTCGGCATCGAGATCCCCCGCTTCTGCGACCACCCGCTCCTCGATCCGGTCGGCGCCTGCCGCCAGTGCATCGTCGAGGTCGAGGGCCAGCGCAAGCCGATGGCGTCCTGCACGATCACGTGCACCGACGGCATGGTGGTGAAGACCCAGCTCACCTCCCCGGCCGCCGAGAAGGCGCAGCACGGTGTGATGGAGCTGCTCCTCATCAACCACCCGCTGGACTGCCCCGTCTGCGACAAGGGCGGAGAGTGCCCCCTGCAGAACCAGGCGATGTCGCACGGCAACGCCGAGTCGCGCTTCGAGGGCCGGAAACGGACGTACGAGAAGCCCGTCCCGATCTCCACGCAGGTGCTGCTGGACCGTGAGCGGTGCGTGCTGTGCGCCCGCTGCACCCGCTTCTCCAACCAGGTCGCGGGCGACCCGATGATCGAGCTGCTCGAGCGGGGCGCGCTCCAGCAGGTCGGCACCGGAGAGGGCGACCCGTTCGAGTCGTACTTCTCCGGCAACACCATCCAGATCTGCCCGGTCGGCGCGCTGACCTCGGCGGCCTATCGCTTCCGCTCCCGCCCCTTCGACCTCGTCTCCTCGCACTCGGTGTGCGAGCACTGCTCGGGCGGCTGTGCCACGCGCACCGACCACCGGCGCGGCAAGGTCATGCGGCGCCTCGCGGCCCCCGACCCGGAGGTCAACGAGGAGTGGATCTGCGACAAGGGGCGGTTCGCGTTCCGGTACGCGCAGCAGCGCGACCGGATCGAGACGCCGCTGGTGCGCAACGCCGCCGGCACCCTGGAGCCCGCGTCCTGGCCGGAGGCCCTGGAAGCGGCGGCCCAGGGGCTGGCCGCGGCCCGCTCCCGGTCCGGTGTCCTCGTCGGCGGCCGCCTCACCACCGAGGACGCCTACGCGTACAGCAAGTTCGCGCGCGTGGCACTCGACACCAACGACATCGACTTCCGCGCGCGGGTGCACAGCAGCGAGGAGGCCGACTTCCTGGCCGCCCGGGTCGCCGGTCGCGGCCGTGACCTCGACGGCGCGGGCGTCACGTACACGTCGCTGGAGAACGCGCCGGCCGTCCTGCTGGTCGGCTTCGAGTCCGAGGAGGAGGCCCCCGGCGTCTTCCTGCGGCTGCGCAAGGCCTGGCGCAAGCACGGGCAGCGGGTGTTCTCGCTGGCGACGTACGCCACGCGCGGCCTGGAGAAGGCGGGCGGCACGCTGCTGCCGGCGGCTCCGGGTACCGAGACCGAGTGGCTGGACGCGCTCGCGAGCGGATTCGGTCTGGAGGACGGCGGCGCCAAGGCCGCCGAGGCACTGCGCGCCGAGGGCGCGGTGATCGCCGTCGGTGAGCGGCTGGCCGGTGTCGCCGGTGGGCTGACCGCCGCGGTACGGGCCGCCTTCGCGACCGGCGCGCAACTGGTCTGGATCCCGCGCAGGGCGGGGGAGCGGGGCGCGGTCGAGGCGGGTGCGCTGCCGACGCTGCTGCCGGGTGGGCGTCCGGCCACCGACCCGCGCGCGCGGGACGAGGTCGCGGCCGTCTGGGGCCTGGCCGAACTGCCGCACGGCTTCGGCCGCGACACCGGACAGATCGTCGAGGCCGCCGCGGGCGGCGCGCTCCAGGCGCTGGTGGTGGCCGGTGTCGAGGTCGCGGACCTGCCCGACCCGGCACGCGCGCGTGAGGCACTGGCCGCGGTGGGCTTCCTGGTGTCGCTGGAACTGCGGTCCAGCGAGGTCACCGAGCACGCGGACGTCGTCCTCCCGGTCGCCGCGGTCGCCGAGAAGGCGGGCAGCTTCCTCAACTGGGAGGGCAGGGTCCGCTTCTTCGAGGCCGCGCTCAAGCCCGACCAGATCACCCGACGACTGGCACCCACCGACGCGCGCGTGCTCCAGATGCTCGCCGACGCCATGGACGTCCACCTCGGGCTGCCGGACCTGCGTACCGCGCGCGCGGAGCTGGACCGGCTGGGCTCCTGGGACGGACCGCGGGCCGGCGATCCGCTCGGTATCGCGGGCGTGCTGCCGCGTCCGGCCGCCGGTGAGGCGGTCCTCGCCGGACACCGACTGCTGCTCGACCGGGGTCGCCTCCAGGAGGGTGACGAGGCGCTCGCCGGGACACGGCACGCGGCACGCGCGCGTGTGTCGGCCGCCACGGCCGCCGAGGCGGGCGTCAAGGACGGCGACGTCATGGCCGTCACCGGCCCGGCCGGGACCGTCGAACTCCCCCTGGAGGTAACCGAGATGCCGGACCGCGTGGTCTGGCTCCCGCTGAACTCCACCGGCGGCGGCGTCGCCTCCGACACCGGGTCGCTGCCCGGCGCCCTCGTCCGCATCGGTCCGGCGACGCCCGCCGAAGCCCCCAAGGAGGTGGAGGCATGAGGCCGTATCTCGCCGCTGAAGACCTCTCGATGTTCGGCCACGACCCCTGGTGGCTGGTCGTCGTCAAGGCGGTGTTCTGCTTCGCCTTCCTGATGGTGACCGTGCTCTTCTCCATCGTGTGGGAGCGCAAGGTCGTCGCCTGGATGCAGCTGCGCATCGGACCCAACCGGCACGGCCCCTGGGGCATGCTCCAGTCGCTCGCCGACGGCGTGAAACTGATGCTCAAGGAAGACCTGATCGTCAAGCGCGCGGACAAGGTGGTCTACGTCCTCGCGCCGATCGTGGCGGCCATCCCGGCCTTCATGGCGATCGCGGTGATCCCCTTCGGCCCGGCCGGCAACGAGATCTCGATCTTCGGCCAGCGCACCACGATGCAGCTCACCGACCTTCCGATCGCGATGCTCTACATCCTCGCGGTCGCCTCGGTCGGCATCTACGGCATCGTGCTGGCGGGCTGGAGCTCCGGATCCACCTACCCGCTCCTCGGCGGTCTGCGGTCCTGCGCGCAGATGATCTCGTACGAGATCGCGATGGGCGCCGCGTTCGCCTCGGTGTTCCTCTACTCGGGCTCGATGTCCACGTCGACGATCGTCGAGCAGCAGCACGACCGCTGGTACATCCTGCTGCTGCCGGTCTCCTTCGTGATCTACATCGTGACGATGGTGGGCGAGACCAACCGCGCACCCTTCGACATGCCGGAGTCCGAGGGCGACCTGGTCGGCGGCTTCAACACCGAGTACTCGTCGATCAAGTTCGCGCTGTTCATGCTCGCCGAGTACGTGAACATGGTGACGGTCTCGGCCGTGTCGACCACGCTCTTCCTGGGCGGCTGGCGGGCCCCGTGGCCCATCAGCACCTTCTGGGAGGGCGCGAACCACGGCTGGTGGCCGATGCTCTGGTTCGTGGTGAAGGTGCAGCTGCTGCTGTTCGGCTTCATCTGGCTGCGCGGCACGCTGCCCCGGGTCCGCTACGACCAGCTGATGAAGCTCGGCTGGAAGGTCCTCATCCCGGTCTCCCTGGCCTGGCTGATGCTCGTCGCCACCGTGCGGACCCTGAAGAACGAGAACTACGACTTCGCCGACATCGCCCTCTACGTCGGCGGCGGTGTCCTCGTCCTGCTGCTGCTGTCCTTCGTCGCCGACATCTTCCGCGACAAGGCCGGCAAGGCCGAGCAGCCCGCCGAACAACCGGTCGGCTTCGACCCGATGGCCGGCGGATTCCCCGTACCCCCGCTGCCGGGACAGGAGCTGCCGCCGGTGCCCCGGCGCCGCCCGCACCGTGAGCGGGAGTTGATTGTCAGTGGTGGGTCCGATACTGCGAGTGACGGATCGATCGGCGGATCTCGTGAGGGAAAGGAGGCGTCCGATGGCTGAGGAGCCCAAGGAGACCAAGCCCGGTTTCCAGAACCCCGTGGCCGGCTTCGGCGTGACCTTCAAGGCCATGTTCAAGAAGCGGCTGACCGAGCAGTACCCGGAACAGCAGAAGACCACCGCTCCGCGCTTCCACGGACGGCACCAGCTCAACCGCCATCCGGACGGCCTGGAGAAGTGCGTCGGCTGCGAGCTGTGCGCCTGGGCCTGCCCCGCCGACGCGATCTACGTCGAGGGCGCGGACAACACGGACGAGGAACGCTACTCGCCGGGCGAGCGGTACGGCCGCGTCTACCAGATCAACTACGCCCGCTGCATCCTGTGCGGCCTGTGCATCGAGGCGTGCCCCACACGCGCGTTGACGATGACCAACGAGTTCGAGCTGGCCGACTCCAGCCGCGCCAACCTGATCTACACCAAGGAGCAACTGCTCGCGGGTCTCGACCAGGACATGGTGGACACCCCGCACGCCATCTACCCGGGGATGGACGAGCAGGACTACTACCGGGGACTCGTCACCGAGGCCGCGCCCGGCACCGAGCGCCAGGTCGCCGTCTCCAAGGGCGAACAGCCCGGGGAGCAGGAGGTGGGGGCATGAGCGCGCAGCTCGCCGCCTACTCCACCTCCACCGGAGAGGCCTTCCAGTTCTGGGTCCTCGGCTCGGTCGCCGTGATCGGCGCCCTGTGCACCGTCTTCATGAAGAAGGCCGTGCACAGCGCGCTCTGCCTCGCCGGGACCATGATCATCCTGGCGGTGTTCTACCTCGCCAACGGCGCCTACTTCCTCGGCGTCGTGCAGATCGTCGTCTACACCGGCGCGATCATGATGCTGTTCCTGTTCGTGGTGATGCTCGTCGGCGTCACCGCGGCGGATTCGCTGAAGGAGACCATCAAGGGGCAGCGCTGGCTGGCCCTCCTCAGCGGTCTCGGCTTCGGCATCCTGCTCATGGCAGGCATCGGGAACGCCTCCCTGACCGAGTTCAACGGCCTGGGCCAGGCCAACGCGAACGGCAACGTGGAGGGGCTCGCCGCCCTCATCTTCACCAAGTACGTCTTCGCCTTCGAGATCACCGGCGCCCTGCTGATCACCGCGGCCGTCGGCGCGATGGTGCTCACCCACCGCGAGCGCACCGAGCGGGCGAAGACGCAGCGCGAACTGGCCGAACAGCGCGTGCGCGAGGGCAAGCACGTGCCGCCGCTGCCGGCGCCCGGTGTCTACGCCCGGCACAACGCCGTGGACATCGCGGGCCTGCTGCCCGACGGCACCCCGTCCGAGCTCACGGTCAGCAAGACGCTGCGGGACCGCGGCCAGATCCGTGACGTGTCCGCCGAGGCGCTCAACGACCTGCGGGCGCTGGAACAGCGCGCGCAGGAGCGCCTGGAGCGGACCGCGGTCGAGCCGACGACCTTCAAGCGGGCTGAGGAGGCGTCGAAGTGAACCCGGTCAACTACCTCTATCTCGCCGCTCTGTTGTTCACGATCGGCGCCACCGGCGTACTGATCCGGCGCAACGCCATCGTGGTCTTCATGTGCGTCGAGCTCATGCTGAACGCCTGCAACCTCGCGTTCGTCGTCTTCTCCCGGATGCACGGCAATCTCGACGGCCAGATCATCGCCTTCTTCACGATGGTCGTCGCCGCCGCGGAGGTCGTGGTGGGTCTCGCGATCATCGTGTCGCTGTTCCGTTCCCGCCACTCGGCCTCGGTCGACGACGCCAGCCTGATGAAGCTGTAAGGGGTCGGAAGAATCGTGGAGAACCTGATCGCGCTGCTCATCGCGGCGCCCCTGCTCGGAGCGGCCGTCCTGCTGGTCGGCGGCCGGCGGCTCGACGCCGTCGGCCACTGGATCGGCACGGCCCTCGCGGCCGTCTCCTTCGCGCTCGGTGTCGTCCTCTTCGCCGACCTGCTCGGCAAGGGTGCCGAGGACCGGACGCTGACCCAGCACCTGTTCAGCTGGATCCCGGTCGAGGGATTCCAGGCGGACGTCGCGTTCCGCCTCGACCAGCTGTCGATGACGTTCGTGCTGCTGATCACGGGCGTCGGCTCGCTGATCCACCTGTACTCGATCGGGTACATGGAGCACGACGAGCGCCGCCGCCGCTTCTTCGGCTATCTGAACCTGTTCCTCGCGGCGATGCTGCTGCTCGTCCTCGCCGACAACTACCTGCTGCTGTACGTCGGCTGGGAGGGCGTCGGTCTCGCCTCGTACCTCCTCATCGGCTTCTGGCAGCACAAGCCCAGCGCGGCGACCGCGGCGAAGAAGGCCTTCCTGGTCAACCGGGTCGGCGACATGGGCCTGTCGATCGCCATCATGCTGATGTTCACCACCTTCGGCACCTTCGCCTTCGGCCCGGTGCTCGGCACCCACGCCGAGCCCGGCCTGGTCGGCGGCGCGGGCGAGGGCAAGCTCACCGCCATCGCCCTGATGCTGCTGCTGGCCGCCTGCGGCAAGTCGGCCCAGGTCCCGCTGCAGTCCTGGCTCGGGGACGCGATGGAGGGCCCGACCCCGGTCTCGGCCCTCATCCACGCGGCGACGATGGTGACAGCGGGCGTCTACCTGATCGTCCGCTCGGCGGCGGTCTTCAACGGCGCCCCCGACGCACAGCTCGTCGTCACCGTCGTCGGCGCCGTCACGCTCCTGTTCGGTGCGATCGTCGGTTGTGCGAAGGACGACATCAAGAAGGCGCTGGCCGGCTCGACCATGTCGCAGATCGGCTACATGGTGCTCGCCGCGGGCCTCGGCCCCATCGGCTACGTCTTCGCGATCATGCACCTGGTGACCCACGGCTTCTTCAAGGCCGGGCTGTTCCTCGGCGCCGGTTCGGTCATGCACGGCATGAACGACGAGGTCGACATGAGGAAGTACGGCGGCCTCCGCAAGTACATGCCGGTCACCTTCGTGACCTTCGGTCTGGGCTACCTCGCCATCATCGGCTTCCCGGGTCTGTCCGGCTTCTTCTCCAAGGACAAGATCATCGAGGCGGCCTTCGCGAAGGGCGGCACCGAGGGCTGGATCCTCGGCGGCGCGGCCCTGCTCGGCGCGGCCATCACGGCGTACTACATGACGCGCGTGATGCTGATGACGTTCTTCGGCGAGAAGCGCTGGCAGCCGGACGCCGAAGGCCACGAGCCGCACCCGCACGAGTCGCCCAGGACCATGACGATCCCGATGATCGTGCTGGCCTTCGGTTCGGTCTTCGCGGGCGGTCTGTTCAGCGTCGGCGACCGCTTCCTGCACTGGCTGGAGCCCGTCACCGGGCACGCCGAGGGCGACTCGCCGCTCACCGCGACGACGGTCACCCTGGCCACGATGTTCGTGCTCGTCATCGGTGTCGCCGTCGCGTACGCCCAGTACGGCCGCCGCCCGGTCCCGGTCGTCGCCCCGCGAGGGTCGCTGCTCACCCGGGCCGCCCGCCGCGACCTGCTCCAGGACGACTTCAACCACGTCGTCCTGGTGCGCGGCGGGGAGCACCTGACGCGCTCCCTGGTGTACGTCGACCACACCCTGGTCGACGGCGTCGTCAACGGCACGGCGGCCTCGGTCGGCGGCCTCTCCGGACGGCTGCGCCGACTGCAGAACGGCTTCGCGCGGTCGTACGCGGTCTCGATGTTCGGCGGTGCGGCACTCCTCGTCGCCGCGACCCTGCTGATGAGGGCGGTCTGATACCGATGTCCTTTCCTCTGCTGACAGTGACGGCGGCGCTCCCGGCCGTCGGGGCGGTGGCCACGGCCGCCGTCCCGGCCGCCCGGCGCAACGCGGCCAAGGCGCTGGCGCTGCTCGTCTCGCTCGCCACGCTCGTGCTGGCGATCGTCGTCCTGGTCCGTTTCGACCCGGGCGGCGACCGCTACCAGCTCACCGAGTCCCACGCCTGGATCAAGGACTTCGGCGTCAGGTACGAACTGGGCGTGGACGGCATCGGGGTCGTGCTCGTCGCGCTGACCGCCCTGCTCATCCCGTTCATCATCCTGGCGGGCTGGCACGACGCCGACCCGCTGGAGACCGGAAGCCGCCGCTGGCGTCCGACGCAGGGCTTCTTCGCCCTGATCCTGGCCGTCGAGGCGATGGTGATCATCTCCTTCGAGGCCACCGACGTCTTCCTGTTCTACATCTTCTTCGAAGCCATGCTCATCCCGATGTACTTCCTCATCGGCGGCTTCGGGGACCGTGCCCACCAGCACGGGGAGGAGACGGCGTCGACGCAGCGCTCGTACGCGGCGGTGAAGTTCCTCCTCTACAACCTGGTTGGCGGTCTGATCATGCTGGCCGCGGTGATCGGGCTCTATGTGGTCGCCGGAAACTTCAGCCTCCAGGAGATCGCCCAGGCGCGGGCCGACGGATCGCTGCACATGGCGACCAGCACCGAACGCTGGCTGTTCCTGGGCTTCTTCTTCGCCTTCGCGGTGAAGGCCCCGCTGTGGCCGCTGCACACCTGGCTGCCCAACGCCATGGGGGAGGCCACCGCCCCGGTCGCCGTCCTCATCACGGCGGTCGTCGACAAGGTGGGCACCTTCGCGATGCTGCGCTTCTGCCTCCAGCTGTTCCCGGAGGCCTCGAAGTGGGCGACGCCCGCCATCCTCGTACTGGCGCTGATCAGCATCGTCTACGGGGCGTTGCTCGCGGTCGGGCAGCGCGACATCAAGCGGCTGGTGGCGTACGCGTCGATCTCGCACTTCGGGTTCATCATCATGGGCATCTTCGCGATGACGAGCCAGGGCCAGTCCGGCGCCACGCTCTACATGGTCAACCACGGGATCTCGACGGCGGCGCTGATGCTGGTCGCCGGCTTCCTGATCTCCCGGCGCGGCTCCCGGCTCATCGCCGACTACGGCGGGGTGCAGAAGGTCGCCCCGGTGCTCGCCGGAACCTTCCTGATCGGCGGCCTGGCGACGCTGTCCCTGCCGGGTCTGGCGCCCTTCGTCAGTGAGTTCCTGGTGCTCGTCGGGACGTTCGCGCGCTATCCGGTGATCGGCATCATCGCCACCTTCGGCATCGTCCTCGCCGCGCTCTACACCCTCGTCCTCTACCAGCGGACGATGACCGGCCCGGTGAAGGCGGAGGTCGAGGGGATGCCGGACCTCAGGGTCCGTGAGCTCGTGGTCGTCACCCCGCTGATCGTTCTGCTGATCTTCCTGGGCGTCTACCCGAAGCCCCTCACCGACATCGTCAACCCGGCGGTCAAGCAGACCATGTCCGACGTACAGAAGAAGGACCCCCAGCCCGAGGTGGAGGCGGCCAAGTGAGCGCAACAGCCGTCCACAGCCTGTGGACAACCGCGTCAACCGCGGCCGAGCCGATCGCGAAGATCGGCGCACCGAAGATCGAGTACGGTCAGCTGTCGCCCACCCTGATCGTCGTGGGCGCCGCGATCGTCGGGGTGCTGGTCGAGGCGTTCGTGCCTCGCAAGTCCCGTTACTACGCACAAGTGTTCGTGTCCGCGGTCGCGCTCATCGCCGCCTTCGCCGCCGTGGTCGCCCTCGCGGCCAACGGCTACGGCACCACCAAGGCGCACATCGCGGCCATGGGAGCGATCGCGGTCGACGGGCCGTCCCTGTTCCTCCAGGGCACGATCCTGCTGACCGGCCTGGTCGGCCTGTTCACCTTCGCCGAGCGGCGCCTGGACCCGCAGGCGCACGGCAACCGGGTCGACTCGTTCGCGGCACAGGCCGCGTCCGTGCCGGGCAGCGACAGCGAGAAGGCGGCCGTGAAGGCCGGTTTCACCACCACCGAGGTCTTCCCGCTGCTGCTCTTCGCGGTCGCCGGCATGCTGGTCTTCCCCTCGGCCAACGACCTGCTGACGCTGTTCGTGGCCCTGGAGGTCTTCTCGCTGCCGCTGTACCTGCTGTGCGCGCTGGCCCGCCGCAAGCGGCTCATGTCGCAGGAGGCCGCGGTCAAGTACTTCCTGCTCGGCGCCTTCGCCTCCGCGTTCACGCTCTTCGGCATCGCCCTGCTGTACGGGTACGCCGGCTCGGTGTCGTACGCGACCATCTCGCAGGTCGTCGACGGCACGATCGCGAACGTGGACCCGGCGCTCGCCGGCACCATGGGCAACGACGCGCTGCTGCTGGTCGGCACCGCGCTCCTCGTCATGGGCCTGCTGTTCAAGGTGGGCGCCGTCCCGTTCCACATGTGGACGCCGGACGTGTACCAGGGCGCGCCGACTCCGGTGACCGGGTTCATGGCGGCGGCGACCAAGGTGGCGGCCTTCGGCGCGCTGCTCCGGGTGCTGTACGTGATCCTGCCCGGCCTGCGCTGGGACTGGCGGCCGGTCATGTGGGGCGTCGCGATCATCACGATGCTCGGCGGCGCGATCGTCGCGATCACCCAGACCGACATCAAGCGGCTGCTCGCGTACTCGTCGATCGCGCACGCCGGATTCATCCTCGCCGGTGTCATCGCGACGACGCCCGACGGCGTGTCCTCGGTGCTCTTCTACCTGGGCGCCTACTCGTTCGTGACGATCGGAGCGTTCGCGGTCGTCACCCTGGTCCGGGACGCGGGCGGCGAGGCGACGCACCTGTCCAAGTGGGCCGGGCTCGGCCGTAGGTCGCCGCTGGTGGCGGCCGTGTTCGCGGTGTTCCTGCTGGCCTTCGCGGGCATCCCGCTGACCTCCGGGTTCGCCGGGAAGTTCGCGGTGTTCAAGGCGGCGGCGGAGGGCGGAGCGGCCCCACTGGTCGTGGTCGGTGTGATCTCGTCGGCGATCGCGGCGTTCTTCTACGTCCGGGTGATCGTGCTGATGTTCTTCAGCGAGCCGCAGCCGGACGGCCCGACCGTCGCCGTGCCGTCGCCGCTGACGATGACCGCGATCGGGGTGGGCGTGGCGGTGACGCTGGTGCTCGGCGTGGCCCCGCAGTACTTCCTGGACCTGGCGAACCAGGCGGGGGTGTTCGTGCGCTGACCCACGGCGCTCACGCGTCGGGCCCCGGTCCCCACAGAGGGGGGCCGGGGCCCTCGCGCGTGCTCAGGCGGCGGGAGCCGCCGGGCAGGTCACCGTCGGGTTCCACGGGGAGAACAGGCCGCTCGGGTTCGACTGGTAGATCCAGGCGCGCAGCGTGTACCCGGACCCGACGCCGGGGACGTTCTCCGGGCCCTGGAATTCATGGCCGAACAGCGTCGGCCGGGTGGTGACGGCGGGACCGGCCGGCACGATCCACTCCACCCCTGCCAGCTTGCGCCGTCCGTCCGGGCCGTCCGTGTAGATCAGCGCCGCGGGCGCCTCGGGGTCCGGCGGCCGGGTGGCGATGTCCGGGTTGACGTAGGGGTGGCCCGCGGCGCCCAGCGTCGGATCGGAGAGACAGACGTCGGAGCGCGCATAGCCGCCCGCGGCGGCGAGCGGCTCGTAGCCGTACCGCCCTGTCGCCGTGTACGTCCTGGTCAGGTCCGTCCACGCGAACGGGTCGGCGAGGTCGCCGGGCACGGCCTGGGCGGGAACGGCGGCCAGCGAGAAGGCCGTGGCCATCGCCATCGTGATGGCGGCCTTGAGAGGCCGAGGGGGCATGGTGCGACTCCTTGGTGCGAGGAGGCGCGCGGAGACGTACCGCGTGCCGTCCAGGGGGCAGGCGGGCCTCACCCCGTCCCGCATCAGCAGCATGTCCCGGCCCGTCGGAGGTGTGCCAGGCGACGGGGGCCGTTCGATTGACGACCGAACGTGAGCACGGAAGACGGGGCGAGCCTGTGGATAACTCCGGCGCTGTCGGTGCGGACCCCTATCGTGGAGGCAGTGGTCGAGGGACGACGTGCGGGGGACAGGACGATGGGCGGGACGGGTGGGATCACCGAGATGCCAGACATGACGGACAGCGAGGCGCTGGCCACGCTGCACCGGGTCTTCGGATACGGGGCCTTCCGCGGCGAGCAGGAAGCGGTCATCGAGCACGTGATCGCGGGCGGGGACGCTGTCGTCCTCATGCCCACCGGCGGCGGCAAGTCGCTGTGCTACCAGATCCCGTCCCTGGTCAGACCCGGTACAGGCGTCGTCGTCTCCCCGCTCATCGCGCTGATGCAGGACCAGGTGGACGCGCTGCGGGCCCTCGGGGTGCGCGCCGGGTTCATGAACTCCACGCAGGGCTTCGACGAGCGGCGGACGGTCGAGGCCGAGTTCCTGGCCGGTGAGCTCGACATGCTGTATTTGGCGCCGGAGCGGCTGCGCCTCGACTCCACCCTGGACCTGCTCTCCCGCGGCAAGATCGCGGCCTTCGCGATCGACGAGGCGCACTGTGTGTCCCAGTGGGGCCACGACTTCCGCCCCGACTATCTGGCGCTCTCCCTGCTCGGCGAGCGCTGGCCGGACGTGCCGCGGATCGCGCTCACGGCGACGGCCACGCGGGCCACGCACCAGGAGATCACCCAGCGGCTGAACATGCCGACGGCCCGGCACTTCGAGGCCAGCTTCGACCGGCCCAACATCCAGTACCGGATCGTGCCCAAGGCGGACCCCAAGAAGCAGCTGCTGAGCTTCCTGCGCGAGGAGCACGCGGGTGACGCGGGCATCGTGTACTGCCTCTCACGCAACTCGGTCGACAAGACGGCGGAGTTCCTGTCCCGCAACGGCGTCGAGGCGGTGCCATACCACGCCGGGCTCGACGCGGGCACACGTGCGGCGCACCAGTCGCGGTTCCTGCGCGAGGACGGGCTGATCGTGGTGGCGACCATCGCCTTCGGCATGGGCATCGACAAGCCGGACGTGCGGTTCGTCGCCCACCTCGACCTCCCCAAGTCGGTCGAGGGCTACTACCAGGAGACGGGCCGCGCCGGCCGCGACGGACTCCCCTCGACAGCCTGGATGGCGTACGGCCTCAACGACGTCATCCAGCAGCGCAAGCTGATCCAGTCCGGCGAGGGCGACGAGGCGTTCCGCCGCAGGGCCGCCGCGCACCTGGACTCGATGCTCGCGCTGTGCGAGACCGCCCAGTGCCGCCGGGGACAGCTTCTCGCCTACTTCGGCCAGGACCCGGACCCGGCGGGCTGTGGCAACTGCGACACCTGCCTCGTCCCGCCGGAGACCTGGGACGGCACCGTCGCGGCCCAGAAGGTGCTGTCGACCGTGGTGCGGCTCCAGCGCGAGCGCGGACAGAAGTTCGGCGCCGTGCAGATCGTCGACATCCTGATGGGACGGCGCACGGCCAAGGTGATCCAGTTCGACCACGACCAGCTGTCCGTGTTCGGCATCGGCGAGGAGCTGACCGAGGGCGAGTGGCGCGGTGCCGTGCGGCAGCTGCTGGCGCAGGGGCTGCTCGCGGTCGAAGGGGACTACGGCACGCTGGTGCTGACCGAGGACAGCGGTTCGGTGCTGCGACGCGAGCGGGAGGTGCCGCTGCGCAAGGAACCGAAGAAGCCGGTGACCGAGCGCACCTCCTCCTCCGGCCGGGGCGAGCGCAAGGCCAAGGCCGCCGCCGTCGAACTGCCCGAGGCGCTGCTGCCCGCCTTCGAGGCCCTGCGCGCCTGGCGTGCGGAGCAGGCCCGCGAACAGGGCGTTCCGGCGTACGTCATCTTCCATGACGCCACGCTCCGCGAGATCGCCACGGTGTGGCCCACGAGCGTGGCCCAGCTCGGCGGAATCAGCGGGGTGGGCGAGAAGAAGCTGGCCACCTATGGCGAAGGTGTCGTCGCGGTGCTGGCCGGCCTGGGCGGAACGCCCACGGCGGAACCGGCCCCGGCGGCCCCCGCCGATCCGGGTGCGGACCACTGGCCCGAGATGGACGCCGAGCCGGAGCCTGACGACTGGATGTAGCCCGGCGACGGGATGTGCCCCGGCGACGAAAGGTGACTCGGCGACGCGATGTGGCCCGGCGATCCGGGGCGGCCGCCTCGGGGTCGGGAAGGCCGTCAGCCGAGCGCGGTCAGTCCGGGTGCGAACGTGATCAGCAGGGGGAGGAGCGGGACCAGCGCCGCGACCGTCGTGGTGAGGGCCCGGTCCCGGCGGCCCAGGCGAGGGGGCGGTTCGAGCAGCCGGTCGACCCGCTCGCCCAGGAGGCGATGGCTGGAGGCGCAGGAGAGCACTCCGCGGTGCTGGTTCAGCTCGATGAGGGCCAGCGCGGTGGTCAGGTGGCCGCAGCGGCGGGACGCCGTGTCGTCGGCGGCGAGTTCCACCAGCCGGTGGGTCTGGTCGCAGAAGTGGGCGAAGAGGGGGACGCGGGGGAATCCGGTGGCCAGTGCCGTGGACAGATGCAGCAGCCAGTCGTGGTGGGCGCGGGCGTGGTCCCGTTCGTGGGTGAGGACGGCGTCGAGCTGGTGCGCGGTGAGGCGGTGCAGGGCGCCGGTGGTGACGACCAGCTGGGGCGGGTGGCCGGGCAGCCACCAGGCGTCGGGGTACTCGTCCTCCAGCACCAGCAGCGGCCCGCGGGCGGGGGGAAGGCCGGCCGGCAGGTCGGGGGCGCGTTCGCGCAGATGGGCGCGGGCCAGGCCGCGGCGGCGGCGGGCCTCGACGAGTTCGCGGGCGAGCATGGCCGTGGTCCAGGCGGCACCGCAGGCGAGCAGCAGGGTGAGGGCCGTCGCCCACGGGGCTGTGGCCGAGAGGTCGTAGGCCTCGCTCACGGCGCGCGGTGCGGGGGCGAAGACCTGGACCCGTACGGTGTGGAAGACGGCGGCGGCACTGAGCACCAGGGCTGTGAGGCAGCAGAGCAGCACGGTGGCGACCAGGCACTGCCACACCCACAGCGCGACCACGGGTTCCCGCTCCGGCCACACCGCCCGGGTCAGCGCGCGCGGAACCGGCACGGTGGCCGCCAGGGCGACGAGGCTCAGCAGGAGCAGGCAGAGGGTCATGCCATGGGCTCCGGATCCTGATCGGAGGGGGTGGTTGTCAGGGGGCGCGAAGGGAACTGGGGTGGTGCGGTCGGGTGGTGCGGAGGCGGACCCCGGCACGCGTGTCGTGCGCCCACCGCCAGTATGAGGGCGCCGGAGGCCGGAGTCAGGATCCTTGGGCGACTGGCCCCGGGGACGGCCAGCACTCCCCGGCCGAGGCGGGCCGCAGGCGTGCACCGACGCGCTGGCAGCCCACACCCCGCGGCCCACACCCCGCGGCCCCACGCCTCAGACTCCGGACCCCGTACTCCGGACCCCGTCTCCGGGCGCCGTCCTCCGGTCCTGTGCCGGTCGGTGCCGACTCGGACCTGTGCCGGTCAGTCGCGCGGCACCACGCGGCCCGTCACTTCCCCGAGGCCCACCCGCAGTCCGTCCGGTCCGGGAGCCCATGCCGTCATGGTGACCACGTCGCCGTCCTCAAGGAAGGCACGCTTGCCGTCGGGCAGTTCGAGCGGGTCGCGGCCGTTCCAGGTCAGCTCCAGCAGGGAACCGCGTTCTCCCTCGGCCGCGCCGCTGACCGTGCCCGACCCGTACAGGTCGCCCGTACGCAGCGAGGCGCCGTTCACGGTCATGTGGGCGAGTTGCTGGGCGGCGGTCCAGTACATGGTGGAGAAGGGCGGCTCGGACACGACCTGGCCGTTGATCGCGACGGAGATGCGCAGGTCGTAGCCGCCGGGCTCCTCGTCCGTGTCGTCCAGATACGGGAGCAGCGCGTGGGTGCGCGCCGGCGGGGCGACCCGGGCGTCGTCCAGCGCGTCCAGCGGTGTGATCCACGCCGACACCGAGGTGGCGAAGGACTTGCCGAGGAAGGGGCCGAGCGGGACGTACTCCCAGGCCTGGATGTCACGCGCGGACCAGTCGTTCAGCAGGCACAGGCCGAAGACGTGGTCCGGGAAGTCGCCGAGCGGCACCGGGCGGCCCGGCTGTGACGGCGCGCCCACCACGAAGCCGACCTCGGCCTCGATGTCCAGCCGTACCGACGGCCCGAAGACCGGTGCCTCGTCGGTGGGGGCCTTGCGCTGGCCCGAGGGCCGTACGACGTCCGTGCCCGACACCACGACCGTTCCGGACCGCCCGTGGTAACCGATGGGCAGGTGTTTCCAGTTCGGGGTCAGGGAGTCCGCCGCGTCCGGGCGGAAGATCTGGCCGACGTTGCGGGCGTGGTTCTCGGAGGCGTAGAAGTCGACGTAGTCGGCGACCTCGAAGGGCAGGTGCAGGGTCACCGACGACAGGGGGTGGAGGAAGGGCTCGACGGCCTGCTGGTGGGCCGGCACCGTCACCCACCCGGTCAGTGCGCGTCGTACGTCCGACCACACCGTGCGGCCGGCCGCCAGCAGCGGGTTCAGGGTCGGCCGCGCGAGCACGGAGGCGTACGGGGAGCCGAGCGCGAGGGCCGCGGCTCCCGCGTCGAGGACGTGGTCGCCGAGGCGGACGCCGACCCTGCGCTCGGCGGAGTGCGAACCCGCGGGGGAGAAGACGCCGTACGGAAGGTTGTGCGGCCCGAAGGGATCGCCCTCGGGGACGTCGAAGGGGGGCATGGGTACTGCCTCACTCTCGGATGCGTGCGGTGCGTTCCGTTTGGTCGTGCCACATGGTGTTTTTCATGTGACCGCGGCACACGTTACGGCTGAGTTGGCTGTCTTGGGCAGTGTCTAAAGAGTTTGCAATGTCCGTTTTAGGGTTGTCGGAGGCGGCAATTCCGGCTTAGCGTCCTTTGGGGGACACGGACGGGGTGGGTCCGGTCCGTAGGGGGGACACGTGGGGGGACCCGTGGCCGGGAGTACCAGCAGCATGCCTTTCGAGGCCGACCGTGATGTGCCGGGTCTCATCGTGAAGTTCGGTGACTATCCGCTGCACCACGGCGGGGTCGGAGCGATCCGCAGTCTGGGCCGCCTGGGCGTCCCGATGTACGCGATAACCGAGGACCGTTACACGCCGGCCGCCGCCTCGCGCTATCTGGAGCGGGCCTTCGTCTGGCCGACGACCGGCACCGAGGAGCCGGAGTACCTCGTGGCGGGACTCCAGCGGATCGGCCGTCGTATCGGCCGGCCCACCGTCCTCGTCCCGACCGACGAGGAGGCCGCGGTCCTGATCGCCGAGCACCAGGAGGCGCTCGCCGACCACTTTCTCTTCCCGCGGGTCGAACCCGGCTTACCGCGCCACCTGGCCAGCAAGCAGGGCCTGCACGAACTGTGCGTGGAGCACGGCATTCCGAGCCCGTCGGCGGCTTTCCCGCAGTCCTACGACGACGTCGTCGCGTTCGCCGAGAAGGCACGCTTCCCGGTGGTGGCCAAGAACCGCGAGGCGTTCGTACGGCGCAAACGGCCGGCCGTGAACGGCACGACCAGGATTTCCAGCCGGGAGGGACTACTCGCGCTCGCCGACGACTGGGGCGAGCGGCACGGCGACCCCGGCGTGATCCTCCAGGAGTACCTGCCGCGGGAACAGGCGGAGGACTGGATCGTGCACGCCTACTTCGACCGGGACTCGATCCCGCTGGCGATGTTCACCGGTGTGAAGGTCCGCTCCTGGCCGCCGCACGCGGGCATGACGGCGAACGCGTACGTCGTCGACAACCCGGAACTCGCGGACCTCGCCACACGTTTCATCAAACAGATCGGCTTCACCGGAATCATCGACCTCGACCTGCGCTTCGACCGGCGCGACGGTCAGTACAAACTGCTCGACTTCAACCCGCGCGTGGGCGCCCAGTTCCGGCTCTTCGAGAACGAGTCGGGTGTGGACGTGGTCCGCGCCATGCATCTGGACCTGACCGGCCGCACCGTTCCGGAGGGGGAACAGCGCGCCGGCCACCGGTACATCGTGGAGAACATCGATCTGCCCGCTCTCCTCGCCTACCGCCGCAGCGGCTATACGACGCCGCACGCACCGACGCGGTCGAGCGGGACGGAGCTGGCCTGGCTGGCGGGTGACGACCTGCGGCCGTTCTTCACGATGCTCGCGCGCTTCGTGCGGCCGGGCGCGAAACATCTTTACCAGCTGTGGCGCACCAACCGCCGCGGCGGCAGCACCACCACGAAGTGACGAAGTGACGTCCTGGGGAGGGACTTCGTGATCCGACCGGTAGCAATCATCGGTGCCGGGCCCTTCGGCCTGTCGACCGCCGCCCATCTGCGGGCGCGCGGCATCCCTGTCCGCGTCTTCGGCGAACCCATGGTGAGCTGGCGCGACCACATGCCCGCGGGCATGCTCCTGAAGTCGACCCCCGTGGCCTCCAACATCGACGCACCGCAGCAGGGCCACAACCTGGTCGACTACTGCGACGCGGCCGGCATACGCCGACTGGTGACGGACGAGGACATCATCCCCGCCGAGAGCTTCATCGCCTACGGCGAGTGGTTCCAGCAGAAGCTGGTGCCCGAGCTGGAGCGCGTCCGGGTCGTCTCCGTCGACCGGAGGGCCGGCGGAACGAGTGGAGCGGGTGGAGCGGGTCGCGACGGTGGTGGCGGTGGTGACGGTGGAGCGGCCGACTCGGGGTTCGAACTGAAGCTGGACTCCGGTGAGTTGTTCACCGCCCGGGCGGTCGTCGTGGCCACCGGACTGTCCGGTCTGTCCTACCTTCCGCCGGAGCTGGCCGCGGCCGCCGCGGACGGCCCCGCGCCCACCGGCCGGGTCTCCCACAGTTCCCAGCACCACGACCTCAGCCGGTTCTCCGGCAAGGAGCTCATCGTCGTCGGCGCGGGCCAGTCCGCGCTGGAGACGGCAGCCCTCGCGGCGGAGGCGGGCGCGCAGGTGCGGGTCGTCTCGCGCGGCCGCGGCCGGGTGGCCTTCGGCGCACCTCCGTGGAACCAGCCGAAGCTGCGCCCCGAGTCCCCCTTCGGCCGGGCCTGGTCGCTGTGGGCGCTCAGCTACTACCCGCACCCCTACCGCTACCTCCCGGCCCAGACCCGCCACTACCTGGTCCGCCGTGTCCTCGGCCCGCTCGGCGCCTGGTGGCTGCGCGACCGCTTCGAGGGAAAGGTGCAGGTCAGCGAGGTGGCGCGGATAGTCGGGGCAGGTGCGGCGGACGACCGTACGACGCTGACGGTCGCCCCGCACGCGGGTGGCACCCGGCAACTGTCCGCCGACCACGTCATCGCGGCGACCGGATACCGGGTGGACCTGGCGGCGATGGACTTCCTCGGTCACGAGCTGCGTGCCGCGCTCGCGGTGAGCCGGGGCACTCCGAAGCTCGGCGCGGGCTATGTGTCGTCCGTGCCCGGTCTGTACTTCACCGGCCTTCCGTCGGCGGCCTCGTACGGCCCGGTGATGCGCTTCGTGTGCGGTACGGAGTTCGCGTCCCCGCGGCTGGCGAAGCACCTGGCGGCGGCGCACGGCTGAGGAGCGGCCGAGGAGAAGTTCCGCCGGTCTGTCACAGAGCCGGCCTCCGGAACGTCAGTGCGGTGACGGCGACCCGTCACCGCACCCGGATCGATCCGACCGACCCCGAGAAGATCAACGACAGGGCCGGGGGATCCGGCGGACGCGCGGGAGGCAGCACCCTGCAGGCACGGATGACGAATCCGGCGTACGTCCTTCCGACCGCGATAAGAGGCATCGGCACCCTCTTCCCGGCGATCCGCGATCCGCGATCCGCGATCCGCGATCCGCGATCCGCGATCGGCGAGAGCGGCCTGGCTCAGGACCTGGCGGAGATCGTGGCGCTGCGCACCTGCCAGACCGACGGCTTCGGTGCCTGTGTGCACGGCGAACGCGTCAACACCACCATCAGGGAGCCCGCGGGCACTACTTGGGGCTGAGAACGGGGGTGAAACGGGGGTGAGTCGTGGGGGCGTGGGGTCCGTATTCTCTGATCATGGCCGCTCCCCTCGCATTCTCACTCATCGCCACCGACCTGGACGGAACGCTGCTGCGCGGCGACGACACGTTCTCCGACCGGTCCCTCGCCGCGCTGTCGCGGGTGGTGGACGCCGGTGCCCGGCACCTCGTGGTGACGGGACGCCCGGCCCCGAGGGTGCGACCGCTGCTCGACGAGCTGCGCTGCACCGGGCTCGCGGTGTGCGGGCAGGGAGCGCAGTTGTACGACGCCGGCGCGGACCGGCTGCTGTGGTCGGTCACGCTGGACCGGGAGCTGGCCGAGACCGCCCTCGGCAAGATCGAGGCCGAGGTCGGGCAGGTCTACGCGGCCGTGGACCAGGACGGGGTCGACGGCCTCACGCTGATCGAGCCCGGCTATCTGATGCCCCACCCGACCCTGCCCGCGGTACGGGTCGGACGGCGCGACGACCTGTGGTGCGACCCCATCAGCAAGGTCCTGCTGCGCCATCCCGCCCTGTCCGACGACGAGTTGGCGGCGACAGCGCGTTCCGTGGTGGGGTCGCTGGCGACGGTCACCATGTCGGGCCCGGGGACCGTCGAGCTCCAGCCGTGCGGTGTCACCAAGGCGACCGGGCTGGCGCTGGCCGCGGAGCATCTCGGCCTGGGTGCCGAACGGGCCCTCGCCTTCGGCGACATGCCCAACGACATCCCCATGTTCGACTGGGCCGCCCACGGGGTGGCGATGGCCAACGCCCACCCCGAGCTGAAGGCGGTGGCGGACGAGATCACCCTGTCGAACGAGGACGACGGGGTCGCCGTCGTCCTCGAGAGACTTCTTTCGTGATCGGGCCGGTCAGTACGCGCTGGACACGTTGTCGATCGAGCCGTACCGCTTGGCGGCGTAGTTGCAGGCGGCCGTGATGTTCGCGACCGGGTCGTAGATGTCGAACGAGGTGCCGGCCACGTGGTATCTGGCGAACGTCGGGTCGATGACCTGGAGCAGACCCTTGGACGGTATGCCCTTGACCGCGTTGGAGTCCCAGAGGTTGATGGCGCGCGGGTTGCCGGAGGACTCGCGCATCACGTTGCGGTAGATCCCGTTGTAGCTTCCGGGGATCTTGTGCTTCGCCATGACGGAGAGGGACTGGCGGATCCAGCCGTCGAGGTTCTTGTTGTACGCGACCGCGGTGGGCGTGGAGGTCACGGACGCGGGGGCCGCGGTGGCGCAGGTCGCGCCGAGGATGGGGAGGGTGAGCACGGCGGCGCCGGTACCGGCGACGGCGAGGGTGCGGACGAAACGGGCGCGACGGGTCTGGCCGATAGCGAGCATGTCGAGGTTCCTCTCCGGGTGCCTGCGAGGTGAGCTGTCGGGCTCGGGCGGGGAGGTGCCCGGTCGTACCGCTCTTCGGCGATGCGACTTAGCCCCTAGCCGTCCCGGGGTGACGTCCGGTCCGGCGGCTTGCCTGGGTTCTCCCGCTCCTGCCGTACGAATGAGTTCGTCGATGGTGGTGAAGGGCGGCGGCAGGATTAGGCGTCCGCCCGATTGCCCGGAACGTATGCGAGAGCACATGTCCGAAACAAGTACCGGATTCACATCTCACACCTATTGACCTTGATCTGAGGCATATGAGGCGCTTGATCCTTTGCGGTTGCCAAGGGTCAAATCGCTTGCGGCAGAAGGCTGGTGGGGTGCGGGGTGGATATTCCCCCATGTTGGGGCGAGTGACCCAATTCACGCGTCGGGGGGCGTTGGGGCATTTAATGCCAAGAGGGATTCATTAATTATTCGCGGCAAATCGGACATGGGTGCCGAAGAGGTCCCTTTCTCTTCTATTAGTCCGTTTTGAACGGATTGATGTGATTGGTGGTGTTGGTCCCTCGGATTGGCTGGAGGGGTGGGGTCGGGTGGGGGCTGGCTCTCGGTTCTCGTCAGCCGCTCCGGCCGCTCCGGCCTCCCTGGCCTCACGGTCCCTCCGCCCTCTCTGTCCTCTGTGGGGGGTGGTTCCGGTGGTCGGTCATCTGGGTGGCCCCGGCGGGCCCCCTATTGGTTGGGGGGTGCGTGCGTGCGGGGTGCCGCGCCGGTGGGGGCGGGTGGGTGTCTTCGGCTGGTCAGGTGATGGTGTGCGGCGATCCGTTGCGCGGAGGCGGGCGGCGTTCCGTGCCGGCGCCGACCAGGGCTGGGTCTCCCGAGGTGGCGCGGTGTGGGGTGCGGGGCGCGGATCCTTGCCTTCTGGCGCGTCGACAGTTCCCGTCGCGGCGGCGGAAATCCGATGCGGCCTGCCCATGTCGTCCGATCGGAGACATAACGGGCGTGATCCGGTACGGCCTGGCCTGTAACCGTGGGGGCTATCGGTGATCGAAACGTGACCGGATACGCTGACTTGAGTGATGGCAGCGACCTATCGACAAACCGTGTAAGCGCCAGTAGACACCAGCAGACAGGAGACCCCTCGTGACCGTCGTCGGGCCGTTCGGGCTGAGCGTGCGGGACCAGGCTCTGGAAGCCGATGTCCAGGCCGGATTGGCGGCTGTCGAGGAAGGGTTGCTCGAGGCCACCAAGAGCGAGGTCCCCTTCATCACGGAGGCCGCGCAGCATCTGGTGCGGGCAGGCGGGAAGCGCTTCCGGCCGTTGCTCGTGATGCTCGCGGCCCAGTTCGGGGACCGGCACGCGCCGGGGATCGTGCCGTCGGCGGTGGTCGTGGAGCTGACGCACCTCGCCACGCTGTACCACGACGACGTCATGGACGAGGCCGAGGTGCGGCGCGGGGTGGACAGCGCGAACACCCGCTGGGGCAACTCGGTCGCGGTTCTCACCGGTGATTTCCTCTTCGCGCGGGCCTCGCACATCCTGGCCGACCTCGGGCCGGAGGCGGTGCGGGTGCAGGCGGAGGCGTTCGAGCGGCTCGTGACCGGGCAGATCCTGGAGACGGCGGGACCGCAGGACGGCCGGGATCCGGTCGAGCACTACCTCGACGTACTGGGCGGCAAGACCGGGTCGCTGGTGGCCGTGGCGTGCCGGTTCGGGGCGATGATGTCCGGGGCGGACGAGAGGATCGTGGACGTACTGACGCAGTACGGGGAGCGGCTCGGGGTCGCCTTCCAGCTGGCCGACGACGTGCTCGACATCGCGTCCGACTCCCACGAGTCCGGGAAGACGCCCGGGACGGATCTGCGCGAAGGCATCCCCACGCTTCCGGTGCTGCGGCTGCGGGAGCGGGCGGCAAGGCTGGGGCTGGCGGAGGATGTCGCGCTGTGCGAGCTGCTGGACTCCGACCTGAGTGATGACGCGCGGCTGGCGGAGGCGTTGGGCGCGCTGCGGGAGCACCCCGCGCTGGAGCAGGCGCGGCGGGACACCGTGCGGTACGCGGAGGATGCGCGGGCCGCGTTGGCGCCGTTGCGGGAGTGCGGGGCGAAGCGGGCGCTGGTGGAGTTGTGCGATGCGGTGGTGCATCGGGCGGGGTAGGGGCCTTGCCCACCCACCCGCCCGACTCGGTTGGCGGGAAGGCACCCTCGTTCCGGGGCTCCGCCCCGGACCCCGGCGGGGACTGCGTCCCCTGCACCCCGCCAGGCTTCTGGCTCCACGCCCCTGCATCCCTGAACTCCGCCCCACGTGGACTCCGGCGACACCCCTGGCGCCCTGCGGGGCTTCGCCCCTGCACCCCTGCGGGGCTTCGCCCCTGCACCCCTGCGGGGCTTCGCCCCTGCACCCCTGCGGGGCTTCGCCCCTGCAC
>NZ_JBSFCK010000039.1:34925-47241 GCF_053593435.1 Streptomyces sp. NPDC002306
TGCACCCCTGCGGGGCTTCGCCCCTGCACCCCTGCGGGGCTTCGCCCCTGCACCCCTGCGGGGCTTCGCCCCTGCACCCCTGCGGGGCTTCGCCCTTGGCGCCCTGCGGGATTTGCGTCCCTGCACCGCGGCGGGGACTTGCGTCCCTGCACCCCTATAGGGGCGTGCCTCCGCGCTTGACCGGGGACTCCGTCCACCGCTCTCTGGCAGCGCATTCAGGACTCCGGCGCCACAGCCGGCCCGCGCGGCTTCGTTTCCGCACCCCGGCAGGAGCCGTGCCTTCGTGCTTCACCCGGGACTTCGTCCACCGCGTTCGGGTACCGCATCCGGACTCCGGCGCCCCCGGCGGTCTGCACGGCCGCCTCGCCCCTGCGCTCTGGCTGAAGCCGCGCTCCGCCGGGGGCTCCGCCCGCGCACTGTCGGCCCCCTCCGAGGGAAACCCCTCCACGCACACCGGCCCCCCGCCCCCGCCGAGCGGCCTACGCCCCGGGTGCCGCCCCCCGAAAGCCATCCTCAATCCTTCGCGCCCCCGACCCCGAAGGTCGCCCCCTCGCACCTCGCGGCCCCCGCAGCGCACCCCCACCCCCCGACCCCCGAAGGCCGCCCCCGCTCCTCGCCGTGCCCTCCGCAGCACACCCCCACCCCCCGACCCCCGAAAGCCGCCCCCGCTCCTCGCCGTGCCCTCCGCAGCACACCCCCACCCCCCGACCCCCGAAAGCCGCCCCCGCTCCTTGCCGTGCCCTCCCCGCAGCCGCACCGCCACACCCCTTCATGTGACCCACCTCACAATTCTGGACTGAGTCCAAGTTGAGATCCACTCCGTAATACCGCGCAGAAGCTGACGCAGGGGGCGTTGGCTGGGATACGGGGAGAAGTTGCGTCATGGGTGTGAACAGGACGTTTTCGCAGCGTCGTAAGAGTGTGATCGTCACCGCGGTCGCGGTGGCCGCCGCCGGCGGGGTCGCGGCCGCGGTGATCCCGGCGTTCGCCGCCGGGGGGCGGGGCGCCGACCACGCGGGGCACGTCGGCGACAGTGTCGTCACGCAGAGTGGGAGCCTCGGCGGGGGTACCGTCCTCGCCGCGAGTCTCCGGGGTGCCGGCGAGGTGCCCGTGGCCGGTGGGCCGGCTGTCGGGGACAAGGACGGGGCCGCGCTGGAGTTCATCAGGATCAAGGGCGACAAGGTGTCCGTGGCCGTGACCTGGCGCGGTACCGGCAGGCCGACCCTGCTGCACATCCATCAGGGCGCCAAGGGTGTCAACGGCGGCGTCAAGGTCGACTTCGGCAAGCTGCTCGGCGGTGGCAGCGGCAGGGTCAAGGGGCACAGTGTCGTCGGCACCGTGCGGGTCAAGGACGCGGGGCTGCTCGACGCGCTGAAGTCCGATCCCGGCGCGTTCTATGCCAACCTGCACACCGCCGAGTTCCCCGGCGGAGCCGTCCGCGGCCAGTTGCACAAGGTCACCACGGCCGGGTTCGACTTCCGTGACGCGCTGGACAACTTCCAGGCGTCGGTGGTCAAGGGCAAGCAGATCTACGAGTGCAAGCCCGCGGAGGGGGGCGGTCACGCCTTCGCGCAGCGGGACGTCAGCGCCGTACTCGGCGGACGTATCGCACACTCGTTCGTGAAGCCCAACTCCGGTACCCCGCAGTGGGTGGCGCGGGACGGCAGCGCGGTCACCGGGACGCTGATCAGCAAGACCCCGAACGGTGACGGCAACATCCCCGAGCTGGACCTCCGGGCCACCCGGTCCGGCAAGCACCACGGGCTGCTCGCCGATACCACGGAGATCCTGCGGCTGAACACCGTGGGCGGAGTCGCCCCGGCGGGTTCCTGCACCCCGGGTGCGGTCGTCGGCGTGCCCTATCAGGCGGATTACGTGTTCCTGCGGAACTGACCCGTCGAGGTCCGTCGAACGGTGCCGGAACGCGTGCGGCGCCTCCCCGACCCCTACGGGTCGGGCGAGGTGCCGCACCTTCGTGTCATACCCCAGCAGTACACGGAGTTGAGCCCGCGGTCTGACGCTTACCGGGGCCCGATTTGGTCAGATGGACACCACGGAAAACACCACTCCTCACCGATTCGGGTGAGAATGGCGGCTCAGGGTGGAATCAGCGGGACGCGCCGAGACGGACAGCCGCCGCCGACGACGGAGGTAAGGCACACATGGCACCGATGGCACCGTACGAATCCGACGACAGCACGAACGGCACGACCACGACCGCCGCGGAGGCCGGCGCGCCGCGCGGACGGCGTGCGGCCGCTCGGTACGTCGTCCCGGTCGCGGTGGTGGGGGTGGCCGCGGCGACCATCGGGCTCGTCCCGGCGCTTGCCTCCTCCGGCGACCCGGACCTGCCGAAGATCAGCGCGGCACAGCTCATCGACAAGATCGCCAAGTCGGACGTGGAACAGCTGTCCGGCACGGTGAAGATCACCACGGACCTGGGGCTGCCCGACCTGGGCGGACTGGAGAGCGGCCTGCTCTCCGGCGGCGCTCGCCCGGGCGGCGACGACGGCGACGGCTCGGCCGCGGATCCGTCGGCCAAGCTGACGGAACTGGCCTCCGGCACGCACACCCTGCGCGTCGCGGCCGACGGTCCGGACCGCCAGAAGCTCTCGCTGCTGGAGAACGCCGCCGAATACAGCCTCATCCACGACGGCAAGGACGTCTGGGGCTACGACAGCAAGTCCAACGAGGTCTACCACTCCACCGCGGACGACAGCGCCGCCAAGGAGCGGGGCGGCGAGGACCACGTCCCGGCCACGCCGAAGGACCTCACCGACGAGGCCCTGAAGGCGGTCGACGACACCACCTCCGTCACCGTCGACGGCACCATGCGGGTCGCCGGACGGGACGCCTACAAGCTGCTCATCACGCCGAAGCAGTCCGGCACCACGGTCGGCGCGATCAGCGTGGCCGTGGACGCGAAGACGGGGCTGCCGCTGAAGTTCACGCTGACCCCGGCCGGCGGCGGCGCCGCCGTGGTGGACGCGGGCTTCACCCAGGTCAGCTTCGCCCGGCCGGCCGCGTCGACCTTCGACTTCACCCCGCCCAAGGGCGCGAAGGTCACCGAGGGCGACGACCTCGAGCACGGCCGGGAGAACGGGAAGCCGGAGGAGGCCCTCCCCGAGGGCGCCGAGGGTGCCGAGGGCTTCGGTGACCTCGAAGGCCTCGAGGTCATAGGCGAGGGCTGGAACTCCGTCGCCACGTTCGACAGCGGCAGCGAAGGGGGCCTGCCCTCCGAGTCCGCCGACGGCGACCTGGGCGGCTTCCTCGGCTCGCTCGGCGACAAGGTCAGCGGCAAGTTCGGCTCGGGCACGGTCTTCTCCACCCGCCTGGTCAACGCCCTGGTCACGGACGACGGCAAGGTGTACGTCGGCGCCGTCACCAAGGACGCGCTCGTGAAGGCCGCCGACACCGGACGCTGAGTACGGGCACGACGAATCGAGGGAGCCGATGGACGAACCGTCCGCCACGGAACCGCACCCGAAGGACGCGGATGCCGGCGTCATCGACACCCGCGGCCTGACCAAGCGCTACCGCGGCGGACAGCTCGCCGTCGACGGTCTGGACCTGACCGTCCCGGCGGGCAGCGTCTTCGGCTTCCTCGGTCCGAACGGCTCCGGCAAGACCACCACCATCCGCATGCTGATGGGGCTGATCGCGCCCACCTCGGGCACGGCGCGGGTGCTGGGGCGTCCCATGCCCCGCGCCTCCCGTGCCGTGCTGCCGCAGGTCGGCACACTGATCGAGGGCCCGGCCCTCTACGGCTTCCTCTCCGGCCGTGACAACCTGCTGAGATACGACGCCGCCGACCCGACGGCCGACCCCCGTACCCGGCGCGCCCGGGTCGGACAGGCGCTGGACCGGGTGGGTCTGACGGCCGCCGCGGGCAAGAAGGCGAAGGCGTACTCCCTCGGTATGAAGCAGCGGCTGGGACTGGCGGCCGCCCTCCTCCAGCCGCGCCGCCTGCTCGTCCTGGACGAGCCGACCAACGGCCTCGACCCGCAGGGCATGCGGGAGATCCGGGCCCTGGTGCGGGAGTTGGCCTCCGATGGCACGACCGTCTTCCTCTCCTCGCACCTGCTCGACGAGATCGAGCAGGTGTGCACGCATGCCGCGGTGATGACGCGAGGGCGGCTCGTCGTCCAGGGCGAGGTCGCGGAACTGGCCGCCGGGGCGCGCGGCAGACTGGTGGTGACCACGCCGGACCCGGGTGACGCGGCCCGCGTGCTGAAGGAGCAGGGCGTCGGCGATGTCGTCGTCACCGACGAACGGGTGACCGGCGAACCACCGGACCAGGACCTCGCCGAGCTGAACGCCGCCCTGGTGACGGCCGGTGTCCGGGTCCGCGGCTTCGGGCTCGAACGGGACTCCCTGGAGGACGCGTTCGTTGCCCTGACGGGGGAGGGTTTCGATGTCGCGGGCTGAACCGGGCGCCGCTGCCGGCGCCGCCTCGGGCGCCCACTCCACTCCCGCCTCGGCCGGCGGTACCGAAGTCCCGCGCACCCCGAGCCCGTTGTGGACCCTCGGTCTGCTCCGCAGCGAGCTGGTGACCACCTTCCGGCGCTGGCGTGCCCTCGCTCTGCTGGGCGTGCTGGCGGCCGTACCGGTCCTGGTCGGGATCGCGGTGAAGATCGAGACCGGTGACGGGTCCTCGGCCGGGGGCGGGGGCGGCGAAGGGCCCGCCTTCATCTCGCAGATCACCAACAACGGCCTGTTCCTGGTGTTCACGGCGCTGGCCGCGACGCTGCCGTTCTTCCTGCCGATGGCGATCGGGGTCGTCGCGGGCGACGCGATCGCGGGCGAGGCCGGCGCGGGAACGCTCCGCTACCTCCTGGTGGCCCCGGCCGGCCGTACCCGTCTGCTGCTCGTCAAGTACGCGACCGTCATGGCTTTCTGTCTGGTGGCCACCCTCGTGGTCGCGGCCTCGGCGATGGCGGTGGGCGCGTTGCTCTTCCCGCTCGGTGACCTGACGACGATCTCCGGCACCCGGATCACGTTCGCCGAGGGCCTGGGCCGGGCGGCGCTGATCGCCCTGGCCGTCGCCTTGTCGCTGGTCGGCGTCGCGGCGCTCGGCCTGTTCGTCTCGACGCTGACCAGCAGCGGCATCGCGGCCATGGCGACGACCGTGGGTCTGCTGATCACCGTCCAGATCCTCGACCAGATCCCGCAGCTCCACGCGATCCAGCCGTACCTCTTCTCCCACTACTGGCTGTCCTTCGCCGACCTGATGCGCGAACCGGTCTACTGGGACGACCTGGTGAAGAACCTCGGTCTCCAGGCCGTGTACGCGGCGGTGTTCGGCTCCGCCGCCTGGGCGCGCTTCACGACGAAGGACATCAGCAGCTAGCGGGACGGGGGGCGGCTCACGCGTCCTCGAACGGGAAGCGCGCGAGCGGTGCCTCCCGCGCGAAGAACGTCTTCGCCCGCGCCAGCGCCGCCGTGTCCTTCAGTACGTCGCCGCGCGCGCTGCCGTTGCCGAGCAGGACCCCGCCGAACCGCATCCTCAGATACGCGGCCGAATTGTTGAGCGCGTCGATCAGCGGGTCGGCGACCACCGGTTCCGCATCCGCGAGCGCGGTCACGCCCCAGAGGGTGCGCCCGGCCAGCGTCGCCTTGAAGTCGGCGTCGGGGACGCGCAGCCAGCCGGACCAGTAGTCCAGGTAGCGCTTGGTGAGGCCGGACAACGAGTACCAGTACAGCGGCGACGCGATGACTATGTCCGTCGCCGCGAGCGTGGCGTCGAGCAGCAGGGTCTCGGCGTCCGGGGCGGACGCGCGCGGCCGGTCGGCGTCGTGCCGCCCGTCCTCGAAGTCGGGCAGTGCCAGCCCGGCGAGGCGGACCCACTGCTGCTCGACGTCCGCGGGCAGCTGTTCGGCGGCCCTGCGCGCCAACAACTCCGTGTTGCCGTCGCTGCGACCACTGCCCAGGACGAACAGGAATCGACGAGTCATGGCTCCCCCAGTTTTGACACGCTTCGACATACTTCGACACGCTTCGGACACATCAGGTACGGCACCCGCAGGACGTACGGCATACGTACGGCACACCTACGGCGTGGGGCATGGCACCCCATGACAATTACGTGCGTCTGCATTACATGCGTGTGCAACTATAGTCGATGAGCCGGATCAGCGCCCGGGTTTCCCTGGGCGGCTCCCCGCTCAGGTCGCCGACGCGCCAGGCGGGCACCCACGGCACCCGATGGACGTCGACGGCCGACTCGATCAGGGCGATCCGCCGGGCGAGGGGTCGCGGCAGCCGGCCCGGCGCGTCCGCGACCAGCACGACGGAGTCGAGGTCCAGGCCGAAGGGGGCCTCCCCGCGCCGGAACACCTCCAGGGTGCGCAGAACGGCGTCGAGTCCCGCCGCGTGCGTCCGGGCGACGAGCAGCACCGACGGCGGATCACCGGCGCCGGGCCAGTCGTGGCCGCAGTCCTGGCCGCCGTAGACGGTGGCGAGGGTGGTGGTGCCCGCGCCGCCGTGCGTGGCCACCCAGGAGAAGCGCCGTGGGGTGCCGTGGCCGGGGCCGGGCTCCGCCGTCTCCTGCTCCGAGGTGCTCACCGGCCCCCGGATCCAGATCTCCGGCCCCTGCCGCACACCGCCGTCGCGCATGCCCGTGCTCCTTGCTCGTCTGCCGAACGTCACTCCGCCGGGGGTACGCGCGGTACCACGGGCGGGGTCCTGGGACGAGTCTGTGACCTTGTGGTGACGCGTGCACCCGAAGTGGGCGGAGAGACTCGACAGTACGTGCAGGACCGGGTTCCGCCGCTGAGGGAGCGGTGTTCCCGCGCCGGGAGGGGGCACCATGGAAACTGCGGAGCCCGCGGAACCCGCCCGCGCAGGCCGCCGACTCCCCGACGCATCCGAGTGAGGGAAGCGATGTCTCGACTCAGCCGCGAGAAGAAGCGCGAAGACCAGCGCACCGCGCGTTCCGCGGTCCCCATGGCGCCCGCGCCGGCACCACTGGACGTCCGGGTCCCCGCGGCCGGGCCGGGCGCGGGCGGCGCGACGATCGGTGGCGTGCCGGTCGTCCCGGACCCCGGCGAGGAGGTCCAGCACGCGGTGCTGAGGCACCTCCACCGCATCGCCCTCGCCACCGGTCACCCGGTCCTCGCCGTGGTCCGGGACGACCGCATCGGTTACGCCGTCCCGCTCCGGGTGGACCTGGACGGTTCCAGTCACTTCACGGGGGAGCCGGCCGCCACCGCGCCACCGGAGGACGCGGTACCGACCACGCCCCCGGCCGCGTCGGCCGCTCCTGCCGCCGCCCCCGCGAGCCCGCCGCCGGCCTGGCGGCAGGAGGACGCCGAACCGCCACGGTCGCAGCCGGCCCCACAGCCGCTCCCGCAGCCGCTTTCGGATGCGGAGCCGTCGCCGGAGTCGCGGCTCGACGACCCCGCTCCCACCTTCCGCCTCCGTACGGTGCGCGAGTCCGCCACGGACACGCCCTACGGCACGGCCGCCGCGCCGATGGGCGAGTTCGGCCCGCCCCCGACCATGGACGGCCCGCTGAGCCCGGCTCCCACAGCGGCACCAGCGTCCGCACCCCTACCACCCGCCTTCGGCCAGCCCCCCGTCGTCACGCCCGAGCCCCAGTCAGATCCCCAACCAGAGCCCCACCCCGAACCCGACCCCTACGCCGTTCCCGAGCCCGCTCCCGATCCCAAGGCGACTCCCGCCCGTGGGTTCGACGCGGTCGCCGAAGCCGTGCTCGGCGACGAGCCGCTGGGCGCGTCCGGCGCGGGCGACACCCCCGCCCTCCTCGCCGAGCCGATGGCGCGGATCAGCGACGCCGTGAAGTCGGGGCAGATCGAGGAGGCGGCGGCGCTGGCCGAGCGGACCGTCGCCGAGGCGTCGAGGTCACTGGGGCCCGAGCACCCCGAGGTGCTCCGGCTGCTCGAACTCACGGCGTACATCGCCTATCTGGCGGGCGACCCGCTCCGCGCCTTCCACCTCTCCCTCGACCTGGCCCGGGTGTGCCACCGTGCCGGGGACGCGGAGGCCGCGTACGGCAACGTCCAGAGCGCGGCCGCGGCCTGGCGTGCGGTGCGTGACCCCGCTCAGGGACTGCGCCTGGGGCAGGATCTCCTCGGGCTGTGGACCGACCTCACGGGCGAGGACGGGCCCGCCGCCGACGACATCGGCCAACTGGAGTCCGCCCGCGCCCGCATGAACCGCCTGGCGGAACGAGCGGCCCGCGACACGGACACCCGCTAGCGGACCCCGGAGGGAGACCGGGAGCCAGGCTGGGGTCAGGGAGGCAGGGGAGCGGACGCGGGAGACGGGCCGAACGTCACTGGACGCAGAACTCGTTGCCCTCCGGATCCGCCAGCACGACCCACTCGCCGCCCGGCTCCTTCACCTCCCGCACCACGCTCGCCCCCAGCTTCTCCAGGCGCTGGACCTCCTCCGCCCGCCGGTCCCGGCCCGCGTGCAGATCCAGGTGCAGCCGGTTCTTGGCCAGCTTCGGCTCCGGCACGCGCTGGAACAGCAGCCGGCGCCCGAGCCCGGTCCCGCTGTCCTCGTCGTACGGGTCGTCGGGGTGGCGTACGGCGATCAGGTCCCGGAAGGCGGGGCGGCCGTGGAACTCCACGGTGGCCGAGCCGGACAGGGCCCCGGCCTCCAGCAGTCGTTCGACGAGAGCGCTGTTGTCCTCGACCGTGTAGTGGAGCGCGGCGGACCAGAAGTCGGCCTGCGCGTGCGGGTCGGCGGCGTCGATGACGAGTTTCCAGTGCAGCGGGGCGGGTGCGGTCGTCTGCGTCATGCCGACCACTTGTAGTGGGTACCCGAGCCGGCGCGCAACGGAACCGCCGGGACGGTCGCCCGGTCCGACCGCGCGCCAGAGCCGTTCGCGCACGTCCTCCGCGAAGGGGGCGACACAGCGCAGCGCCTGTACCAGTCCGGCTGGACCGGGTAGGCGTCGGGCGTCAGGCGTCCACCGCGGTCGGGCTGCCGGCGGATCCAGGGGCGGGAACAGCGGCGGATCCGGGGGCGGGAACAGCCGCGGAGCCGGGGGCGGGGACAGCGGCGGCACCGGGGGCGGGGATCGTGCGCCCCGCCGCCGCGGCCCTGAGCAGCGCGGTGCGGCGGGCGGTGTGCAGCGCGTTCCCGGTGAGGAGCGCCAGGGCCAGCCAGACCAGGGCGAAGCCGGCCCAGCGCTCGGGCGGCATGGCCTCGCCGAAGTAGACGACGCCGAGCAGGAACTGGAAGACCGGGGCCAGGTACTGGAGCAGGCCCAGCGTCGACAGCGGGACCCGTATCGCGGCCGCGCCGAAGCAGACCAGGGGGATCGCGGTGACGATGCCGGTCGAGGCGAGCAGGGCGGCGTGCCCGGCGCCCTGCGCCGCGAAGCTCGCCTCGCCGTGCGCGCTCAGCCACAGCAGATAGCCGAGGGCGGGCAGGAACTGGATCGCGGTCTCGGCGGCCAGCGACTCGATGCCGCCGAGGTCGACCTTCTTCTTCACCAGCCCGTAGGTGGCGAAGGAGAAGGCGAGGCAGAGGGAGATCCACGGCGGGCGGCCGTAGCCGATGGCCAGGACCAGCACGGCGGCGAAGCCGACGCCGACGGCCGCCCACTGCACGGGCCGCAGCCGTTCCTTCAGCAGCAGCACGCCCATGGCGATGGTGACCAGGGGGTTGATGAAGTACCCGAGCGAGGCCTCCACCACGTGGCCGCTGTTCACGGCCCAGATGTAGACGCCCCAGTTCACGGTGATGACCGCGGCGGCCACGGTGATCAGCGCCAGCCTGCGCGGCTGCCGCAGCAGTTCGCCCACCCAGGCCCAGCGGCGTACGAGGACGAGCGCGACGGCGACGAAGGCGAGGGACCACACCATCCGGTGGGCGAGGATCTCCCCCGCTCCCGCGGGCTTCAGCAGCGGCCAGAAGAGGGGGACGAGCCCCCACATCCCGTAGGCCGCGAAGCCGTTCAGCAGCCCTGTCCGCCGCTCGCCCCTCGACTCTCCGGCCACGGGTCCCTCCCTCTCGTTCACGGACACGCGCGCGCGTGTCCGTGCCCAGAAGGTAGCGCCGAGCGACCCCGACTGTCATGTCCGTATCGCCATACGGTCATGACAGCCGGGGTGTCGTGTCCGGCGGGCCCGAAGCGGCTGCGGGGTCAGCCCTTGAGCGCGGCGGCGACGGCCTCGGCGAGCGGGGTGGTCGGGCGGCCGGCCAGACGGGAGAGGTCGCCGGGGGTGTCGGCCAGCTCGCCCTTCTCGATCGACGCGTCCACGCCGACCAGGATCGCGGCGAACGCCTCGGGCAGCCCGGCGCCGGTCAGAATGCCGTGGAGGACCTCGCCGGGGACGGAGTTGTAGGCGATCTCCTGGCCGGTCTGCCGGCTCAGCTCGGCCGCGTACTCGGCGAAGCCCCAGGCCTCGTCGCCGCTCAGCTCGTACGTCCTGCCCTCATGCCCCTCGCCGGTCAGTACGGCGACGGCGGCGGCCGCGTAGTCGGCGCGCGCGGCGGAGGAGATCCGGCCCTCGCCGGCCGCCTGGACGACGGCGGAGTGCTCCAGCACCGGGGCCAGGTTCTCGGTGTAGTTCTCGTGGTACCAGCCGTTGCGCAGCAGCGTGTACGGCAGACCGGAGGCGAGCAGCACCCGCTCGGTGGCGCGGTGGTCGTCGGCGAGCGCGGCCGTCAGGCTGCCGGGGGCGCTGGTGTAGGCGAGCAGGGCGGCCCCGGCCGCCTTGGCGGCGTCGATGACGACCTGGTGCTGCTGGACGCGGCCCTTGTCGAACTCGTTGCCGGAGATCAGCAGGACCTTGTCGCCGGCCGCGAAGAGGCCGTCGAAGGTCTCGGGGATGTTGTAGTCGGCGACCGCGAGCCGTACGCCGCGGGCCGCGAAGGCGGCGCCCTTCGCCTCGTCGCGCACGACGGCGGTGATCCGCTCGGCCGGGACCTTCTCCAGCAGCTGCTCCACGACATGACGGCCGAGGTGTCCGGTGGCTCCGGTGACGACGATGCTCATGATCTGAATCTCCTTGTGGGGTGCGATGTCGCCAACCCTAGGAGGAGCGCTAACTATACGACAGTACCCACTTTGAAGTAAGGTACCCACATGTCAGTAAGTACCGAGGCGGCCGGCAAGTACGCCGTCGGCGAGAGCATGTGCCCCCACCGACTGGTCCTGGAGCACGTCACCAGCCGCTGGGGCGTGCTCGTCCTGATCGAGCTCCTCGACCGCCCCTACCGCTTCAGCGAGCTGCGCCGGACGATCGGCCGGGTCAGCGAGAAGATGCTGACCCAGACGTTGCAGACCCTGGAGCGGGACGGTCTGGTGCACCGGGACGCCAAGCCGGTCATCCCGCCGCGCGTCGACTACTCCCTGACCGAACTCGGGCGCGAGGCCGCCGAGCAGGTACGCGCGCTGGCGCTGTGGACCCACGAGCGGATGCCCGCCGTGGAGCGGGCGCGGCGCGCCTACGACGAGGCCCGGGCCACCTCGTAGGGGCCCGGGCCTCGTCACGCACGTCGGGTCCGGTCAGCCGACGACCGTCCAGGTGTCGCCGCCCGCCAGCAGCGCCGCCAGGTCCCCCTTGCCGTGCTGCTCGATCGCCGTGTCCAGCTGCTCGGCCAGCTGGGTGTCGTAGACCGGCCGCTCCACCGCGCGGAGCACACCGATCGGGGTGTGGTGCAGGGTGTCGGGGTCGGCGAGCCGGGAGAGGGCGAAGGCGGTGGTCGGTGACGTGGCGTGGGCGTCGTGGACCAGGATCTGCGCCTCGTTCTCCGGAGTCACCGTGACCACCGTCAGGTCGCCCGTCCGCTGGTCCCGTACGACACCGCGCGAACCGTCCGCCCCGAAGCGGATCGGCCGGCCGTGTTCGAGGCGGATCAGCGCCTCCTGCGCCGACTGTCTGTCCTTCAGTGCCTCGAAGGCGCCGTCGTTGAAGATGTTGCAGTTCTGGTAGATCTCCACGAGCGCCGTGCCGGGGTGCGCGGCGGCCTGCCGCAGGACCTCGGTGAGGTGCTTGCGGTCGGAGTCGATCGTGCGGGCCACGAAGGAGGCTTCGGCACCCAGGGCGAGGGACACCGGGTTGAAGGGGGCGTCCAGGGAGCCCATCGGCGTCGACTTGGTGATCTTGCCGACCTCCGAGGTCGGGCTGTACTGGCCCTTCGTCAGACCGTAGATCCGGTTGTTGAAGAGCAGGATCTTCAGGTTCACGTTGCGGCGCAGGGCGTGGATCAGGTGGTTGCCGCCGATGGAGAGGGCATCGCCGTCACCGGTGACCACCCACACGGACAGGTCCCGGCGCGAGGCGGCCAGGCCGGTGGCGATGGCGGGGGCCCGGCCGTGGATGGAGTGCATCCC
>NZ_JBSFCK010000040.1:0-46636 GCF_053593435.1 Streptomyces sp. NPDC002306
TGATCGGGGGGGCGGGGGGGAGGGGGGGGGGGGGGGGGGGGCGCGGGCGCCCCCCCCCCCCCCCCCCCGACCGGTAGAAGACGAGCGGGCCTTGATTGTTCGTGAAATCTTCGAGACCTACACGACGGACGCTGCCGGATTGTCTTCGACAGCCGCCTTGGCGATGTCATCCTGCGGGGAAGTGCGACGGACCGTCGCAAAGTTGAACGCCTTGTCACGAATGGTGATCGTCCACGAGAGTCCGGACCTCTCGCCCACGGTGAGCCCCAACACGATGAGCGGCATATGCCACTCGTACTTCACGAGCGTGCCTTGGTCCCCATGAACGTCCGAGCCGTCGTGCGCCGACACATTGCCGTAGTTGTTGACGGCGAAGACGTCGGGCGTGGCAATCATCTTCCCGATTCGGGCCTGGCCGGCTTCGATGAAGTCTTCTCGCCGCTCGATGCGGGACAGTGCGTCTATCTGCCGCTGCTCCTCGGCGCGATAGTAGTCACGGATCTCAATTCCCGTGCTGTGCGCGATGACGCTGCGCGGCACCGTCAGAAACCGAAGCGTGTTGCCGAGGGGCAGCTTCGGCGAGTAGAGACTGTTCTTGAGGACGAACATGTTCGCGCTGTCGCGGCCAAGGAAATCCGCCCTCATTTTTTCCAGGAAGGAGCCGATCTTGACCGGCGGGGCAGAGCCTTCGGTGAACGTGACGGGGAGTTCCTTGCTCGCACCGGAGGGCGAAGTCTGAGCCTGCGGCACGAAGTCTGCCAGCTCATCGGCCCGGATCTCCAGCTCTGCGAGGCCTTGGGCGATCTGGAAGCCGTCCTGCCGAGTCTTCAGGGTCTTCATCAGCGCCTGGTGGAACCGGAAAACCTTGTATCCGTCTTGCAGCGGAAACGGAATACACGTAAAGATGCCCTGCAGGTGCGGGTCGGAGCGATAGGTGACGGAGGCGAGCAGGAAGCTGTCGTAGTAGCTTTCGTATTTTTCCGCGAGGAGCCCTTGGAAGGACGACAGGGGGAAATCCTCGGGAGTGTCGAAGGTCAGCTCCACCAGGTGGCACTTGGAGAAGAGCGGATTCCCCCGGAAGAAGTGCTTCATGGCCTCCTCGAACTCGGTGAGATCGAAGGCCCTGTCCACCTTGTAGGTGGAGAGCGACGGAAAGAACTGCGACGCGTCGATGAACCCGAACGTGGTCAGGGAGAGCCGAAGGATTTTGTCGGCGATAGAGACGGGCATTGGGTTACCTCCATTAACTGGTGTGTACCGGGAAGCGCCGCCGGCGATTTCCCGCCAAAACGCGCCACATGATGCCCGGAGTGCACAATGCTGTCGGCGGTTCGAGCAAGTACTGGACTTTCAGGAATTTCTCGGCCACGACCATGTCCGTTTCGGCCGCGCCGAGCACCTTGTCCATGTAGGAGTTGATGAGCCGCACGGGAAGTGGCCTCGGGCCTTCGATCTGAGGCAGGGCCAGGTCACTGCCGGTCGCCATCTTCCAGGCGACGCCGATGGGTTTGGCGGCCTTGCGGAAAAATCGTTGCCCGACCAGATCCAGGTCACCGCTCAGCGAGTCACGCAGCGCCATCGCCTGGAGCGAGGCCACCGTCATCCCCTGGGCGTAGATGGGGTTGAAGCTGGATATCGCATCGCCCACCACCAGCAGCCTGCGCGGGAATCGGGTCAGCTTCTCGTAGCGACGGCGCACGCTCGCCGGGAACCGGTGCGCGGAAATCTCGCTCAGCGGCTCGGCGTCGCGGATCGCCGCGAAGACGTGTTCGGGAACCAACGGCCTGACGAACTCCACCCACCCGGCCGGGTCGGTCGGCGGATGGTGGTCGCGGTATCCGATCAGCGTCAGGACCCAGCGGCCGTCCTCTTCCTCCAGGAATTCCGCGCCCTTGGGACTCCCCGGTGCGTGCCCGATGATCACGACCTTCTCGCGGCCCATCGACCCACGGGCCGGCCGCAGATACCGGCTGGTGTACATGATGTCGACGTCGATACGCTCCTCGAGCGGCGGCTCGTATCCCATCTCGACCAGCCACTTGGTGGTCCGTCCGGACCGGCCGGTCGCGTCCACCACCAGATCGGCGGGGATCACATCCTCGGAGCCGCTGCCCACGTACCTGACACGCACACCGGTGACAGCGCTCTTGTCCGAGGTGGTCTCGAGGCCGGTGACCTGGCACTCGTCGATGAGCTTGACCTTGGCGAGATCCCCGATCCGGGCGCGGAGCCGACTCTCCAGATGCGGCCGGCTCGGCTGGTAGGTGCGGGACAGATCGGCGTACTCGCCGTCCATGCACAACAAGTGCCCGCCCAAGCTCATCCGCAGCTCGGCAGGTCCGTCGATGACGGGCGCGCCACCGGCGACGAAGTCATCGAGTATCCCGGGGAAGAGCTCCTCGAAGACCTTCGCGCCCTTGGAGAGCAGGCCATGAGCGTGGCGGCCCTGCGGCACACCTCGCCGCTGAGTCCGCTGCCCCTCCGGCAGCTGGTCACGCTCTACCACCGTTACCCGGTCGAATGCCTCGGAGAGCACCCGGGCGGCAAGCAGACCCGAAATACTCGCTCCCAGCACCACCGCATGTTCACCGATACGCTTCACTGGAATTCCTTCTGGTTGGGCAAGTGTCTTGTATGGGGTATGTCATGCAAGAGATGGGGGATCGCGGCCGATACTCGGGGCGATGGTTTTCCGAATCCTTCGATGTGGAAAACCATCGAAGTGTGCGGTGCGCACCGCGAACATAAGTGCCCCATGGTTCGGTCACCGCACGTGGCGCAGGATTGGCATGTTCGTTCCATCGAGCGCGGCTCGCGTGGCCGAAATTCACGTCGGATGCGAGGCTCCGGCGCGCGCAGGCGGCCAGACCGGCGGCACGTGTCCGGGCACCGGTGCCGGGCCGGAGCTCCGGGCTGTCGGTAGTAGTAGTCGCTGCGTCCCCGCCGGCCGCGGACGGGACGCCGCCGTCGACCAGGCGAGAGCCTGAGTGATGTAGGGGACGTCGCCGCCGGTCGTGATCACTTTCAGCGGTGTGCCGCCGCCGTCGCGGATCAGGTGGTGCTCGCTGCCCGACGTACCGCGATCGACCGACGACGGATCAACCCCGGCACCCCCTCTTGGCCCGCACGTGGGAGGAGCCCGCGCAGGCGCGTGTCCAGAACAAGATCGGGTCACGAGTGCTCGGGCAGATTCGCGCCCGCCATGGAGCAGATCCCTCAGACGGTGATAGCGGCTGGAATTTTTCGGCCAGACAGCGGTGATCGGCTTCCCGAACCAGCCAGGGTATGAACAAGATCTCGCCTACCCGCAGTGCGCGGGAGGGGGGTTCAACCGAAATCGCATGAACCAATGCGTGACTGCGCTCTTTCGGCGTCGCCATGACTGGTTGTGTCTGCCTGCCCTTGTGCGCGCGGTGATCCCACTTTTCTTCGGCACTACAGGAAGAGCCAATGGTCGACATCACCGGCACCGCTGAAACCACCGATACGTTGTCGAAGTCCCGCGACGAAGCGGAACTGCGAGCGAGCAACCGCGCGATCGTGGCGCAGTACATGAATACCCGCGGGGAGGATCGCCTGCGCCGACACCTTCTGTTCACCGAAGACGGCACCGGTGGTCTCTGGACGACCGAAACCGGGCAGCCGATCGTCATCACGGGCAGAGACCGACTGGGTGACCACGGCCAATGGTCGCTCAAGTGCTTCCCCGACTGGGCCTGGACGAACGTCGAGATCTTCGACACGCAGGACCCCAACCAGTTCTGGGTCGAATGCGACGGCGAGGGAACGATCCGCTTCCCCGACTATCCCGACGGCCACTACAGCAATCACTTCCTGCACTCCTTCCTGTTCGAGAACGGGAAGATCAAGCGTCAGCGCGAGTTCATGAACCCCTGCCAGCAGTTCAGGGCTCTGGGCATCGCCGTCCCTCAGGTCAAGCGGGCCGACATACCGACCTGAACGCCGTTCGCCGGGCGGCTTCTTACCAATCAATGGAGTAGGTCGTTATGGGAAACATCCTTGCCGACATCGATAGGGCCCAGGCGCGCCATCAGCCCGAATGGGACAATCCCTCACAGGTCGAGCTCGTACGAGCGATGCTGTCATCCGTCACACCGCTGGTGACCTCGGCGCAGGTGGAGGATCTCCGCTCCCACCTGGCCCGCGTCGCCACCGGCGAGATGCAGGTGCTCCAGGCCGGGGATTGTGCGGAGGACCCGGCCGAGTGCACCGCTGGGCACATTCAAGGCAAGACCGGACTCATCGACCTGCTCGCCCAGAACCTGGAGACCGCCACCGGCAGGCGGACGCTGCGGGTCGGGCGGATCGCGGGGCAGTTCTCCAAGCCCCGCTCCAGCCAGGTCGAGAAACTCGGCGACGACGAACTGCCGTCCTTCTTCGGGCACATGATCAACGGGCCGGAGCCCACCCGCGAGAGCAGGCGTCCCGATCCCCTGCGCATGCTCACGGGCTACATGGCTGCGCGGGAGATCACGACGCGGCTCGGGTGGGTCGGGTCAGCACCCCGGCTCGGCGGGCCTGTCGTCTGGACCAGCCATGAAGCACTGCTCCTGGACTATGAGATGTCGATGCTCCGAGAGCTCGACGGCGGCCGGCACCTGCTCGGCTCCACCCACTGGCCGTGGATCGGCGAGCGGACCCGGCAGATCGACGGCCCGCACGTCGCACTGCTCGCCCAGGTGGCCAACCCGGTCGCCTGCAAGGTCGGCCCGTCGATGACCGCCGGCGAGATCGTCGAGCTGTGCGACCGGTTGGACCCGGAACGGGAGCCGGGCCGGCTCTCACTCATCGTGCGGATGGGCGCCGACCTCGTCGCCGACAGGCTGCCCCGGCTCGTCGAGGCCGTGCAGTCGGCCGGGCACCCGGTGGTCTGGCTCAGCGACCCGATGCACGGGAACACCGACTGCGCGGCCGACGGCACCAAGTACCGGCTGGTGGAAACCGTCGCCCGGGAAGTCCGCGGCTTCCGGCGGGTCCTGGACCTGGCGGGGGTGCCGGCCGGGGGACTTCACCTCGAGGCGACCCCCGACGACGTGACCGAGTGCGTGCTGGACGCGGCCGAGCTGGGGTCGGGACCCGTCACCAGCCTGTGTGATCCGCGGCTCAACACCCCCCAGGCCATCAAGGTGGTCTCGGCGTGGTCCGAGTACTGAGATTCCTAGAGAGGGAGCCTTGTGATGACGGGAATACCGCCGATCGCGCCGTACAGACTGCCGCCGAGTGATGCGCTGCCGGAGAACACCGTGCGCTGGAGCGTCGACCCGGATCGGGCGGTGCTCCTCATCCACGACATGCAGAGCTATTTCCTCGAGCCCTTCGAGGACGGCATGCGCGGCGAATTGGTGAACAACATCGCCGGCCTCAAGAAGCGCTGCGGAGCGCTGGGGGTGCCGGTGGCCTACACCGCACAGCCCGGCGGGATGACGGACCGACAGCGTGGGCTCCTGAAGGACTTCTGGGGCCCCGGCATGCGCACGGACGAGACCGAACGCGCGGTCGTTCCCGGACTCGAACCCGACGCGGACGACTGGGTGAGCACGAAGTGGCGCTACAGCGCGTTCTTCGGGTCGGAGCTGCTGCAGCGCATGCGCGCGCTACAGCGTGACCAGTTGATCATTTGCGGTGTCTACGCGCATATAGGCGTGCTGTCGACCGCTCTGGAGGCGTTCTCCCACGACGTCCAGCCCTTCCTGGTCGCCGACGCGCTGGGCGACTTCTCCGAAGACCGCCACACGATGACCCTCGCATACGCGGCACGGTGCTGCGCCATGGTGGTCCGGACCGAGGACGTGCTCGCATGAGCGCCCTGCTCGAGCGGGTTCTCGCGCTGGAGGTACCCGCCTTCGCGATCATCCACCGTCCCGAAAGCGGCTCCCCCGGCACGCTGGACGTCCTGACCGGCCAGATGACCGAGTACAAGTCGCTGGACGACATCCCGTTGGCCGACGACTCCGGGCCGGGGCCCGCGCTCGACACGCTGGTCCTCGTCCCCTACCGGCAGTTGGCCGATCGCGGCTTCGCCGCGCTGGACGACGCCACGCCCCTGCTCGCGATGAGCCTCACCGCTCGCGACACGGTGCCGGTCGCCGCAGCGCTCGCCGGCTTCCCGCAGGTCCCGACGGAATTGACCGACGGACACTTCGACATGGACGACGACGCCTACGCGCAGATGGTGCGTCGGATCGTCACCGAGGAGATCGGCACCGGCGAGGGCGCCAACTTCGTGATGAAGCGCTCGTTCGTCGCGGACATCGGCGACTACTCGCTGACCAGCGCCCTGTCGTTCTTCCGGCGGCTGCTGGAGCGCGAGGAGAAGGCCTACTGGACCTTCATCATCCACACCGGCCGCAACACTCTCGTCGGTGCGACACCGGAGCGCCACGTCTCGCTCGTCGGCGGCACGGCCGTCATGAACCCGATCAGCGGCACGTACCGGTATCCGTCCGGCGGCCCCACCTTGCAGGGGGTCATGGAGTTCCTCGCCGACACCAAGGAGACCGACGAGCTCTACATGGTCCTCGACGAGGAACTGAAGATGATGGCCCGGCTGTGCGACGACGGGGGGCGCGTCCACGGGCCGTACCTGAAGGAAATGGCGCGGCTGGCGCACACCGAATACCTGATCGAGGGCAGGACCAACCGCGATGTGCGCGAGGTCCTGCACGAGACGATGTTCGCGCCGACCGTCACCGGGAGCCCGCTGGAGAGCGCCGCCAAGGTCATCTCGCGCTACGAGCCGCAAGGCCGCGGCTACTACAGCGGGGTCGCCGCGCTGATCGGACGGGACGCGGCCGGACAGCAGACACTCGACTCGGCGATCCTGATCCGGACGGCCGACATCGATCCCGGTGGCCGGATGAACATTTCGGTGGGGGCCACCCTGGTGCGCCACTCCGACCCGATGGCCGAGGCCGCCGAGACCCACGGCAAGCTGGCGACCCTGCTCAGCGCGCTCCAGTCCGACCGTGCATCCGGCTACGCGGCCGACCCGGAGGTCCGCGCCGCCCTGGAGCGCCGCAACGAGGGGATCGCGGGCTTCTGGCTCCGGAACACGGATGACCGCCCGCCGGCCGGGGCCTCGCTGGACGGCATGACGGCACTGGTCGTGGACGCGGAGGACACCTTCACCGCGATGCTCGACCAGCAGCTGCGGTCACTGGGGTTGTCCGTGGCGGTCCGCCGCTTCGACGAGCCGTACGACGTGGCGGCCTACGACCTGACGGTCTTCGGCCCCGGTCCGGGCGATCCACGGATGACCGCCCACCCCAAGATCGCCAGGCTGCGGCAGTCCATCGACACCGCGCTGGCGAGCCGCCGGCCGATGCTGGCCGTATGCCTGAGCCATCAGGTGCTCAGCACGAAGCTCGGCTTCGAGCTGCACCGCCGCGAGGTGCCCAACCAGGGCGTACAGCGTGAGATCGAACTGTTCGGCGTGCCCGAACGCGTGGGCTTCTACAACACGTTCGCCGCGCACAGCGCGGTGAGCGAGCGAACCGTCGAAGGGATCGGCGTGGTCGAGGTGAGCCGGGACCGGGAGACCGGCGAGGTGAACGCGCTGCGCGGGCCGGGCTTCGCCTCGGTGCAGTTCCACGCCGAGTCGGTGCTCACCGTCGACGGCCCGCGCATCATCGAAGCGGCGATACAGGGGGTGCTCGGCCGATGAGAGTGGATGTCGTCTGGTGGGACCTGGCCAGGTCCCACCAGACCGTCGAATCCCTGGAGAAGGATCTTCGTGACGGCTCCGTCGAGCCGTGGCACGAGGTCAGGGGACTGCGCCTGAAGCTGTGGATCGCCGACCGCGAACGCGGCCGTTGGGGCGCGGTCATGTGGTGGGACTCGGACGTTCCGGCGGATCAGCAGCTGCCCCCCAACCGGGCGGCCGAGCTGATCGGGTACGCACCCGACCACCGCTCCGGCTTCGACATCGCAGCGGTGGCCGAGGGGATCGACTCGCTCGGCCTCGCCTTCTCCGCCGGGCCCTCGGTACCGGCACAAGCCCTGGAGCACCCGTGATGCACCGATACATGGTCGTAGACGCTTTCGCCAGCGAGCCCCTGCTCGGCAACCCGGTCGCCGTCTTCTTCGACAGCGAGGATCTGACCGGTGGGACGATGCAACGCGTCGCGAAGGAGATGAACCTCTCCGAGGTCACCTTCGTGCTGCCGGCCGAGCAGGACGGCGACGCACGGATCAGGATCTTCACCCCGGTCAACGAACTGCCGTTCGCCGGGCACCCGATGCTCGGCACGGCCTTCGCCCTCGGCCGGACCTGGGGACGCGACAGGCTGCTGCTGGAGACCGCGATGGGTGCCATCCCGTTCGAGCTGGGCATCCGCGACGGCGCCGGGTGGGTCCGGATGGAGCAGCCGGTCCCCAGTTCGAAGCCCTACGATCTCGCCCCGGACCTCCTGGCCGCACTCGGGGTCGAGTCGTCGACGGCCCCGGTCGAGATCTACCACAACGGGCCGCGTCACGTGTTCGTGGGGTTGAGCGACGTCGAGGCGCTTTCCGCTCTCCACCCGGACCATCGCGCCCTCTCGCGCTTCCCCGACATGGCCGCCAACTGCTTCGCCAAGGCGGACGGGGGTTGGCGGACGCGGATGTTCTCCCCCGCCTACGGCGTGGTCGAGGACGCGGCGACCGGTTCCGCCGCCGGGCCTCTCGCGATCCACCTGGCCAGACACGGGTTCGCCGAGTACGGGCAGGAGATCAGAATCACCCAGGGTGTCGAAATGGGACGCCCGTCGGTCATGAGGGCGACCGCCGAGGGGGTCGGCGAATCAGTCAGCTCGGTCCACGTCGGCGGGCACGCCGTCGTCGTTGCCGAGGGAACCATCAATGTCTAGCGGGGAATCTCTCATGGACCCAAGTGGATTCGAGTCCCTCAGCGGGAAGGTCGACCTCCCCTTCCCCGAGTACGACCAGCCGCCGGCGGAGCCCCTCCACCTGGTGCGCGGCTGGCTTTCCGAGGCACGGGAGATCGGAGTCCGCGAGCCCGGCGCGCTCGCGCTGGCCACCGCGGACTCCCGCGGCCGCGCCTCCAACCGGATCGTCGCCATCACCGATGTCACCGACCTCGGTCCGGTGTTCACCAGCCACAGCCGCAGCCAGAAGGGACGCGAACTCGCCGCCACGGGGTGGGCGTCGGGTTTGCTGTACTGGCGGGAGACCGGCCAGCAGATCATCCTCTCCGGTCCGGTCGAACTGCTGCCCGACGCCGAGTCGGACGCCCTGTGGTCCGCCCGGGCGATTCCGTTGCACGCCATGTCGACGGTCACCGAGCAGAGCGAGCCACTGAAGGACCTGGAGGACGTCGAGGCCCTGCGCGCCAGGGCACGCGGCCTGGAACTGACCGGGGAGCCCCAGCCCCGGCCGGAGTTCTTCGTCGGCTACCGGCTGCGGCCCGACGTCGTCGAATTCTGGTCCGCGAGCTCGGACCGGCTGCACCGCAGGCTGCGCTACGACCGCGACTCGCTCGGGTGGCGTACGAGCCGGCTGCAGCCGTAGTCCTCCACTCCTTCGACAGACCCTCCTGACGCGCGCTCACCGCCTTTGACCGCCTCGGCGGCGTCGTCGTCGTGCCCGGACACACCCGACCCTTTCCACGAGGAAGAGACCATGCCTCTTACCGCAGAACAGATCCTGGACCTTCCGTTCGACGTCCAGCCCGATCCGGACGAGTTCATCCGCGCCGCCATGGAGTGGCACTTCAACCCCGAGACCGGCTGCACGTTCTGGCTGGACCGGGCCGCCACTCTCGGGTTCGATCCGCGAGCCGATGTCAAGACGCACGAGGACCTCCGGCTCTTCCCGAACCTGGCCGCGGAGCTTCGTGACGTCCGGGGCGAGGACCTGATTCCCAGGGGATACGGACATCAGCCCGACGTGATCGGGTTCTTCGAAAGCGGCGGCACCACCGGCGCCCCGAAGCGGGTCGTCCTGATGCGGGACTGGCTGGACCGCATGGTGGGCTGGAGCAACGCGAACCTCGACCGTCACGGTGTGCCGCGCGGAGGGAACTGGCTGGGAATCATCCCGACCGGGCCGCACGTCGTGGGCACCCTGTTCCGGCAGCACGCCGTCACGCACGGCCGCCACGGCTTCACGATCGACCTCGATCCGCGCTGGGTGAAGCGGCTCATCGCCGACGGTCAGTTCGGGCAGGTCGACGCCTACGCCCAGCACCTCATCGACCAGGCCGCCGACATCCTGCGGACGCAGGACATCGGCCTGCTCACCATCACTCCCCCGCTGCTGGAGCGGCTGGCCAGGGACGAGAAGCTGACCGCCCTGGTGAACGAGCGGGTGAAGTGCATCAGGTGGGGAGGCACGCAGATGGACGCCGACTCCCGTCACCTCTTCAAGACCGAGGTGTTCCCCGAGGTCGCGCTGTGCGGCGAGTACGGAAGCACGATGATCATCGGGGTCGCGGGCGAGCGCGCCGGGATCTCCGTCGACGATCCGTGTGTCTTCGACTCGTTCTCCCCCTACGTGACCTTCACGGTCGTCGATCAGAAGAGCCTCGAGCCGGTGCCCTACGGAGAGCGGGGCCGGGTGCTGGTCAACCACGTCAGCAAGTCCTTCCTGCTGCCCGGCAACCTGGAACGTGACGTCGCCACCCGGATTCCCCAGGTGAACGGCTTGGTCGGGGACTCGGTCGCCGACATCTCCACGGTCGCGGTCTTCGAGGACGAGGACGTCATCGAGGGGGTCTACTGATGATCGACCTGCCCGCGCTCGGCGCAACGGGTGCCTACCGCTCCAGGAACATCCAGACGGTCACCGATGTGGCGGGCACCGCCCTCGCGGAACTGAGTCTCGTGCCGCCGTTGTACGTCAACCGCACCATGGCGGCGCTGCGCCGGGGCGGCGTCATGCCGGCCGACGAACGGGCCGACGCGATGATCCGTGCGGCCGAGCTCTTCACGACCGCGACGATCGACGGCCTGACCGTCGAGGAGTACCAGCACGCCGTCAGCAGGGTCGGTGGCGTCCCGGTCTCCTCCGTCGTCACGGCGACCACGACGGTCGCCGAGCGGGTGGCGAAGGCTCATGCGAGCGTCCAGTACGCGCGCCCCCGGGGGGCGGTCGACACCTGGCGCGATCCGCTGACGCGGACCGGGCGTTCGGTGTGGACACGGCGCGGAGACGTGTTCGCCGTGCACGCCGCGGGCAATCACCCCGGCACCCACAGCATCTGGCCGGAGGCACTGGCGCTGGGCTACCGCGTCGCGGTCCGTCCGTCGAGCCGCGATCCCTTCACCCCGCACCGGCTCGTGGCGGCACTGCGGAGCGCCGGATTCGCCGACGACCAGGTGGTGCTCCTGCCCACCGACCACGCCGGTGCCGACGCCATCCTGCGCGGCGCCGACCTGGGGATGGTGTACGGCGGCGAGGAGGTGACCCGCAAGTACGGCGAGGCCGCGACGGTGCTGCCGCAGGGGCCGGGCCGGTCGAAGATCCTCATCACCGCCGACGTGGACTGGCGCGACCACCTGGACGTGATCGTCTCATCCGTGAGCGGCCACGGCGGGACCGGATGCGTGAACACGACAGCCGTCTTCGTGGAGGGCGACCCGGCTCCGCTCGCCGAGGCGGTCGCGGCCCGGTTGTCCACCGCGACGGCCCTGCCTCCCGAGGACGACAAGGCCGTACTCCCCGTGCAGCCGGTCGCGGTCGCCAAGGCGATCGAAACGTACCTGCTGAAGAAGGCGGCGGGCACCCGGCCCTGGCTCGGCGGCGACGGCATCGTGGGCGAACTCGGTGACGGGAGCGCCGCGCTGATGCCGGCCGTCCACCAACTCGACGGTCCAGCCGCTCCGCAGGCAGGTGTGGAACTGCCGTTCCCTTGCGTGTGGATCGCGCCGTGGACGCCCGAGGCCGGTACGGAGCCGCTGAAGAACACGCTCGTGCTCAACGCGATGACCCACGACAGCCGGCTCATCGACCGCCTGCTCGGCGAGCCGACCATCAGCAACCTGTACCTGGGAAGCCGGCACACCCACTGGATGGATCCCTCGGTACCGCACGACGGCTACCTGGCCGACTTCCTCATGCGGAACAAGGGCGTCATCCGGAACTGACTCCCCGTGCCTGTCAGCCGCCACCGAAAGCGGCTCCGGCGACGCTCACGTGCGCACCGTGAGCGCGGTTCCGACGTCGCCCGCGGCGGCTCGCCACCGGGACGTTCCCTCCACCTCACACGAGATCGAAAGGGTCATACCTTGTCCCACTCTGTCGAACCGGCCGACGTCCTGATAGTCGGCGGCGGCTCGGCCGGCGCGGTGCTCGCCGCGCGTCTGAGCGAGAACCCCGCCCGGCGCGTCGTGCTGCTCGAGGCCGGGCCGGACTACGGCCCCACCGAGTTCCCCGACGCGCTGCTCGACGCCAACCGCATCGCCGATCTGGACCACGACTGGGGATACGACTCGCGGGGCGGGCGACTGACCCCCTCGATGGTCGCCCTGCGCGGCAAGGTGATGGGCGGGAGTTCCGCCGTCAACGCCGGCGCCGCCCTCCGCGCCCGTGCCCGCGACTTCGCCCGCTGGGCCGAGAACGGGCTCGACGACTGGAGCTTCGCCGACGTCCTGCCGTACTTCCGCGCCCTGGAGAACACCCCCACCGGCGAGGACGATTTTCACGGGCGAAGCGGGCCGATGCCCGTGCGCCAACTGACCGACTCCGAGCTGACCCCCGCGCATCGTGGCTTCATCGACGCCGCGGTCGCCCGTGGCCACAAGCGGATCACCGACTTCAACGGTGCCGAGCAGGACGGCGTCGGGGCCTTCGCGGTCAACGTCCTCGACGGGATCCGGCAGAACACCGCACTGGTCTACCTCACCGCTGAGGTGCGCGCTCGCCCGAATCTCACGGTGCACGGTGGCGTCGACGTCGACCGGGTCCTGTTCCGCGGTGGCGGTGCGACCGGAGTGGTCACCGCCGACGGGACCGTGCACCCTGCCGACGAGGTGATCCTCTCCGCCGGGACCTACGGAAGCGCGGCGATCCTGCTGCGCTCCGGCATCGGCCCCGCCGGCGAACTGGCGTCGCTCGGCATCGAGCCCCTCGCCGACCTACCCGTCGGACAACACCTGCAGGACCACCCCTTCTGTCCCACGGTCCATGCCCTCGCCCCGGGGCGAGGGGAGATGGCTCCGGCGCTCGGCGCGCTGCTGTGGACCGCCTCCAGCGAGGCCGCGGACGGTGAACTCGACCTGAACGTCGTCGCCGTGCATCCAGGCGGGGCTCCGTTCATGCCCCCCGGCGGCGTCATCGCCCTGTCCACGGCTCTCGTGCTCCCCGAGGCGCGGGGCACGGTGCGCCTCGCCGGCCGCGATCCGCTTGCCCAGCCCTTGATCGACCACAACTACCTCGGCACCGAGCGCGACCGCCGACGCATGCTCGAAGGCGTACGGATCGCCCGTGATCTGGCCCGTGACCCGGCCCTCGCGCCGTCGCTCGCCGGGCTTCTGATGCCGCGCGAACTGCCCGACGACGCCGAGGAGCTGACGCGGGTGATCGAAGCCGGCCTCTCCATCTACGGTCACCCCACCTCCACCGCCCCCATGGGTGCCGCCGACTCGCCTCGGGCCGTCGTCGACTCCCGCGGAGCCGTGCACGGAATCGCCGCCCTGCGGGTCGTGGACGCCTCGATCGTTCCGTACGTGCCCTCCAGCGTCACCAACCTCACCACGATCATGATCGCCGAGCGCATCGCCGACCTCGTCTACAACCACCGATGACCCCGGGCTGCCGAGAAGCCGGCCACTCACCTCGATGATTCCGGGGCCGAGCCCCGGGCCCCGCGTTCCCGCACGTCACCGCCGCTTCCCCTGGCCGAACTCGACGGGAGTTCAGCCAGGGAAGCCCGGCTCAGCGATGGAGGCTCCGAACCCGCGTCAGGCTGAATCGCTACGCCTGGGGCTGCTGTGCAGGAACGGACTGCAGGTCTTCAGGGTCCTCTGGACAGGACTTGTTTCGAGCACGCGGATGGAGTCCAGCGCGCTGAGCCTGTCGGCCAGGTAGTCATGCAGGTCGCTGGGACTCTCGCACAGGACGAGGGCCACCAGGTTGGTCGGGCCGGTGGTGGAGGCCAGGAAGGCCAGTTCCCTGTGCTGGACCAGCGTGCTCGCCACCTGGTTCAGGTGCGCGGGGGCGACGGACATCCACAGCAGGGCTTGCGTGGTGATGCCGTACACCTCCGCGCTGATCTCGACGTCGAAGGTGAGCATGCCGCCGGCCTGCAAAGCAGCGAGTCGGCGCGTAATGGTCGAGGAGGACTGGCCGGTCTCCGCGGCGAGGTCCGTGTAGCTGATACGGCCGTTGTTCTGCAACGCCGCCAACAGGTGCCAGTCCGCCTGGGTCAGGGACGAACGGAGCTTGGGCTCGTCGGCGTCATCCGACGAGTCGAGTGCTCGGCGTAGGTGTTCCTGCTGCTCGACGGTGAGAGCGGTGGTGTGCCCCTGCCATGCGGTGGGACCGCCCAAATAGGTGTGCAGCAGGCGGTGCGCCGACACCTCGGCGATGTTGGCCACCCGAGGGATCTCGCGGAACAGCAGCGTATGGTGCGCCGCGGAGTTCATGACGAAGCAGATTTCGGTTCCCCCGGACACGAGCCGCACCCAGGTGGTGTCGTCCCGCCGAGCCAGGCTGTACGCGACGCTCTGGGCGGTGTTCGGACTGGCCGTGAGCCTCAGAATCCACTTCCCGCCCGACGGTTGCCGCGGATTCACCACCCCGACAACGCGAAGCGACAGCTCGCTGCTCAGCCGCCCGTAGCGACGGGCGACTGTTTGCGTGGAGACGCCCAGGACCTCGGCGATCCGGCTGAATGGCGCCCGACCGTCGATACGCAGGGCGTGAATGATACAGTGGTCTAATTCATCTACGGTGGGGATAGTTGGCTCAGAAAAGTCGCCCACTGGCCGTCTAGGGCCATGGACGCTCAGCAAGGCTTGCTCAGCAAGTTCTGCGGCACTGGTTTCCCCCGAATAGCCTAGGACAGGACCTGGTCAATGGGCTCGACTGTCGGCGACGGCGTTTTTCATCACCAGAACCCCGGCGAGTTCCGTTCCACGATGATGGTCAGTCAGTCGTGATCGGTCATGCTTTGCCGGAACTTGGCGCGCGGGCATGGGGTCCACGATCGTGGTTCAAGGAATACGGGTCCGGTGTCACCAGCCTGCCGGCCTCGGACGCGGGACCCAGCGGCCTGGCGGTCCGTCAACAGCCGCGCTGGTCCGCCGAGTACCGGCATCGCGTCCTGGACGACAGCTTCGAGGAGGAGCGCCGCCAGGCCCGCGCGGTACGCCCGCCTGGGAACCTCTCCACCCTGCACGGCCTGGTCAAGGCCGAACGATTCAGCAATATCGCATGCAGCCGCTGCCACTACACCAGCCCCCCGACCAGTTCCTGAACCACTACGGACCATGACCATCACCACGAAGTGGATATCAGGTCAAGAGGAACTCGCCGGGATCCTGACTCATCGTCAGGGTTCGGTCGGCGGAATCCATTAGGTTCACACTTCGGACGAGTGTACATGTTCTCACTCTTCGGGGGTACGACGGTCCGTCACGAGGCCTCCGTAGCGGGGCTCCAGGGAATGAGCCGGAGATCGAGCGCCGGCCTCGCGCGCCGGCGGGATGCGCCCCGCTCAGCGGCCCGCCCGGCCCCCCAGCGCTTCGGTCAGGCGGTCGTCGAGGACCGGGGCGAGGGCCGCCGCGTACCCCTCGGACAGGTGGCTGTCGTCGCGGTAGACGAGGATGTTCCCGACCAGCACCGGGCAGGTGCCGGCGCGGGTGCACAGCCAGGGCCGCGGGTCGATCAGCGCGGCGCCGGCCGACGTCGCCGCGGCCGTGACCGCCGCCCGCCGGGACGGGTCCTGGACCGCCTCGGGCAGGTGGTTCGCGCACCGGGTCAGCCGCATCGGGTACAGCGCCGCGCAGTCGACCGCGTCCGTCTTCGGCCAGGGGGTGTCGAGCAGTACGGCGATCCGGGCCCCCGAGGCGCCGAGCGCGTCGAAGGTGGTGCGGAACCCGTCGGTCCACTGCCGGCCGGGATCGGCCGTCGGACGGGCCGGGTCGCCCGCCTCGGAGGAGGAGACGATCACCAGCGCGGGGTGCAGGTCCTTGATCCGGGTGATCGCCCGGTCCCGCCAGGTGTCGCAGGACGCGTACGGCGCGCCCTCGTGGACGATGGTCACCGCGGCCGTCTTGCAGGACGCCTTCGTCAGCGAGACCAGTTTCCAGTGGTGGGCGCGCGCGAGCAGGTCGAGTGCGGGGAACCACTGGGCGGCGTGGGAATCGCCGAAGAGCACGACCACGTCGTGCGAGGCGGGGTCGCCGTAGACGCACGACGGTGTGCGTGTGCTGCCGTAGCTGGCGTGACAGCCGTCCCGGTAGATCGGGGATCTGACCGCCTTGATGTCGGTCAGGGCCGGTACGAGATTGCTCGGCAGGCTCGTCGCGGACGTCTCCAGCAGTCGCTCCACGCGCTGATCCGGGTCCGCCGCGCTCGCGAGCTCCCGCCGTACGTCCGGCGCCGCCCTGCCGGAGTCGATCGGCGGCGGGACGAGGGACGCCGTCAGGGCGATCACCGCGGTGCCCGCCGACAGGACGGCCCCGAGCGCGAGGGCACGGCGGGGCCGGCCGCGGAACGCGGTGTGGAAGCGTACGGGGTTCTCCACCAGGTGCAGCGTCGCCCAGGCCAGCGGCAGGGCGAGCAGGGAGAACGCGAGCGCCGGCCGGACCCCGCCGGTCCTGCCCACCGCCATGGGCCCGATGACGAGCAGCGGCCAGTGCCACAGGTACCAGCTGTACGACAGCCCGCCGAGCCAGACCGCCGGCCGCCGGGCGAGCAGCAACCCGGCGCCGTACGGCGCGGGTGAGCAGCCGCCGGCCAGCACGAGCGCGGCCCCGAGGACCGGCAGCAGGGCGTGGTACCCGGGGAAGGGGGTGTCGCTGTCGAAGCGGACGGCCGCCAGCAGGACGCAGGCCAGGCCGATCCAGGTCATCGGCGCCGCGACCTGGGCGGGCAGCCGGCCGAGCCGCTCGGCGGACAGGGCGAGCAGCGCGCCGGCGCCCAGTTCCCAGAAGCGGGTGTGCGAGCCGAAGTACCCCCAGGACGCCGAGCCTTCGGTCACCGTGACACTCAGCCAGAACGAGCCCAGGCTGAGCGCGGCCAGCGGCACAGCCAGCGCGGCACGGCGACGCAGCAGCCGCCAGCTGACCAGCAGCAGCAGCGGCCAGAGCAGATAGAACTGCTCCTCCACGGCCAGCGACCAGAAGTGCTGGAACGGGGACGGCGGGCTGCCCTCGGCGAGGTAGTCGGTGCCGTTGGCGGCCAGCCGGAGATTCACCGCGTACAGGGCGCTGCTCACCGCGTCGCCCACGTACTCCTCGAAGCGGACCTTCGACAGGAACAGCCAGGAGCCGATCAGGGTGGTGACGACGACGAACGTCGACGCGGGAAGCAGCCGCAGTGCCCGGCGAGCGTAGAACTTTTTGATCGATATGGCGTCCGTGGTGGACAATTCACGAAGCAGCAGCGAAGTGATGAGAAAGCCCGAGATGACGAAAAAGACATCGACGCCGACATAGCCACCGCTGAACTCCCGCACACCGGCGTGGGCGAGGACGACGAGGGACACCGCCAGGGCGCGAAGTCCCTGGACGTCGAGCCGTACCGGGTGCGGCACGGCGGGCGCCGGCGCGTCCGCGGGCCGGACGGCGGGAACCTCGTGGAGGGGCGTCTGCACTGTGTTTCCTTGCATCGGTGGTGCGGAATCGACGCTGTGATAGACAGCCGTCCCGTGCGGACGGTTGTGTTCCGCGGTGTTCTGTCACTGCATTCGATTCGATCGGTGGTCATCAAGCCTGCCGCACCCATATTCCGGAAAACTCAGTGCGAATGCCGAGTGAACAGAGAAAACGGATTCACCTCCGTCGATGAATCACCCGTGCCAGGGTGGGCATACACCCACTCCGACTCCTGTCCCCCACCGACAGTCAAAGGAGCCCCTCACATGCTGCGCGGCATAGACGTGAGCGCTTATCAGCCCTCCGCGTACGACACGGACGGTCTCTCCTTCGTCTTCATCAAGGCGTCGGAGGGCCGTTCGTACGTCAACCCCAGACTCACCGCCCAGACGAAGCACGGCCGCGACGCCGGTCTGGTCGTCGGCTACTACCACTTCCTGTGGCCCGGCAACATCACCGCGCAGGCGGAGTACTTCGTGAGCAAGGCCCCCGAGAAGGCGGGCGAGATCCTCGCCGTCGACTGGGAGACGACCGGCGAGGGCACGCACGCGAGCAACGCGGAGAAGGACCGGTTCATCCGGAAGGTGAAGGAACTGCGGCCCCGCAACCGGGTCGTCCTGTACACGAACCGCAATTTCTGGCTCAACGTCGACACCACCTCGTACGCGGGCGACGGCCTCTGGATCGCCGACTACGTCACCGCGGGCAAGCCGCGCATCAAGGCGACGTGGCGCTTCCACCAGTACACCGACGAACCGCTGGACAAGGACGTGGCGGACTTCGCGAGCAAGGCCGCCCTGCGGGAGTGGGCGACCGTGGACTGAGCGCCCGGCGGGTGGCGGAAGAGTCCCGCCCGGCCGTCCGGCGGCCCGGGGAGCCGATCCGCTCCGGGCCGCCGGACGGCCGCACCCGCTGCCGGGAACCGTCCGGGCGGAGGCGCTAGGCGCGGAACTCCGGCTTGCGCTCCTGTGACGCCTCGCCGAGGGCCTTGGTGACCGCTTCGGTGCCGGCCCGCAGTCCGTAGACCGGGGTGTCGGGCTGCTGGCGCCAGGAGTCGTCGATGCCGCCCGCGTCGACGGTGTCGAAGCCGAGCTCGTCGATCAGCGCGCGCACCTTCCGCTTGGCCGCCTCGTCGTCGCCGGCCACCGGCAGCGCGATCCGGTCGGGGTCGCCGATCGGGCGCGGGCGGTCCAGGATGTCCTGCGCGAAGGTGCCGTTGAAGGCCTTGATCACGGGGTGGCCGAGCTGCCGTTCCGTCCAGCGGCTCTCGGTGAGGCCCTCGTCCTCGATCGCGTCGATCCGTCCGTCCCGCTGCCGGGGGTAGTAGTTGCCGGTGTCGATGACGGCGACGTCCGCCGCGGCGCCGTCCAGCAGGCCGGGCGGGAGGTCCGGGACCGCCTTCATCGGGACGGTGACCACGACGATCTCTGCGGCGCGGGCCGCTTCCTCGACCGGGACCGGGGTGGCTCCGGTCTCCCTGGCCAGTTCGGTGAGCGTCCGCGGCCCACGGGAGTTGGCCACGAACACGTCGTGGCCGATCGCGGTGAGCCGCCGGGTGAGGTTGCCGCCGATGTTGCCGGCGCCGATGATGCCGATCTTCATGACTCGCCTCTTCCGGGTTGGTGTGCTGGCACGGCCTGTACTTGGCCAGCACCAACTCCCCTTCCCCGAAGGCTATTCCGGGCTGTGCTCCGAACGGGTGAGGACGCGGACGGGGAGCCCGCCGCCATGACGGCCGGGCACCCCTTCCCCGCACGTCACTTGCTCAGGTAGGTCCAGAACTCGTCGAACGACAGAACCTTGTCGCCGTTGAGGTCACGGGTCTTGATGATGACCTCCGCGACCGACTCCGTGACGTTCCAGTCGCCCCCCTGGGCCAGGGCGACCTTGAACTCGGCGGCGGTGATGAAGCCGTCGCCGTCCGTGTCGATCCGCTGGAAGTGCTTGCGTGCTTCCTCGATGTCGGCCATCGATCCGCCCCTTTTCGTCGTACCTTGCCGTCGTGCTGTCGCAGGTCAGATTAACGGCCTGCCCTCAGCCGCAGCGCAGCGACCACCCAGGTGAACTCCTCCTCGTACGCGGACTGGGGCCCGAGGCCCCGCAGGACGGCCGACAGCTCGCGGTAACGGGCGACGCGGATGTTCGAGGCCGCGGTCAGCCGTTCCAGTACGGCGGCCCGGTCGGCGTCGCCCAGCAGTCCGCGCAGCAGGTCCTCGGCCTCCGGCGCCTCGGGGGCGACGCCCTGGCGCAGTGCCTCGCCGGCGAGCTGGACGAACCGGCTCATGAACCAGAGCGAGGTGCCCGGCGGGACGTCGGGGCCCCGGTCCGCCGCGTTGAACTCGATCATCCGCCGCATCAGGGCCCGGAACTCCGGGTCCTGGATCAGCTCCGCGAGCTCGACCCAGGCGTCCACCTGCTCGGGGGTGGGGTCGTCGGGCAGGCTCGCGGCGGCGAACCGCATCCGCCGGCGGATGTCGGGGTCCGCCGTGTCGATCCCCTCGAAGATCTCCGTCGTGAAGTCGTCGACGATCCGCCCGCGCTCGGCGGCCGACAGCCGGGCCAGTCTGTTCATCAGAGTCATCTCCTCCGCGGTGGAACCGCGTCGCGCCACGGTCGACAGCACCGCACGGGTCACCCGCAGCGCGCCGATCTGCGCGTCGAGCGCCTTCACATGCGCGGCCGCGACCTGCGCGACCGTCGTCTCGCCGGCCAGCACCTTGCGTACGTCCTCCAGGCCGAGACCCAGTTCACGCAGGGTGCGGACCAGTTCCAGGCGGGCGACCGACGCGGCGTCGTAGAGGCGGTAGCCGCCCGCGGAACGGCCCACCGGGGGCAGGGCGCCCTCGTCGGACCAGTAACGGATGGTGCGCACGGTCAGACCGGTCGCCCGGGCCAGTTCCCCGATGGTGAGAAGTCCGGTGCCGTCCTCGATCATGTCTGCGAGTCTGGGCCCTCCAGCGGGTGGAGACTCAAGCGAGGAGACGGGCCGGGATGGCGCAGACCCTGCGGGACATTCTCGACGCGGCGGCCCGGGGCGTCTTCCCGCCGGCGGACGGCGGTACGACCGTCGTGGCGCAGCACGGCCCGCGCGACGCCGGGGTCATCGCCTTCACCGCGCACTCCGTCGTCTTCACGGACGAGGACCCGCGGTGGGTGCGGCAGGCACTGCGGACGGCGGACTGCGATCCGCTCGCGGCGGCCATGAACCCCCGGTTCCTGACGGCCCTCCTGGACCGGACGGGACGGGCGAACGACACGATCGACCTGCTCGCGGTCGGCTCCCCGCTGCCGGGCGAGCCGCCGCTGCCCCTGACGGAACTGGCGGATCCGCGCCATCCGCGGGTCGTCAGCTCCCGCCGACGGCGTGACGACGTACGGGTGTGGACCGCCGAGGGCGGGGTGCTGGTGCTGGGGCGCGGGGTCGCGGGGCGGCTGGAGGTCGCGGTCGAGGTGGCCGAGGACGTACGGCACCGGGGGCTGGGACGGCGGCTGGTGACGGCGGCCCGGCACCTGGGCGGGGGCGAACCGGTGTGGGCCCAGATCTCGCCGGGCAACGCCCGCAGCCTGCGGGCGTTCCAGGCGGCCGGTTACCTTCCGGTGGGCTCGGAGGCACTGCTCAGCGTCCGGCGACGGTGAGGCGGGAGCGCCCGGCGCTGCCCGGGGTCGGTGCGGTGCGGCCGGAGGCGGTCGGCATGCGGCTGCGGTGAGGCGGGGGCTCCCGGCGGTCGGCAGCGGTGAGGTCGAAGGCACCCGGCGTGCGGCAGCAGCGAAGCCGGGGTCGTCCGGCGTGCGCGGTTGCGGTAGGCCGGAGGCGGTCGGCTGCGGTGAGGCCAGAGTCGTCCTGCGGTCGGTGCGGTGAGGCTGGAGGCGCCCGGTGCACGGCAGCAGGGAAGCTGGAGTCGCCCGGCGGTCGGCGGTCGGCGAAGCCGGGGTCGTCCGGTCTGCGGCTGCGATGTGGCCGGTGCTGCCCGGCCTCCGTGCGGACCGTGTCGGTGTCAGCGGTCCGTCACCCTCATCTCGAACCAGGTCGTCTTTCCCCGCGGCAGCAGGTCGACCCCCCACCGGTCGGAGAGCTTGTCGACGAGGAACAGGCCCCGGCCGCTGATGTCCAGCTCCTGCACCGGCATCAGACAGGGCAGGCCGCGGGAGGGGTCGCGGACCTCGACGCGGATCCAGCCCCGGCGGCGGCGCATCCGGAGGCCGAAGACCCGGGCTCCGGTGTGGCGTACGGCGTTGCCGACGAGTTCGGAGACCAGCAGGACGGCGTCCTCCGTCATCCTGGGGGTCAGGCCCCATTGGCGCAGGACCACCACCTGGGCCAGCCGGCGCGCGGTGGCCGCGGATTCGGGGCGGGACGGCAGCGAAACCTCCGCCTCGGTCGGATTGCCGCACAACTCCAGCGCCTTGAGCGCCTGTTCGTCCTCGACCGCGGGCGACCAGCGCGCCGCGGTCGGACGGCCCTGTCCCCGCGGCTGTTCGATGCCTTCCAGCCCCGCCATGCCCCCATCATGGCGGCCCGAGGACGCCTCCGGGGCCGTTCTGGAGGAATACGCCCCCCGGAACGGGACGTTCCGCTCGATTCGATCGGCATATGCCGTTGGCAGTTCGGCGGTCTCCACAGCCTCTCCGACCTGCGGCGACGGGTCGGCCGACGGCAATCGACGGGCTCCCTCGACAAGGCAGGCTTAAGGTTGCCTTAAGGCCGCCATAAACTGCCCCATCGAGGGACGCGGGTCAGACACCCCGTCAATTGCAAGGGGTTCGGGGAAGATTCACCGCCCGGTTTTCAGAGGAACTTGGCCTTGCCCGGCCCCTCCTCGACGAAGCTGCGCATCCCGCGCTCACGGTCCTCCGTCGCGAACAGACCCGCGAACCAGTTGCGCTCCACCGCCAGGCCGGTCTCGATGTCCGTCTCCAGACCCGTGTCGATCGACTCCTTCGCCGCGCGCAGCGCGAGCGCCGGGCCCTGAGCCAGCTTCGCCGCCCAGGCGTGCGCCGCCGGGTAGACCTCGGCGGCCGGGACCACCCGGTCCACCAGGCCGAGCGCCAGCGCCTCCTCGGCCTTCACCATGCGGCCCGTGAAGATCAGGTCCTTCGCCTTGGAGGGGCCGATCAGCCGGGCCAGGCGCTGGGTGCCGCCCGCGCCCGGGATCAGGCCGAGCAGGATCTCCGGCTGGCCGAGCTTGGCGTCGTCCGCCGCGATCCGGTAGTCCGCGCACAGGGCCAACTCGCAGCCGCCGCCCAGCGCGTAGCCGGTGACGGCCGCGACCACCGGCTTGGGGATGCGGGCCACCGCGCTGAACGAGTCCTGCAGGCCGCGTGAGCGCAGGACCATCGCCGTATGGTCCATCGCCTGCATCTCCTTGATGTCCGCGCCCGCCGCGAACACCTTCTCCCCGCCGTACAGCACCACCGCGCGCACGTCCTCGCGGCGGGTGGCCTCCTCGGCCAGTTCCCTGAGGCGGTCCTGGACGGCCACGTCCAGCGCGTTCATCGGCGGACGGTCCAGGCGGATGGTCCCCACGCCCTCGGCGACTTCAAGATGCACAGTCATGCCAGCAGGTTAACGGGGACTAACGGCGTACGGCCCCGGTGCCGTACCTCACACCGGGGCCGTACTCATGGTCGCCGCTCAGGGCCTGCGGTCGCCGCTCAGGCCTTCCACTTGTCCCACGACATGTTCCAGCCGTTGAAGCCGTTGGCCGGGTCGACCGTCGGGTCGGTGGAGTTCTTGACCTCCACCACGTCACCGACGATCGAGTGGTTGAAGAACCAGGCGGCCGGGACTCCGCTGTCGTAGCCGCCGCGCACGTCCCGCAGGCCGATGCAGCCGTGGCTGGCGTTGTAGTTGCCGAAGGCGCCGCCGGCCCAGTAGTTGCCGTGCACGAAGGTGCCCGAGTTGGTCAGGCGCATGGCGTGCGGGACGTCCTTGATGTCGTACTCGCCGTCGTAGCCCACGGTGTCGCCGTTCATCCGGGTGACCGTGAACTTCTCGCTGATGACCATCTGGCCGTTCCAGGTGGCGTAGCCCGACTTGCCGGTGGTGACCGGGATGGTCTTGACGACCTTGCCGTCCTGCGTGACCTTCATCGTGTGCTTCTTGGCGTCCACGACGGACACCTGGTTGCGGCCGATGGTGAACGAGACGGTCTTGGACTGCTTGCCGTAGACGCCCTTGCGGCCCTCGACGCCGTCGAGGTTCAGCTTCACCGTGACCTTGGTGCCGGACTGCCAGTACGTCTCGGGCCGGAAGTCCAGGCGGTCGTTGCCGAACCAGTGGCCCTCGACGTCGACGGCCGGCTCGGTCTTGATCTCGATGGCCTTCTCCACCTCCTGCGGCTTGGTGATGCCGCGCGTGAAGCGGACCGAGAACGGCATGCCGACACCGACGGTGGAGCCGTCCTCGGGCGTGAAGTTGCCGACGAAGGTGTTCTGCGGGCTCAGCGTGGTGAAGGAGGAGTCCTCGGCGGCCGTGCGGCCCTTGGCGTCCTTGGCCACCGCGTGCACCTCGTACTTGGTGGACGCCGCCAGATGGGTGGCGGGCGTCCAGCCGGTGCCGTCCGCCGAGATCGCGCCGTCGACCCGCGTGCCCTTGGTGTCCTTGACCGAGACCTCGGTCAGCTTGCCCTTGGCGGCGGTGACCTTGAGGACGCCGCTGGTGTCGACCTCCTTGGCGCCGGCCTTCGGCACGATGGTGACGACCGCCTCCGACTGCGCGCTCTGCGCGGCGGCCGAGGCCTTGTTCTTGTCCTTGCCGTCGCCTGACCCCGAGTCCGAGTCGCCTCCGCCGCAGGCGGTGACGGTCACCAGCAGCACGCCGAGTGCCAGCGCCCGCAGTCCCCCGCGGCCCCGTCCCCGGGTCAGACCCGCGCGCGCGTCAACCGACGCCCCCGATATCGGTCGCACGTTCACTTGTTCTCCCCTCGCCGGGCCCCCGGCCCAGCCCGCACCACAGCGCGTCCCACGCGCACATTGGCGCATATTAACCACATGATCAGGGCGGCCGGAGCCCGGTGATTGTCACCGTTCAGTCCCAACTCCCGCCGCCCCGCGCCCCCGGACCCCGCGTCCCACCTGGCTACTTGCCCGCGCCGCCCGCTTTCCACTCCTTCCACCCCATGTTCCAGCCTCCGAGCCCGTTGCCGGGAGAGACCGTTTTGTCATTGCTGTGGACGACCTCGATGACGTCACCGATCAGGCTGCGGTCGTAGAACCAGCCCGCGGGCGTGTCCGGGCTGCCGCCCTTGACGTCCCGCAGGCCCACGCAGCCGTGGCTGGCGTTGGTCTTCCCCGGGGCGTCCGGCGCCCAGTAGTTGCCGTGCAGGAAGGTGCCGGAGTCGGTCAGGCGCATGGCGTGCGGGACGTCGGGGATGTCGTACTCACCGCCGAAGCCGACCGTGCTGCCGTTCATACGGGTGACGTCGAGCATCTCCAGCACCACCATCTTGCCGTTGTACGTGGTGGTCTTCGGGGCGCCCGCCGTGATGGGCACGGTCGCCAGCAGCTGTCCGTCGCGCCGCACCTGCATGGTGTGCTTCGCCGCGTCCACCAGCGAGACCTGGCTGCGGCCGACCGTGAAGGAGGTCGTCCGGTACTGCAGCCCGTAGACACCGCGCGCCCCCTCGACGTCCCGCAGGCGCACCTCGACGGTGACCTGGGTGCCGGGCTTCCAGTACTCCTGGGGGCGGAAGTCGAGGCGGTCCTTGCCGAACCAGTGCGGGCGGATCTCGACGGCCGGCTTCGCGGTGACCCGGACGGCGCGTTCGACGGCGGCCCGGTTCTCGATCTCGCGGCTGAACGCCACCGACACGATCATGCCGGTGCCGACCGTGGACCGGTTCTCCGGCGTGACGTACCCGATGAACCGCTCCGGGGGGACGTACGTCGTGAACGCCGCGTGCCGGGCGGAGCGGTGGCCGCCCTCGTCGAGGGCCACCACGTCGACGGTGTACTCGGCGGCGAGCGCCAGTTTCTCCCCGGGTTCCCAGCGCAGGCCGTCCGCGGAGACCCGGCCGGGCACCGGGGTCCGCTGCGCGTCCTGCGACTTGACGACCTTCACCGATTCCAGGCGGCCGCTGGTCACCCGGATCCGCAGCGGCTCCTGGGTGCGCACCCCCTTGGCGGCGTCGCCCGGCGAGATCCGGATGACGTCCTCGGCCGCCGATGGCTTGCCGAACAGCCCTCCGGCGCCGATCCCTCCCCCCGGGTCCGCGTCGCAGCCGACGGCGCCCGCAAGCAGCCCTGCCCATGTCAGTACGGCGGCCAGCGCGGCCCCCGCGCGCCGTGCGCGCCTTTGTACGTGCCTCACACCGACCCCAACGACCGGCCCGCCCCGGGGAAACGTGAGTGCGAGGCACGAGCTGGGCAGAACAGTGGGGAGGACGACGCGACGGGGAGCCGCGGCCGGGACGCCGCACGCCCGTTTCCTCGTGTTCCACGACGTGTCATGAGCCGCGGGAGGCCGAACCGTGTCCAGCGCAGCCGAGCAGGAGGCGGTGGCGGAAGAGCGCGCCACCGAGGACGGGCGCCCGGCCGCCGCCACGAACGGCGCACAGCGCAGGGCGCCGGGCGTGCCCGTGTGGCCGGGCGCGCCGACGCCGCTGGGCGCCCGGTTCCGGGTCGGCCCGGACGGGGTGGCGGGCACCAACTTCGCACTGTGGGCCGGCGGGGCGGAGGCGGTCGAGCTGTGCCTGTTCGACGGCCGGGGCCCGGACAGCCGGGAGACCCGCACCCGCCTCACCGAACTGACGCACGAGATCTGGCACGGCTTCGTACCGGGCGTGATGCCCGGCCAGCGTTACGGCTTCCGGGTGCACGGCCGCTGGGATCCGTGGACCGGCGCCCGCTGGAACCCGGCGAAGCTGCTCCTGGACCCGTACGCGCGGGCGGTGGACGGCGACTTCGGGCTGCCTCCGGAGGTGTACGGACATGTGCGCGACTGGCCACAGCAGCAGGTCGCGGACACCGTGCGCGACGACCGGGACTCGGCGCCGTACGTCCCGAAGGGGGTCGTCGTCCACGACGAATCGCCCGACGACGAGTGGGCGGACGACCGCCGTCCGAAGACGCCCTGGGCCGACTCGGTGATCTACGAACTGCATGTCAGGGGGTTCACCAAGCTGCACCCCGGCATCCCCGAGGAGCTGCGCGGCACCTACGCGGGCCTCGCGCACCCGGCGGCGATCGACCACCTGGTGCGGCTGGGCGTGACGGCGGTGGAGCTGCTGCCGGTGCACCAGTTCGCGCACGAGGACCATCTGCTGCGGCGGGGGCTGCGCAACTACTGGGGCTACAACTCGATCGGCTACTTCGCCCCGCACGCCGGTTACGCCGCCTCCGGTACGACCGGCCAGCAGGTCGGCGAGTTCAAGAGCATGGTCCGGGCGCTGCACGCGGCCGGCATCGAGGTCATCCTCGACGTGGTCTACAACCACACGGCGGAGGCGGGCGAGCTGGGCCCGACGCTGTCCCTGAAGGGTGTCGACAACCGCGGCTACTACCGGCTCCAGTCGGACGCCCGCCGCTACGCCGACTACACCGGCTGCGGCAACACCCTGCACGTGGTCCAGCCGCACGTGCTGCGTCTGATCACCGACTCGCTGCGCTACTGGGTGTCGGAGATGGGCGTCGACGGGTTCCGCTTCGACCTCGCCGCCGCGCTGGCCCGCTCGATGCACGACGTCGACATGCTCTCCCCGTTCCTGGCCGTCATCGCCCAGGACCCGGTGCTGCGGCGGGTGAAGCTCATCGCCGAGCCGTGGGACGTGGGCTCGGGCGGCTACCAGGTGGGGGCTTTCCCGCCGCTGTGGACGGAGTGGAACGACCGCTACCGCAACGCCGTACGGGACTTCTGGCGGCACGCCCTGCCGGACGTCCGCGAGATGGGCTACCGGCTGTCGGGGTCGAGCGACCTGTACGCCTGGGGCGGACGCCGGCCGTACGCCTCCGTCAACTTCGTCACCGCGCACGACGGTTTCACCCTGCGCGACCTCGTGTCGTACGAGCGCAAGCACAACGAGGCGAACGGCGAGGGCAACCGGGACGGCACCGACGACAACCGGTCGTGGAACGGGGGGACCGAGGGCGGCAGCGACGACGCGCGGGTGCGGGCGCTGCGGCGCCGGCAGCTGCGCAACCTGCTGACCACCCTGCTGCTGTCGACGGGCGTGCCGATGCTGGTCGCGGGCGACGAGCTGGGGCGCACCCAGCGCGGCAACAACAACGCCTACTGCCAGGACAACGAGATCAGCTGGCTGGACTGGAGCCTGCTGGACGATCCCGGCTGGCGCGCGCTGTTCGACCTCACGGCGCGGCTGATCGCGCTGCGCCACCGGCATCCGGTGCTGCGGCGGCGGGCGTTCTTCTCCGGGCGGGCGCACTCGGCGGACGGGCTGCGGGATCTGGCCTGGTTCACCGCGCGGGGCTCGGAGATGACGGAACGGGACTGGTACGCGCCCGCCGCCACCCTCGGCATGTATCTGTCCGGGCGGGACATCCCGGGCCGCGACGAGCGGGGCGCGCCGATCGTCGACGACAGCTTTCTGGCCGTGCTGCACGCCGGGGACCGCCCGGTGAGCTTCGTGCTGCCCGGGGCGCCGTGGGCGGAGCGGTACGAGGTGGTCGTCGACACGTCACGGGAGGAGCAGGAGGAGGCCCCCGAGGTGACGCACCGGGCGGGCACGGCGATCACGGTGCCGGCCCGGTCCGTGCTGCTGCTGAGGGTGGGCTGAGCGCGTACGCCGACGTCACCGCGGCCGTCCCTCCCGAACAGGTGTCGAACAGGTGTCGACCGACCGGTCGGCGCCCCGGTGCGGACCGGTACGGCATCTCGAACACGCAGGTCGTAGGACCAGCGGCCGATCCGGGTCCGGCCAAAACTCGGTGGGCGTTGTCAGTGGCGATCCGTAGGCTCGGTCCTGATGCCCACTACACGTGCCACCCCCAAGGACCGCTCCGCCGTACGCGCCCTGCTGCGCCTGTGGCCGTATGTACGCCCGGTGCGGGGGCGGCTGTTCACCGCCGCGGTCGTCGCGATCCTCGCCTCCTGCGTGGGACTGGTGATCCCGCTGGTCCTGAAGTGGATGGTGGACGGACCGGTCGCCGACCGGGACTCCGGGGGCGTGTGGCTGGGCGCGCTGTACCTGCTGCTGCTCGGGCTCGCCGAGGCGCTGCTGTTCGGGCTGCGGCGGTGGCTGGTCGCGCGGCCGCTGTCGCACGTCGAGGCGTCGATGCGGGCCCGGCTGTACCGCCATCTCCAGCGGCTGCCGGTGGCCTTCCACGACCGGTGGGCGTCGGGGCAGCTGCTGTCCCGGGCGACCACCGACCTGATGCTGGTACGGATGTTCCTCGCCTTCCCGCTGACGTTCCTGCTGGTCAACGGCGTGACGATCCTGATCGGCGTGATCATCATGCTGCTTCAGGACTGGACGCTGGGTCTGGTGATCCTCGGCCCCGCGGTGCCCGTGATGGTCATGTGCGTGGTCTTCGAGAGACGGTACGCGCAGGTGGCGCGACTGGCGCAGGACCAGGTCGGCGACCTGACCACGGTCGTCGAGGAGAGCGTGCTCGGCATCCGCATCATCAAGGGGTTCGGGCGCCACCGCAGTCAGGCGCGGGCGTTCCGGGAGCTGTCGTGGACGCTGCGCGGCACGGAACTGCGCAAGGCGCGGCTGCTGGCGGCGATCTGGGCGGTCATCGTGACCCTGCCGGAGCTGTCCATCGGGGCGGCGCTGGTGGTCGGGTCGGTGCAGGTCGCGGACGGGAGCCTGTCGGCGGGCACGCTGGTGGCCTTCCTGTCGACCGCGCTGGCGCTGCGCTGGCCGGTGGAGTCCATCGGCTTCCTGCTGGCGATGAGCCAGGAGGCGTCGACGGCGACCGAGCGGTACTTCGAGGTGCTGGACGAACAGCCGGAGTCGTCCGCCGCGGACGCCTCCGTCGCGCGGACCGAGGACCGGGGACTGCGCTTCCACGACGTCCGCTTCCGCTATCCCGACGCCCCGCCGGACTCGCCGCCCCTGCTCGACCACATCGAGCTGCACATCCGCCCCGGTGAGTCGATGGCCCTGGTCGGGGCCACCGGAAGCGGCAAGACCACGCTCACCGCGCTCGTCCCCCGGCTGCACGAGCTGACGTCCGGGCGGATCACGCTGGACGGCGAGGACATCACCGCGATGTCCCGGGCCCGGTTGCGCGCGAAGGTCGCCGTCGCCTTCGAGGAACCCACGCTGTTCTCCGCGAGCGTCGGGGAGAACGTCCTGATGGGCGCCGACGGCGAGGCGGGCGCGGCGGAGATGGAACGGGCGCTGGCCGTCGCCCAGGCCGACTTCGTGCACGCGCTGCCGCAGGGCACCGCCACCCAGGTCGGTGAACAGGGCCTGAGCCTGTCCGGCGGACAGCGGCAGCGGCTGGCGCTGGCGCGGGCGGTGGTCGGCCGGCCGGGGTTCCTGGTCCTCGACGACCCGCTGTCGGCCCTGGACGTCCACACGGAGGCCGCCGTGGAGGCCGCGCTGCGCCGGGTGCTGTCGGACACCACCGCCCTGATCGTCGCCCACCGCCCGTCCACGGTCCTGCTCGCCGACCGGGTCGCGCTGCTGTCCGACGGCCGGATCGCGGCGGTCGGCACCCACCAGGAACTGCTGCGCACGAACGCCGAGTACGCCCGGCTGATGTCCGGGGACGAGTCCGGGGAACCGTCCGGCCACGAGGAGAGCGACCGATGACCGCCGCCACGACGTCCGCTCCCACCGCCGACGGCGAGGAGGAACTGCCCCGCCGCGAGGACGCCGGCGACCCCTTCGACCGTGATGTGCTGCCCACCCCGCCCGGTGCCACGGCCGCGCTGCTGCGCTCGCTGCTGGCCCCGATGAAGCGGCGGGTGGCGCTGACCACGGTCCTGCTGCTGCTCCAGCAGGCGGCGGTGCAGGCGGGTCCGCTGCTGGTGGCGTACGCCATCGACCGGGCCGTACCGGCGTTCCGGGACGACGACCGCGGGCCGCTGTTCGCGGTGGCGGTCGCCTATCTGCTGTGCTCGCTGGGCTCCGGCGTACTGCAGTACGCGTTCACCGTGGTCTCCGCCCGGGTGAACCAGGACGTACTGCTCGACCTGCGCGGCCGGATCTTCCGCCATGCGCAGGCCCTCAGTGTCGACTTCCACGAGCGCTACACCTCGGGCCGGCTGATCTCCCGCTCCACGACGGACGTCGAGTCGCTGCGCGAGCTCCTCAACGAGGGTCTCCAGGAGCTGGTGACCGTCCTGCTGTCGTTCGTGTACATCTCCGCGATGCTGCTCTGGCTGGACCTGGGCGTCGGCACGGTCGCGGTGGCCTCGGCGGTGCCGCTGTACCTGCTGGTGCGGCTGTACCAGCGGCGCGCGGGCGAGGTGTACCGGGAGCGGTCCACGGCGATCGCGGCCGTGATCGTGAAGTTCGTGGAGACGATGAACGGCATCCGGCCGGTGCGCTCCTTCCGCCGCGAGGCCGCCAACGACGCCGAGTTCGCCGTCCTCAACCGGCGGCACGAGCGCACGAACGGCGACGCGCTGCTGGAGATGGCCCGCTATGTCGTCAACTCCCGGCTGGTGTCCAACGCGGCGCTCGCGGTGACCGTGCTGTGGGGCGCCCACCGGGTGGCGGACGGCTCGCTGGAGCTCGGCGTGCTCGCGGCGGCGGTGCTGTATCTGCGGCGGCTGTACGACCCCATCGACCGGCTCGGCATGTTCCTCAACTCCTACCAGTCGGCGGCCGCCTCACTGGAGAAGATCGCGGGCCTGCTGGCCCAGACGCCGTCCGTGCCGGAGACGGCGACGCCGGTGGAGCTTCCGGCCCTGAAGGGCGAACACCCGGGCCGCGCGGTCGTCTTCGACGGCGTCCGTTTCGCCTACCGCACCGGCGGCGAGATCCTCCCCCGCTTCGACCTGACCCTCCCGGCCGGACAGACCGTCGCCGTCGTCGGCTCGACCGGCGCCGGCAAGTCCACCCTGGCCAAACTGCTCGCCCGCTTCTACGACCCCACCGCGGGCCGGGTCCTGCTGGACGGGGTCGACCTGCGCGAGCTCGCGCTGCCCGAACTGCGGCGCGGGGTGGTCATGGTGACGCAGGAGGCGTTCCTGTTCTCCGGCACGGTCGCCGAGAACATCGCCATCGGGCGCCCGGACGCGAGCCGGGAGGAGATCGAGCGGGCCGCGAAGGCGATCGGCGCGCACGAGTTCATCAGCGCCCTGCCCGACGGCTACGACACCGACGTCCGCAAGCGGGGCGGCCGTATCTCCGCCGGACAGCGTCAGCTCGTCGCCTTCGCGCGGGCGCTGCTCGCCGACCCGGCGGTGCTGATCCTCGACGAGGCGACCAGTTCGCTGGACATCCCCGGGGAGCGGGCCGTGCAGCGCGCGATGTCGACGGTGCTGCGCGGCCGTACCGCGGTGGTGATCGCGCACCGGCTGTCGACCGTGGAGATCGCCGACCGGGTGCTGGTCATGGAGCACGGACGGATCGTGGAGGACGGCAGTCCGGCCGACCTGACCGCGGGCAGCGGCAGGTTCTCGGACCTGCACCGCGCCTGGCGGGACAGCCTGGTCTGAGCGGGGGACCCCGAAGGATGATCGACGCGTACGAGGACCCCGGCACGCCCGACCACCGCGGCGGCGGCCGGTATCTGTGGTGGCTGGTGACCCGGCAGCCGGGGCGCTCCGTCGCGGGGGCGGTGATCGCCAGTGTCTGGATGGTGCTGGGGGCGGCGACGCCGTATCTGATGTCCCGGGCGATCGACGACGGTCTGGCGCCGGGCGACCTGGGCGCGCTGGCCGGATGGACCGCCGCCCTGATCGCGGTCGGCGCGTTCAACGCCTGGCTGGGGATCATGCGGCACCGCACGATGACCCGGGTGCGGATGGACGCCAACTTCCGCACGGTCAAGGTGGTCGTCGCACAGGTGGTGCGGCTCGGGGCGACGCTCTCGCGCCGGGTCGGGACCGGTGAGGTGGTCACGATCGGCGTGGGCGACGTGCAGACGATCAGCCAGTCCCTGACGGCGGTCGGACCCGGTGTCGGCGCGCTCGTCGCCTACGGCGTGGTCGCCGGGCTGCTGCTCTCGGTGTCGGCGCGGCTGGCCGCGGTGGTGCTGCTCGGGGTGCCGGTGCTCGTCGTGCTCGTCGGGCCGCTGATGCGGCGGTTGCAGGGGGTCGAGTCGGAGTACCGGCAGCGGCAGGGGGTGCTGACCGCGCGCATCGGCGATCTGGCGGGCGGCCTGCGGGTCCTCAACGGCCTGGGTGGCAAGGGGCTGTTCGCGGACGCCTTCCGCCGGGACTCGGGGCGGCTGCGGAAGCAGGGGTACCGGGTCGGTGCGGTGACGAGCTGGATGCAGGCGCTCGGGATGGGGCTGCCGACGCTGTTCCTCGCCGTGGTGACCTGGCTCGGGGCCCGGCTGGCCGCCCAGGGGGACATCAGCGTCGGCGAGCTGGTGGCGGTGTACGGCTATGTCGCGGTCCTGGTGGTGCCGGTGGCGTTCCTCGTCGAGTGCGGCTACCAGCTCGGCCGGGGTGTGGTGGCCGCCCGGCGGGTGGTCCGGCTGCTGCGGCTGGAGCCCGAGCCGGACGACGGGCCGGGCGCGGCTCCGGCCGAACCGGCCGTGCTGCACGACCCGGAGTCCGGGGTGCGGGTGACGCCGGGGCGGCTGACCGTGCTGGCCGGGGCGCGGCACGCCGACACGGCCGCCGTCCTCGACCGCCTGGGCCGGTACGCGCCGTCGGCGGCCACCTGGGGCGGGACGCGGCTGGACGAGATCCCGCTGCCGCGGGTCCGGGCCCGGATCCTGGTCGCCGACCACGAGGCCGACCTGTTCGCGGGGACGCTGCGCGAGGTGGTCGGCGGCCACCGGGAGCCGGCGGAACGGGACATCTGGCGCGCGGTGCACTCGGCCGTGGCCGACGACATCGTGCAGGGCCTGCCGGACGGGCTCGACTCGGCGGTCGACGCCCAGGCCCGCAATCTCTCGGGCGGTCAGCGGCAGCGGGTCCGGCTGGTGCGAGCGCTGCTGTGCGATCCCGAGGTGCTGCTCGCGGTGGAACCGACGTCGGCGCTGGACGCGCACACCGAGGCGTTGGTGGCCGCCCGGCTGCGGCTCGCGCGCGACGGTCGTACGACCGTGCTGACCAGCACCTCCCCGCTCGTCCTCGACCACGCCGACACCGTCCACTACCTGACGGACGGCAAGGTCGCGGCCACCGGCACCCACCGGCGGCTGCTGGCGGAACAGCCCGGCTACCGGGCCCTGGTCGCGCGCGGCGCGGACACCGACGCGGACGCGGACACCGAGGAGGTCGTGGCATGAGCCGGGGGCAGCTTCCCGTCGCCGGACGCGCCGACGTGCGACGGGCCGTGGTGCGGCTGGTCCGGGCCGACGGGCGGGGGTTCTGGGGCGTGATGGGCCTGAACGCGGCGGCCGCCGCGGCCGGGCTCGCCGCGCCGTGGCTGCTGGGGCGGATCGTCGACGAGGTGCGGGCCGGTGCCGGTGTCGGGGCGGTGGACCGGCTGGCGGCCGTCATCGCACTGTGCGCGCTGGTGCAGTTGCTGCTGGCCCGCTGGGCCCGGTACGCGGGGCACCGGTTCGGGGAGCGGACGCTGGCGCGGGTGCGGGAGGAGTTCGTCGACCGGGCGCTGGCGCTGCCCGCCGACGTGGTGGAGCGGGCCGGGCCGGGCGATCTGACGGCGCGCGGCACGGCCGACGTGACGACCGTCGGCACCACCCTGCGCGACGCCGGGCCCGAGCTGCTGATCAACGCCGTGCAGGCGCTGTTCCTGCTGGGCGCGGTCTTCGCGCTCGACCCGCTGCTCGGCGCGGTGGGGGTGTGCTGTCTGGCCCCGATCGGGGTGGCACTGCGCTGGTATCTGCGCCGGGCCCGGGACGGTTATCTGGCGGAGGGCGCCGCGGGCTCGGAGGTCGCGGAGATCCTCGGGTCGACCGCGTCCGGGGCGCGTGCCGTCGAGGCGTTCCGCCTCGGGCCGCGGCGGATCGCGGCGAGCCGCGAGGCGCTGGAGGTCTCCCGGCGCCGCCGGCTGTACACGCTGTTCCTGCGGACGGTGTTCTTCCCGACGGTGGAGGTGTCCTACGTCCTGCCGGTGGCGGGCGTGCTCCTGGTCGGCGGTGTGCTGCACGGGCACGGGCGGGTGAGCCTGGGGGCGGTGGTGGCGGCCGCGCTGTATCTGAGGCAGCTCGGCACCCCGCTGGACGAGGTCCTGATGCGGGTGGAGCAACTGCAGAGCAGCGGGGCGTCGTTCGCCCGGGTGGAGGGGCTCGCGCGGGTCCCGCGGGCGGACGGGGCCGGGGACTCGGCGGTCCCGGCGGACGACCGCATCGACGTGACCGGCGTGCGCTACGCCTACGAACGGGGCGGCGAGGTGCTGCGCGGTGTCGATCTGACCGTGCGGCCCGGGGAGCGGCTAGCGGTGGTCGGCCCCTCCGGCGCGGGCAAGACCACGCTGAGCCGGCTGCTGGCGGGCGTGGACGCGCCGGACGCCGGCTCGGTGACGGTGGGCGGGGTGCCGGTCGCCGCGCTGGGTCCGGAGCGGCTGCGCCGCCAGGTCGTGCTGGTCACCCAGGAGCACCATGTCTTCCTCGGCACCGTCCGCGACAACCTGCGGATCGCCGAACCGGGCGCCACGGACGCGCAGGTGTGGGCGGCGCTCGGCGCGGTCGGCGCCGAGGCGTGGGTGCGGGAGCTGCCGGACGGCCTCGACACCGCGCTCGGGGAGGGCGGTTGCGACACGGACGGCTCGCAGGCGCAGCAACTCGCGCTGGCGCGGGTGGTACTGGCCGACCCGCACACGCTGATCCTCGACGAGGCCACGGCGCTGCTCGACCCGACGACCGCCCGGCACACCGAGCGCGCGCTGGCCGCCGTACTGGCGGGCCGTACGGTCATCGCGATCGCGCACCGGCTGCACACCGCCCATGACGCCGACCGGGTGGCCGTGATGGAGGACGGCCGTCTCACCGAACTCGGCACGCACGAGGAGCTGGTGGCGGCGGGCGGGGCGTACGCGGCGCTGTGGCGGACCTGGCACGGAGACCCGGCGGACTCCGCCGTCTGACACCCCGGCCGCCGGTGCGCGGCGGGGCCGCCCGGCGTCCGCGGCGGCACCCTCGCCACCCGGCGCCGGGCAGCAGACTCAACAATCCGTATATCGAACACGAACTCCCGGACAACGGACCGTTTCCGGCCAACTTCCTGACGCGCCCCTGACAGAGAGCGCAATCTCCTGTCACCCTTCTCACGGCCGCTTCACAGCAACCCCACAGATGTGCCGCTGTGGCCGGCCACAGCTCTCATGCACGTGGTTCTGCGTACCGCCTTGTTCTGCCCGGACGGTTCACTCACCGCCCGGTCTCCCCTGGCCGTGCGATCCGCGGCCACGCAGAAGGAGTCAGTGTGAGCAGCACTTCCTCTCGCAGACGCACCTCCCACACCCCGTTCCGCAAGGCCGCCGCCGTCGCCCTGGTCGGCGTCTCGGCGCTGATCGCCGCCGCCGTGCAGTCCGGTGCCGCGTCCGCCGCCCCCGACCAGGCGCCCTCCGGCCAGGCCAGGCCGGGCGCCGAGTCGGTCCGGCTCTCCCCCGCCCAGCGCGCCGAACTGATCCGCGCGGCCGACGCCGCGAAGACGGACACCGCCAAGGACCTGGGCCTGGGCGCCAAGGAGAAGCTGGTCGTCCGTGACGTCCTCAAGGACGCCGACGGCACCGTCCACACCCGCTACGAGCGCACCTACGACGGCCTCCCGGTCCTCGGCGGCGACCTGGTCGTGGACACCGCCAAGTCCGGTGGCACCACGGCCGTCACCAAGGCCACCCGGGCCGCCATCCAGGTCGCCTCGCTCACGGCGGCCGTCCCCGCCGCCAAGGCGGAGGCACAAGCCCTCTCCCTCGCCCGGAACGCTGGCGCCGACAAGGCCGCCACCGACCGGGCGCCGCGCAAGGTCGTGTGGGCCGCGAACGGCACGCCGGTCCTCGCCTACGAGACCGTCGTCGGCGGCCTCCAGGAGGACGGCACCCCGAACGAGCTGCACGTGATCACGGACGCGGCCACCGGCAAGAAGCTCTACACGTACCAGGGCATCGAGACCGGCACCGGCAACACGATGTACAGCGGCACGGTCACCCTCGGCACCACGCAGTCGGGGTCGACGTACACCCTGACCGACGCCGCCCGGGGCGGGCACCGGACGAACAACCTCAACCGCGGCACCTCCGGCTCGGGCACCCTCTTCTCGGGCGCCGACGACACCTGGGGCAACGGAAGCGCGTCCAACCTGGAGACCGCCGGCGCCGACGCGCACTACGGCGCGGCGCTGACGTGGGACTACTACAAGAACGTGCAGGGGCGCTCCGGCATCCGCGGTGACGGCGTGGGCGCGTACTCCCGGGTCCACTACGGCAACAACTACGTCAACGCCTTCTGGGACGACAGCTGCTTCTGCATGACCTACGGCGACGGCTCCGGCAACACCCACCCGCTCACGGCGATCGACGTGGCCGGCCACGAGATGACGCACGGCGTCACCTCCAACACCGCGGGCCTCAACTACTCCGGTGAGTCCGGTGGCCTGAACGAGGCCACCTCCGACATCTTCGGCACGGCGGTCGAGTTCTACGCGGCGAACCCCTCCGACGTCGGTGACTACCTCATCGGCGAGGAGATCGACATCAACGGCAACGGCACGCCGCTGCGCTACATGGACAAGCCGAGCAAGGACGGCGCGTCCAAGGACAGCTGGTACTCGGGCATCGGCTCGGTCGACGTGCACTACTCCTCGGGCCCGGCGAACCACTTCTTCTACCTGCTGAGCGAGGGGAGCGGCGCCAAGGTCATCAACGGCGTCAGCTACAACTCGTCGACCTCCGACGGCCTTCCGGTCACCGGCATCGGCCGCGACAAGGCGGAGAAGATCTGGTTCCGCGCCCTCACCACGAAGTTCACCTCGACCACCAACTACGCGGCGGCCCGCACCGGCAGCCTCGCGGCGGCGGGTGAGCTCTACGGCACGACGAGCACCGAGTACAAGGCCGTGCAGGACGCCTGGGCGGGCGTCGCGGTCGGCTCACGCTCCGGTGGCGGCGGTGGCACCTCCTTCGAGAACACCGCCGACGTATCGATTCCGGACAACGGCGCGGCCGTCACGTCGTCGATCACCGTCTCCGGGCGGACCGGCAACGCCCCCTCGAACCTCCAGGTCTCGGTCGACATCGTGCACACCTGGCGCGGTGACCTCGTGATCGACCTGCTGGCCCCGGACGGGACGGCGTACCGCCTGAAGAACTTCAGCTCCTCCGACTCGGCGGACAACGTGGTCGCGACCTACACGGTCAACGCGTCCTCCGAAGTCGCCAACGGTGCGTGGAAGTTGAGGGTCCAGGACCAGGCGGCCCAGGACACCGGCTACATCAACAGCTGGAAGATCACCTTCCCGTAGACCCGCCGCCCGCCGCGAGCGGGCATGGACAGGGCGCCGCCCCGGTGGTTCGACTCCCCGGGGCGGCGCCCCTTTTTGCCCTGCGCGGACGCGCCCCTGGTCCCCCCTTGACCCAGGTCAGACCCGTTTACATTCTCGCAACGTTCACCCGGTAGTCGACTTTGAGCCAACATCACTTCGGGGTCCTGACATGTACGCGCCCTTGATGCCAGGCTTCCCCCAACCGCCGCAGCACAGCTACTTCACATCACCTCCGGTCAGTACCCCACCCTGTCCGGACTCCCCCACAAAGGAGCTTTGCGTGAGCCCCCTCTACGCGCGTCACCAGCGCACCACTCTGGCCATCGCCACCGCCGTCGCGGCCGGAGCCCTGCTCGCCACCGGCCTGACCACCGGTACCGCCGCCGCCCAGACCCCCGCCGACTCCGGCAGGACGGCCACCCCCCTCGCGGCGGCCCCCCTCCAACTGTCCTCGGCCGCCCGCACCACGCTCATCCAGCGGCAGCAGGCCGACGCGCCGGCGACCGCCACGGCGATAGGCCTCGGCGCCAAGGAGAAGCTGGTCGTCAAGGACGTCGTCAAGGACGTCGACGGCGCGGTGCACACCCGCTACGAGCGCACCTACGCGGGCCTGCCGGTGCTCGGCGGCGACCTGGTCGTCCACCAGTCGGCGTCCGGCGCGACCAGAAGTGTGACCAAGTCCCTCAAGGCGGACATCAAGGTCGCCTCGGTGAAGCCGCAGATCACCGCCGGCAAGGCGGAGAAGCAGGCGCTGAGCGCGGCCCGGGCCGCCGGCTCGGCGAAGACCGCGGCCGACTCCGCGCCCCGCAAGGTGATCTGGGCGGGCAACGGCACCCCGGTCCTCGCCTTCGAGACCGTCGTCGGCGGCCTCCAGGACGACGGCACCCCCAACGAACTGCACGTCATCACCGACGCGGCCACCGGCAAGAAGCTCTACGCGTACCAGGGCATCGAGACCGGCACCGGCAAGAGCCTCTACTCGGGCACGGTCACCCTCAACACGACCCTGTCGGGCTCGACGTACCAGTTGACCGACGGTACGCGCGGCGGCCACAAGACGTACAACCTCAAGCACGGCACGTCCGGCACCGGCACGCTGTTCACCGACGCCGACGACGTGTGGGGCACCGGCGCCGCCTCCAGCTCCACCACCGACCAGACGGCCGCCGCCGACGCCGCCTACGGGGCCCAGGTGACCTGGGACTTCTACAAGAACACCTTCGGCCGCAGCGGCATCAAGAACAACGGCGTCGCCGCCTACTCGCGCGTCCACTACGGCAGCGCGTACGTCAACGCGTTCTGGGACGACAGCTGCTTCTGCATGACGTACGGCGACGGGTCGGGCAACACCCACCCGCTCACCTCGCTGGACGTCGCGGGCCACGAGATGAGCCACGGTGTCACCTCCAACACCGCGGGCCTCAACTACTCCGGTGAGTCCGGTGGCCTGAACGAGGCCACCTCCGACATCTTCGGCACGGGCGTCGAGTTCTACGCGGCGAACTCCTCCGACGTCGGCGACTACCTCATCGGCGAGAAGATCAACATCAACGGCAACGGCACCCCGCTGCGCTACATGGACAAGCCCAGCAAGGACGGCGGCTCGGCGGACTACTGGTCCTCCACGGTCGGCAACAAGGACGTGCACTACTCGTCCGGCGTCGCGAACCACTTCTTCTACCTCCTCTCGGAGGGCAGCGGCGCCAAGACCATCAACGGCGTCTCCTACAACTCGCCGACGTACAGCGGCTCCACGGTCACCGGCATCGGCCGCGCCAAGGCCCTCCAGATCTGGTACAAGGCGCTGACGACGTACTTCACGTCGACGACCAACTACAAGGCCGCCCGCACCGGCACCCTGTCGGCGGCGGCGGCGCTCTACGGCTCCGGCAGCACCGAGTACAACGCGGTGGCGGCGGCCTGGACCGCCGTCAACGTGAGCTGACCCGAGGGCAGCGGACAAGGGCGGTACCCGGGACGCGGACGTTCCGGGTACCGCCCTACCCTTGCTTCCCATGTCCTTCACGTACGCGGACGTCGGCGCGACCCGCGAGAACGCCGGTTTCTGTCCCCCCGGCTTCCACCCCCTGCACGTCCGCACCCGGCTCGGCGAGGGCGAGGAACTCTTCCGCCGGGCCGCCGAGTCCGTCCTCACCTGGGAGATGCACCGCGCGATGGGCGTCGGCATCGACACCGAAGCCGACCGCGCGGCCCCCGACGTCGACGTCACCGTCACGCTCGCCGGCCTGATAAAGGCGCCCTGCCGCGTGGTCTGGACGGTCGAGGACCACCGCCGCGCCGGCTGGGCCTACGGCACGCTCCCCGGCCACCCCGAGAGCGGCGAGGAGTCCTTCGTCGTCGACCGCACCGGCGACGGCACGGTCTGGCTCACCGTCTCCGCCTTCAGCCGCCCCGCGAAGTGGTACGCCCGCGCGGGCGGCGCGGCCACACGGGGATTGCAGCACGCCTACGCACGGCGGTGCGGGGTGGTGCTGAAGCGGTTGTGCGCGGACGCCGACGAGTCCTGATCCACGAACGCGGCCCCGGCCGGGGGCTCACCCCGGCCGGGGCCACGTTCATGTCACCGTTCCCGGTGTCGGGCGTTCCCTCGCTCTCAGCCCCGAGGCCGCAGCGCGCGCCAGGCCGTGTCCAGGGCGGCGAGGAACTCCGCCTGGGCCGAGCGCTGGAACCACGTGAAGAGAATCGCCTGCGGCTGCCCGCCGATCCTCGTCTTCGGGGCGTCGGCCCAGTGGCTCAGGTGGGCCGGGTCCGGGTCCGTCGCCAGGAACACATACCCGTTGATGATCGGTGTGGGCGCCTTGGACAGCGGCTGGACGAGATCGGCGAGGACGACGACGCAGTCCCTCGCACCGCCGACCCTGGCGGTCAGGGCCCGCTTGATCTCGACCCGGTCCTCGTACAGCGTGACCTTGGCGTTGAACCCCTTGAACGTCTGCGGACTCACCAGAACTTCACCGCTTCCCAGGTCGATCTCGCCGCGCCGGCCACGGACGACCTGACACCGCTCGTCGCACACACTTCGCCACCGCCTCGCGGCGGTGGCGAAGTGAGCGGCCCGGCGATCTGCGGAGCGCCGAGCAGTTCTCCCACGCCACGCGCCGACGGGCGTCCGGTGGGATTCGCGGTGTCCGGTGGGTCGAGCCGGCTACCGCATCACCACTCCCGCCTCCTCCGCCAGCTCCTCCGAAGGGACCGCCAGCAGTCCCAGCTCCGCGCCGGAGGCGAGGAGTCGGTGGTTCGGGAGGATGCGTACCGTGTATCCGTAGGGCCCCGTGCGGTCCAGGGACAGCGGGCCCTCGTAGACCCATCGGCCCTCGAGGTCGGGACCGCCCGTCGGCTTCAGCGGGACCGTCGCCGCGTCCGTGATCCGGTCCTCGGAGTTCACGCGGCCCGAGACCGCCTGCACCTCGACGTCGTCGGGGCCGAGGCCGCCCAGGCCGACGCGCACCCGCAGGACGAGCGTGGTCCCGAGTTCGGCGGTGGCCGTGGCGGAGGCCGTCTCCACGTGGTCGACGGTCACCTCGTGCCAGGCGGAGCGCACCCGGGCCTTCCAGGCGGCGAGTTCACCGGCGGCGGCCGGGGTCATCGCGCGGTGGGCGTGGGAGGCGGGGGTGTACAGGCGGTCGACGTACTCGCGGACCATGCGGCCCGCCAGCACCTTCGGGCCGAGCAGGGTGAGCGTCTGGCGGACCATCTCGATCCAGCGGTCGGGCAGACCGTGCTGGCCCCGCTCGTAGAAGCGGGGTGCCACCCGTTGTTCGAGGAGGTCGTAGAGGGCGGCCGCCTCGATGTCGTCACGGTGGTCGGGGTCCGTGCCGGAGCCGTCCGCCGTGGGGATCGCCCAGCCGAAGTCGGGCTGGAACCACTCGTCCCACCAGCCGTCCAGGACGGAGAGGTTGAGGCAGCCGTTCAGGGCCGCCTTCATGCCGGAGGTACCGCACGCCTCCAGCGGGCGCAGCGGGTTGTTGAGCCAGATGTCGCAGCCCGGGTAGAGCTTCTGCGCCATCGCCATGCCGTAGTCCGGCAGGAACACGATCCGGTGGCGCACCCGCGGGTCGTCGGCGAACCGCACCAGTTCCTGCACGAGCCGCTTGCCGCCGTCGTCCGCCGGATGCGCCTTGCCCGCCACCACGATCTGGATGGGGTGTTCGGGGTGCAGGAGCAGGTCCATCAGACGGTCGCGGTCGCGCAGCATCAGCGTCAGCCGCTTGTACGACGGGACCCGGCGGGCGAAGCCGATGGTGAGGACGTCCGGGTCGAGCACCCCGTCGATCCAGCCGAGTTCGGCCGCACCGGCACCGCGCTGCCGCCACGAGGCGTGCAGCCGTTCGCGCACCTCCACCACCAGCTGCTCGCGCAGGTTCCGGCGCAGGTCCCAGACCTCCTGGTCCGGGATGTCGCCGACCGCGTCCCAGCGCTCGGAGCCGCCGACGGTCAGCGCGTCCTCGGCGCGCTGGGCACCGATCTGGCGGGCGCCCAGCCGCAGCACCTCGGGGGCGACCCAGGTCGGGGCGTGCACCCCGTTCGTCACGGAGGTGATCGGCACCTCCTCGGGGTCGAATCCCGGCCACAGGCCGGCGAACATCCCCCGGCTGACCTGCCCGTGCAGCAGCGACACGCCGTTGGCGCGCTGGGCCAGGCGCAGTCCCATCACGGCCATGTTGAAGAGGTTGGGCTCGCCGCCCGGATAGGTCTCCATGCCGAGCCGCAGGACCCGCTCGACGTCGATGCGCGGGAGTTCGGCCTCGGCGCCGAAGTGGCGGGCGATCAGCTCGCGGTCGAAGCGGTCGATACCGGCCGGCACGGGCGTGTGGGTGGTGAACACCGTCCCCGCGCGGACCGCCTCCAGGGCCGCGTCGAAGTCCAGCCCCCGCTCGCCCAGCTCCGCGATGCGCTCCAGACCGAGGAAGCCCGCGTGCCCCTCGTTGGTGTGGAACACCTCCGGCTCGGGGTGGCCGGTCAGACGGCAGTACGTGCGTACCGCCCGGACACCTCCTATACCGAGGAGCATCTCCTGGAGCAGCCGGTGCTCGCTGCCGCCTCCGTAGAGCCGGTCGGTCACACCGCGTTCGCCGAGGTCGTTCTCCTCGACGTCCGAGTCGAGCATCAGCAGCGGTACCCGGCCGACCTGCGCCAGCCAGATCCGGGCGCGCAGCGACCTGCCGCCCGGCAGGGCGAGGGAGACCTGCGCCGCGGTGCCGTCGGCCTCCTTCAGCTGGGCGACCGGCAGCTCGTGGGGATCGAGCACCGGGTAGTGCTCCTGTTGCCAGCCGTCCCGGGAGAGGGTCTGGCGGAAGTAGCCGTGCCGGTAGAGCAGCCCGACCCCGATGAGGGGGACCCCGAGGTCGCTGGCCGCCTTGAGGTGGTCACCGGCGAGGATGCCGAGGCCGCCGGAGTACTGGGGCAGGGCGGCCGTGACGCCGAACTCGGGTGAGAAGTAGGCGACGGCGGCGGGAAGTTCCGCGGACTGCGTCTGGTACCAGCGGTCACCGGTCACATAGTCGTTCAGATCGTCGGCGGCCGCCCGCAGACGGCGCAGGAAGCGGCGGTCGCCGGCCAGCGCCGCGAGCCGCGCGGGCGGCACACTGCCCAGCAGGCGCACCGGGTCGCCGCCGGCGGCGGCCCAGCACTCGGGGTCGACCGACTGGAAGAGGTCACGAGTCTCCGCATGCCAGGACCAGCGCAGGTTACGGGCCAGATCACTGAGCGGCCGCAGGGATTCGGGGAGAACGGGACGGACGGTGAATCGACGGATCGCCTTCACATTCCACCTCGGCGTGCGTAAGGAGAGGCGCACGGCGGTGTGCGCCTCGTCGTCACCGTCGACGGTAGTCGCTGGGCCGGTACCGGCGGGGCCGACCCGAGGGACACCGGCGGCACTCACCGCCCCGGCTGCGCCGGACGAGTGGCCCCGCACGTCGTGTGACGCCGTACGGGCCTTACGGCGTGACGGCGTGACGGCGTGACGGCGTGGACGGCAGGCCGGCGTGGACGGCAGGCCGGCATGACCGCATGACGGCGCCCCGTGACCGATTCCGCGCCCCGAGGCGCTCTTGTGGTGAGGGGCTCCGCGCGAAAGGCTGCCTTTGGCGTACCGGCCACCGGCGTCGCGGTACCCGGGCGTGGTGGCCGCCGTGCGCCGAGTCGAGGAGGGGAACTCGGACCATGGCACGGACGCGTACCCGGCGTCTGCGCTGGGCGGCGGGCCTGACCGCGGTCACCACGGCCGCGGTGCTTTCGGCCGGCACGCCGCCCGCGTACGCCGCCCCGGAGGGGCGCATAGCAGGCGCCGGCGAGCCCGGCTCCGTCAGCGGAAGCTACCTGGTGGCACTGAAGGGGGGAACGAAGGCTCCGTCGGCGGCCGGCCAGGACCTCGCCGCCACGTACGGGGTGAGAATCAGTCATACCTACGGCACGGTCCTGAACGGCTACGCCGTCCGGGCCGACGAGAGACAGGCGAGACGTCTCGCGGCGGACCCCCGTGTCGCCTCGGTCGTCCAGGACACCCGGGTGAGTCTGGAGCGCACCCAGAAGAACCCGCCGTCCTGGGGCCTGGACCGCATCGACCGGCCGGACCCGTCGCTGGACCGGAGCTACACCTCGCCGCGGTCGGCGGGGGCCGGGGTGACGGTGTACGTCATCGACACCGGCATCCGGATCACGCACCGGGACTTCGGCGGACGCGCGAGCTACGGCTGGGACTTCGTGGACGGCGACCGCACGGCGGCGGACGGCAACGGCCACGGCACGCACATCGCCGGGACCGTCGCGGGCACCTCCTACGGCGTCGCCAAGAAGGCCAGGGTGGTCGCCGTACGGGTGCTCGACGACGCGGGGGCCGGCACCACGGCCCAGGTCATCGCGGGCATCGACTGGGTCACCCGGAACGCGCGCAAACCCGCGGTCGCCAACCTCAGCCTGGGCGGCACCCACAACGCCCAGCTGGACGCGGCCGTGCGCGCCTCCATCGCCTCCGGCGTCACGTACACCATCGCGGCGGGCAACGACGGTCTCGCGGCCGCCCTGTACTCGCCCGCGGACGTGACGCAGGCCGTCACGGTCGGCGCGACCGACCGGAAGGACGCCCGCGCGCCCTTCTCCAACTACGGTTCGGCGCTCGACCTGTTCGCGCCCGGCGTGTCGATCACGTCGGCGTCCCGCGCGAGCGACACCGCCACGGCGACCTACTCCGGTACGTCGATGGCGGCGCCGCACGCCGCGGGCGCGGCCGCGCTCTACCTGGCCGGCCGTCCCAGGGCCACCCCCGCGCAGGTCGCCAGGGCGCTGGTGGCACAGGCGGCGGACGGCAGGGTGTCCGGCCGGGGGCCCGGTTCGCCGGACAGAATCCTTCAGGTTCCGGCCACTTGACGACAGAGTCCGGGACCGGTCCTGGCAGAGTCCCGGGCTCGTCGTGGCAGAGTCCGGACACCGGTCCCGTTCCTCTCGAACGGGGCCGGTCTTGTGTGTAGACATACGCGTGAGTAGTTAACAAAGTGCCGGATTGCCCACTCGAATAAGTTGGGAAGGCTTCCTCGGTACACCCTCGGGTACACCACGCAGGTGGACCATGCGGTCAGACCCCCCGGACGGACCACCGCAGGACTCACCTCCCCACAGCCATCCGCCCACCCACGTTGACGCGGACAGGAGCGGTCATGCCCGCCACGCACCACTCGTCAGCACCCCCGACACCCCGTACCGACGCACCTCCCGTGCGCCCCGCGGACGTCGGTCCGCCGGCCCCGGAGCCACCCTCCGCGGGCGACGTGACAGCCGTCGGGCGCATACCCGTTCTGGACGTCCGGCCGATGGTCCAGCTCGGGCGCCGGCCCGCCAAGGCCGTGACCGGCGAGTCGTTCGAGATCTCGGCCACCGTGTTCCGCGAGGGTCATGACGCCGTCGCCGCCGACGTCGTGCTGAAGGACCCCGAGGGCCGGGCCGGTCCGCGCACGCCGATGCGTGAACTCGCCCCGGGCACCGACCGCTGGGGGGCGACCGTCACCGCGGGCGCACCCGGCCACTGGACCTTCACCGTGGAGGCGTGGTCCGACCCCGTCACCACCTGGCGGCACCACGCGCGCATCAAGATTCCGGCCGGGATCGACACCGGCCTGGTCCTGGAGGAGGGCGCGCGGCTGTACGAGCGGGCGCTCGCCGCGGTGCCGAAGGGCGCCGGGAGGCGGTCCGTCCTGCGGGCCGCCGTGGCCGCGCTCCGCGACGAGAAGCGCCCGGCCGCGTCCCGGCTGGCGGCGGCGCTGACGCCGGAGGTCGACGAGGTCCTGGCCCGTCACCCGGTACGTGAACTGCTCACCGCCTCCGCGCCGTTGCCGCTGCTGGTGGAACGCGAACGGGCCCT
>NZ_JBSFCK010000041.1:0-45447 GCF_053593435.1 Streptomyces sp. NPDC002306
GCGAGCCGAGTACACCGGCCGGATCAACCGGACCGGCATGGGCTCGGTGTTCTGGTCCCGCTCCTACTTCGCGGGGTCCTGCGGCGGCGCACCACTGACCGTGATCCGCCAGTACATCGAAGGCCAGAAGCGGCCCCTCTGACCGTCACGACGAAGACGAAGAGAACTCCGCCACTGCGCGGCTCCGCGCCAAGGATGCTTTTCCCTCCCCGGCTGAAGCCGGGGATACCCACGCAAGATCAGGGATGGTTGGCCGATGCGCGCACACCGTACGGACCGGCCTGCCGATCTCGATGTGGTCCGTGAGTCCTATGACCAGGTGGCCGACAACTACGCCAACATGGTGGTGACGACGGGCATGGGTGACATCCGTCGCCAGCCCTGGCTCAAGGCGTCGATCGACGCGTTCGCCGACAGCGTGGGTGAGCTCGGGCCCGTCCTCGACGTCGGCTGCGGACCCGGCACGGTGACCGGCTACCTCGCCGAACGTGGACTCGACGTCTCCGGGGTCGATCTCTCTCCCCGCATGATCGAGAACGCCCGTCGTCTCCATCCGCGTTGCCGCTTCAGCGTCGCCTCCGCCACCGAGCTCGACCTGGGTGAAGCCTCGCTCGGCGGTGTGCTCGGGTGGTGGTCGCTGTTCAACCTCCCCCGCGATGTCCTTCCTCAGGTCCTCGCTCATTTCGCGCACGCCCTGAAGCCCGGCGGGTACTTCATCACCGGCACACACGTCGGCGACGAGGACGCGGTGCGCACCGAGGCCTACGGAGGTGTGCGGGTGCGCTGGACCACGCACAAGTGGCAGCCGGAGCAGCTCGTGGACCTGATCGAGCAGGCCGGGCTGCAGCCGGTGGCCGAACTCCGGCTCCCCGCGGATGAGTGGAGCGGACCGGGCGTCATCGTCATGGCCAAGCGCCCCGGCTGAGAAGCAGGGCGCCGAAGGCGGCACATGTCGCGTGCCGGGGCCCGTCGCTCTGCGCCTGCGGCGGGTTGCACCGGCTGCTCCCCCTCTCCCCCGGGCCGAGCCCGTCGCAGGCGGCGCGGCAGGGACGGAAGATCCGGGGTGTGCAGGTCTGTCCCGTACCTGAGAGAGGGGTGGGGAATTCCGAGGTTCTGGCCGCGATTCCGTGAACAACTCGGAAGGGATGCCTGCGGCTCCGTCGGCGGCCAGCCGGATCGAGATCGTGTACTGGTTGACTCTGCGTCGTGACCGAGATGATCGAAATACCAGATGCAGAGGGTGACTGGGAGCCCGCGACGGAGCTCCAAGCAAGTGGGCGCAATCCGGTGCGGCAGGCGTCTATGTTCCAGAGCGCAACCTGGCCGTTGAGCTCGCTGGCCCTGCTCTCAGTAGACCTGGAGGCGGTGGCGCGCCGGCTGAAGCTGACCCTTGAGACCTCGTGGGACGGGCACGGCAGTGTGCGGGCGGCGTTCTTCGTGCTGGACGGGACGGACTTCGTCGTCACCCACCACGAGGGGGACGCTCCGGGAACCCACGTGTGGACCCGCAAGGGTGGCCCTCTCGATCCGGCCGCCCGCGCGGGCGGTCTCCTCGCGGCTCTCGGCGTGGGGCCGGAGGCGGTCTCGTACTCCACCTGGGGGGCTGGCACCGACCTGTCGCACGTGCCCGCTGCCTGGGGGCGCGGCCGGGGCAAGCCGACACGGTCGCACCAGGACATCTGGACCAACTTCAAGAGGCGCCCGGGGATGTTCGTCGGCCGTGTCACTTTCGGGGCGGTGGTCGCGTTCCTCAATGGCTACGACATCGCCTCCGACAAAGCCCTGCTGGACGGGTTGAGGGACTGGCTCGCAGTCAAGCTGGGATACGGCTGGAACCTGGTGTATTGGGCCTTGGCCGAGAAGCTGATCTTTCCCGACGGCCGCCCCGAGGAGCCCTGGTCACCCGAGATTGAGCAGCACGCCGTGGCTGGCTTGATCGGCCTGATCGACGAGTACTTCAATACCCTCGCCAGTGGTCCGGAGGAACGCCCCGAGACGGTCTGATCGAGTGCCCTGGACTCATCCCCGGGTGAGGATCCTGATTCCTCGATCGAGCGGAGGACCACGTGCAGGTCATCCCGCAGGGAAACGATCCTGCATGCATACCGCTGACCTGGGATTTCACGGAACTCCGGTCAGAGCCAATTCCGAAGAGCCCTATGCGAGGTCGCGCAGGTCTCGGACGCGGCTGGTGAGCAGGACGGCCGGGGCGGTGAAGGCGCACGCGCACACCAGCCACAGGGCGGGGCGCAGTCCGGCGGTGGCGGCGACCAGTCCGCTGAGCGCGGCGCCGACCGGGGAGGCGCCCCAGGACACGAAGCGGACGGTGGCCATCACCCGTGCCAGCAGGTGCGGGGGTGACTGGGTCTGGCGGTGGGTGCGGGTGACGATGCTGCCGATGACGACGCCCGCGCCGAAGCCGGCGTTGCCGGCGGCGAAGAAGCAGGCGCTCGCCAGGTTCGTGGTCAGCGGCATGGCCAGGGCGAGGACGGCGCCGGCCAGTGAGGCGCCGAGCAGGGTGCGGGCGGTGCCGTGGCGGGCGGCGAGGCGGGCCGCGGCCAGGGAGCCGGCGAGCGCGCCGATCCCCTCGGCGGCGATGAGGACGCCGACCAGCAGCGGTGACAGGTGGGCCTCGCGCACCAGGTAGGTGGGGGTCAGGGCGATGAGGGCGCCGGCGACGAAGTTGGTGGCGGTCGCCCACCACATGCAGGGTGCCATGACGGGGTGGCGGGTTACGAACTGCCATCCCTCGCGGATCTGCCGGGTCATGCCCACGTGTTCGCCGGCGGGTTTCGGGGCCGTCGGCGGCAGGTCGGGCAGGGTGCGCAGGGTCAGGGCGGAGGCGAGGTAGCTGGCGGCGTCGGCGCACAGGGCGCCCACCGGTCCGGTCAGCTGGACCAGCAGGCCGCCGAGGGAGGGGCCGCCGGTCTGGGTGACGGCGAGGGTCGCCGACATCAGGCCGTTGCGGGCGGTGAGGTCTTTCTTGTCGATGACGGCGGGCAGGAAGGTGGCGTTGCCGACGTCGAAGACCACCGTTGCCAGGCCGACGCTCAGGGCGGCGGCGACGAGGTGGGTGTAGGTGAGGTGTCCCAGCCACCAGGCCAGTGGCAGGGAGGCGAGGGCGGTCATGCGGATGAGGTCGCAGGCGACCTGCAGGGCGCGCAGCCGGTGGCGCTGGACGATGACGCCGGCGGGCAGTCCGAGGATGAGCCATCCGGCCTGTCCGGCTGCGGCGAGCAGGGCGACCTGGGCGGCGGAGGCGTGCAGGACGCTCACCGCGACCAGTGGCAGGGCGACCAGGGTGACGGCGGAGCCGGCGCCGCTGACGGCGCTGGCCGCCCAGAACCGCCAGAACAGGGCGGATGCCGGCGGGGCTGCGGGCGGGGTGATCACATCGGTCATGTCCGTGGGCTCCTCGGTGCGTTCGTCTCCCGCGTGCCGGGCAGGTGCAGCAGGGCGCCCGTGCTGGAAGCGTCGGGGCCGGCCGGGGCGTCGGGGGCGGTGGTGGGGGTGGTGGGGGTGAGCAGGCCGGCCTGGAGGAAGGCGTGCCGGGTGCGGCTGTCGTCGAGGGCTCCGACTTCGGTGAAGTAGCGCACGGCGGGGGCCGCCGACTGTGCGATCGCGGCCTGCAGTTCGGGTGCGGGCCAGGATTCGGTGACGACCTGGACGATCTCGTCGTCGGACAGGCCGGCCGCGGCCAGGCGCAGCGCCGTCTGGGTGTGGTCGGGGGTGAGGAATGCCTCGATGATCGCGGGGATGTGGGGTCCGACGGCGCGCCGCTCGCGCGGGCTGAGTGCCGGCCACAGGTGTCTGAGGACGGAGCGGAAGTAGACGTGGTGGCGTCCCTCGTCCTCGGCGTGGTCGCGGATCAGGTCGCGTACGGGCTGCGGCAGGCGTTCGTCGCGCGGCAGGTCGGAGAGGATGCCGGAGATCAGGGTCTCGCTGACGATCGCGAAGACCAGGGCTTCAAGTCCCGCGACCTCGCACGGGAGCAGGGCGGCGATCTCGTCCAGGCGGCGGATGAACACCGGCAGGCCGGCCGCCGCGTGCGGCACCTGGGTGACGTGTTCGAGTTCCTGGACGAAGTCGTAGGAGAACTGGGCGTGCCACGCCTCGTCGGTGACGATCTTGAAGGCGTCGGCCTGCATCTGCCGTGGCAGCAGCAGGCCGGAGGTGCCGCGGGCGATCTTCGAGGCGACCGGGATGACGGCGAGGTTCTCCAGTTCGGTGGTGAAGTCGAGGTAGTCGTAGAGGCGGTGCAGCAGCAGGGTGCGCACGGCGGCCGTTCCGCGGGCGGCGACCAGGGGGTGGGTGACCACGGGGTACAGCTCGGGCGGGAAGTAGAGGCCGGCCGCCTCGCTCAGGTGGCGCCGCGGTTTGCGGCGTACGGCGGCCAGGTCGTCCCAGCGGCCGAAGCGGCTGGCGTAGGTGGCGGCCACGGGCCGGGCGGGTGCGGTGCCCGGCACCAGCCGGGCGCGGGCCAGCTGCTGGTAGGGGCCGGCCGCCTGTCCGGGCGGGGCGCCGGGGCGGGCTCCGGTGGCGGGCAGGGCGGGGGGCTGGGGGGCGGTGTCGGGGACGGCGAAGAGGTGGTGGGGGCTGCCGGCGGGCAGCGGGGTGCTCATGCCGCCCATCCGATGAGGTGCTGGGTGAGGAGTTCGTCGAGTTCGCCGCGGACGTCGTCCAGGCGGGTGCCGGCCGCGGTCAGCGCGCCGTGCAGCGACGGCGTGTCCGGGAGGTGGCGCAGCAGGCGCAGGATCGGTGTGCCGTCCTCGAATTCGTACTCGATCTGGCCTTCGCGCAGCAGGAACCAGGTGGTGCCGGTGTCGGTGAGCAGCATCGTGTTCTCGGCCAGGCGCAGGGCGCGGGCGGAATCGAGGGGGCGGTCCAGGGTGAACAGGGGTGCGGCGTGTGCGGCGGGGCCGGGGCGGGCGTTCAGGACGGTGCCGGGTGAGAGGTCTTCCAGCCGGGGCGGTTTCGCCGCCATCTCGGCGAGCAGGCCGAGGTTGACGGCCCGCAGCAGGATCTCGACCTGCGGGGAGTCGGTGTCGCCGTCGCCCAGGGCGTCGAGGCGGCGGTGGATGGCGCCGGCGTCGAGGAAGGTGTCCGCGCCGGGCGCCGACAGTGCGCGGTTCACGAGGTGGCGGTCGTCGGCGTGCAGCAGGCGGGCGAGCATGCGGTAGGCGTGGCGGGTGCCGGTGCCGTAGAAGAAGGGGCCTTTGGGGCGCTGGGCGATGCGGGCGGGCATGCGGGGGGCCATCGCCTCGCGCAGGATCCGCTTGTCCCACAGCAGGTGGGGGCGCAGCCGTTGCGGGATGCTCGCGCAGAGTTCGACCAGCCGGTGGTCGAGGAAGGGGACGCGGGCCTCGATGCCGCTGCCGGCGGCGGTGCGGTCCTCGTGCCAGACGTTGTACTGCTGCACCTTGCGGTATTCGGACTCCACATAGGAGCGGTAGAGGTCATGGCCGGCGCCGGCGCCGCTGTCGTGCAGGGCGGCCGGCGAGATGAGCGGTTCGTCGCCGTCGGAGAACCAGCGGGCCAGGGCGGGATCGTGTTCCAGGCGGGTGTGGTGGTCGAGGTAGGCGAGGCTGTCCAGGAAGGACTGCCAGTCGCCCTCGCCGAGCAGGTCGCGTGAGTAGCCGCCGTTGAACTCGTCGCTGGCGGCGCCCAGCAGCATGCCGCGCAGCTGCGGGCGCTCGCGGCGGGCGTAGCGGTGCAGTTCGTGTTTGTAGTAGGCCTCGGGTCCGCACAGCGGTGTCTCGGTCAGCCACAGCAGGCGCAGCCATTCCTGCGGCGTGGGTGTGTGTTCGCGCGGGAAGAGGACCTGGTGGTTGGGGACGCCGAACTCGCCGGCGATCCACTGGGCGTTCTCGGCGTCGCCGTTGGCGTGGGTGCCGCCGGTCAGGGCGGTGAAGGTGTGCAGGTGGTCCAGGCGGCCCGCGGCCAGCGCGAGGACGGCGCCGGAGTCGATGCCGCCGGAGAGGAACAGTCCCAGTTCGGTGTCGGCGGTGGCGCATTCGGCGACGGAGGCTTCCAGCAGTTCGCCGTAGCGGGCGGTCAGCGTCGCGGCGTCGCTGTGTTCGTCGCTCTCGGCGGGCAGCTGCCAGTAGGGGTGTTCGGTGGTGGCGCCGTCGCGCAGGTCGATGCGCATGACGGTGGCGGCGGGGACGCTGTCGATGTCCTCGAACCAGGTGCACATCCGCGGCGGTGCGAAGCGCGGTGAGGCCGGCAGCATCGCCACCGACAGCGAGCGCGCCCAGTCCAGGCCGCGGGGGGTGTCCGGGTCGGCGAACAGGCCCTTGATCTCCGACGACAGCACGATCCGCTGTGCGTCGCGGTGGTAGTAGAGGGGTTTGATGCCGAACCGGTCGCGGGCCAGGACCAGTTGCCGGCGGGCGCGGTCCCACAGGATGACGGCGAACATGCCGCGCACGTCGCGCAGGAAGTCCAGTCCGTGGCGCCGGTAGAGGTGCAGCAGCACCTCGCAGTCCGAGCCGGTGCGCATCCGGGTGCCCGAGGGCAGGCCGGCGGCGAGTTCCCGGTGGTTGTAGATCTCGCCGTTGGCGATGAGGACGAGGCTGCCGTCGTCGCTGACCAGTGGCTGGCGGCCGCTTTCCAGGCCGACCAGGGCGAGCCGGGTGAAGGCCATGCCGACGGGCCCGTCCCGCATCACCTCCCGGTCGTCGGGACCGCGGTGGTCCAGGATCTGCGCCATCTCATGGAGCACCGGGTCCGCCTGCGGGCCCGCGTCCTGCCCGTCGAGCCGTGCCACGCACGCAATGCCACACATAGAATCTCCTCAGCCAGCCGGCTCGTTCGCAAGACGTGGACAAAAAAGCAAATGCGGGTGGGCGATCCCCGTCGGAAGAGGACCGCCCACCCGCAGGGGGAATCAGGTGAGGGACTTCAGGACGGAGCCCTGCTTGACGTTCTTCGCCGACGGCTTCGTGTACTTCTTCATGGGATGTCTCCTTCGTTTGACGAAATGTCAGGCGTGTTTTCCGGGTGGATGGTGCGGGGGCCTGTGAGAAGGCCGGTCGTGGGGTCCGCGGTGAAATCCGGGACGGAATCCGAGGCGGGTTCCGGATCGGTGTCCGGGAGGAGTTTCCAAACGGTTTCCGGGACGGGTTTCGCAGCGGGTCCGGGAACGGGGTCGGGGCCGGGTGTCGGGGGCGGGTGTCGGGGCCGGCGGCCGGGGCTGTTGCCGGGCCGGGGGCCGGTTACGGGGGTGGCCGCGGGTGTCGCGGCGGGATCAGGGGTGTGGGATCCGGGACGGGTGGTGCCGGGGGCCCGGGGGTGCGGGTCGCGGGGTTCCGGCGGGCGCCGGGTGTGGGTGGGCCGGGCCGTCAGGGGTGTTCTGGGCGGGGTGCGGGCCGGGGTTCGCCGGCCGCGTCCCGCGGGTGTCCGGAGCCGGGTGACGGCTGTCGCGTCCGAGCCGTGCCCGGTCGGGCGAGGGGTGCGGTCACCTCGGGGTCTCCGGGTGCCGTCACCGCCTGCCGGTGCCGGGTGCCTGTGCCGGCCCCCGGACCAGCCGGGGGGCGCGGCAGCTCAGCACCGTCGCACGACGTGCGTCACGGTGGCGGATCAGGTGTTGCCCTTGAGGACGGCGGTCTGCTTGACGCTCTTCGCCGACGGCTTCGTGTACTTCTTCACGGGGAATCTCCTTCGTCTGGTGTTGCTTTCCGGTGAGCACCGGCTGTGATGAGAAAACTAGTGACCCGTCTTTTCGATCCGTTATCGATCGGGATTCGCCCGCCGCACCGCACAGTTGCCGCCCGGTGACGTGCACATACACGCCCGGCAGGCCGTCTTCATAAGGGGGGCGGGGGCGGGCGGAAGGTTCCGATCAGCGCGGGCGGCTGAGTACGATCGCCGCAATCCGCGCGCCCGGCGCCGCGAAAGGGACACCACACCCATGCCGAAACGGGAGAGGTCCGCCGATGCAGCAGGTCACCACCGACGAATGGCTCGAGCCCCTGCGTGAGCGGGAATTGATACCCGACGGCTGCCTGGCGGCACTGGTCGTCGGATCGTCCGCCCGGGGATGGAACAACACGCGCAGCGACCACGACGTGTACGTCATCACCTCCCGCGGGTGGGACACCCCCACCAGCCGGCCGATCCCGGTGCCGCTGGACCCGCCCGGCGTGTGCAGCGAGACCTTCCACCAGGACGGCCGGCGCTGGGAGGTGACGTACTGGCTGGACGGGCAGATCGAGCAGCTGCTGTCGAAGGTGTCCTGGGCGCAGTACGAACGCGCGCCGGCCGGGGAGGTGCTGACACCGCGCGAGGAGGTGTCGCTGGGGCGGATCGGCAACTGCCTGACCCTGCTGGGCGAGGACTGGATCACCGAGCGGCGCCGGCGCCTGGCGGACTCCGCCTTCCAGTCGCTGCTGGTGGTGCGGTCGCTGAACCTCGCCGACGACGCCGCCGAGGACGCGCTGGGCCAGCTGGAGTCCGGCAACACGCACAGCGCGACCCTCTCCGCGCGGCGTGCCTTCGGCCACGCGGTGGACGCGCTGCTGGAGAGCCACGGCGAGTTCGGCAGCCACATGCCCAAGTGGCGGCCCAACCGGCTGCGGATCGTGGCACCGCAGTTCCTGCCCTTCGAGCGGTACTGGGCGCTGGAGACCATGCGCGGCTACGACGACACCGACCCCAAGCCCTGGATCAGAGAGGTCCTCGCCCTGTGCCAGGACATCTGCCTGCGAGTGGAGACCCCGTGAACGACACCACCCCCGCCACCGCCCCCGACACAACCCCGGCTATGCCCCCCGCGATGGCCCCCGACGACGTGCCCCGCCGTGTGCTCGGCATCCGGGTCCGGCGCTCGGGTGAGGACGTGCTCCTCGGCTACGAGGACAGCGCCCTGCTCCTGGACGGCGCCGCGGCCCTCGTCTACACCGCCGCCGACGGCACCCGCAGCGTCGCGGATGTCGCACGGGTACTGGTGGACACCTACGGCATCGACCCGCGCGAAGCCCTCGACGACGTCACCGAGTTCCTCGCCGACCTCACCGCCCGCAAAGTCATCGAGTGGCATACGGCCGCATGAAGCCCGGCCCCGGGTGCCTGCGTTCCCGGCTCGGCCGCGCGGCGGACACCGTGCATCGCCCGCAGGCCGAGCCCCCGAACGGCTCCGGCCCGCCCACAGACGCCCGCGGCGTCACGCAACGGCCGCGGGCACGGCGTGACATGGCGTGGGGTGGGGCGGGGTGGGGTGGGGTTGCCGCTCTACGGCTCGGCGGTGCCGCCGGCAGCGTCGATCTCGTAGATGCGCTCCTGAAGCCGTTCACCGGCCCAGTCCAGCCCGACGCCCAGGTCGAACCAGCGCCGGTCCCTGCGGACTTCGGGCGGCGAGAGGTTCACCGCCGCCCAGGAGAACACCCCCGAAAGGACGGAACGCCCGTGCTGCGCGGTGCGCACGGACAACGCGAACGGCGCGGCGAGTGCCGCGCGGGTGACCAGCATGAGCTCTTCGTCGCCGGAATGCCGGCGCCCGCCCGTGAGGAACCGGGGCGTTTCGAGGATCTTCACCCACTCGACCACCGCGTCCGCCACCTGGGCGCGCAAGGACTCCTCGATGCCCTTGCGGACGGCGGCCGCGGGATCGTCGCCGAGCCAGCCGAGCCAGTGATCAGGACCGGTGAGCTTGCCGAAGTCGTCCTGGGGCACCCCGTGACGGGGATTCTCCTGGTACTCACCTGTCAGTTTCCCGCTGCTGTCCACCAGCCACGCGCCGCGGACCGCCTCGGGAGGTACGTAGCCGTTCGGGTCGCCGACATAGGCCGGGTCGATCTCGGCGACGCTGCCGCCGGGATTCGCGGCAGCCTCGGCCAGCAGCGCCGGCTCGTCCGGTATCCCCTTGCGCCGGCTTCGCGCGCCGAACAGCCCCACGTTCCCACCCCCACCGCCGGCCGCCCCGTCGACCGTGATGGTGCCACACCGCTCAGGACCGCCTGAGACAAAGGTGCGGCCGCGGCGGACGGGCGGCGCAATCCCGGGCGGGCAGGGCCGCTCCGCCTCCGGGCAACGGGGCGGCAATCCCCCCCCCCGGCCGATGGGGTGTGTCCGCCGCCCGTCCGCGGGCTCTGGCTGCCGCGGGGCCGCGCGGTGTGTCCCTTGCGCAGTGTGTCCCTTGCGGGTTCAGGAGCTCTGTTCGCCGCCGGTTTTCGGGGTTTCCTCGCCGGGGGCGAGGGCGGCGCGGCGGATGACGATGTCGCCGCTGTCGGTGCGGGCGTACACCTCGACGGCCGGCCCGCCGCAGTCGGCGCTCATGCCGCCGAGCAGTTCGAGGGAGCGGTAGACCGTTCCGCTGCGGGAGTCGAGGTCCAGGCGGGTGCCGGCGCCGCCGGTGATGGCGACGTCGAGGGCGCCGGAGACGGTCTCCAGCACCAGCGGCCCCTGCCGGGCCTCGTCGATACGGATGTCGCCCTGCGTGGTGCGCACGTCGAGCGCCCCGTGCGCACGCCCCACACGGACCTGTCCGCTGAGCGCCGACACGGACGTCTCGCCGCCGACCTCGCCGAGGTAGGTGGCGCCCCGGGTGCGGTGCAGGCGTACCGCGCCGTCGACGGCGGCGATCCGCACGTCGCCGCACTCGGCGACGGCGTCGAGGTCGCCGCGGACCCGCTCCACGGTGACGTTGCCCAGCAGCGAGTTCAGATACAGCGGTCCCGTCTCGGCGAAGCGCAGGTGACCGCAGGCGGTGGTGATCCGGCACTCCCCCAGCCGGCCCTCGCCGATGAAGTCCGCGGCCATGGCGTCGCCCTGCACCTCGGAGCCGGCCGGCAGCTCGATGTCGACGCGCACGTTCCCGCCGCCGGGCGGCAGGCCGGACGGGTTCGCCACGGACACGACCAGCTCGCCGTCGCGGTAGCCGACGACGACAGCGGCCGCGGTCACCACGTCACGGAAGTCCGCACGGTCACCCGGACGCACCCGCACATGGGTGTCGGTGCGCTCGCTCGCGGCGATCCGTACGGTGCCGACGCTCAGTTCGATGGTGGCGAGGATCGGGGCGGGTGTGTCGAAGACCGGCATGGTGATGCCTCAACGAGACGGCGCGCGGCCCGCAACGCAGGCAAAGGTGTGCCACGGAAGCGGGAACGGCAGCGCGAGATGGACGGGGAGAGGTGCCAAGGCGTGCGAAGGGGGGCGCAGGGGGCCTGTGCGGCCCGGCACGGACCGCGGACGCGTCCGCCGTACTGCCCGGACCGGACGCGGGCCGGGCGGGGCGGGAGGGGGGCCGGATAGGGGGTGCTGCTGGCCGCACGGGGGCGGGAAGGGGCAGGTGACGGTGGTGCGGGGGCTGTCTGTTCGCCGTTACGGTGACGACGCTAGCCGGGGCGCCCTATCGGTCCGTTATCGGATCGGTATCGCTCCCGGCGCATGCCGGAACCACCCGACGCCCGCACCTTCACGGCCCACCTCACCAGGCCTTTGATCCGTCCCGGGGCAGGCCCGGCGGCGGCGCGGGCGGGTGCGGCTGCGGGACGGGCGGCAGGGTGCGGGCGCGTACCGCGTGCGGGGTGCGGCACGGCCGCGACCCAGGGCAGTGCGGGGGCGCGGGGTGGGGTGCGGATGGGGTGAACGGGCTTCTGGCGCAGAGGTCCTGACGTCCTGCCGGCTGCCGGCTGCCGGCTGCCGGCTGCCGTTGGTGCGGCGCGGGGTGCGGCGTACGGTGCATGCGGCGCGGTACAGGGCAAAAATCCCGTAACCGCGCCTTTCCGCAGCACGCTCCGCGCTCTGCCCGTCGCGCGGTGTCCGGCGCCGGGCCGCCCCGGGGCGGCCGGCCCGCGCGGGCCCATGGGCTGGGGCGGGGTGGTGGTGCCGGCCCGGCTGGTGTGGCGTGCCGCAAGGGTGGGTGTGACGTCCCGTCGACGGGACAGCGGCCGGCCGCGGGCGGTGCCCGCGCGATCCTGCACATCTCGTCAAGGACGTCTGTGAGGTAGGTCGATGGAGTACCGCGTTCTGGGCCCCGTACAGGTACGTGAGGGCCAGGTGGAGCGGCCGCTGGACGGGGTGAAGCAGCGCACCGTGCTGGCGGCCCTGCTGATGGCGGAGGGCTCGTTCCTGGCCGACACCCGGCTGAGCTGGTTCCTGTGGGGGGAGCATCCGCCGGCGACGCTGACCGCGCAGCTGTACACGCATGTGTCGCGGCTGCGCCGGGTGCTCGGGCCGGGGGCGGTGCTGACCCGCCGTGCGCAGGGCTACGCGCTGGGCACCGGGGGCGCCCGGGTCGATCTGGTGCAGTTCCGGGAGCTGGCCGCGCAGGGCCAGACGGCGCTGGCCGGCGGGCACTACGGCGAGGCGGCCGGGGTGCTGCGGGAGGCGCTGGCGCTGTGGCGCGGGCCGGTGCTGGCGAACGTGTCGGAGCATCTGGCCCGCGCCGAGGGCCCGGCGCTGGAGGAGGCGCGGCTGTTCGTGCTGGCCGCGCGGGTGGAGGCGGATCTGGCGCTGGGCCGGCATCCGCGGCTGGTGCCGGCGCTGACCCGGCTGGTCGCCCGGCACCCTCTGCATGAACGTTTCCGCGCCCAGTTGATGACGGCGCTGTACCGGTGTGACCGGCGGGCGGAGGCGTTAGCCGTCTACGACCACGGGCGGCGGCTGCTCGTCGGTGAGCTCGGGCTGGAGCCGGGCGTTCTGCTGTGCGCGGTCCACCGTGCGGTCCTGGTGTCGGATCCCTGTCTGCACCGTCCCCTCGATCTGTGGCGGCACGGGGCGGACGGCGCCCCAGGGCCCGGGGTCAGGCACTGATCCGGCTGACGTAGTCGTACTGGGCGGGCAGGGCCTGCACCAGGGCGCGGGCCCGCTCCTTGACGGCTGCGAACTCGCGGCGTGCGGGCCGCTCGTCGGCCAGGGCCAGGGCGGCCGGCGGGTGCGGTGCGAGGGCGCCGGTGCCCAGCAGGATGGAGGTGTAGGCGTGCCGGGGCAGGCCCGCCGGATGCGGCGCGGCGCTGGCGGGGTGTTCGCGGCGGGGTGCGAGGTGGGCGGCCAGGGCTCGGGGCGGCTCGCAGGTCTGGGCGTCGCGCCAGAACTGGGTGTGACCGCGGGCCGCGCCCAGGTAGTGCAGGGTCAGAAAGTCGCGGGCGGCATCGAGTTCGCGGGCGGTGGCGGTGTTGTAGTCGTCCCGTCCGGCCGCCATCGCGTCACCGGCGGCGTCGCCCACGGTGTCACCTCTGGTGGCGGGGAGGTGGCGGACGAGGCGCTCGAGGGCGTGGTGGACGAAGGAGATCCCGGTGGCCTCCAGGGGTTCGACGCGGCCGGCGGCGGCGCCGACGGCGACGCAGTTGTGTTTCCACGCCTGCAGGCTGCGTCCGCAGGCCAGCGGGGTGTGCGTGGCGGGCACGCCGGCCGCTTCGGGGCCGGCCGCCTCGCGCAGGGTGTGTTCGGCTTCCTGCGGGGTGCAGTATTCGCGGGCGTAGACGTAGCCGGTGCCGATACGGCCGGCCAGCGGGATGCTCCAGGTCCAGCCGGCCGCCCGCGCGGTGACGGCGGTGTAGGGCGCGATGCCGTGCGCTTTCATGTCGGCGGGCACCCGCAGGGTGACCACGCTGTCGCCCGGCAGGCTGTCCTGGTAGGAGACGAAGGGCACTCTCAACGCCTGGCCGAGCAGCAGGGCCCTGGTGCCGGTGCAGTCGACGAACAGGTCGCCGGTGACGGCCTCGTGGCCGGCGGTGCGTACGTGGGCGATCCCTCCGCGCTCGTCCAGGGCCACGTCCACGACGTCGTCGGCGAGGTGGCGCACGCCCCGCTCGAGGGCGTAGCGGCTCAGGCGGCGGGCGAGGGCGCCCGCGTCGACGTGGTAGCCGTAGGGGGCGGCCGCCGTGGTGCCGGCGGGCGGGGGGCCGGTGAGGGGGTGCGGGCCGCGGCCGGCGTCGCACAGCCAGGCCGCGACGAAGCAGTCCCGGTCGAAGCGCCCGCTGGGCCCGATGCGCGGCCACCACTCGGTCAGCGGGAAGCCGCCGGCCTCCCGGGTCTGCTCGAACGGCAGGTAGAAGTGGTGGCGGGGGCGGCTGAAGTCCTGGAAACGGACGGCCAGTTTGTACGTGGCGTCACAGGCCGGCATCCAGTCGTCCTCCGCCAGCTGCAGGGTGTCGAAGAACTCCCCCAGATCACCCAGGCTCGCCTCGTCTCCCTCGCCGTCCTCGTGGCCGTCGGCCGTGCCGCCGGCCACCAGGGTGACCTCGACCCGGTCGCCGCGTACGGCTTTCAGATACGAGGCGGTCATCCATCCGGCGACGCCCCCGCCAACGATCACGATCCTTTCGGCGTGCTTCGCACTCACGTCAGCACCTCGGTTCCCGTGGTCACCTGTGAACCTGCCCGGTTTCTTTCAGGCTCGGCCGCCCACTGTGGCAGCCGGATCTATACGGCTTCTATATCCGGGCCCCCGCCCCCCTCCCGGCCGGCAGGAACGGTTCTGCGGCCCGCGCGCGCACCGGCGGGCACCGTCCTGGCAACAGGACAGCGGCCACTGTCACCGAGGCCGACCGGTGCTGCGGCGGGGGGAGTTACCGGGCGGCGGCGGGAGGGCGGGACGGGGGCCGGGAGACGGAGCCGGGAGACGGGCCGGTGGGGATCCGTCCGCGTGGCCGGCCCGGGCGCCGCGAGGGCGGGGAGGACGGGGCGGTGGAAGGCGAGGCCCGCAGGACGGCAGGGCGGCAGGGCGGCAGGCTCGCGCACGGACGGGAGGACGTGGGTGAGGGGACGGGCGGGGGCGGTTGCCGGCGTGCTGTCGCGGTCAACCGCCGTAGCGCCCCTCCCCCGACCTGCCTGCCTGCCTGCCTGCAGGGCAACCCGCCCGCACGCCCGCAGGGCGCTGAGGGCTGGGGGCGCTAAGGGCTGGGGGCGCCGAGGGCTGGGTACGGAGTGCGGGGTACTGGGTGCGGGGTGCGGGGCCGGACCGTGCGCGGCCCCGCCACCCGTCCGCCCCCACACCCTTCCACCCCGCCGCCTCACCGCCCCGTTGCTCCGCCGTCCGCCGGTCTTGCGGTGGTGTAGTGGCGGCCAGGACGGCCTTGCGCCGCCGTGCGGTGGTGCGGTCGTAAGGGGGGGCAGACGGGGGCCGGTTCTGCCGGGCCAAGGGCGTGAGGGTGAGGGTGGGGGTGTGGGGGTGGGGCGGGGGTTCAGCTGACGAGTGCGCCGAGTGCTTGTGCGGCGCGTAGTTCCCACACGGTTGCGCCGGCGGCGGCGAAGCGCTGCTGGGCGGTGTGCAGGACGGTGCGGGCGGTGTCGGTCTTGCCCAGGCGCTGGCTGACCTCGCCCAGGACCAGGCCGATGCGTCCGGCCACCAGCGGGCTGCGGCATTCCTCGGCGATCTCGAGTGCGTCGGTGAGGGTGGTCTCGGCGAGTTGGGCGTCGCCGCGGCTCAGGCGGGTCTCGCCGAGGCCGAGGAGGGTGTGGGCGAGGCCGACCATGTCGGTCTTCTCCTTGACGATGCGTACCGCGCGCAGGAACGCCTCCTCGGCGGCGGCGAGTTCGTCCAGGGCGAGGTGGACGCGGCCCAGGCGGTAGAGGGCCTGGGCGAGGTTGCGGGTGTCGGGTGCGCGTTCCTCCTCGAGGCGGACGGCTTCGCGGGCGCACTGCATGGCGGCGTCGAGGTGGCCGCGGTCGAGTTCGGCCTCGGCCATGTTGTGCAGGGTGTGGACCTCGCCGAAGAGGTCACCGGCCTCGCGGAAGAGGGCCAGGGCCTCGGTGAAGCGGGGCATCGCGGTGTCCGGGTCGCCGCGCATGCGGTCGCTCTGGCCCAGCGAGCGCAGGGCCATCGCGCGGCCGTGGTCCTCACCGGCCTCGGTGTAGAAGTAGAGGGCCTTGTCGAGGTAGGAGGCGGCGTTCTCCAGTCGGCTGTAGCTCAGTTCCAGGGTGCCCAGGCCGAAGTGCATGGCGCCCTGGCCGCACAGGTCACCGACGCTGTGGGCGGCTTCGGCGGCGGCCTGGCAGCAGGCCCGCCAGTCGTCGGTGTAGCTGCGGGTGCCGAAGAAGACCAGGGCGCTGACGGTCAGGTCCCAGGCGAGTTCGGCCTCGCCGAGGCGGGCGGCCTGCTGGACGGAGGCGACCAGGGCGAGGCGTTCGGCCTCGAACCATTCCAGCGGCACGGCGAGGAGTTCGTCGGTCAGGGCGGTGTCGATGCGCCGGCGCTGGACGGCGCTGTGCACCCAGGTGTCCTTGCCGGCGCCTTCGCGGCGGTCGGCTTCCTCGGCGATGGTCAGCAGGGTGCGCAGGTAGCGGGTGAGGGCGGCGAGCCGGTCGGGTTCGCTCTCCTCCTGGCGGGCGCGTTCGCGGGCGTAGAGGCGGACCAGGGTGTGGAAGCGGTAGCGCAGCTGGCCGGTGGCGTCGACGTTGACGACTTCGAGGAACTGGGCGTCGACGAGGTCCTCGATGAGGCGTTCGGCGTCCAGGACTTCCTTGTTCAGGACGGCGGCGCCGCTCCAGGCGGTGAAGTCGGGGACGTCCAGGAGTCCGAGGCGGCGCAGCAGCCGGGCGGCGTCGGCGGGCAGGTAGCGGTAGCTCAGCGCGAGGCTGGCGCGGACCTGGGACTCGCCCTGGCTGAGTTCGTCGAGCCGGCGGCGTTCGTCGCTGAGGCGGCCCACCAGGTAGCGCACGGTCCAGTGGGGTTTGGAGGCGAGGCGGGCGGCGGCGATGCGCAGGGCCAGCGGCAGCCGGTCGCACAGTCCGGCCAGGCGGCCGGCGTCGGTGCGGGCGGGCGCGATACGGCGTTCGCCGACGATCGCGGTGAGCAGGGCGACGGCTTCGTCCTCCGACAGCGGGCCCAGGTGCACGCGGGCGCGTGAGGGCCACGTCAACAGGTCTTCCATCTGGTCGCGGCTGGTGACCAGGACGCAGCAGCGGCCGCCGCCCGGCAGCAGCGGGCGGATCTGTGCGTGGGTGCGGGCGTTGTCCAGGACGACCAGGACGCGGCGGTCGGCGAGCAGGCTGCGGTAGAGGGCGGCGCGTTCCTCGAGTTCGTCGGGGATCTGCTCGCCGGGCACGCCGAGCGAGCGCAGGAAGCGGCTGAGGATCTCCTGCGGCGGGACGGGTTCGCCGTGTTCGTCGTAGCCCCACAGGTCGGCGAAGAGCTGGCCGTCGGGGAAGTGTCCGGCGGCGCTGAAGGCCCAGCGCATGGCCAGGCCGCTCTTGCCGATGCCGGCGGCGCCGGTGACCAGCCCGATGCCGCAGGAGCCGTCATGGTCCTCCAGCAGACTGTCCAGCGCGGCAAGTTCCTCACTGCGCCCGGTGAACGCGGGCACGTCGGGGGGCAGTTCGCAGGGCACGGCGGGCGCGGCGGCGGGGCGGCGGGCGGCGGGCGGGGCGGAGGCCAGGGAGGGGTCGTCGCGCAGGATCGCGTCGTGCAGTTCGTTCAGGTCCGGTCCCGGGTCGATGCCGAGTTCCTCGATGAACTGATCGCGTGCGTCGCGGTAGGTCTCCATCGCGTCCGCGCGCCGGCCCGAGCGGTACTGGGCGAGCATCAGATGGTGGCGGGTGCGTTCACGCAGCGGGTGCTCGCGGACCATCGCGGCCAGTTCCGGGATGAGTTCCTGGTGCCGGCCCAGTTCGAGGTGGACGAGGGTCAGATCGTCGTAGGCGTTGAGACGGTGCTCCTCCAGGCGGGCCGCCTCGTCCTCTATGGGCTGCGCGCCGACGCCCGCGAACGCCGGGCCGCGCCACAGCCGCTGCGCCTGGCCGTGCAGCTGGGCCGCGTCGGTCAATCGGCCCTCGGCGACCGCCTGTTCGGCCTGCTCGACGAGGTGGGTGAAGTCGGCGGAGTCGAAGCGGTGGCCCTCGGTGTTCAGGACGTATCCCGGGTGGGCGGTGACGATGACGTCGTCGCTGACGCCCGCGCTCTTGAAGAGTTTGCGCAGCGCCGCGACACAGATCGCGACCTGGGTGCGGGCGGTGGGCGGCGGATTGCTGTTCCAGACCGCGTCGACCATCGTGTCGACCGGCACGACCCGGCCGGGGGTGAGCGCCAGCAGGGCGAGGATGGTCCGCTGGCGGCCGCCGCCGAGCGCGACGCTCTCCTCCCCCGCGCTCACCGCGAGGGGCCCCAAGACCTTGAAGCTGAGTTGTCCGCCCACTTCGCCCTCCCCCTTGTTGAAGTCCCCGAATTCAGGACGACAACCAATGTAGGTCACCGGGCGGCATGTTCCAGCGGCTGTGTACTGGCGTGATGAGCATTGACCACCCGCCAGGAGCCCGCCGCCCGGGAAGGCGACAGCGTGACGGAAGTCCTATATCTGCGGGGGGTTTGAGTTCTCCGACACCCGGTGAAGCACGGGCCGGGCCGCGAAGTGCAGGCATTCACTGCACCGCGGACTTTACGGCCGCTCACGGGAAGGACCGGGCGGAGCCGGTACGGCCACCCCCAAGGCAGCAGGCGCACTGCCAGGAGCAGGTGCACTGGGGGAAGCAGGTGCACTGGCAGGAGCAGGTGTGCTGGTGGGAGCGGGTGCACCGGATACGTGCCACGGACCGGGCGCAGGCTTTCTTCTATAAACCTTTTCTTTTTCTTTCTACCAGCCGCCGCGGTCGTCCGGCGTCACCACGACGACCACACCGTCGTCGGCGGCGGTCACCGAGTGCGAGGAAACCTGCGCCGTCACCGGAACGACCACCGAGACGACCGCCGCCGCGGAAACCAGCGCGAGAGAGACCGACTTCACTACGGAACCCAGGTTCTTCGTCATTGTCTTCGTTTCCTGTCCGTGAGGAGCCCAGATCCCTCTGAGCTGCGCTTCCTTGCGTCTGACAGAAAACTTAAAGACCGGCCTTTTCAGCCCGTTATCGGATCTACTTCGCCTGACGGAGACAGCGATAACGAACCCCCGCCACGGCGATAACGAAGGCCTGCGACAGCGACAACACCCGCTCCCCAGGCGCCGTCCGCCCCCTCCCCCGCACGCACAGCGCGCCCGCACTGCGCGCGCACTGCGGGCGAGGGACGGGCCGGCCGGCGGCGTCCCCTCTGGTGCCCCGGGCCCCGCTGCGCAGTCACCGCCCGCTCGGCATCGCATCGCCGTCCCGTCGCCGTCAGGGCCGTACGACGCCGCATGCCGGCAGCAGCTGCTGCCGGTGTGCCCCCGCCCGGTCTGCGCCGCTGCGGGCTCGCGGGCCGCGGCGGGATCGGAAAGCCGCGGCCAAGGCGGGAGGGCCGGCGTGTGGCCGTGCCGCCGGGGCTGCCTGGGGTGTTCGCCCTGCCCGGGCTCCACCAGGACACCGCCCCGGTACATGCCCTGCGCCGGTCCACTGGTGTCTGGCTTCGTGCACTTCCAGGGGCAGCGTTCGTCCGTCGGTTTGAACAGCGATTGCGGATCTTGAGGCCCGTGGAGGTTCCTGTGAAGTGGCAGCGCCTGCGGCGCACGCTGTCCCGCCCGTCCTGACTGTGGGGCGTCGCGTCACTGCCCGGCACGCGACTGCGTGAGTCCGGCTCCGACCTTGGTCAGCATCTGGCCGAGGAGGTGGAGGGCTCGTGGCCGTGTCGGCACCGCGCGCGATGTTCCCGTCCAGTAGGCGTCGGTGAGCTTCTCTGTCACCGTGAGGATCCGGTCGTCGTCCTGGGCGGCCAGGACGAGGACGAACCGCACGTAATCGCCGATGTCGGTGCCCTGGGTGTGCCGGTGCGTGAAGGTCCGCAGGCGCGGCGTCAAGGCGGGCAGGGTGCGGTCCGTCGGGAAGACCACGGCGAGTCCGGCGAGGGCGAGGCGAACCGCGGGGCATTCGGCCGGCCAGCGTGCCAGCAGATCGGGGACGTGAGCGTGGACGGCGCTGCGCGCCCGGGCCTCGCTGTCGGGATCGGCGTGCTGCGGGGTGGCCGGCCAGCTTTCGGCGAGATGGCGTTCGCAGACCGTGGCAGCCCTGAACAGCAGGTCGACGGCCTGGAACCGGTGCCGGGCGGGAATGCGGTCGTCGACTGCGAGTGCGGCGACCAGGGCGAGGCCGTCAGCGGTGGCGGGCTGGCAGGTGTCCTGGTGGAGGATCTCGTTGTAGAAGTCGCCGAGGAAGCCGCGCTCGTCCCAGTAGGGGTCGGTCTCGGCGTCGAACAGCATCGCGGCCTGGGACGGTCTGGGGCCTGGCAGACGGTCGGCGATGACGTTGCGGAAGAGCTGCCGGACCGGCGGACCGGCAGCGTCCGCGTGGTGCCGGCTCTGCTCGGGTTCGGTGTGCGTGTCCACGGCCACCGCAGCCTACTGGAGGACCTCGGGCCGACGGCCCGACGCCTGGCTGGGGGCGGGCCGCCGGTGCAACTGACGGCCCTCGGCAAGGCGGTGTCCCCAACACCGCGTCAGGGTACTGACCGCGGCCTGCTTCCGTGTCCGTCAGGTGACCCGCAACCGGCACAGCCGGGGCCGCTCTTCCTGGACCTGTGAGGGTGCGGGCTGTCCTCTGGGGTCAGCCGTGGAGGGGGAACGACGCCTGGAACGCGAGGCGTTCGCCGGCGCCGTCGCCGATGCGGGAGAGGACGTCGTCGAGGGCGAGGAACTCCTCCCACACGGCCCGGCCGCCGGCTTCGGCCTGCCGGGCGACGACCAGATCCTCCAGGCCGGGCACGCGCTGGTTCTTCCAGATCTTGTCGGCGAGGCTCACCAGGAGGTCCTCCACACCGATCTGCGGCTGTGTCCAGGACGCGTGTGTCGCGGCGAAGCGGGCGAGTGCCGGGCTGACGCCACGGCCGAGCAGAAGGGCCTGTCCGGCCTGCTCGTGCGCCGCTCCGGGCCCGGAGAGCTCGCCGGTGTGCACGGTCTTTCCGATGTCGTGGGTCGCGGCCCCGAACAGCACCGCGTCGCGGTCGAAGTGCAGGGCCGGGCAGTGCTCCTGCATCCAGTCGGCCAGCTGGTGGGCGACGTCGTGGACGGCTCGCAGGTGGGCTGCCAGCCGCGGCGGACTGCCCAGCTCGACCAGAAGCTCCGCGACGCTGCCCGGCAGCGCGCGCAGGGGCGGATCGACGGTGCAGCCGATCGCCCTCGACAAGGCGGTGTCCCTCATCATCACCGCGTCAGGGTACTGACCGCGGCCCGCTTTCACGCCCGTCAGGCGATGGCTGTGCCGGCGTCGCACAGCAGGGTTTCCCCGGCGGTCCGGGAGGCACCTGCCACGTCCTGGCGGGGCCGAGGCCACGGGCCGCACAAAAGTGGGTGACCTGTGAGTGCTCGAGGCCGTCTCGGGGTGCACCGGCGGCCTGCACCGGGCTCACCCGTCCGAATCCCGCCTGCCGATGACCGGCCGCACACAGCACTGAAGGGATCACTCACGGCAGTTTCCCTTGCCGGGAGAGCCACATGCCCACCAAGATCATCACTTTCGCCGCAGCCGCGTTCCTGATGCCGCCGGCGCCGCGCTGCTGCCTGCGGCTTCAGCCCAAGCGGATCCCGCCGGGCCCACGGGGCAGGCCACGCAGAACGATTTCACCCACGGGGAAGTGGCCTGCGGCGGCCGTTACAACAGCGGGCACTTCGCCGTGAGCATCAGCTCCGCCGGCCGCGACGCGGCAGCCCACTGCGGTGAGCAGATGAACCGCACCGACCCTGCCGGCGGCGGGAGCCTTGTGGCGGCCGTCGTCGACGTGTGCGAGCACTGCGCGGCGGGTGACCTCTAACTGACCCCCGGCCTGTTCCGGAGCCTGTTCAACACGTCCGAGACCACCGTCCCCGTCAGCTGGACGTACCTCACCGGCCGGCGAGTTGCAGCGGTGGTGCAGTGGCGTGCTGAGCTTTGACCGCCCGGCAGATGCCGGCGGACAGGGAAGGGACGGCCCGAACAGCTCGAACGGGGCCTTCATTTACGGGGTGCGGGTTCTCGGACACCCGGTGACGCGCGGGCCGAGTCGCGAGCAGGGGGCAGTCACTGCGTCGCGGACGGTGCGGCTGCTCGCGGGAGGACCGGGTGGAGTGGGTGCGGCTGCCCTGAGGACAGCGGATGTGCTGATGGCAGCAGGTCTGCCGGGGCTGATGACTGGTGGCGGCGGGTGCGGGGCCGGCCGGTGGCGGCCTTCGGCGGCGCGCCGCTTGCTTCTACCAGCCGCCGCGGTCGTCGGGCGTCACGACGACCACACCGTCGGCGGCGGTCACCGAGTGGGAGGAGACCTGCGCCGTGACCGGGACGACCACAGAGAGGACCGCCGCGGCGGAAACCAGCGCGAGGGAGACCGACTTCACCGCGACACCCAGGTTCTTCGTCATTGTCTTCGTTTCCTGTCCGTGAGGAGCTCAGATCCCTCTGAGCTGCGCTTCCTTGCGTCTGACAGAAAACTTAAAGACCGGCCTTTTCGGCCCGTTATCGGATCTGCTTCGCCTGGCGGAGGCGGCGATAACACCCCACCCGGCAGGCGATGACAGCCCCCTGTCTTGGGGGCCGTCCGCCCCCCTCTCCCCCGCAGGCGCACCACGGACGCACAGCGGCCGTCCTACGCGCGAGGACCATTCCCGGCGGCCTTGCGTCGTCTGCTCCTGTGCCCCGGACCCCGCCTAGCAGCCCCCCGTTACCTTCTTCGTGGCCCGCATCCTGCTCGAGGTCGGCGACGGCAGCACCTTCCCGACCGCCGACCGCCGGCCGCCTATGCCGGTCTCGCCCCTGCCACCCGGAGTTCGGGCTCATCAATCCGCGGCGAACAGCCCTCCAGACGGGGAAACAAGCAGCTCAAACGCGCATTCTTCCTCTCCGCGTTCGCCGCCCTGGGCGACCCTGCCTCCCGCGCCTACTACGACAAGAAGATCGCCCGGGGCAAGCATCACACCCAGGCCCTGCCCTGCCTCACCAGACGCCGGGCCGACGTCCTCTTCGCGATGCTCCGGGACGGAACCCTCTACGAACCCCAACCCATCCGAGCGACTTGAGACCTGCTTGCCCTCCGCCCAAGCCCATGGTCGGCTACGGCCATGAGGGACGAGAATTCCGAGCACTTGGCACTCATCCGTCGCTGGCTCGCGGGCGAAACCGTCAACAACACCGTCGGCATCAAGATCGCCAGCGGCCCCTTCAACGGACGGACCAAAATCGTCGAGCTCGACCAGTCAGGACTGCCACCCGCAGGCTTCCGAGGTCGCCCCGGTCGAACACCAGGACCCTGGAACCCCGCCGCCAAACACACTTACCTGGCAGTTCGAGCCCCCGACACCTCTGCGGGCTGGATCTACGAATACGCGGGCGTCGACACAGCGGCGGATGGCTGACGCACGCTCCGCCGCCACCGGGGGCACCCCAACAGCTTGGCCAAAGAGATGGCTGCACCCCCCGGCACGGTCTACACCGCATTGTGGTCGGGGCCGGGACCGCGTTCGTATGCCGGCCTGGGCGGCCGGCGCGGCGTCACGAGGGAGAGGGCAAGGGGGGTGCGGGGGCGCGGCACGGTTGTACGAGGTGGCGGGCGCATGCCACTGCCGCGGGACTCCTGGCGCCGGGCCGGTGCTGCGGCCCGTGCCCGATGCCGGGCGGCGCCGAGGACAGCCGGATCGTGTCTGCAGGAACCGGCCGGACGGGACGGATGGCGGCCGCCGACCGACGGTGCAGGAGGATGTGCAGCACGTCCCCCTCACACGGTTCCAGGAAGGCACGCGGCACGGGGAGATACGGCTCCCGCCGCCCTGGCCCTGTTCTCCTGACCCGGCTGAAAGGCGGGAGGGGCCTTTGCGGCTGCGGGCCCTTACGGCACAGGGCGTGTCCGGGGCGGCCGGCCTGCCGCCCGCCTGCGCATCGCTGTCCTCGGCTGCGGTGCGGCCCCGTAGCGCCGGCCGTCATGGCTACAGTGATCTTGACTGTCGGGCCGGCGTTCACCGGCTACTTGGCGACCTATCTGAACGGGCTGCGTCTTGCGCAGCGGCAGGCCGGCTCACCCGTGTCAGCCAGCAGTTGAACGGCTTCCACGGGCCGCTGTTCGCTCTGCTGGAAGCCGACAGCCGGATCTACGACACCTTTTCGGCGACGTACGCCCGCCCCGACGGCCGCGGCCCTCTCCGCCACGACACGCCGCCCACCGAGCAGGAGCTCGCGCAGTGGCGCACCTGGGCCACCACCGTCTTCATCCCCGACATCCAGGCCATGCGGGACGTGGTGGTCACCAAGGCCGACCTCCTCATCGAAGAAGAGACGCCCCGGGCGCTGCTGCGGCTGGGCGCGCATGTCTCGGGCTACGAGATCACTGCCGCGCGGTGGGCCCAGGGCGAGTATGCAGAGCATCTGCCGCTCATACCGTTCCCCGGCCGGGAACTCGCGCACGACACCCGCGGCAGGTTCACCCGTCTCAAGAGCGAGCAGGCGCAGCTGCTGGGAAACCCCGTACTGCCGTCGCGAACAGGCGGGCACGGCGTGCCGGGACCGACGGCCGCCTGACCGCCCCGGTCGCCGCAGCCGGGGCACAAGGAGGGAGTGTGCGTCACACGCCTTTCAGGACACGATCGAGTGCTGCCCGGCCGAGGGGTCCCCAGTGCGGCTTGCCGCCGGGAAGGCCCCGGTCCCCGTTGTGGCCCATGAGCATCAAGAAGAGGCTCTTCAAGGCGGCCAGCCCGCGGGCGCGCCGGATCGCCGCCCGGTCCGCGTGCGCGTAGGTGTCGAAGAACCGTGCGGCGCTGCCCGCGGGCAGCAGCACCCAGGCGGCGGCGAGGTCCCACGCCGGGTCGCCGGCGGACAGGTCGCCGAAGTCGACGATGCCGCAGAGGGTTCCGTCCGAGACGACGACGTTCGCGGGGTGGAGGTCGCCGTGCACCCACACCGGCGGGCCCTGCCACGGGCGGGCCGCAACGGCCTCGTCCCAGACGGCCCGGACACCGGCCGCGACGTCGTCGGGGGCGACCAGCCGGAAGAAGTCCTCGAAGCCGTCCGCGCAGTCCCGGGGATGCGCGCCGCGGTCCATGGCGGCCGGCGCCTCGGCGGGCGCCGGCCGATGCAGCGCCCGCAGGAACCCCGCCAGTGTGTCGGCCGCGTGGGCGCCGCGGCTGATCACGCCGTGGTCCAGCGGCTCGCCGGGAACCCACGTCATCACGGTCCAGTGTCTGGGAAAACGCTTCGACGGTTCGCCGGACCGCACCGGGACCGGCACCGGCAGCGGCAGGCGCGGGGCCAGCACGGGCAGCCACCGCCGCTCCCTCAGCTGGAGTTCCGGGGTGGGGTCCATGCGCTGCATCCGCACGGCCAGTTCGTCCCCCAGGCGCCACATCTGGTTGCCCCATCCGCCCGCCACCTCGCGGATGGCCAGCCCCGCAAGGTCTGGATGCTGCTCCCGCAGCAGGTCACGGACCAGGCCCGCAGTGATCTCGATCTCGGTGCCGGTGCCGGTCTCGGTGCGGGTGCCGGTGTCGGTGCGGGTGCCGGTGCCGGTGCCGGTGTCGGTGTCGGTCATGCGACGTCACCGTAGCGAAGCGGCCGGCGCATGCGGCTCCCGGCCTCCGGGGCGTTTCGCCGTCACCGTGCCCCGGCCGCGCAGACGAACGGGCCGGCGGCCCGGCCGCGGTTCCAGCGCGGCTCCCCGCCCCGGCCCGACCGGCCGGGGCGGGCCGGGAGGGGGCCGGTGCGCACGTGTCCGTCCCGGCCGAACACGGTTTCCCGCACTCACGGAGGTGACGACCGCGCGTGCGCCTGCTGCGGCACCGCCGGTCCGGCAAAAGGCTTCATCGAGGACGCCGGCGAGAACTCGCGCGGGTAGACGCGGTGGACCGAGGGCGCGCTGGAGCGGGGCGTCCTCGGCGGCGCCGAACGCATGGGCCGGCCCCGCCGGCAGACAGAGGCGTTCCGCTGCCCCACGTGCGGGCCCGGGACCGTTCGCCACCGGCGCGGTGCGGCCGGCCCCCGCCGCGGCCGGGCGGCACGCGGTCCGGCGCGGCCGGCACACCCCGTACCGCGGGCCCCGCGTGCCTGGTGCGTCGCCGCCCACGGTGCGTGGTGCGTGCTGCCGCCGCGCCGCACCCGGAAGGCTGGATACCGGCGCCGACGCCTCGGTACACACCCGCGGCTGCTCGCGAAGCGGCATCCGGTGCTTGAGGCTGGGCCGATGACAGAGCCTGCCCAGGAACCAGAGCAGCCGGTGCCGTTCGGTGAGGAACGTGATCCCGCCCGGGTGGTCGCGTTCAGCGATGCCGTCATCGCGATCGCCGTGACGCTGCTCGTCCTGGAGATCCGCCCGCCGCACGACACCCGCCACCTGCTGCACGGCCTCGCCGCCCTGTGGCCTTCCTATCTGGCCTACGCCATCACCTTCATGCTGATCGGCCAGGTGTGGGCCAACCACCACATCATGTTCGACCACATCCGCAGCGCCGACCGGCTGGTGCTGTTCCTCAACACCGTGCTGCTGATGAACCTTGCGTTCCTGCCGTTCACCGCGTCCGTACTGGCCGACGCGTTCCGCGACGGACACGGACAGCGCACCGCGGTCGTCCTGTACGGCCTGTCGTTCGAGTTCACACCCGTGTTGTTCAACCTCATCTGGTGGCATGCCCGTCGTGACCGGCGGCTGCTGACGCCCACGATCAGCGCCGCCGGGGTGCGGGCCATCACCCGCCGGTTCCGCCTCGCACTCGTCTGGCTCGGTGCGGCGACCCTGCTCGGGGCGCTGCTGCCGGTCCTCGGGGTGGCCGTGATCTTCGCGTTCATCCCCTACTACTGGCTCCCCATCGCGGGCGAGATCGGCAGACCGAGGCGACGTCACCACCACAGGAACCGCGGCTGACCTACGAACCGGTGACGCGCTCGCGCACCGCACAGGCCGGCGACGCCACCCGGCCTGTGCGGCGAAGCAGGACAGCGGGCCCGCACACCCGGCCGCACGAGGGATCACAGCGGACGGGTGCCCGGCGGGAATCCTGCACCGCTTCGGCCTGGGCTGGACCGGACTGGACTGGACCGGGCCGGACTGGGCCGGACTGGGCCGGACTGGGCCGGACTGGGCCGGACTGGGCGGGAGTTGGTGCGCGCGCCTGCGTCCTGGCCGAACACGGTTTCCTACACTCACCGGATGAACACCTACACATGCACCCACTGCGGCACCACCGGTCTGGTGGAGGGCTTCATCGAGGACACCGGCGAGAACTCGCGCGGCTACGCGCGCTGGATCGAGGGCGCGCTGGAGCGGGGCATCCTCGGGGGCGCCAAGCGGATGGGCCGGCCCCGCCGGCAGATAGAGGCCTTCCGCTGCCCCAAGTGCGGGCGCCTGGAACTGTTCGCCACCGGCACGGTGTAGTAGCCGGCCCTCGCCACGGCGCCGGCAGGCGGCAGAACCGCCCGCGCTGCGGCGCCGGCAGGCGGCATCAGCCCGAGCGGATCCCGCCAGGCACACGGGGCAGGCCACGCAGAACGATGTCACCGGCGGGGAATCGGCCTGCGGTAGCCGCTACAGCGGTTGCGCAGTCCGCGGTGGGCATCAGCTCCGCCGGCCGGGACGCGGCAGCCCGCTGCGGTGAGCAGCTGAGCGTCACCGGCCCCGCCGGCGGCAGGACCCTTGCGTCCACCGTCGTCGACATGTGCGCGCCGTGCGGGACAGGAGACCCCGAACTGGGCCTCTGCCTGCTCCAGTTGCTCTTCGACACGGCCGTAACCAGCGTCGCCGTCAGCTGGGCGTACGTCACCGGGCGGGAGTGTTTCCGCAAGGAGTGCAGTGGCGTGATGAGCGTTGACCGCGCGGCAGGCGGCCGCTGTCGGGGAGGGAATGGCCTGACGGGGGCCCTTTTTGCGGGGGGGGGGTGAGTTCTCGGACGCCCGGTGAAGCGTGGGCCGCGTCGCGACGGGGCGGTAGCCACTGCGTCGTGAACTGTGCGGCTGCTTGCGGGAAGGACCGGGCGGAGTCGGTGCGGCTGCCCCGGGGGGCAGCGGGTGTGCTGGTGGGAGCGGGTACGCCGGATGCGTGTGCAGGGCCCGGCGGCGGTCCTGTTCAGACCGCTTCTCTTCTTCTACCAGCCGCCGCGGTCGTCCGGCGTCACGACGACCACACCGTCGGCGGCGGTCACCGAGTGGGAGGAAGCCTGCGCCGTGGCCGGGACGACCACCGAGAGGATCGCGGCGGCGGAAACCAGCGTGAGGGAGACCGACTTCACCGCGACACCCAGGTTCTTCGTCATTGTCTTCGTTTCCTGTCCGTGAGGAGCTCAGATCCCTCTGAGCTGCGCTTCCTTGCGTCTGACAGAAAACTTAAAGACCGGCGCTTTCGGCCCGTTATCGGATCTACTTCGCCCGACGCGGGCAGTGATAACGCTCCGCCCGCCCGGCGATAACAAGGGCCCGCGACAGCGATAACACCCCTGCCCCGGGCGGCCGTCCGCTCCGTCGGCACCCGCCGCGGGCGGGCCGTGCGGCCGGCCTGCCCGCGCCGCCTCCTGCGCCCCGGACCCCCGCCACACCATCACCACCCGCCCGTGACGGAGATTCCTGTAAACGGCCGGTGCCGCTCCTCGCCTGGCTTGATCCAGTTCTCAACGGCCGGGGAGGGCCGGCAGGTATCACGCCGGCGGCAAGCCGGTGCCGCGAGGCCGGTCAGGCGCGGCCCGTGCTCGCGGCCCCGCCCAAGGCTGTACGAGGCTCTTCCGGGCGGGCTTACGCCTCTTGCGCGGGAACGGCCGGCTGACCGGCGTAGCGGGTGCGCATGGCGTCGCCGGCTGCGGGGCCTGCGGTGAAGACGTAGGCGGCGCTGTCGTCGAGCCGGCGGCCGGTTTTGGCGTCGACGACGACGGGCTCGACTTCCTCGCCGGTGTGCGCGTCGACGAGGATCATGCTGCGCTCCGTCGGCGTGAGGCGGGAGTTGCCCCACGCGGCGAGGGCGACGATCACCGGGCGCAGGGAGCGCCCGAGTTCGGTCAGGACGTACTCGTGCCGCACGGGGCTGGTCCGGTAGGGCCGGCGCTCCAGCAGGCCGTCGGCGACCAGGGTCTTCAGCCGGGTGGTGAGCATGCTGGAGGAGATGCCCAGGCTCTCCTGGAACTGGTCGAAGCGGGTGTAGCCGTCGAAGGCGTCGTGGAGGATCAGCAGTGTCCACCACTCGCCGACGTGTTCCACCGTCGTGGACAGCGGGCACTCCCGGTCCTCCAGCCTGATGCGGCTCGCCACGGCGACCATCCCCTCAGTTACTGCTAATGTCGAAGTCAGTAGCTTCTATTTTAGCAGTAGAAGCGGGGGCGGCGCCTCGTATGCCCGCGCCCGGGAACGGAGCACCACGTGACCACATCCATCAGCGAATCCCTCGACGGCCGGCGCGCTCTGGTCACCGGCGGCACCAAGGGCACCGGAGCCGCGATCGCCCGGCGGCTCGCCGAGGCCGGCGCGAGCGTGCTGGTCACTGCCCGCAGCCGCCCCGACGACGTCGAGGAGAAGACGTTCATCACCGCCGACCTGTCCACCGCCCAGGGCGCCGCCCACGTCGCCTCCGAGGTGGACGCCCGCATGGGAGGCGTCGACATCCTGGTCAACACCCTCGGCGGCTCCGAGGCACCAGCAGGAGGATTCGCCGCGCTCGGCGAGGACGACTGGGCAAGGGAGCTGAACACGAACCTACTGGCCGCCGTCCGCCTGGACCGCGCACTCCTCCCGCACATGATCGCCGCGGGCAGGGGCACGGTCGTGCACGTCACCTCGATCCAGCGCCGCCTGCCGCTGTGGAACGCCACCCTGGCCTACGCCGCCGCCAAAGCAGCCCTGACCACCTACAGCAAGGGCCTGGCCAGCCAGGTCGCCCCGCACGGCGTCCGCGTCAACACCGTCTCGCCCGGCTTCGTCCAGACCACGGCCGCCGACCACCTCGTCACCCGGATCGCCCACGACGCCGGCATCAGCCAGGAAGCGGCACTGGGCCGGCTCATGGACTCCCTGGGAGGCATCCCGCTGGGCCGCCCCAGCCGGCCCGAGGAGGTCGCCGAGCTCGTCGCCTTCCTCGTCTGCGACCGCGCCTCGGCCATCGTCGGCGCCGAACACGTCATCGACGGCGGCACCACCCCCACCGTCTGAACCCGCCACCACCATCAGGAGCGTCATGCACGACAACCAGCCCCGGACCATCACCCCGCACGACCTGCCCGAGGTGATCACCCGCTACCTCACCGCGCACCGCGTCCACGACACCGCCACCGCGCTCACGACGTTCACCGACGACGCCACAGTCACCGACGACGGCAACACCTACCGGGGAAGCGCCGCGATCGAGCGGTGGCTGGACCGATCCGCCACCGAATTCACCTACACCATCCACCTCACGAACGCCCTGCAGACCGACACGGCCCACTACATCGCCACACACCACCTCGAAGGCAACTTCCCCGGCGCCACCATCGATCTCCACTACCGGTTCACACTGCGCGACGACCTCATCGAACACCTCACCATCGAACCCTGAACCCGCACCCACACCACCTGTTCCCGCCCACGAGAAAGACCCCACCGAGACTCCGCCCGTCCCCGTCCCCGTCCCCGTCCCCGTCCCCGTCCCCGTCCTCGTGCCCCCAGCCACCTGACCAAGAGCCGGCACTCAAGGCCGGCAACCCGCAGATCAGCACTTGCACGCCTGAGAAATCAAGGCGAGCAACTCCGGGACCGTCCTCAGCACAGGGTGAGGAGATAAGTTCAAAGATCCCCATCACCCGACACCCCGCCCCACCGCACCGCACCGCGGGGCGCGGCCGGACGGCGCCGCGTCACGGTGGACGGCGCGGGAGTGCGGGGGGGGCGGAGCCGGTGCCCGCAGAGGATCGTTGGCGCCCGCCGGGGGGTGCCCGCCGGGGGGCACGGCGGGCAGGGGGCTGGGTGTTCGACCGGGTGAACCTGCAGCGGATCGGTACGCACCGGCCGCCGGACCTTTCGCGGGTGACCGGTCCCCTGCTCACCGGCCGGGTCCGTTCCTGCGGCCTGCTGCGCAGGTGCGGCCGTGAGGGGCGTCCCCGGTCCGCCGGGCGCCGCGTCCGCCGCGTACGGGCGCACCGTAAAGGCCATGGACCTGTTCGGCTCGGCCGATCCGGCCGAGACCACCTGCCGGCGGCTGATGAACCGCCGGCTCACCGTGCAGGAGTCCCGCCGCCGCCCGGCCCGCGCGATCCGCCATGGCAAACGCGGGCAGGTCCGCCGGGCGTACCGCGAGGTCTGGGAGGACTGGCGTGCCGCCCCGGTCCGGTCCTCGACGCCGTTGTGCTGTGGAACGCCCGCCGCCCCCGGCGGGCCGTCGCGCAACGGCCCGCCGGGGACCGTGGGCCAAAACGTCAAGGGCGAGGGTGTCGCCCGCTTCTGCCCGCTCGGGGACCGGCACATCGACGTCGCGGGCCGCCGCCTGTCCGACATCAGGGCCGGCGGTCCCGGTCAGGGCCTGTGCCCTTTCCGGGACCCGGGCGCTGTCGAGGCCGACGCCGACGCCGACGACGGGGGTTGGCGTCGGCCGGTGTCTGTTGCCTGAACGGAAACGGTGTTCAGGCGCCGCCTGCGGGCGCCCGGACGCCGTCACGGGCCGGTCGTCGTCCGTCGTGCGCCGGTGCTGGCGCCGTCGCCGCGCAGCGGGGGCGGGGCGGGGGCGGGCCGTCGCCGTCCGCGCAGGCCTGCAGAAGGGCCTCCGGGTCAGGGCTGCCCGTGGTAGGTGAACTCCAGGCTGTATCCGTCGGGGTCGAGGACGTTGGCCGCGTAGTACCCGGGAGCGAAGTAGGGGCGCTGCCCGGGTGCGCCGTTGTCGGTCGCGCCCGCTGCCATGGCCGCCGCGTATGCCGCGTCGACGGCCTCTGGCGAGGGGGCGGTGAAGCCGACGTGCGCGGCGTGTCCCTGGCTGTCGCCCTCGCGCAGCCAGAACGTGAAGGCCGTGCCGCTGCCGAACCCCGCGAGGTCGCCGACCCACTGCGGGGCGGTGGAGCCGTCGAAGTCGAACACGTGGCGCATGCCCAGCGGCTTCAGCGCCTGGCTGTAGAACGCGACGGAGCGTTCCCGGTCGCGCACCGTCACAAAAACATGGTCGATCATGGTCATCTCTTTCCGGAGACCGGGGACGCCGCCTGCGCAGGCGTCCAGGACTGGTGGGACTGCTGTGCCCGGGCCGTGCGGGAGGCCGGGCCGTGGCGGGCCGGCCTGCCGAAAGGCCCCTGTACTCACCCGTTGAGGAGCTGCATCTGGTCGGGGGTGTAGCGGTCGCCGGCGACGATCCCGTGCGGGGCGGCCGCATCGATGGCGGCCATCTCCTGCGCGGTGACGGTCACGGCGGCAGCGGCGCTGTTCTCGTCCAGGTAGCGGCGGCGTTTGGTGCCGGGGATGGCGACCGCGCCCTGGTGCCGGACCCAGGCCAGGGCCAGCTGGGAGGGCGTGACCTGCTTGGCCGCGGCGATCCGGCGGACCTCGTCGACCACGGCCAGGTTGCGCGGGAAGTTCTCGCCCTGGAAGCGGGGGTCGATGCGGCGGTAGTCGTCGGCGGCGAAGCCGTCCGGGCCGGTGATCGCGCCGGAGAGGAAGCCGCGCCCCAGCGGCGCGTAGGCGACCAGGCCGATCCCGAGCTCGCCGACCGTGGCCATGACCCCGTCCTGCTCGATGCCGCGCTCGAAGAGCGAGTACTCGCTCTGGACCGCGCTCAGCGGGTGGACGCGGTGGGCGCGGCGGATGGTCTGCGGGGAGGCCTCGGACAGGCCGATGTGGCGGATCTTGCCGGCGCCCACCAGCTCGCCCAGGGCGCCGACGGTCTCCTCGATCGGCACCTGCGGGTCGACCCGGTGCAGGTAGCAGAGATCGATGTAGCCGGTGTCCAGGTGGCGCAGGGAGCGGTCCACGGCGCGGCGGATGTAGGCGGGGCGCCCGTTGAGGCCGGCCACCGCACCGTCGTCGCCGATCTCGATCCCGGTCTTGGTGGCGATCACGGCCTGCTCGCGGCGGCCGGCGAGCGCCTTGCCGAGGAGCTGCTCGTTGGTGAAGGGGCCGTAGATCTCGGCCGTGTCGAACAGGGTCACGCCCCGTTCCAGGGCGCGGCCGATGGTGGCCAGCGATTCGGTCTCGTCGGTGCCGCCGTAGAAGGCGCTCATCCCCATGAGGCCGAGTCCCTGGACGGAGACGGTCAGGCCCTGGCTGCCGAGCGTGCGGAGTTCCATCAATGGTCTTCCTTTGTGCCGAGGTCACCCCGAACCATGGCAACCAACTGGATGGTTTCTATGGTGGGGCACCCCTCCGCAGGTGTCAAACCAACTGGATGGTTACTTGCTAGAGTGGCCGTATGGCCCGAGACTCCGCCGCGACCAGGGCACGCCTCCTGGACGCCGCCACCGCCGAGTTCGCCGCGCACGGCCTGGCCGGCGCCCGGGTGGACCGCATCGCCGAGGCGGCCCACGCGAACAAGCAGCGGATCTACGCCTACTTCGGCAGCAAGGAGCAGCTGTTCGACGCGGTGATCGAGCAGGTGCTGGCCGTGGGCACCCAAACCGTGCCCTTCGACGCCGAAAACCTCCCCGACGTCGCGGGACAGATCTTCGACGACCTGGTCGCCCACCCCCACCTGATGCGGCTGCTCTTCTGGAAACTGCTGGAGCGCCCCGGCGCCACCGCCCAGGAGGCCGCCGCCCACACCGCGAAGACCAAAGCCGTCGCGGCGGCCCAGGCACAGGGCCACCTCGATCCGGAACTCGGCCCGCAGGACCTGGTGGCGTTCGTGCTGGCACTGACCCAGGCCTGGTTCGGCGCCGGCGGCGGCATGAGCCCGGCCGGCGACAGCGCCCCCTGGCCGGCGCAGCGGCTGGCCCGGCACCGCGCCGCCGTCGTCCACGCCGTACGGCAGATCACCACACCACGCGGATAGCACAGGCAGCCGCTCACTCAAGCAGGCCGCCCGGACCCGCGGACGCAGCGGCCCGCCGCACAAATGCAGACCGAGCCTCGGCCGCAGGACCGACCGTGCGCGAGCGGCCGGACGGCGCGTCAACTGCCGCGGCGCGGCAAGCCCCAGAGGACCTTCGTTTTCTGGAGATCCCTCCCAAAAGGGCTCCCGGCCCCCTCGAAGCCTTCACAAAGCCATTCGCACACCGAGGTCGCTCAAGAACCCCGGGCTGCCGGCTCGAACATCCCGGTCGGACCGCAACGGCAAAGACGGCCCGGCGAAACCCGCTGCCACTGGAGCGGACCACCGCATCGCCGGCGTCCCTGGCCTCGTCCGACATGACCCGGCCACCCGCCCGGGGCCACAGCGGCTGCGGCGGCTGCGGCCCGGCTGCTGCGGGAGAGAGCTGAGCCTTGTGCCGGCCGGCCCCGCGACGGGCGGCCCCGCGGCGGGCGGCCCGGCGGGGTGACATGGGCGTTAAACCGGTGTGCTTTCCCGGAAGTTAAAGCGGGCGGCGACGATGCGGTGCATCCCCCAGGGCCGGGTGTGCCCCGGGGGACGTGCGCACCCCCTTCTCTGTCCGAGCCCCCTCTTCCGAAGGGACATCCCATGCCTCTTGTCACCTACGTGGCCGCCGACGCGAGCGAGCGCACCCTCGACCTCGCGGTGGGCACCACCGTCATGCGCGGCGCGCTCCTCCACGACGTCGACGGCATCGACGGCCAGTGCGGCGGACACGTGCAGTGCGCCACCTGCCACGTCTACGTCGGCCCCGACTCCCCCGTCGCACCGGGCGCGGCAGGCGACGACGAGGACCAGATGCTGCAGTTCACGGCGGCCGCGCGCACCGCGGACAGCCGTCTGAGCTGCCAGATCGAGGTCACCGAGACCCTCGACGGGCTGCGCGTGCGTCTGCCGGAACAGCAGCTGTGACCGGCGGCCGCAACACCGGACACAAAACCGGACGCGAGACCGGGCGGGATGCCGGGCGGGATGCCGGGCGGGTGGTGATCGTGGGGGCCGGGCAGGCCGGCTTCCAGACCGCCGCGTTCCTGCGCGAGCGCGGCCACCGGGGGCCCCTCACCCTCATCGGCGACGAGAACGTCCCCGCCTACGAACGGCCGCCGCTGTCCAAGGCCTACCTGACCGGCGAAGCCGGCGAGGAGGAACTGTGGCTGCGGCCCGACACGTTCTACACCCGCCGTGCGATCGAGCGGGTCACCGGCACCGTGACGGGCATCGACCGGCCGGCGCGCCGGGTCAGTCTCGGGGACGGCCGCGTGTACGGCTACGACCATCTGGTCCTGGCGACGGGCGCCCTGGCCCGGACGCTGGACGTGCCCGGCGCCGCACTGGACGGCGTGCACCGGCTGCGCAGCCTCGCCGACGCCGCGGCGCTCCGAGCACACCTCGCCCGGGCCCGGCAGGTGGTCGTCGTCGGCGCCGGGTTCATCGGCCTGGAGTTCGCCGCGGCGGCCCGCCGGCACGGATGCCAGGTGACAGTCCTCGAAGCGCTCGGACGGCCGCTGGCCCGTACCGTCTCGGCACCGGTCGCCGCGCACGTCACCCGCCTGCACCAGGCACACGGCACCAGCCTGCTGACCGGCCGGCACGTCGTACGCCTGCACGACGACGCCGGCGGGCACGTCACAGCGGTCGAACTGGCCTGCGGCCGGCTGCTGCCCGCGGACCTGGTCCTGACCGGCGTGGGAACCCGCGCGTCCACGAAACCGGCCCAAGCGGCCGGACTGCGCGTCGAGGACGGCGGGATCGTCACCGACTCCTGGCTGCTGACCAGCGACCCACGGATCTCCGCCGTCGGCGACTGCGCGCTCTTCCCCCACCCGCGGGCCGGAACCCGCCTGCGCATCGAGTCGGTCCAGAACGCCACCGGCCACGCCCGCCTCGTCGCCGCCCGGCTCACCGGCACCCTGCGCACCTACGACGACCTGCCCTGGCTGTGGTCCACCCAGTTCTCCACCACCGTACAGATCGCCGGACTCGGCCACCGCCACGACGACACCCTCGTCCTGGGCGAAAACCCCGACGCGTTCTCCGTCCTGCTGTTCCGCAACGGAGCACTGACCGCCGTGGAATCCGTCAACCGCCCCGCCGACCACATGGCCGCCCGCCGCCTCCTGAGCGCCGCCATCCCGCTGGGACAACACGAAGCAGCCACCCCCGGCTTCACCCTCCCCACCCACCTCACCACCCGCACCAGCCACCCCCTGCCCGCCGCCGCATGACCACACAACCACCCACACCCCCGCCCACACGGCAGAAGCCATGCCGCACCCGGGCACAGCCCCCGGCCCGTGACTCTGTTCACGAGACGAGAACCAGTTGTGGCGCACGTTCTGCGACGGGTGACGTTGTGTCATTGCCCGGCATCGAACAGCGCGATGGACGGCGGAGGCGGGGCAAGGACCGTGCGCAGGCGGTTGAGGCCGGCCCGCCACTGCTTCCACTGTGCCGGGTCGACCCAGTTCGATGCCGGCCCGTCCTCGTCGCTGATGACGCGGGCAAGGGCCTCGTCCGCGAGCACCCGAAGACCACTGGAAAATACGGGCATCGGTTTCTCAGGGCCGAAGGGTGTGTCGATGGGGTCGCCGCCCGGACACTGGGCCGCGATCAGTGCCGCGGCGGCCACCGCCTCTTCTCCTTCGGTGAGCCAGCCGACAGCATCGACGGTGCGCGCAAGGACGCCACGGATCAGCGCCTCGCGTTCCCCGGGCCCGGCGTCGTCGAGAGCGCCGGCGAAGTCCGCGGCCGTGTCATTGCCGAAAGGGCCGGTGTCCCAAGTACCCATACTCATCTCCCCCTGTCGCCGGAATCCTCGCACCAGCCACCGACATCGCGATCACCGCGAGCAGCACGCGCTCACACGGAACAGCGAAGCCCGCCCGCCCCGACTTCCCGCGCTCGAGCATCCTGATCCGCCCGACATGCCCCCGGCCGCACCTGAGCCCCGCGGCAGGGCCAAACCGGCGGTGACAGCGCCGAGACCGCGACCGGTGCCGGCGACGAGAGCACGAAGACCGGGCAGGCCCTCCTCGCCGGACAGCATCGCGCCGGCCCGGAAAGACGCTCGCCCCGGCGCCCGGAGAGCACCGGTTTCAGGCAACGGCCGCGACACTATGACCGTGGACGCGAAGGACGAGACCCGCGATCAGCCGTCGCCCCTGCCCCCAAGACCCGTTCTGCCGGACATGGCCGCAGCACGCAGCCGCGGGCCGGCTGACGCTGCCGAGGCCCGTTGGCAGTCCCTACGACTGAGCTGGCAGTGGATGCACGCAATACATCAGGCCCGCACGCCCGGGCGCCCCTATCCGGGCATCGTCGCGCTGCTGGACGCCGCCGCCGCTCAGCCACGACTGCGGCGGCTGTATCCGTTCAACAGCCACTTCACCCTGCACTTCAGCAGCTCCACCAGCTACCCCTGGGTGTGTGCCGGATCCATCGAGCCCCTGCACAACGGCCGGTTCACGGTACGCCGACACACTCCGTACACCATGACCGGCCAAACCAGAACCGCCGAAGAAGCTGTGACCCTCCTGCTCGAACTCCTGCCCACCAGCCCCGAACCCCACATCACCACCTCCGCCGACGAACACATGTGACGGCGTGCGGCCATTGAGGCATGGCAACGAGTTCAGTGCTCGCGTCGGCCGCACTCAGCTGGGTAGAGGACAGAACCCCTGAGGACATCGGAGAGTCCTTGCCCAAGGTGGAAGCACGCGGCGCCCGAGACGTCGGTCGTCAACGCGTCGATCCACATGGCGGTTGCCGCAGGCCGCTCGGAACGTGGGCTGTGCAGCTCGGCCTCGACCGGTGTTGCGAAGGGTGTTCCTTCGAGTGCGGCAAGGGCGATCAGAGTGCCGTCAGGCCGGAGTTCCGTCTCCTCGATGATCATCCGCCAGTGAAGCTCTGCCTCTGCCAGGAGTTGCTTGCCGACTTTCCCGTGGACGAGAAGAGCGCTGCGGCGGCCGCGGATGAGACGCGCTATGGCGCAGCAGAGCGGGACGTCGGTGCCGTAGGGGGTGTCCACCCGGTGGTGGCCGGCGGTCGGGAAGTAGCCCAGCGCGTCTGCCAGGAGCCCAAGGGCTGCCTCCTTGATGCGCGACCGCCGGCCATGCTCGACGAGATCCAGCAGGACCGGGGTGGCAGCGTAGGCCGCCGGAAACACCATGGCAGCGTGGCTGCAGACGAATCCCCCGCCGGAAAGCAGAGACGCGGCGTCGCCCGTCTCGTTGGCCGTGGTGGACACCGTCAGCAGTCGTAGTGCGTGAGCAACCCGTTCCGGATCGTCGCACTGATGCCACGTCGGGTTGGGTATCGTCGACCAGTCCACGGCGTCAATGAAGTCAAGGGACACCCTCGCATTCTGCCGGACTGAAGCCCTGAGCTTGGGAAACTGCGGGCACTTGGATCAATTCGGGCGTTGAACTGGGCGAACGGCCAGGATGCGGCGTGGCCGGTGGCGCTGCGGGCACCGAGGTTCCCCGCTGTTCCCCGCTCTGTCCGGTGCGCTTGTTGTGCGAAGCTGCTGCACGCGGCTGCCAGATCCGAAGCTGTTCAGATGTACACGTGCCATTCCTCCATCGGGATCGTCCCCTCCCCAACATCCCAGACCATGTCCGCCCATTCCCGGGCCACGAAGACAGGCCGGCTCAGAACGACGTCACCAACGCGCTGGCCGCGCAGAACGACTCCAAGAGCATCCGTGCCGAGGTCGCCGAACTGTGAGTACCTGATGGCTTCGTCCAGCCCTTGGGCACTCATGTGGTCGCTGAACTCCTCCTCCAGCTTGGAGGGGACTTGCCCCACCAAGCACAGATGACCCAACGTGATCTGTGGACCATGGCGCGCGCCGACAGCGACACAGGCGAGCCGTCCTGCCTCTGAAAAGTACGTGACCAATGGCCACCCGAAAAACATGGGACTGCTGAACTTGATCCAGTCACCCGCTCTTTCGACCATCGGGACGGCGTCCAGCGTGGCTGCAACTTGATCAACGACTTGGTCGCGACCCATTCCAAACCGCAGCGGTCCCACGCTGACAAGAGGCACGAACGGCCACCGCTGCCTGTCAGTCTCCACCAGCAACGCACGCTCCCTCTGACGACAGGGCCCCGACCCGTGCGGTGCCCGTTGCCGGCACCCTACCCAGCACTCCTCCAGGCCTTTGGACCTGCACGCTTTCCAACTGTGGTGGTGGCCCCTCAGCCTTTCTGCGGGGCGTTCACCTGCGTTCATGGACGGCTGACGGCCGGAATGTGTGCGCGGGCGGGTCTTCCCTGAACGAGCCTGAACGCTGCTGAATGAGACGGAAACCGAGACGGAGCCCGTGCATGACTCGGGTGACGGTTGGCTGCGGTCGGCGCTAGCGTGCGGCGGTGATCAGCAATGAGGGAGTACGCCTGGGCGCGGACGCTGCACGTCGCCTGGCACAGACAGGCCTCTACGAGTTCGAGCCGGGGCTAACGAACGCCGAGTTCGAGCGCATCGAGCGCGAGTACGGCTTCGAGTTCGCGGACGATCACCGAGCCTTCCTTGCGGCCGGTCTCCCGGTCAACGTCCCTCCCGAGGACGGACAGACCTGGGCCCGGCCCTGGCCGGAGTGGAGGGGCGGCGATCTGGACAGTTTGCGTCGACAGCTCGACTGGCCGGTTGAGGGTGTTCTGCTCGATGTTGCGCACAACGCGTTCTGGTACGAGGGATGGGGTGAGCGTCCAGCCGACGGAACGGCGGCACTGGCTACGGCGCGGCACAGTCTGGCGGAAGCGCCGGTGCTGGTGCCTGTCTACGCGCACCGATACCTGCCTGCCGGCCAGGGAAGCTTCGGGCATCCGGTGCTCTCGATGTGGCAGACCGACATCATCTATTACGGCCTGGACCTGGCCGACTACTGAACTTGAACTCGTGATGTCGGGTTTCTCGCGGGTTGACGTGCGTCAGATGTGGGCCCTGACTTGCTGCACTGGATGTCCGAGTGCGTCCCCGATGGCGGTCAGTTCCTCGTCGCTGAACCATGCGCGCTCTGGGTTCCAGATGGCGATCTCGAATCGGGCAAAGCCACAGGGCCAGTCGTACTCCAGCACGTCCAGCGAGGTCGCGGCGCCGCAGCAGGGGACCACCACGGCGAGGGTCGCGAAGCCGTCGTCGCAGTGAGCTTTGAGTACGTCAGCCCACCACTCGGTGTCGATCGACGCGCCGCATTGGGGGCAGCCGATCTTCTGCAGATTCTGGCCACAGTCGACGACGGTGAGTGCGTCGTGCCAGGTTACGTCAATCTCGCCGTCGGCGCCGTCGGGGAGCCCGGGGGCCAGGTCCTCCACGAGCGACGCAGCACGCTCAGCCGCGGCCGGCTCAGGCTGCCAGTGCGGATCGGTCGGAATGACAGAGAGGACATCGTCACTCACGGGCTCACTCGATTCGTCAGGCGAAACCTCATCCAGGCGACGCGATCTTACCGAACGTGCATTCGGGTGACAGGTTCCCCAGGCAGATCACGCCTCGAAGGCCAGGCCGGTGCCGGCGAGACAGCCGTCGAGCAGCTGGGGCCGGTACTGAATCATCTTGAGCTTGCGCTTCACGGTCCGGGTGAACTGCCCCAGGTCGGCGGCTGCGAGGTTGCCCAGCTCGTGCCTGACCATGGACCACACGCCTTCCTGCGGGTTCAGGTCCGGGGCGTAGGCAGGCAGCTGGAACACCGTGAGCCAGTCGGTGTTGGCTGCGAAGAACTCACGCAGGTCTGCGGTCGGGTGAATACGGACGTTGTCCCAGACCAGCACGATCGGACCACCGAGTTGGATCCGGGCGCGGACCAGCAGGGCACGAAAGCCTCGGGGGCCGAAACCCTTCGGCTGGTCCTTGCGCCCGCGGTATTCGCGGACCGCGTAGATCAGCCGCGATCGTTCGCCGGCCTTGTAGCAGGTCATGCCCACCATGGACACCCGTCCCGAGCCCCGGCCTCTGACTCGCACCACCGGCATCCGGCCGATCCGGCCCCAAGTCCTCGCGCGCGGCGGCGTCAGCGACTGGCCGGCCTCGTCCTCGAAGACGATCCAGCCATCGCAGGCCGCCGCGGCGCTCTTACCCGCGGCCAGACCTCCTTCTTCCACAGCTCCACCGCGTCGTCATCGCGCTCAATCGCGCGACGCGCGGGCCGCTGCCAGGACCAGTCGTGCCGCTTGAGCAGACGCCATGTGCCCTCCACCGTGTACGAGATGCGGAAGAGCCGACCAATCAGCTTCTTGACCCGCGCCAAGGTCCACCGCTGGTCAGCCCAGCCGTGTGCGAGCGGTCCACGCTCCAACTCCCGCTCCAGCCCGGCGACCTGGGCATCGCTCAGTCTCGGACGGCCGGGCGACCCCTTCGAGGCGACACCAGCCGCCCCGCCCTCACGCCACTGCCGCCGCCACCGTTCCACCGATCGTTCAGACACCCGAAGAGCATCAGCGATGGCCCTGTTCCTGTCCCCGGCTTCGAACCGAGCCACCGCATCCAGCCGTACCCGCTCCCGGGCTGCCCTCTTGGCGTCGGTCAAGCCGCCGCCCTGCGCGTACCTCACAGTGACAGCAGTACAGCGCAGCGAGCTCAACGCTCAGCCGAACGACCCGACATCACCCAATCAAGTTCAGTACATGCACCAGGAGTTCGACAAGGCGCGGGGCGAGGTCGACGAGACCTGGAACCCACGAGCGACGGCTCTCTTCTGGCGGGACCTTCTCTAACCATTCGGAGAGCTGAGGCATGCGTCGGGCGCCCTCAACTTGGGTTTCTTGGTGGCTGCTGCTGTGCTGACCTGCGGCGGGGCGGTGTCGGGGTCCTGATCGCACTCATGGCCACTCCCCACTGATACCCGTGGTTCCTCGCAGGATCTGGCACGCGAAAGGCACGACCCATTCGCCTGGAAGAACCCTGGGCGCATGGCGTGGCGACGGCCCGGTGCCGCTTCAGCCGGTTGATGCCGCACTCGATGGCGTGCCGGGCCTTGTAGTCCTCCCGATACGACAAACGTGCTGTCCGCTACGAAGCGACATTGCTGGTCGCCGCCATCCACGAATGGCTGTGACCGGCACGCCACCACGTCTCAAGCCCACACCGCCCTGACCACGGCGTGGCCCGCTGCAGCCGCCCGCCCGTAGAACCCTTGGAGGCCCCTGTGATAGTCGAGGAACTCCTGCCTGACCTGCGCCTCGTCCCAGCCGGCCCAGACGAGCTTGGCACCGGCGACGTTCCACAGCTCGTCGAAGGAGACACGTGCGAGGAAGCCTGCGGCCTGTGACACCCCAGGCGGCTCCAGAATCCACAGGGGCGGGTTGGAGGGGTCGGCATCGGCGCTGTGTGCCACGGGCCGCCCGCCGTAAATCGGCAGCCCCCAAGAGTCGTCGGCATCCGCATCGAGGACATCGGCAGCAGCGTAGAGGTCATTGACGGAGCCCCAGACCCTGTCGATCGACTCGGCGATGCCCGCTGCGTACTCGTCGGGGTGGTTCTCCCAAGCCTCCCACATGAACGCTGCAAGCCAGGTGTGGTCGTCCCGGATCTCGGATTCCGCGACGGCGCGCATGTGCATGTGGATGCTCACGGCGACGAGTCCTCCCCGTTCGGCGGCCCGCCTGCCGGGCCAAACGGAGAGAACCTACTCGACGGCACTGACAGCGCGATGCCCGTCTCTTAGGGTCCTTGCAGAATGATCCTTTTGTGGCACGGTGGAGATGTATGTGGTCCCGTGTCTTGTGGGGTGTGACGATGGCGCGGCGCAAGCCGTGGGAGGTCAGCGACGAGTTGTGGGCGGTGATCGAGCCGCTGTTGCCGAAGCATGAACGGCGCTTCCGGCACCCGGGGCGCAAGCGGATCGATGACCGCAAGACCCTGCAGGGTGTGCTGTTCGTCCTCTACACCGGCATCCAGTGGGAGTACCTGCCGCAGGAGTTGGGGTTCGGTTCCGGGCCTACCTGCTGGCGCCGGCTGGCTGAATGGCAGGAGGTCGGAGTGTGGAGGGAACTTCAGCGGGTGCTGCTGGACCGGTTGCGGGCGGCCGACCGCCTCGACTTTTCCCGCGCCACCATCGACGCCTCCCACGTGCAGGCCAAGCGGGGCCGAAGCAGCCCAAAAGTCGGTCCGAGCCCGGTTGACCGCGCACGGCCGGGCTCGAAGCATCATGTGCTGACCGAGGCGCACGGCATCCCCCTGCGGGTGTCCCTGACCGGCGGTCACCGCAACGACGTCACCCAGCTCCTGCCCCTGGTCGACAGCATTGGGACGGTGCGGGGCAAGCGGGGCCGGCCCCGGCGCAAGCCCCGCACGTTGTATGCCGACCGCGGCTACGACCACGACATCTATCGCCGCCGCCTGCGCGAGCGCGGCATCACACCGAAGATCGCCCGACGTGGCCAGCCGCACGGCTCGGGACTGGGCAAGGTCAGGTGGGTCGCCGAGTCCGCCATCGCCTGGCTCCACGGCCCCCGCCGCTTACGAATCCGCTGGGAAGTACGCGACGACATGCACGACGCCTTCCTCCAGCTCGCACACTGCATGACCCTCGCCCGCGGACATCCAGCTTGAAAGCACCCCTAAAGCAATAGGGTGCAGGCCTCATAGGGGGTGGGATGGCTTCCCTCACGCCGCCGGGGTGTTGCCCACGGCTCCGGACTGGGCAAGGTCCGCTGGGTCGTCGAACGCGCCTTCGCCTGGCTGCACCAGTTCAAAACGCCTCCGCATCCGCTACGAGCGGCGCGCTGATCTCCACCAGGGTCTGCTCGAACTCGCCTGCAGTCTCGTTTGCCTCCGCCGCTTGCGAATCTCGCGGGAACGGCGGCGCACACCTTCTATCTGATCGACCGAATTGCGTTCACGCGTTGAGGGTGTAGCGGACTTCGGTGCGGGCGACGGTGAATCCAGCCCGCTCGTACAGACTGTTTCCGCCGGTCGGGCTGTCGGCGTCTACTTCGATGCTCGCTCGGTCGAAGCCGTCGTCCTGTGCGGAGCGCAGCACCTGGTGGATGAGTGCGCTGGCGACGCCTCGCTTGCGGTATGCGCGACGGGTCGCGAGGGTCATGACGTGCGCGTCACGGACGCCGGTCGCCTCGGTGTCCGCGTCCCAGGAAAAGGTCAGCAGCATGCCGACAGCGGTGCCGCTATCCGCATCGCGCAGCAGGAAGCTGAGGCCAGGACAGAAAGCCGGCCAGCCAAGCAACGCGCGCCACTGCTCCTCCGACGTCGGGACCCCGGCCCAGCGGTCGAGGAAGGCCTCGTTCCTGACGGCGAAGAACTCGGCGTCGTTGTCGGCAGAATAGCCCTCGAAGACGAGGCCGTCGGGCGTCGGCACGTCGACGACGGCGGCTCCCAGCGGATGCCGCAAGTGCGAGTACCAGCGCACGGGCGTCATGCCTGCGGCCTGGTAGCAGGCGAGCGCGCTGTCGTTGCGCGCGTTGTTCTGGACATCGACGGCAAGCGGCAGGCCGGGGTGATGGATCGCATGCAGCGCCTTCGCACTCGCGATCCCGGCGGACAGCAGCTCTGCACCGAGTCCTCGGCGCCGATAGTCAGGGTGCACGCCTCCGCTAACAATCACCCGGTGCACCCCTTCGGCGAGCGGCCTGTGCGCGGCGGAGGAGTAGCCGACCATGGTGTCGCCGTCGAAGACGCCGACCGTGCCGCGGTCGAGGTCGAGCAGAGGGGCGTTAATCTGGTCGGCAGCATCATCCTCGGAGTAGTACTCACCGAAAGTGTCGACTGCCTCGATTGCGTTGAGCAGCTCGGCCAGCGCGGCGGCGTCGGTCGGGGCGATCGGACGGCGGGTGAGACTTGCGAGGTCAACGGTCATGGGCCGACCCTAGGCATCACCGGATCATGATGTCATTCCGGTTTCTGTCACCGCCGCCTGCGCATCTCATTCTGAAACGATCCCTTTAACGCCGGGATGCCCGACGGACGCCCTCCGACACCCGAGCGCCGCGTGTCGTCGAGATCGAGCACTGCGGACAGGTACACATTCGGCCGTACGGCCCCGATATCCGCGGCGATGAGGGCTCGGCCCGGGAACCTCGTCAAACGCCACCTGAAGGCTTCTGGGACGTCTTTGGCGGGCAGCTCCACCATGGCAAGACAGACCCATCGGCCGTAGTTGGTGAGGTAGACGCGAACCAATGCCCCGCATTCGGTGCACACCGGTGGCTCGATCCATGTCACGTCGTCGGGGCCTGGATCCGGTCCGGGTGCGGCTGTGGCCCCATCGGCTTCGGCCATCGCGTCGGCGCAGGTGTTCCAGCACCTCTCGCAGTAGCTCGCCATGAAGCCGAACCGGCCGCGCTCACGCACGGCATGGCTGGTCTCCCCGCAGCGATGGCACGCCAACTGGTTACGATCCCGAATCGCCACCATACGTTCGAGTGTGAGCGAATCTGACTAGATCCCAGTAGGTCGCGATTTGGCCTCATTCGACGATCAGGGTCACAGGTGGTCATCCGCGTGCGGGGATGGGCTCGTCCCGAGCCGGCGCCCTGAGGTGTCACCCCTCGAAGGGAACTGGGCTCGCCGGCCTCTGAGTCGATCTACGGGGAACTGAACGGCCCCGTTCCGGCGGACCGATTCCACTACCGCTCAGCGACGCTGTGACCTCGGGTCTGCTGCACGATCGGGTGACATCTGAACTGGCTTGCCCTGTGGGGCGGGTGGGAAGGATGTCGCTGTGCCCAAGCCTTATCCCGAAGAGT
>NZ_JBSFCK010000042.1:0-44757 GCF_053593435.1 Streptomyces sp. NPDC002306
GTCGACGCCGCCCACCAGCGCGGCATGCGCGTGATCATCGACTTCGTCATGAACCACACCAGCGACCAGCACCCGTGGTTCCAGGAGTCCAGGAAGGACCCCGACGGCCCCTACGGCGACTACTACATGTGGGCCGACGACGACAAGCAGTACCAGGACGCCCGCATCATCTTCGTCGACACCGAGGTGTCGAACTGGACCTTCGACCCGGTCCGCAAGCAGTACTTCTTCCACCGCTTCTTCTCCCACCAGCCCGATCTCAACTACGAGAACCCGGCGGTGCAGGAGGAGATCATCTCGGCGCTGCGGTTCTGGCTGGACCTCGGCATCGACGGCTTCCGCCTCGACGCGGTGCCCTACCTGTACGCCAAGGAGGGCACCAACTGCGAGAACCTCCCCGCGACGCACGAGTTCCTGAGGCGGGTGCGCAAGGAGATCGACGCCAGTTATCCGGACACGGTGATCCTGGCCGAGGCGAACCAGTGGCCCGAGGACGTGGTCGACTACTTCGGCGACTACGCCGCCGGCGGCGACGAGTGCCACATGGCGTTCCACTTCCCCGTGATGCCGCGGATCTTCATGGCGGTGCGCAGGGAGTCCCGCTATCCGGTGTCGGAGATCCTGGCGAAGACCCCGGCGATCCCGTCCGGCTGCCAGTGGGGCATCTTCCTGCGCAACCACGACGAGCTCACCCTCGAGATGGTCACCGACGAAGAACGCGACTACATGTACGCGGAGTACGCGAAGGACCCGCGGATGCGCGCCAACATCGGCATCCGCCGCCGCCTCGCCACGCTCCTGGACAACGACCGCAACCAGATCGAACTCTTCACCGCCCTGCTGCTCTCCCTGCCCGGCTCGCCGATCCTCTACTACGGCGACGAGATCGGCATGGGCGACAACATCTGGCTCGGCGACCGCGACGCGGTCCGCACCCCGATGCAGTGGACCCCCGACCGCAACGCGGGCTTCTCCTCCAGTGATCCCGGGCGGCTGTACCTGCCCACGATCATGGACCCGGTCTACGGCTACCAGGTGACCAACGTCGAGGCGTCCATGTCCTCGCCGTCGTCCCTGCTGCACTGGACCCGCCGCATGATCGAGATCCGTAAGCAGAATCCTGCCTTCGGACTGGGGTCCTATACCGAGCTGCAGTCCTCCAACCCGGCCGTGCTCGCCTTCCTGCGCGAGGCCCCCGCGACCGAGGACCAGGGGGACGACCTGGTGCTGTGCGTGCACAACTTCTCCCGTTTCGCCCAGCCGACCGAGCTGGACCTGCGGGCGTTCCACGGGAGGCACCCGGTCGAGCTGTTCGGCGGGGTGCGCTTCCCGGCCATCGGTGAACTGCCGTACCTGCTGACCCTGACAGGGCACGGCTTCTACTGGTTCCGGCTCCGCAAGGACGCCGCCTAGAAGCCCCGGGCGGGGCGGTTTCCACCGTCCCGCCCGGGGCACGCATCAGTAACACCCCGACCCCCCGGGGAAAGGACGCGACCCATGTCGGAAGCCGTCACGCGCACCGCAGCCACAGGACCTGGCCTTCTCGCGTCCCTGGACCCACTGCTGCGGCAGTGGCTGCCGCGGCAGCGCTGGTTCGCGGGCAAGGGACGCCCGGTCACCGGGTTCTCGCCGGTCGCGGCCACCGAGCTGCTTCCGGCGCACGGCTCGCTGGGCCTCTACCACCTGCTGGTGCGCGCCCACCAGCCGCCCGCGCCGGGCGCCCCCGCCCAGCCCGGCGACTGCTACCAGCTCCTCATAGGCGCGCGCGAGGCGCTGCCGCCCCGGCTGGCACCCGCGCTGATCGGACACGTGACCCAGGGGCCGCTCGCCGGACGGACGGTGTACGAGGCCCTGTACGACCCACGGCCCGCCGATGTGCTCCTGGAGGCCCTGCGCTCCCAGGCCCGCGTCGGCGGGCTGCGTTTCGAACGGGACCGGAGCCAGGAGATACGGACCGGTCTGGTCCCGCGGGTGATGACCGCCGAGCAGTCCAACTCGTCGGTGGTCTACGGAGATACGTTCATCCTCAAGCTGTTGCGCCGGGTCGTGCCCGGCACCAACCCGGACCTCGAACTGCCGCTGGCCCTGGCCCGCGAGGGCTGCGCCCGGGTTCCGGCGCCCACGGCCTGGATGCGGGCCGAGCTGTCCGGCGAGTCGTACGTCCTGGGTGTGCTCCAGCCGTTCGTGCAGGGCGCGTCGGACGGCTGGGAACTGGCGCTGCGCGAGCTGGCCAAGGGGGAGGACTTCGTCGCCGAGGCGCGGGCCCTGGGACGCGCCACGGCCGAGGTGCACACCGCGCTGGCCCGGGCGCTGCCCACGGTGACCCTGGGCCACGCCCAGCTGCGTCCGATGGCCGACGGCATGATCGAGCGGCTCGCCGCGACCGCGCAGGCGGTGCCCGCGCTGCGCCCGTACGCGCCCGGGCTGCGCACCGCCTTCGAGGCGCTGGCCGACCTGGCGGCCGAGGGGCAGACCTGGACCGCCCAGCGCGTCCACGGCGATCTGCACCTCGGGCAGTGTCTGCGGTCGCCGTCCGGCGCCTGGTCCCTGATCGACTTCGAGGGCGAGCCGGCCAAGCCGCTGGCCGAGCGGCGGATGCCGCAGCCCACGGTGCGGGACGTGGCGGGGATGCTGCGCTCCTTCGACTACGCCGAGCGCTCCGTGAGCCCGTCGGTGCCGGGCTGGGCGGACGCCTGCCGGGCCGCCTACTGCACCGGGTACGCGGAGGCCGGCGCCCGCGACCCGCGCACCGACCCCGTGCTGCTGCGGGCCTACGAGACGGACAAGGCCGTCTACGAGGTCCTGTACGAAGCCCGGCAGCGCCCCGACTGGCTCCCGGTCCCGCTGTCCGCGGTGCGCCGTCTGGCCGCGCCCGACCTGTCCTGACCTCACCCCCCGCCCAGGAGGCTCCGTCCGTGACCCCCAGCCCCCCGCCCAACGGTTCGCATCCGAAGAAGACGGCCGAGGAGACGACAGCGAAGAAGGCGGCGGCGAAGAAGGCGGCCACCGAGAAGACGGTCGCGAAGAAGGCGGCCACCGAGAAAGCGGTCGCGAAGAAGGCGGTGACCAAGAAGGCGGCGGCGAAGAAGGCGGTCGTGAAGAACGCGGCGGCCGAGAAGCCGGCCACCAGGAAGACCGTCGCCAAGAAGGCCGTGGCCCGGAAGGCGGTCGCCGAGAAAGCGGTGACGGCGAAGGCCGTGACGGCGAAAGCCACGGCCGCGGAGGTCGTCGACAAGATCCCCGGGCAGGCCGTCCCCGCGGCCGCCCCTCCCATACCCCTGGCCATCTCCCCCGCCGTGGACGCGGGCGACCGTGAGCGTCTTCTGCGCGGCACCCACCACGCCCCGCACTCCGTGCTGGGCGCCCACCCGGTGCCCGGCGGTGTGGCCTTCCGCGCTTTCCGGCCGTACGCGAGGTCCGTGACCATCGCCGCCGGGAACCTGCGCGCCGAACTGCACGACGACGGCGACGGGTTCTTCTCGGGCCTGCTCCCGCTGACCGACGTCCCGCCGTACCGCCTGCTGGTGGCCTACGAGGGGACGGTCCAGGACACCGAGGACGCCTACCGTTTCCTGCCCACGCTCGGCGACCTGGACCTGCACCTGATCGGCGAGGGCCGGCACGAGCAGCTGTGGACGGTGCTCGGCGCCGAGCCGATGACCCACCAGGGCGTGGCCGGAACCCGCTTCGCCGTGTGGGCGCCGAACGCGCGCGGGGTGCGGGTGACGGGCTCCTTCAACTTCTGGGACGGCGCGGGGTACCCGATGCGGTCGCTGGGCTCGTCCGGCGTCTGGGAGCTGTTCGTGCCGGGCATCGGCGAGGGCGAGCTGTACAAGTTCGAGATCACCCGCCCCGACGGCTCGCGGACCGTGCGGGCCGACCCGCTGGCCCGGCGCACCCAGGTCCCGCCCGAGACCGCCTCGATCGTGCACGCCTCGCACTACGAGTGGGACGACGCGGGGTGGATGGAGCGACGCGGGACGACCCCGGCGCACGAGGCGCCGCTCTCCGTCTACGAGGTCCATCTGGCCTCCTGGCGGCCCGGGTTGACCTACCGCCAGCTGGCGGACCAGCTGCCCGCGTACGTCAGGGACCTCGGCTTCACCCATGTCGAGCTGATGCCGGTCGCCGAGCATCCGTTCGGCGGCTCCTGGGGCTACCAGGTCACCGGCTTCTACGCGCCCACCGCCCGGATGGGCACCCCGGACGACTTCAAGTACCTGGTCGACGCCCTGCACCGGGCCGGGATCGGCGTCCTGATGGACTGGGTCCCGGCCCACTTCCCGCGTGACGACTGGGCCCTGGCCGAGTTCGACGGCCGTCCGCTGTACGAGCACGAGAACCCGCTGCGCTCCGCGCACCCCGACTGGGGCACGCTGGAGTTCGACTTCGGCCGCCGTGAGGTGCGCAACTTCCTGGTCGCCAACGCCGTTTTCTGGTGCGAGGAGTTCCACATCGACGGGCTGCGGGTGGACGCGGTCGCCTCGATGCTCTACCTCGACTACTCGCGCGAGCCGGGCCAGTGGGTGCCCAACGAGCACGGCGGCCGGGAGAACCTGGACGCGGTGGCGTTCCTCCAGGAGATGAACGCCACCGTCTACCGGCGGGCGCCCGGGGTCGTGACGATCGCGGAGGAGTCGACCGCCTGGGACGGCGTCACCCGCGCCACCCACCACAAGGGTCCGAGCGGCTTCGGCGGGCTGGGCTTCGGGCTGAAGTGGAACATGGGCTGGATGCACGACTCGCTGGAGTACATGAGCCACGAGCCGGTGCACCGCAAGTACCACCACAACGAGATGACCTTCTCGATGGTGTACGCGTACAGCGAGAACTACGTCCTGCCCATCTCGCACGACGAGGTCGTGCACGGCAAGCGCTCACTCGTGTCGAAGATGCCGGGCGACTGGTGGCAGCAGCGCGCGGACCACCGGGCCTACCTCGGCTTCATGTGGGCCCACCCCGGCAAGCAGCTCCTCTTCATGGGGCAGGAGTTCGCCCAGGGCGCGGAGTGGTCGGAGGCGCACGGCCCGGACTGGTGGCTGCTCGACCCGGCGTACGGGGCGGAGGCCGACCACCGCGGCGTGCGCGACCTGGTCCGCGACCTCAACACCGTCTACCGCCACACGCCCGCGCTCTGGCAGCGCGACACCGAACCGGCCGGCTTCCAGTGGATCGTCGGCGACGCGTCCGAGGACAACGTCGTCGCGTTCGTGCGCTACGACGCCGAGGGCTGCCCCCTGCTCGCGGTGTCCCACTTCTCCCCGGTGGTCCGCCACGACTACCGCCTCGGTGTCCCCGACGACGTCCCCGCCTGGCACGAGACCCTCAACACCGACGCGGCGAGGTACGGCGGCAGCGATGTCACCAACCCCGACCCGGTCAAGCCGGAGCCCCAGCCCTGGCACGGCCGCCCGGCCAGCATCCGGCTGACCCTGCCGCCCCTGTCCACGGTGTGGCTGCGGCCGGCCTGAGCGCCGCCGCGCGGTGACCGCCGGTCGGCGCGGTCGTGTGCGGTGGGATCCGCCCACCGCACACGCACCGTGCCGACCACGCCTCAAGCCGCCGGGTCGACCAGTGCCTTGGGCAGCCGGCCGGTGTGCAGCACCCCCAGCCGCTGGGTGGCCCGGGTCAGCGCCACGTACAGATCGCTGGTGCCGTACAGCGCCGGCTCCACCACCAGTACGGAGTCGAATTCGAGCCCCTTCGACTGCCGCGGGTCGAGCAGGACGACACCGCGGGTCAGGTCCGGCTCCGCGCCCGCCGTCACCCCGTCCAGCCGTGCGGCGAGCTTGCGGTGCAGGTGGCGCGGGGCGATGACGGCGAGCCGCCCCTCGGCCGGGGTCAGCTCCCCGACCGCGTCGGCGACCGCGCCGGGCAGGTCGTCGGTCGCGCGCACCCACGGCCGTACGCCCGTCGAACGCACCGAACTCGGCGGCTCGAAGCCGGGCTGCTCGGCGCGCACCACGGCCGCCGCGAGCTCCATGATCTCGGCGGGCGTGCGGTAGTTGACGCCGAGGCGGGTGTGCGTCCAGCGGTCCTCGACGTACGGCGCGAGGATCTTCGCCCAGGAGCCGACGCCCGCCGCCTCCGCGGTCTGCGCCGGGTCGCCGACCAGGGTCATCGAGCGGGTGGGGCTGCGCCGCATGAGCAGCCGCCACGCCATCGGCGACAGCTCCTGCGCCTCGTCGACGATGATGTGCCCGAACGCCCAGGTCCGGTCGCCCGCGGCCCGCTCGGCGGCGCTGCGGTGGTCGTCCTCCTCGTGCCGCTCGGCGAACCGCTCGGCGTCGATGATGTCGTGCGCGGACAGGACCTCGGAGTCCTCCGCGTCAATGTCCTCGAACTCGTAGGTGCGCGAGGCGTAGGAGACGTCGAGCACGCCCTGCGCGTAGGCGACCTGGGTCTCCCGCTCGCGCTCCGCGGCAGCCCGCGCCACCCGCTCGTCCACGCCCAGCAGTTCGGCCGCCTCGTCCAGCAGCGGCACGTCCGCGACGGTCCACGCCCGGGTCACCGGGCGGCGGACGGCGGCCGCGTCCTCGTCGGAGACGTAGCCCACCGGGTCGGCGAGGAAGTCCGCGACCAGACGCTGCGGTGTCAGCCGCGGCCACAACTGGTCGATGGCGGCCCAGACCTCGGGGTTCTCGGCGAGGTCGTCGCGGATCTGGGTGATGTCGCTCGGGTCGAGCAGGTTGGTGCCGTCGAACGGGTCCGTGCCGATGCGCTCGGCGACCATGTCGGTGAGCGTGTTGAGGATGTGGCCCTCGAAGTGCTCACGCGCCACGTTGTGCGGCAGTCCGGCCGAGCGGGTGCGCTCCCGGGCCATCCGCACCAGGCCGTCGTCGAGCATCAGGACCTCGCGGTCGTGCTCGATCGCGATCACCGGGTCGGGCAGCGCCTGCCAGTCGCGTACGACGTCGGCCAGGACGTCCGCCATGTCGGCGCGGCCCTTGACGGCGGCCGCCTCGCGGGTGTCGGTCGCGGTCGCCCGCACCCCGGGGAACAGCTCGCCGACCGTCGCCAGCAGGACGCCCGTCTCGCCGAGCGAGGGCAGCACCTCCCCGATGTAGCCGAGGAAGGCGGGGTTGGGCCCGACGATCAGGACGGCCCGCTTGGCGAGCAGTTCCCGGTGCTCGTAGAGGAGATAGGCGGCCCGGTGCAGGGCCACCGCCGTCTTCCCGGTGCCGGGGCCGCCCTCGACGACCAGCACCCCGCGGTGCGGCGCCCGGATGATCTCGTCCTGCTCGGCCTGGATGGTCTGCACGATGTCGTTCATCCGGCCGGTGCGCGCGGAGTTGAGCGCGGCGAGCAGCACGGCGTCCCCGGTCGGGTCCTCGTGGCCGGTGCGGGTGGCGTCGCCGAGGTCGAGGATCTCGTCGTGCAGGGCGGTCACCGTACGGCCGCTGGTGGTGAGGTGCCGGCGCCGGCGCAGGCCCATCGGGGTGTGGCCGGTGGCCAGGTAGAACGGGCGGGCGACGTCCGCGCGCCAGTCGATCAGCATCGGTGTGCGTTCGGCGTCGTCGGTGCGCAGGCCGATGCGGCCGATGTGGTGGCTCCCGCCCGAGGTGAGGTCGATACGGCCGAAGCAGAGCGAGCCGTCGACGGCGTCGAGCGCGGCGAGCAGCCCGGAGCGCTCGGCGACCAGGATGTCCCGCTCCAGCCGGGCCTGCATGGGCGTGTTGCCCTGCGCGAGCGCGTCCGTGACGCCCGCCTCGGTGTCTCCGCGCAGGGCGTCCACGCGCGCGTACAGGGCGTCGACGAATTCCTGCTCACTACGCAATTCACTGTCTGGAAAATCGGTGTTTGACAATTCTGCTCCCGCGCGGATACACTGTGCCCAGTGGACTTCTTCGCGACCGTTCCTCTGGAAGTCGCGAATTAACGAATATACGCAAAGAAATCCCCCGAGCGCAATTGCTCGGGGGATTTCTTTGCTTACCGCGTGCGGAGCCCGCCCGCCGCGGCCGTCCCGCGTCGCCTGCGGTCAGCCCGCGTCGAGCACGTCGGACAGCTCCTCCAGCAGCCGCCGCCTGGGCCGGGCGCCCACCATCGACCTCACCGGCTCACCGGCGCGGAACACCATGAGCGTGGGCGTCGCCAGCACGCCGTAGGCGATGGTGGTCCGCGGGTTGCGGTCCACGTCCAGCCGGACGACCCTGATCCGGTCCCCCTCCTCGAAGGCGATGTCCTTCAGCACCGGCCCGAGCTGCCGGCACGGCCCGCACCAGTCGGCCGTGAACTGCACCAGCACCGGCAGGTCCGAGCCGATCACCCGCGCCTCGAAGTCCTCGTCCGTCACCTCGGTCACGCCGTCCGTCTCGGTCATGGTTCGATCACCCTTCCCGCCCTCCCAGTTCGCACCGGGGTTCCGGACCGCCCGGAACCAGCGCCTCGGCGGCCAGCGCGGTCCGCGCCGACTCGGCCTTCGCCAGCTGGCCGCCGACCAGGGCCCGCACCGCCCGCAGCTCGCCGATCAGCGCGTCGAGCTCGTCCAGCTTGCGCCGGTAGACCGCGAGGGACGCCGGGCACGAGTCGCCCTCGGGGTGGCCGGCCCGCAGACACTCCACGAAGGGCCGGGTCTCCTCCAGGTCGAACCCGACGTCCCGCAGAGTCCTGATCTGCCGCAGCAGCCTCAGGTCCCGCTCGTCGTAGGACCGGTGCCCATGCTCGTCCCGTCGCGCGGGCAGCAGCCCCCGCGACTCGTAGTACCGCAGCGTCCGCGTGGTGGTGTCGGCCCGTGCGGCCAGTTCGCCGATGCGCATGCGGACGAACGTACGCCTTGACGTCGGCGTCAAGGCAAGCGCGCGGTGCTAGTGCCGCAACAGGCACTAGACCGGCACGCCCGCGGACTCCTCCACCTCCAGGAGCGACGCGCTGCGCCGCTCCTCCTCGAAGGCCCGGCGCCCGCCCCGCAGCCCGAACAGCCGCTTGGTGAGGGCGATGTAGAGCACGGCGAGGATGTTGAGGACCAGGGTGGCGATCTTCAGCCAGCTGATGTGCTCGGTGAGTTCGTAGATCTCCAGCGGGAGGAACGCGGCCGTGGCGACCACGGTCAGGTACTCCGCCCAGCGCTTGGCGTACCAGAGGCCGACCGCCTCGACGAGCTCGATCAGCGCGTAGACCAGCAGCAGGCCGGCCACCAGCACCAGCGTCGAGTGCTCGTAGCCGAACGTCTTCTGGATGGTGCCGACCACGGGTGAGTGGTCGAGGTCGTAGTGGAAGTGCCGGAAGACCGGGCGCAAGACGTCCAGGTACTCGTCGAAGAGCCGGCGCACCGCGTCCTGGCTGTTGCTGAACTTCCAGACGGCCGCCGCGACCAGCACGATGAACACCCCGCGCACGGCCCGTTCGATCGCGAGGAAGCGCAGGATGAACAGGTCGCGCAGCACCTTGCCGCGCGGGACGAGCGGGGCCTCGTCGGCGGGGCCCGTGCCGTGCGGCTCGCCCAGGGCGAAATCGCCGCAGCGCAGACAGCGCCACACCTCGCCGACGGCCGTCTCGGCGCGCAGCCGCTGCCGCAGGCCCGCTTCGTCCGGCGCGTATGTCACATGCCCGTGCCGTGCGCAGGTCCGCCGGTCCCAGTCGATCTTCATCCCCCGTGCCTCCATGTGCGTGCCGCGCCGTTCGACCGGCGCGGCACGCTAATGGAGGCGATTAAGAAGAAGGTAAGGATCGGCCGCGACTACGCCTTGGCCAGTTCCTTCTCGCCGCCCTCGCGCGGCTCGGGCAGGTCGGAGCCGGCCCCCGCGTCGCCGTCGTCCAGCAGCGTCCGCTCGTCGAAGGGCAGCTCACCGGCGAGCACCCGCTGCACGCGGGCCGTGTCGATCTCCTTCGTCCAGGTGCCGACCAGCACGGTGGCGACGGCGTTGCCCGCGAAGTTCGTCAGGGCGCGGGCCTCGCTCATGAAGCGGTCGATGCCGACGATCAGGCCGATCCCGTCCACCAGCGCGGGCTTGTGCGACTGGAGACCACCGGCGAGCGTGGCCAGACCGGCGCCGCTGACGCCCGCCGCGCCCTTGGAGGCGAGGAGCAGGAACAGCAGCAGCGGGATCTGCTCACCGATCGACATCGGCGTGCCCAGGGCGTCGGCGATGTACAGCGACGCCATGGTCATGTAGATCATCGTGCCGTCGAGGTTGAAGGAGTAGCCGGTCGGGACGGTGATGCCGACCACCGACTTGCTGACGCCCAGGTGCTCCATCTTCGCGATGAGCCGCGGCAGCGCGGACTCGGAGGAGGAGGTGGACAGGATCAGCAGGAACTCACGGGCCAGGTACTTGCACAGCACGAAGACGTTCAGGCCGGCGACGACCCGCAGCAGCACACCCAGCACGACGAAGACGAACAGGAAACAGGTCACGTAGAACCCGAGCATCAGCACGGCGAGGCTCTTGAGGGCGTCCAGGCCCGCCGAACCGGTCACCGCGGCGATGGCGCCGAAGGCACCGATCGGGGCCGCCCACATCACCATGGCGAGGATACGGAAGACGAGCCGCTGGATGTGCTCGACACCGCGCAGCACCGGCTGTCCGACCGGGCCCATCGCCTGGAGCGCGAAACCGGCGAGCAGGGCCACCAGGAGCGTCTGGAGGACCTGGCCCTCGGTGAAGGCCGACAGGAACGTGGTCGGAATGATCGACAGGACGAACTCGACGGGCGGCAGCGCCTCGTCGGACACCTGGTCGTGTCCCGTCGCCTTGAGCGCGTCCGTGAGGTGCAGTCCGTCACCGGGGTGCAGGACGTTGCCGACGACCAGCCCGATGGCCAGCGCGACCAGGGACATCGCCAGGAAGTAGCCGAGCGCTATACCGCCGACGGCGCCCACCTTCGCGGCCTTGCGCACCGAACCGATGCCCAGCACGATCGTGCAGAAGATGATCGGCGAGATCATCATCTTGATCAGGTTCACGAAGCCCGTGCCCAGCGGCTTGAGCTCGACCGCGAAGTCGGGGGCCACCAGGCCCACGACGATGCCGAGGGCCACCGCGGCGATCACCGCGAGGTAGAGGTAGTGCGTGCGGTCCCGCTTCGCTGCGGGCGCGGCAGGTGCCGGATTCGGGGTGCTGGCGGCCACGGCTGCCCTCCTTGACGTCTTTGTCGGCTTTCCCGGAGTGCGGCTCACGTCCGGGAAGTGTCGGGAGCGGCGCTCCCGGGGGATGGGGGGATGCCGTGACTATCCACCCCTGTGTGAGGGCGGTCACCCTTCCGTTCATTTAGTTCACGCTTAACGCGGAGGGCACACTGACGACATGCCCCTCCGCTTCCCGAGGCCCCGCAGCCTGGCCGGCCAGCTCTTCGCGATGCAGGCCGTGCTGATCGCGGTCGTCGTCGCCGGGTACGCGCTGTTCACCTACGTCAGCGACCGCAACCAGGCCCAGGAGGCGGCGGGACGTCAGGCCACGGCGGTGGCGCGGTCGGTCGCCGACGCCCCCTCGGTGCGCGCGGCCGTGCGGACCGCCGACCCGACGGCGCTGCTCCAGCCGTACGCGCTGCGGGTCATGCGTGACACCGGCGTCGACTTCGTCACGATCATGGATCCGCGGGGCATCCGCTGGACCCACCCCGCCGAGGACGAGATCGGCCGGCGCTTCCGGGGCAACACCGCCCGCGCCCTGAAGGGCCAGACCTTCACCGAGACCTACACCGGCACCCTCGGCGCCTCGGTCCGCGCGGTCACCCCCATCCTGGACGACGACCGGCGGATCATCGGCCTGGTCAGCGCCGGCATCAGGGTCGAGGCGATCAGCGCGCGGGTACAGGACCAGGTCACGGCCCTGATCGGGGTCGCGGCGGGCGCGCTCGCGCTCGGCGCGATCGGCACGTACGTCATCAACGCCCACCTCCGCCGCCACACCCACGGCATGAACGCGGCCGAGCTCAGCCGGATGCACGACTACCACCAGGCCGCCCTGCACGCCGTGCGCGAGGGCCTGCTGATGCTCGACGGCCGCTACCGGGTGGCGCTGATCAACGACGGCGGGCGGGAACTGCTCGGGGTGTCCGGCGAGGTGGTCGGCCGGTCGGTGGCGGAGCTGGGTCTGCCGGTTCCGCTGACCGGGGCGCTGCTGGCCTCGGAGCCGAGGGTGGACGAGGTGCACCTGACCGCGCGGCGGGTGCTGGTGGTGAACACCTCGCCGGTGTCGGGCGGCGAGCACCGGGGCACGGTGGTCACCTTGCGGGACGTCACCGAACTCCAGTCCCTGACGGGCGAACTGGACTCCGAGCGGGGCTTCACGCAGGCGCTGCGCTCACAGGCGCACGAGGCGGCGAACCGGCTCCACACGGTCGTGTCCCTGATCGAACTGGGCCGCGCGCAGGAGGCCGTGGAGTTCGCGACGGCCGAACTGGAGCTGGCCCAGGCGCTCACCGACCAGGTCGTGGCGGCGGTGAGCGAACCGGTGCTGGCGGCGCTGCTGCTGGGCAAGACGGCCCAGGCGAACGAGCGGGGCGTGGAACTGGTGGTGTCGCGCGAGAGCGGCCTCGACGACGGACTGCTGCCGCGGTCCCTGCCCGCGCGGGACCTGGTGACCATCCTCGGGAACCTGATCGACAACGCCGTGGACGCGGCGCAGGGCAGCGGGCGGGCCCGGGTGACGGTGACGGCGTACACGAAGGCGGCGGACCTGGTCCTGCGTGTCTCGGACACGGGGGCGGGCGTGGACCCGGCCCACGCCGAACTGGTCTTCCAGCGCGGGTTTTCCACGAAGCCGGCCGGACCGGGCGGCCGGGGTCTGGGCCTGGCCCTCGTGCGGCAGGCGGTGACCTGGCACGAGGGGGTGCTGTCGGTGGCGGAGGCCGAAGGGGGCGGGGCGGAGTTCGTGGTGCGGCTGCCGCTGCGCACGGGCGCCGCGGCGCAGGAGACCGTGGCCCGGGAACCCGTCGCGCGGGACGCCGTGCCGGGAGGCGACGCATGACGGCCGGACAGCCCATCCGGGTCCTCGTCGTGGAGGACGACCCCGTCGCGGCGGACGCGCATGTGCTGTACGTGGGGCGGGTGCCGGGGTTCGTGGCCGTGGGCAAGGCCCACACGGGCGCGGAGGCACGGCGGCTGCTGGACCGCACGCCCGTCGACCTGCTGCTCCTCGACCTGCACCTGCCGGACGTGCACGGCCTGCAACTGGCCCGGTCGCTGCGGGCGGCCGGGTACCACGCGGACGTCATCGCGGTGACGTCGGCGCGGGATCTGACGGTCGTACGGGAGGGCGTGTCGCTCGGCGTCGTGCAGTACGTGCTGAAGCCGTTCACCTTCGCGACCCTGCGGGACCGGCTGGTGCGGTACGCGGAGTTCCGGGGCGCGGCGGGCGAGGCGAGCGGACAGGACGAGGTGGACCGGGCGCTGGCCACGCTGCGGGCGCCGGGGCCGGCCGCCCTGCCGAAGGGCCTGAGCGCGCCGACGCTGGAGCGGGTGACGGAAGCGCTGCGGGAGGCCTCGGCGGGGCTCACCGCGGCGGGGGTCGCGGAGGAGGTGGGCATCTCCCGGATCACGGCCCGGCGCTACCTGGAACATCTGGTGGAGGCGGGACGCGCCGCACGCAAGCCGCTGTACGGGCAGGTGGGACGGCCCGAGCTGGTCTACCGCTGGGTCCGGGGGGCGGAGCGGGGAAGGTAGCAGCGGCGGAGCGCGTCAGGCGTGGTCACTCACACGGCATCCGGCCCGGCTCCGGCCCCCGTTCCCACAGCGGTCCCCGCTCCCGCACCCGCACGCGTCGCCGCCCCCGCCCGGAGCGGCAGCGCGTACACCACGATGTACGCCCCCAGCCCCACGACGGCGAGGGCCTCGATCACCGAGAGGGTCAGCAGGCCGCGTCCGAGGTGTCCGGCGGCCCAGTAGACGACCAGCGCGCTCAGCGGGACGACGCAGAAGGCGAGCAGGTCGACGGCGCATTGCACGACCTTGCGTGACCTGCGCCGGGCGTCCGCGCGGTGAAAGGTCTCCCACCCGAAGGCGTGCGTCCCGCCCTCGCCCGCGAGGGCGGCCAGCCGCGGTGCGAGCTCGCCGCGCACGTACGCCCCGATCGCCGAGATCTTCTCGTCGTTGACGAGATAGGTCCACCCGAGCACCACGCACACCGGCGGCAGGCTCAGCAGCATCGACGCCTGCCTGGCCTGCGCCGCCGCGGCGACGACGGCGGCGACCACGGCGAGGGTCACGTACAGCAGATTGTCCCGGAACCCGATCCGCGCCTTCTGCTCGTCCTTGACGCTCTCGTACTCGGCGAGCAGCAACTGCCCGACGGTGACGTCCCGCTCCGTCACTCCCTGTCCCCCTCCGGTATCAACACCGCGTCCGGGTCGACCACTTGGCAGTACCTTAAGGGGATGCCGGAGACGAACCCCACCGTTGTGGTCCTGACCGCGCTCGCACTCGAGTACACGGCCGTGCGCGCCCACCTCACGGACCGCGTGGAACGCGTCCACCCGGAGGGGACGCGGGTCGAGGTCGGCCGGCTCGACGGCACCCCCTGGGCGGTGGCGATCGCCGAACTGGGCGAGGGAGCCGTGGCCACGGCCGCGCTCACCACGCGGATCGCGTCCTGGCTGCGCCCGCAGGCGGTGTTCTTCGTCGGGATCGCGGGCAGCCTCAAGTCCGACATCGGGATCGGGGACATCGTGGTGGGCACCAAGGTGTACGGCATCCACGGCGGCAAGCAGACCTCCAGGGGCTTCCTGGTCCGCCCCGAGGCCTGGCCGGCCTCGCACGCCCTGGTCCAGGCGGCCCGTTCCGCGGTACGGGACATGCCGGACGTTCGGGCGCACTTCAAGCCGATCGCGGCCGGTGACGTGGTGCTCGCGGACTCCCGGTCCGAGATCGCACGGCATCTGCGCGAGCACTACAACGACGCCGCGGCGATCGAGATGGAGGGGTCGGGGGCGGCCCACGCGGCCCACCTCGACGGGCAGTTGGACGCGCTGGTGATCCGCGGGATCAGCGATCTCGCCGACGCGCGCAAGAGCGCGGCCGACCAAGGGGGCTCACAGCAGCGGGCGGCGGCGCAGGCCGCGTCCGTGGCGATGGCGGCCCTGCGCAAGCACCGGCCGCGCGCGGGCTCGCCCGGCACGCGGGACGACGCCCGCGGCGGCTCCGACGGCGGTGCGGGCGGCGCGTTCACGGGGGGACCCGTCTACCACGGGGACCACATCGACTTCAGCGAAGGCACCTTCTTCGGGCCCGTCGTCGGCAGGACGACACGGGAGGACCGGGCGTCTCGCGGCGAGTAGGAGCGGGCGTCGCGACCACCTGCCGACATTCAATATCACGCACACGCATTGACCTGACTAGACCATTCCTCTTACCTTCGCACGGCAGCCATCCCGGCCACGACGAAGTGAGTCCGCAGGAGGTCATGTCCGTGCGTCCTACCGCCCGTACCCGTCCAACCGCCCTGCTAGCGACCCTGATCACGCTCGCCGCGCTCTCCGCCTGCGGCTCCGGTTCCGGCAGCGATCCGGACACCGTGAAGATCTCCTTCAAGCAGTCCACCGACAACTCGATCCACGTCATGGACGACTACCTCGCGGGCGTCAAGAAGGAGTTCGAGAAGGCGCATCCGGGCAAGAAGGTCGAGCTCGTCCCCATCAAGGCCCCGGACTCGGAGTACTACACCAAGCTCCAGCAGATGCTCCGCTCCGCCAAGACCGCCCCCGACCTGGTCTACGAGGACACCTTCCTCATCAACTCGGACATCACCAGCGGGTACTTGAAGCCCCTCGACCCGTACCTCGCCAAGTGGCAGGACTGGGACCAGTTCATCGACACGGCGAAGGCGGCCGCCCAGGGCCAGGACGGCAAGACGTACGGCGTCCCGGACGGCACGGACACCCGGGGGCTCTGGTTCGACAAGGGCGTCTTCCGGAAGGCCGGTCTGCCCGCCGACTGGCAGCCGAAGACCTGGGACGACGTCCTGGCCGCCGCCCGCACCATCAAGGAGAAGGTCCCCGGCGTCACCCCCCTCAACGTGTACACCGGCAAGCCCGCCGGCGAGGCCGCCACCATGCAGGGCTTCGAGATGCTGCTCTACGGGACCAACGACGGCACGTCCGACCCGATGTACGACAAGGCGGCCAAGAAGTGGATCGCCGGCACCCAGGGCTTCAAGGACGCCCTCACGTTCGTCGAGACGGTCTACAAGGAGAAGCTCGGCCCGGACGTCTCCGACGCCCTCGACCCCAACTTCGGTACCCGGGTGCGCGGTGAACTCTTCCCGCAGGGCAAGCTCGGCATCGACCTCGACGGCTCCTGGCTGCCGCAGGACTGGCTGCCCGGCAGCGGTCACGAGTGGCCCGAGTGGTCGCAGAGCCTCGGCCTCGCCGCCATGCCCACCCAGCACGGCCAGGCCCCGGGCAAGGTGAGCATGTCCGGCGGCTGGACCTGGTCGATCCCGTCCAAGGCGGGCAACCCCGACCTCGCGTTCGACTTCGTCAAGACGATGCAGACGAAGGCCAACGCCCAGAAGTGGTACATCGCCAACTCCGGTATCGCGGTCCGCAAGGACGTCGCCGCAGACCCCGCGTACGTGGAGGCCCAGCCCGGCATCAAGTTCTTCACCGACCTCGTGGCCAGCACCCACTACCGGCCGGCGTATCCCGCGTACCCGAAGGTCTCCACCGCCGTCCAGGAGGCCATGGAGGGTGTGACGACGGGTGACCTGTCCGTCGACAAGGCGGCGAGCGGCTACGACGAGACACTCAAGGAGGTCACCGACGGCCAAGTGGTCGAGAAGTGACCGCGCGCTCGCTCACCCGCGCCCTCCCCCTCACCCCGGCCCTGGTCCTGCTCGTCCTCTTCCTGGCGGGCCCGATCGCGTACTGCGCCTACATCGCCTTCACCGACCTCCAGCTCACCGGCCAGGCCCACTCGTCGTTCGTCGGCTTCGACAACTTCCGTACGGCGTTCCAGGACGAGGACTTCCTGAACGCCGTATGGCTGACCCTCGTCTTCACGGTCGTGTCGTCGCTGATCGGCCAGAACACCCTGGGCCTGGGCCTGGCCGCCCTGATGCAGCGCGCCTCCAAGCCGGTGCGCACGCTGACGGGCGCCGTGGTCATCACCGCGTGGGTGCTCCCGGAGGTCGTGGCGGGCTTCCTCCTCTACGCCTTCTTCCGCCGTGAGGGCACCCTGAACGCCATCCTGGACTGGCTCCATCTCCCGTCCCAGAACTGGCTGTTCACCCTCCCCATCCTGGCCGTCTCGTTCGCGAACGTCTGGCGGGGCACGGCGTTCTCGATGCTGGTCTACTCGGCGGCCCTCAACGAGATCCCGAAGGAGATCACGGAGGCGGCGCAGGTGGACGGCGCGGGCGGGTGGCGCCGGATGTGGCACATCACCCTCCCGATGATCCGCCGCTCCATCGGCACCAACCTCATGCTGAACACGCTGCAGACACTGTCCGTCTTCGGACTGATCTGGGTGATGACGAGGGGCGGTCCGGGAGACCGGAGCCAGACCCTGCCGCTGTTCATGTACGAACAGGCCTTCCAGAACAGCATGATCGGCTACGGCACGGCGGTGGCGCTCCTGCTGCTCGTGGTGGCCTCCCTCTTCTCGGTCGTCTACATGCGTCTGCTGCGGACGGAGGTCTGACCCGCACATGTCCCCGGTCTCCCGACGCTCGACCCGGCGACTCGCCGCCGACCTGGGCCTCCTCGTCGTGGCCCTGGCCTTCGCGCTCCCCCTCGTCTGGGTGGTCCTGTCCTCCCTGGACCCGCACGCCGACCTCAGGGTGAAGGCTCCCGACGGCCTCACCCTGGGCAACTTCGACGACATCCTCACCCCGGACATCACCTTCACGCCGCTGCTGAACAGCCTGATCCTGTGCGGCGGCGCGACCGCGCTGACGGTGGCGTGCGCGGCGCTCGCGGCCTACCCGCTCTCCCGCTTCCGCTCCCGCTTCAACCGGCCGTTCCTGCTGTCGATCCTGTTCGCGACGAGCCTGCCCATCACGGCGATCATGGTGCCGGTCTACGCCCTGTTCGTGCAGGTCAACCTGATCGACACGCTCCAGGGCACGATCCTGTTCTTCGCCGCCTCCCAGCTCCCCTTCGCCATCTGGCTGATGAAGAACTTCATGGACGGCGTCCCCAAGGAACTGGAGGAGGCGGCCTGGACGGACGGGGCGTCGTCCTTCCAGTCCCTGGCCCGCATCGTGCTGCCCCTGATGGGCCCCGGGGTCGCCGTCGTGACGGTCTTCTCGTTCGTGATGATGTGGGGCAACTTCTTCGTGCCGTTCATGCTGCTGCTGACCCCGGACCAGATGCCGGCGTCGGTGAGCATCAACGAGTTCTTCGGAAACCGCGGCATGGTGGCGTACGGCCAGCTGGCGGCCTTCTCGGTGGTCTACTCGACACCGGTGATCCTGCTGTACGTGCTGATCGCCCGGCGCCTCGGCGGGGGGTTCGCGCTGGGCGGGGCGGTCAAGGGCTGAGCGCCCGGGCGGCGGCGGGCACGGCGCCACCGCCCGGGACGGCCCTGCCTAGAAGACCGACTCGGCCTCGTCCATGCGGTCCTTGGGGACCCTCTTCAGCTCGGTGACCGCCTCCGCCAGCGGGACCATCTCGACGTGCGTCCCGCGCAGCGCCGTCATCTTGCCGAACTCGCCCTGGTGCGCGGCCTCGACCGCGTGCCAGCCGAACCGGGTCGCGAGCACCCTGTCGTACGCGGTCGGCGTGCCGCCGCGCTGGACGTGGCCGAGGATGACCGGCTTGGCCTCCTTGCCGAGGCGCCGTTCCAGTTCGTACGCGAGGGCCGTGCCGATGCCCTGGAAGCGCTCGTGGCCGAACTGGTCGATCGCTCCCTTGCCGTAGTCCATGCTGCCCTCGACCGGGTGGGCGCCCTCGGCCACGCAGATCACCGCGAACTTCTTGCCGCGGGCGAAGCGCTCCTCGACCATCTTGACCAGGTCGACGGGGTCGAAGGGCCGCTCGGGCAGGCAGATGCCGTGCGCGCCCGCCGCCATGCCGGACTCCAGCGCGATCCAGCCCGCGTGCCGGCCCATGACCTCGACGACCATCACGCGCTGGTGCGACTCGGCGGTCGTCTTGAGGCGGTCCATCGCCTCCGTGGCGACACCCACGGCCGTGTCGAACCCGAACGTCCGGTCGGTCGAGGAGATGTCGTTGTCGATCGTCTTCGGGACGCCGACCACCGGCAGACCGGCGTCGGACAGCATCCGCGCCGCCGTCAGCGTGCCCTCGCCGCCGATCGGGATGAGCGCGTCGATGCCGAAATCGCGGGCGATGTCGGTGGCCTTGTCGCAGGCCTCGCGCAGCCGGTCGCGCTCCAGCCGGGAGGAGCCGAGGATGGTGCCGCCGAGGGCGAGGATGCCGCCGACCGCGTCGAGGTCGAGGGTGCGGTGGTGGCCGTCGAGCAGGCCGCGGAAGCCGTCCTCGAAGCCGATGACCTCGTCGTCGTACTGGGTGACCGCTCGGTGCACGACCGACCGGATCACTGCGTTCAGGCCAGGGCAGTCGCCGCCTGCGGTCAGAACTCCGATGCGCATCGTGCTGTGTCTCCTGCTCGCTGTTGGTACCGGGGAGCCGGTCCGATTGTTTCACGTCCCTCAGGACGATGTCGCTTCCGTATGGTCCGTCGCCATCCGTCCCGATCAGCGCCGTCCGCCCCCCCCTGCCGGGACACCGGTCTTGACGGGCGCCTTATAGAGCGGCAGGGGTATTGTCAAGGGGGTCCAGCTCGCGACAGCGGGCCATTTTTCGCGCCACAACGAGCACAAGAGCAGCTGACGGCGGCGGGCCCCACGAGGACGCCCCCGCGCCAGCCGACCCTACGAAACGGAGAGCACGCGTGACGCGCAGCGTGTACGTGACCGGGATCGACCGCGGCGACGGCCGCCAGGTCGTCGAGCTGGGGGTCATGGAGCTCCTGACCCGGCAGGTCGACCGGGTGGGCGTGTTCCGTCCGCTCGTCCACGACGGACCCGATCGCCTGTTCGAGCTACTGCGCGCCCGCTACCGGCTCTCCCAGAACCCGGCGACCGTCTACGGCCTGGACTACCACGAGGCGTCCGCCCTCCAGGCCGAGCGGGGGACGGACGAGCTGGTGTCGACCCTCGTGGACCGGTTCCACCTGGTCGCCCGCGACTACGACGTGGTCCTCGTGCTGGGGACCGACTTCGCCGACACCCAGCTCCCGGACGAGCTGTCCCTCAACGCCCGGCTCGCCAACGAGTTCGGCGCCTCGGTCATCCCCGTCGTGGGCGGCCGCAAGCAGCCGGCCGAGTCCGTGCTCGCGGAGACCCGCAACGCCTACCGGGCCTACGACGGACTCGGCTGCGACGTCCTCGCCATGGTCACCAACCGGGTCGCCCGGGAGGACCGGGACGAGATCGCCCAGCGCCTCGACTCGCGTCTGCCCGTCCCCTGCTACGTCCTGCCCGACGAGCCGGCGCTCTCCGCGCCCACCGTGGCCCAGATCGGCCACGCCCTCGGCGCCCGGGTGCTCCTCGGCGACGACTCGGGGCTGGCGCGGGACGCCCTGGACTTCGTCTTCGGCGGCGCCATGCTGCCGCACTTCCTCAACGCGCTGACCCCTGGCTGCCTGGTCGTCACCCCGGGCGACCGCGCGGACCTCGTCATCGGCGCGCTGGCCGCGCACAGCGCCGGCACCCCGCCGATAGCCGGCATGCTGCTCACCCTCGACGAGGTGCCCAGCGACGAGGTCCTGACCCTCGCCGCCCGCCTCGCCCCCGGCACCCCGGTGCTCTCGGTGGCCGGAAACAGCTTCCTGACCGCCTCCGAGCTGTTCTCCCTGGAGGGGAAGCTGAACGCGGCCACGCCGCGCAAGGCCGAGACCGCGATCGGCCTGTTCGAGCGGCACGTCGACACCGCCGATCTGCTGGACCGCGTCTCCGCGCCGAGCAGCGACCGGCTCACACCGATGATGTTCGAGCACAAGCTCCTCGAACAGGCCCGTTCAGACAAGCGGCGGGTCGTCCTGCCGGAGGGCACCGAGCCGCGTGTGCTGCACGCCGCCGAGGTGCTGCTGCGCCGGGGCGTCTGCGACCTCACCCTGCTCGGCCCGGTCGACCAGATCCGCAAGAAGGCCGCCGACCTGGGCATCGACCTGGGCGACTGCCTGCTGATCGACCCGGCCACCAGCGAACTGCGCGACTCCTTCGCCGAGCGGTACGCCAAGCTGCGCGCCCACCGGGGCGTGACCGTCGAGCTGGCGTACGACGTGGTCAGCGACGTGAACTACTTCGGGACGCTGATGGTGCAGGAGGGCCACGCCGACGGCATGGTCTCGGGATCCGTGCACTCAACGGCCGCGACCATCCGGCCTGCCTTCGAGATCATCAAGACCAAGCCGGACGCCGACATCGTCTCGTCCGTCTTCTTCATGTGCCTCGCCGACAAGGTCCTCGTCTACGGCGACTGCGCCGTGAACCCCGACCCGGACGCGAAGCAGCTCGCCGACATCGCCATCCAGGCCGCGGCCACCGCCGAGCAGTTCGGTGTGCTGCCGCGGATCGCGATGCTGTCGTACTCGACCGGTACGTCCGGCTCGGGCGCGGACGTCGACAAGGTGCGGGAGGCGACCGGGCTGGTCCGCTCCCGGCGCCCCGACCTCAGGATCGAGGGGCCGATCCAGTACGACGCGGCCGTGGAGCCGAGCGTCGCCGCGACCAAGCTGCCCGGGTCCGAGGTGGCCGGCCAGGCCAGCGTGCTGATCTTCCCGGACCTCAACACCGGCAACAACACATACAAGGCCGTGCAGCGCTCGGCCGGCGCGATCGCCGTCGGCCCCGTCCTCCAGGGCCTGCGCAAGCCCGTCAACGACCTGTCCCGGGGCGCGCTCGTCCAGGACATCGTCAACACCGTCGCCATCACGGCGATCCAGGCCCAGGCCCCGAACGAGAAGGCGTCCGCCCAGTGAGCCCCACCCGCGTCCTCGTCCTCAACTCCGGCTCCTCGTCGCTGAAGTACCAGCTGCTGGACATGCGCGACAGCAGCCGGCTAGCGGTGGGCCTCGTCGAGCGGATCGGTGAGCGGTCCGCACGGCTGAAGCACACCCCGCTCACCGGCGGCGAGGCGCGCGAGCGCAGCACCCCGATCGCCGACCACGACGCGGCGCTCAAGGCCGTGGCGGAGGAACTCGCCAGGGACGGCCTGGGGCTCGACTCGCCCGAGCTCGCCGCGATCGGGCACCGGGTGGTGCACGGCGGGCTGACCTTCACCCGGCCGACCGTGATCGACGACGAGGTGCTCGCCGAGATCGAGCGGCTGATCCCGGTGGCACCGCTGCACAACCCGGCGAACCTCACCGGCATCCGCACGGCCCGCGCGATGCGCCCGGACCTGCCCCAGGTCGCCGTCTTCGACACCGCCTTCCACACCACGATGCCGGAGTCGGCCGCCCGCTACGCGATCGACGTGCAGACCGCCGACGCGTACCGGATCCGGCGGTACGGGTTCCACGGGACCTCGCACGCGTATGTGTCCCGGGCGACGGCGAAGCTGCTGGGCAAGGCGCCCGAGGACGTCAACGTCATCGTGCTGCACCTCGGCAACGGGGCGTCCGCCTCCGCCGTGCGGGGCGGGAAGTGCGTGGACACCTCCATGGGGCTGACGCCGCTCGAGGGGCTCGTGATGGGGACCCGGTCCGGAGACCTGGACCCGGCCGTCATCTTCCATTTGAAGCGCGTTGGCGGAATGTCCACGGACGAGATCGACACTCTTCTCAACAAGAAGAGCGGGCTGATCGGGCTGTGCGGTGAGAACGACATGCGCGAGATCCGTCGGCGGATCGACGAGGGCGACGAACAGGCCCGGCTGGCCTTCGACATTTACATTCACCGTCTGAAGAAGTACATCGGCGCGTATTTCGCGGTGCTCGGCACGGTGGACGCCGTCGCCTTCACCGCCGGGGTCGGCGAGAACGCGGCGCCGGTGCGCGAGGCCGCGATCGCGGGGCTGGAGGGGCTGGGCCTCGCGGTCGACGCCGGTCTGAACGCCGTACGTTCCGACGAACCGCGGGTGATATCGCCCGTCGGCGCGCGGGTGGCGGTCGCCGTGGTGCCGACCGACGAGGAGCTGGAGATCGCCACGCAGACCTACGCGCTGGTCGGAAAGAACAGCTGAACGAGAACCGACGAGTAATACGCCTGAGCGCCGACGCGCCCATTTGCTCCTTCCGCCAGACGGAATATTCCGGAGCGAAACAAACCGATAGGATCGCCCCATGCGCCGTTCGAAAATCGTCTGTACTCTCGGCCCCGCGGTCGACTCCCACGAGATGCTGGTCGCTCTGATCGAGGCCGGCATGAATGTGGCCCGGTTCAATTTCAGCCATGGCACCCACGCCGAGCACCAGGCGCGGTACGACCGCGTCCGGGCCGCCGCCAAGGAGACCGGCCGGGCCATCGGTGTGCTCGCCGACCTCCAGGGCCCGAAGATCCGTCTGGAGACCTTCGCCGAGGGTCCGGTGGAGCTGGAGCGCGGTGACGAGTTCGTCATCACCACCGAGGACGTGCCGGGCGACAAGCACATCTGCGGAACGACGTACAAGGGCCTGCCGGGCGACGTCTCGCGCGGCGACCAGGTCCTGATCAACGACGGCAACGTCGAGCTGAAGGTGCTGGACGTCGAGGGCCCGCGGGTGAGGACGATCGTCATCGAGGGCGGCGTCGTCTCCGACCACAAGGGCATCAACCTGCCCGGCGCGGCCGTGAACGTGCCCGCGCTGAGCGAGAAGGACATCGACGACCTGCGCTTCGCCCTCCGCATGGGCTGCGACATGGTCGCGCTGTCCTTCGTCCGGGACGCCAAGGACGTCTCCGACGTCCACAAGGTGATGGACGACGAGGGACGCCGGGTCCCGGTCATCGCCAAGGTGGAGAAGCCGCAGGCGGTCGAGAACATGGAGGACGTCGTGGCGGCGTTCGACGCCGTCATGGTCGCCCGTGGCGACCTGGCCGTCGAGTACCCGCTCGAGAAGGTCCCCATGGTGCAGAAGCGCCTGATCGAGCTGTGCCGGCGCAACGCCAAGCCGGTGATCGTGGCGACCCAGATGATGGAGTCGATGATCACCAACTCCCGCCCGACCCGCGCCGAGGCCTCCGACGTCGCCAACGCGATCCTGGACGGCGCGGACGCGGTCATGCTCTCGGCGGAGTCGTCGGTGGGCGCGTATCCGATCGAGACCGTCAAGACGATGTCGAAGATCGTCAAGGCGGCCGAGGAGGAACTCCTCGCCAAGGGCCTTCAGCCCCTGGTCCCCGGCAAGAAGCCGCGTACGCAGGGTGGTTCGGTCGCCCGTGCCGCCTGCGAGATCGCCGACTTCCTCGGCGGCAAGGGCCTGGTGGCCTTCACCAAGTCCGGCGACACCGCCCGCCGTCTCTCCCGCTACCGCGCGGCCCAGCCGATCCTCGCCTTCACCACCGACGAGGGCACCCGCAACCAGCTGGCGCTGAGCTGGGGCGTCGAGTCGCACGTCGTGCCGTTCGTGAACAGCACCGACGAGATGGTCGACCTGGTCGACCAGGAGCTCATCAAGCTCAACCGCTTCGACTCGGGCGACATCGTGGTCATGACGGCCGGCTCCCCGCCCGGTGTCCCCGGCACCACGAACATGGTCCGCGTCCACCACCTGGGCGAGAGCGGCAAGTAGACAGGACCGCCGACACGGCACTGAGGGCGCCCCCTGGTGACAGGGGGCGCCCTCAGCTGTGCGGCTCCCGGACGGGCTCTGTGGGGGACGGTCAGTCGGTGATGAACTGGTGCATCCCCGGGATGGTCAGCGTGCCGCCGAACTGGCCTGCCTGCTGGACCTTCACGTTGGTGAAGTAGATCAGCGGGATGTTCAGCGGCGGCGGGCTCTTCGGGCTGAACGTGATCGGGATCAGACCGAACAGGTTGCCCGAGATGCTCTCGGTGTACATGACCGTGTCGCCACCGGTGATCGTGGACTCGGTGCCCTTGCCCGCCTGGACGTGGTACGTCTTGCCGGCCTGCTTGTCCTGCACGGTCTGGTGCAGGTCGACGATGTTCGTCCCCTTGGAGATGACGTACTTCAGGACCTCTTTGACCGTGCCGTTGGCGGTCCTGACCTTGACGACGCCCTTGTAGTCGGCGCCCGTCAGGGTCAGCGCGCTGGCGTTCAGGAACCAGGGGTCGTCGGGCAGCGCGATCTTGTTGTCGACTCCGCCTTCCGCGTCCGTGGCGGCCGGGCAGTCGTCGGGGTCCGTGGTGGAGCTCGCGGAGGGGCTCGGCGACGCGGTGGCGTCCTCCGCCGCCTCGGACGCCTCGTCGGTGACGTCCTTCACGGTGTCGTCCACCGTGTCGGTGGCGTCCTTCACGGTGTCGTCCACCGTGTCGGTGACCTTCTTGGTCGTGTCCTTGACGGTGTCCGACACGTTCTTGTCCGTGGTGGACGTGTCCTTGCCGTCACTCGCCGCGGCCGACGAGGCGGAAGCGGACGGCGTGGGCGTGGCGCTCGCGCTCTCCGTGCCGCCGCGGCCACCGGTGAGGACGTCCCCGAGGGCGTCCCCGATGGTGTCCAGCAGGTTGCCGCTGGACGCGGACGCGGAGGGCGAGGGCGTCGCCGTACCCGTGTCGCCGCCGGACCCGGACGAGCCGCCCGTGGCGGACGTCTGGGACGGGGTGGGCTCGGTCTCGTCGTCGGAACCTGAATCCGGCGAAGAGGGCTTGCCCGCCGTGCCCGAGGACGTGCCGTCCTCGTCCTTGGCGTCGTCCTTCGTGGCGTCGGAGGACTCACTGGCGCTCGCCGACGCGGAGGGCGACGGTGACGCGGACGCCGAGGCCTCCGTGGAGTCCGCCATGGCCGCGACGCAGTCCTTGTACTCCTCGGCCGTCAGGCTCTTGGACGCCGGCTTGTCGTCGGCGCGGGCGAGCGTCGGCGTGAACCCCATCCCCATGAGGACCGCGGTCGGCATCGCCGCCAGGGCTATCGCCTTGCCCGCCGGCACATGGAACCTGGTGAACAGCGGCTTCTTGGGCGCCGCGTGGCGCGGCCCGGTTCTCACAAGCGACGCGTCCGCGTCCGTCCTGTGAGCCACCTCGTCAGCCGACACTGTGCCTCCCGTTCGCCCCGTTGGCCGGGATCGTTGCTGACAGATCGTTCGTGTCGCCCACTGCGTCGGTCTCCTTGGTGAACACCGGGCCCCGGTCCTGCGGGGCCTCGGGGGCACCTTCCGCGGGAGTACCGCCGCCGGTCACCGCGCTCTCGGGGGAGTCGTCCGTCCCGGCACCGCTCTCCTTCGCCGGCTCCGCCTCGGGCGGCGCGCCGGGAACCCATGCCACGGCCATCGCGCCGCCGATGAGGGCGAACAGGAAGCCGACGATGAAGCCGCCGAAGTTGGACACCGGAAGGGACACCAGGCCCAGCAGGATCGCCGCGACACCCGCGAAGATCTGTATGTGCTTCTGGAACCACAGGCTGACGCCCAGCACGACGAGCAGCACGCCGATGATCAGCGACCCGGCGCCGGCCGTGGTGGACATCGCCAGGGTCAGATGACCGATCTGCAGGTGCGCGTACGGGAAGTACATGATCGGAAAGCCACCGATCATGACGAACAGACCGGCCCAGAACGGGCGAGTTCCGCGCCACGCACGGAACTGCAGCCTCCGGCGAGTGAACTGGCCAGGTGCGGCAGGAGTCTCGGCGCTCATGGAAAACAGCTCCCTGGTGCGGCGTTGCTGTGGTGAGAGTGATGGTGCGATGAGGGGTGTGGGGTGTTGCGAAGTCGAGCGGGGTGGCAGGCGGGGGCGCCTCGCGGCTCCCCCGCCCGTCACCGGGTGCTTAGTAGCACTCGTTGGACCCCTGGGACAGCTTCATGCTGAGGCCGGGGAGGGTGAAGGTTCCGGCGGTGGTGGCCCACGCCGTCTGCTCCACGCCGTACAGGTCCGCCTCGGTCGCCTGCTGGGCGAAGCCGAAGGGGTTGGCCTGCTCCTTGCCGCCCTTCATGCCCGGGCCCTTGCCGTCCTTGTTCGGACCGGTGTCACCCGCGGCCACACCGATGTCGATACCGGTGAACACGGCCTTCTTGGCGCCGAGCTCCTCGACGTCGATGTACAGGTTCTTGGCCGAAACGTGCTGTTCCTCTTTGTCGCCCTTGCCCGCCGTCAGCGTCAGGGTGACAGACCCGAGGATCGGGATGTTCGGCGTGACGACCGACTGGCACATCTCTTCGATGGTGGCCGTGCTGAACGACGACACCGCGACCGGGTGAATGGTCTGCTTGCCGGCGAGCGTGTAGCCGTTGTCGATGGCGCCGTACTGCGCGAAGCCCTTGCCGTGCAGCTCCTTCGCCGTCACCTTGAACGACTGACCCGACACGCTGAACGACGCGGCGAGCGCACCCTGCGCGAGGGCGATGCCTATACACGCCGTGGCGGCGACGCTGGGCACCATGACCACAGCGAACCGCTTCCATCTGGTCCCGCCACGCACCTGGGACTCCATATTTCCTCCTTCTCGGACGTACATCGCCTGCCCTCCCGGCTCGCCCCTAGTCGGCGGCTCGGCCGGGCAGCGATGGGAGAAGTGCTACGTCCTCGGGAAGGAGAGCGCCTGTATCCGGTGGCGCGAACCGCGCCCGGAATCACCGGCGATCACCCCCGAGCGACAACCACTGGTCGCGCCTGACGCACATCACGCACAACCCTGCCGGACAGGCTTCGCCCTCGGGCGAAGACCCCCCTGTCCGAGAGCCGACTCACTGTCGTCGACTCTGCTCGGTGGGGACCCACAGTCTCCCGTCGGCCCGACCGGATGTCGGGTACGGGAATGGACCGAGCGTCGCCGATCGTGGTGCATTCTCGCCGCCCGCACAAGGGGGTTCGTTACTGGCTAGTAACGGGCCGATAACCGAAGCGCGACCCAGAGGTCTCGATCCGCGACGCTGGGTGGCTCCCAAGGGGGGTGCAAAGTGGTTGATGGCCGGACAGAACCCGACAGAAGAACGCCCTGGACTTACTCGCAGTAACAGCGGCCGCGATTACCAAGATTTGGTAAAGCGCGGCCGCAGTGACGAGTCGTCGGCAGATCTTTCACTCCGGCACCACACGCCGTCGTGTTTAGCGACAGGTCAGAACGGGGCTCGTGCCCCGTCCGCCACCGGCCGCCGTCCGGCTCAGAACAGCGCGCGTGCCAGCGCCCGCCGGGCCGCCGCGACCCGTGGGTCGTCGGCCCCGACGACCTCGAAGAGCTCCAGCAGCCGCAGCCGTACGGCGTCCCGGTCCTCCCCCGCCGTGCGCTGCACGGTCTCGATCAGCCGACCGAACGCGTCCTCGACATGCCCGCCGACGAGATCCAGGTCGGCGGCGGCGATCTGCGCCCGCACGTCCTTCGGCCGGTCGGCCGCGTCCTTGCGCGCCTGCTGCGGGTCGAGGTCCTGCACCCGCTGGAGCAACTCGGCCTGGGCGAGCCCGAGCTTGGCCTCCATGTTGCCCGGGTCGTCGTTCAGGACGTTCTTGTACGCCTGGACCGCCCCTCCCAGGTCACCGGCGTCCAGCGCCCGCACGGCCGCTTCGAGGAGCGCGTCGTAGGGCCCCTCCGGCATCTCGGGGACCGGCCGCTCGCCCGGCTCGGCGTCCGGGTCGACGCTCAGGCCGGTCAGGCCGAAGCGCTGCTCGGCGACCTGGACCAGCTGGTCGAGGGTCTGCCGGATCTGCTCCTCGCCGGCCGCACCCTGGAAGAGCGGCAGCGCCTGCCCCGCCACGACGGCGAAGACGGCCGGGATCCCCTGGATCCCGAACTGCTGCATCAGCATCTGGTTGGCGTCGACGTCGATCTTGGCGAGCAGGAAGCGCCCGTCGTACTCGACGGCGAGCCGTTCGAGGACGGGGCTCAGCTGCTTGCAGGGCTGACACCACTCGGCCCAGAAGTCGATGACGACCGGCACCTCGGCGGAGCGCTGGAGGACTTCGCTTTCGAAGGAGGCCTCGTCGACGTCGATGACGAGATCGGCCGGGGATACGGCCCCCACCCCGCCCTGGCGGGCCGTTTCGGCGCGCGTCTGCTCGGCCTTGGCCTTGGCCTCCTGGGCCGCCTTCACCGCGGCGAGGTCGACGACGCCGCTCATGGACATGTTCCGTGGCTGCATGCGTCTATCCTCCCCCGTTCCCGCGCGTGAGTGAAAAGCGATGTGAAAGCCCGGCCCGGCTGTGTGCTGTTCGGCGCCGGGTCCCCACCCCACGCCATGTGGTCGTCGCCCGCGCTGGTCCGGCACGAGCTTTCGCTACGACTCGTAGCGTAACGGCATCGGGCGGTTCCGGTACACCACTCCTTGGTGATCTCCCTCACGGCGTCCCGGGAACGGCCGGTTATGGTCGTGGGATGCAGAGCCGCACCCCAGCCGCCCGTACCGGCCGCCCGCGCAGCGCCGCCGCGGACACCGCGATCCTGGCCGCCACCCGGGAGGCGCTGGTCGAACTGGGCTGGTCCAAGCTCACGTTGGGAGACGTGGCGACGCGCGCCGGGGTTGCGAAAACGACGATCTACCGTCGCTGGGCCGGCAAGTACGAACTCGTCGTCGACGCGGTCGCCGAGCTCTTCGACGAACTGGAGCTGCCCGACCGGGGCAGCCTGGCCGCCGACATCGAGGGCGTGGTGCTCCAGTTCGCCGCGATCCTGGCCCGGCCCGAGGCCAAGAGCGGGCTGATGGCGGCGGTCGCGGAATCGACGAAGGACGACGCGCTGCGGGAACGCATCCGCTCCTCCGTCGTCGACCGCCAGAAGCGTCTCGTGCTGGCCGGCCGCGCCCGCGCCCAGGCGCGCGGCGAACTGCCCCCCGAGACGGACCCGGAGGAGGCGGCCCGCACGGTCGACCTCATCTTCGACATGGTGGCGGGCGCCGTGGTGCACCGCACGCTGGTGAGCGCGGAACCGGTGGACCGGGAATGGGCGGCCTCCTTCGCCCGGGTCCTGCTCCTGGGGCTGGCGGGCGCTTCGGCGTGACACGGGCGGCGTTCGCGCCCGTTCCGGATCCGCGCAGCAAGACGGACGACGTTCCCGTCCTTTCCGGATCCACACAGGAAGGCGCACGGCGTTCGCGACAGGAAGGCGCACGGCGTTCGCGTCCGTTTCGGATCCCCGGCGGAAGACGAGCCGCGTTCCCGTCCGTTCCGGATCCACGCACGAAGACAGGCCGCGTTCGCGCCCGTTCCGGATCCGCCGGCGAAGGCGGGCGACCGCGCGCGACGGACACAGGCCTGGACCGGACCCTTCGTTCCGTCGCCGTTCCGCCGCGTTCCATCGCGTTCCGCCGCGGTCCATCGTGTTCCATCTTCGACTCGCTCAACAGGCTTGGTACGTAAGGAAGTTGAGGCGCTGTCAGCTTTCGATCTTCCTCGTCCGGAGGTCTTGCGCACATGGCATGGCCAGGTCACTATGTGCTGCGGAATCTACCCGCATAGATGTAGTTCCAGATTCATCTGTCCCACCCGGCACCATCCCCTGACAGTGCGTCACTCGCATCCGGAGGATCGATCCCCGTGAGACCTCGTCGCACCCCCCGACGTGTCACACTCGCCGCCACAGCGGCCACCCTGCTCGCCCTCGCCGCGGCCCAGACCCTGGCCGTGGCCCCCTCGGCCGGCGCGGCCCCCGCCGCCACCCGGTCGGTTCCCACCCACTCCGGCACCGCCGAAGCGGTCACCGGCGCCCAGGACCGGGCCGCGCGGGCCATAGCCCGCTCGCTCGGCGACAACGCCTGGCGTACTCGACTGCAGTCGGCCGCCCTGACGTCGGACGACGTGGCCGTCACCGCGCTGGCCGGCCGGGCGAACCCCGGCCTGAGGTCCACGCTGGCCGCCGCCGACCACACGATCGCCGCCGCCAAGGGCCTGGACGGCAAGGTCGGCCCGCTGCTCCGGCTGCGCCTCGGCGACGGCTCCATGCGCGCCGCCCTGACCGCCGGCACCACCCCCTGGGTCGCCGCGGCCACCTCGGACGACGCCACGAAGACGGTCACCGCCTACGACAGCCAGGGTCACGCCCACGCCCTGGACGCCGGCAAGGCGCCCGCCCACCCGGTGTACGTCGTCGACATCGACAGCTCCAGGGCGCTGGCGGCCGGCATGGACGTCCTGCGCCAGGAACTGGTGAAGGACGGGGTGCCCTCCACCCTCCCCGGTGCCGCGACCACCAAGTCCGCCGACCGGACCGCCGCGGCCGCCGGCGGCTTCTGGACCACGAAGATCAACGCCGTCGAGCTCTCGGACGACGAGGAGCCCTGGGTCAAGGGCGACGCCGAGATCTACACCCTGGTCACCGGCTTCGGCCAGGACGGCAAGGCCCGCGTCGACCCCGTGGACATGCCGTACCTGGACAACGACGGCACGGTCTACCGGCCCAACCAGATCCTCGTGAACTGGTCGAACTACAAGTACAACCTGGCCGACGCGGTGATGATGGAGGAGGACGGCAGCACCAACTACCACGACCTCGCCGTCGCCATCGCGACCGTCCTGCTCACCATCGCCGACCAGGGCACCTACATCCCGCTGGTCAACGCGGTCCTGAACGCCATCCCGGCCGACTGGTGGACCGACGACCCGGACTACGTCGACTCCTGGTACACCCTGGCGCAGAACAACAACGGCACCTACTACGGCGCCCGGGGCAACGGCTGGATGACCGTGCAGCCCTACTTCGTACAGGAGTTCTAGGGCGAGTACCACTCGTTCGGAGCAGTGAAGAAGTGAGGTGAGGGCCGGTCGGGAACGGACATCCGTTCCCGACCGGCCCTCACCGGTGTGACGACGCGGTCATGTCGCTACGGAGGCGACGGAGCCGACATGGCGACTCGGTGGCCCGGCACCTCGGTGGCCCGGCGGTCAGAAGCCGGCGGGCTCCGTGTACACCCCCCACTCGTCCCGCAGCACCCCGCAGATCTCCCCGAGGGTCGCCTCCGCCCGTACCGCCTCCAGCATCGGGGTGATCATGTTCGAGCCGTCGCGGGCGGCGGCGAGCATCGCGTCCAGCGCCGAGCGCACGGCCGCGTCGTCGCGTGCCGTCCTGCGGTCGCCGAGCTCCCGCACCTGCTCCCGCTCCACCTCGTGGCTGACCCGCAGGATCTCCAGGTCGCCGGTCACGGAGCCGGTGTGGACGTTCACGCCGACGACCCGCTTCTCGCCCTTCTCCAGGGACTGCTGGTAGCGGAACGCCGCCTCCGCGATCTCCCCGGTGAACCAGCCGTCCTCGATGCCCCGCAGGATTCCGGAGGTGATCGGACCGATCGGGTGCTGTCCGTCGGGGTGCGCCCGCAGGCCCCGCTCCCGGATCTGCTCGAAGATCCTCTCGGCGTCGGCCTCGATCCGGTCGGTGAGCTGCTCCACGTACCAGGAACCGCCGAGCGGGTCGGCGACGTTGCCGACGCCCGTCTCCTCCATCAGCACCTGCTGGGTGCGCAGCGCGATCTCCGCCGCCTGCTCGCTGGGCAGGGCGAGGGTCTCGTCGAGGGCGTTGGTGTGCAGCGAGTTGGTGCCGCCGAGCACCGCGGCCAGCGCCTCCACCGCGGTGCGCACCACGTTGTTGTACGGCTGCTGCGCGGTCAGCGACACCCCGGCGGTCTGGGTGTGGAAGCGCAGCCACTGCGCCTTGTCGGACTGCGCGCCGTACACGTCCCGCATCCAGCGCGCCCAGATCCGGCGTGCCGCGCGGAACTTGGCGATCTCCTCGAAGAAGTCGAGGTGCGCGTCGAAGAAGAAGGACAGGCCGGGGGCGAAGACGTCCACGTCGAGTCCGCGGCTCAGGCCGAGCTCCACGTATCCGAAGCCGTCGGCCAGCGTGTACGCCAGCTCCTGCGCGGCCGTGGAGCCGGCCTCGCGGATGTGGTAGCCGGAGACGGACAGCGGCTTGTAGGCGGGGATGCCGGCCGCGCAGTGCTCCATCAGGTCACCGATGAGGCGCAGGTGCGGTTCGGGCTGGAAGAGCCATTCCTTTTGGGCGATGTACTCCTTGAAGATGTCGGTCTGGAGCGTGCCGTTGAGGACGGCCGGGTCGACGCCCTGCCGCTCGGCCGCGACCAGGTACATGCAGAAGACCGGGACGGCCGGGCCGCTGATCGTCATCGACGTCGTCACGTCACCCAGCGGGATGTCCTTGAACAGGACCTCCATGTCGGCCGCGGAGTCGATGGCGACCCCGCAGTGCCCGACCTCGCCCAGCGAGCGCGGGTCGTCGGAGTCGCGGCCCATCAGGGTCGGCATGTCGAAGGCGACGGAGAGCCCGCCCCCGCCGTTGGCGAGGATCATCTTGTAGCGCTCGTTCGTCTGCTCGGCGTTGCCGAACCCGGCGAACTGCCGGATGGTCCAGGTCCGGCCCCGGTAGCCGGTCGGGTGGAGACCGCGGGTGTACGGGTACTCCCCCGGCCAGCCGATCCGCTCGAAGCCCTCGTAGTGGTCCCCTGGCCGGGGCCCGTACACCGGCTCCACGGGATCGCCGGAGAGCGTGGTGAAGTCTGCCTCGCGCTTGCGGGCGGCGTCGTAACGGGCCTGCCAGCGTCGGCGGCCCTCCTCGATGGCGTCTGCGTCCATACCCTTGAATTTACTAGGACGTCCTAGTAAATGTCGATGGCTGACCGCCGTACGGACACCCGTACGGCGGTACTCGTTACGCCTTGGCCACCGCGGGCGAGCCGTCCACGATCTTCGAGTCCAGCTCACGACTGATCCGCCGCTCCACGAAGAAGGCGGCCGTCGGGATGGTCCCGGCGAGCAGCACCCACATCTGCTTGGCGACCGGCCACTTGGCCTTGGAGCCGAGATCGAAGGCGAAGACCAGGTAGACGACGTACAGCCAGCCGTGCGCGATGGCGACGACGCGGGTGAAGTCGGCGGCGCCGTCGATGTCCAGCCCGTACTTCGCGATCATGCTCAGGCACAGCAGGACCAGCAGCACACCGGTGACGTAGGCCAGGACGCGGTAGCGGGTCAGCACGCTTTTCTTCATGCGGACGAGCGTAACCGTCCGTTCCCAGAGATCTTGTCCGGGGCCGTCGCACCCCGGACGCCGCATCCCGGACGCCACGCGTCGGGCCACCGCCCCGGCCAGGGCGCGCCGGGCCACCGCTCGCCGGACGCCCGCTCGCCGGGCTGTCATCACCGGTACGGAGGACCGACCCGTACGGAGGACCAGCCATACGGAGGACCGACCCGTAGGGAGAACGGACCCGTACGAAGTACCCGATCTCACGGCCCACCGGCCCGTACGGACTACCGCTCGTCGAAGTCGTGCGCGGCGACCCGCAGCGGCCGGAGCATCGCGAAGATCTCCGCGCACTCCTCGGAGTCGTACGCGCCGAGCCCGAACTCCATCGCCATCAGGTCGTGGGTGGCCGCCTCGACCACCTCGCGGCCCTTGTCGGTGATGGACGCGAGGGTGCCGCGGCCGTCCTTGGGGTTGGGGCGCTTGTCGACCAGACCGGAGCGGACCAGCCGGTCCACCGTGTTCGTGACCGACGTCGGATGCACCATGAGCCGCTCGCCGATCTTTGACATCGGCAGCTCGCCCGCCTTGGAGAAGTTCAGCAGCACCAGCGCCTCGTAGCGCGCGAACGTCAGCCCGTAGGGCTTGACGACGGCGTCGACCTCGGCGAGCAGGATCTGGTGCGCGCGCATGATCGAGGTGATCGCGGCCATCGAGGGGACGTTTCCCCAGCGCTGCGTCCACAGCTCGTCGGCGCGGGCGATGGGATCGAAGGGAAGGCTGAGCGGCTTCGGCACGTCGTCAGACATTACCCGCCGGTCATATCGCGGTCAGCCCTGTCTCGCCTTTCGGTCGCCGGTGCTCGTACGGCGGGCTCGGACCACGGGCTCGGACGACGGACTGGTACGGCGGGCCTGCACGGCGAGCGTCACGCAGCACACCGTGCCCAGCGCCCCGGCCCCCGCGACGGCCGCCGGCACGCCCACCAGCTCCGCCGCCACGCCGGCCAGCGCCATACCCAGGCCCTGGATGGTCATCAGCCCGGCGGTGAGCAGCGTCATGGTCCGGCCGCGCAGTTCCTCCGGCACCTCCCGGACCAGCCACTGGTCGAGGCCGAGCGTGTACGCCGAGCCCGCCCCCGCCACGAGGAGAAGCAGCAGGGAGACGGCGAGCCCGGGGTGCAGGGCGTAGCCGAGGTAGGGCAGCAGGGTGAGGCAGACCAGCGGGAGCGCGATCCGCTCACGGGTGGCGGGCCGCAGCCGCGCGCCCGCGTACAGCTCCCCGGCGATCGTGCCGACCGGCAGCGCGCACATCAGCAGTCCGAGGCCGGTGGAGCCGGCGCCGAGGCCGTCGGCGTAGGGCGCGGCCAGCGCCTCCGGCGCGACAGAGAACATCGGCGGCACCCAGAACAGCAGGAGCAGGGTGCGGACCCGCCGGTCGGCGAGCACCTGCCGGGCACCCCTGAGGGAGTCCCCCACCAGGGCGCCCGTGCCCCGCGCGCGGGCCGGACGGCGCCGGGTGCCGAACCGCAGCAGGGCGGCCGAGGCGAGGAAGGTGGCCACCGTGACCAGCAGCGCGTGGCGCGGGGAGACCGCGGTGAGCAGCAGGCCGCCGAGCCCGTAGCCGACGAGCAGCGCGCTCTGCGCGACGATCCGCAGCAGGGAGCGGCCGAGGACGAACAGGTCGCCGTCGCCCAGGACGTCGGCGAGGGTGGCCATCCGGGTGCCGGAGAACACCGGGGAGACGACGGCGAGGACGCAGCGCAGTGCCAGCAGTACGGCGATGGGCGCGCCCGGCGTCACCATCAGCGCCACGCATCCCGCGCAGACGAGGTCGCACACCACCAGGACGCGCCGGGCCGGGTGGCGGTCCGCGACCCCGGCGAGCAGGGTGCCGCCGACCAGGTACGGCAGGAACCCCAGCGCGAACGCCAGCGCGCTGAGCAGCGGCGACCCGGTCAGGTCGTAGACCAGGACGGACAACGCGATCTCGCTGACGACCACACCGAGCATCGACAGCAGATGCGCGGCGAAGACGGCCCGGAACTCACGGACCGCGAAGACACGGGCGTAGCCGGTGGGCGAGGGGTCCGTCGGGGACGAGGGGGCTCCCGTGGGCGAGGGAATTCCGGGGGATGCGGGGTTTTCCCGGCTTTCCCGGCTTTTCGAGTGTTCCGGGTGTTCCGGCTGTTCCAAGTGTTCCGGGAGTTCCGGTGGCGTGGCGGGGGCGGGCAGGGTCGTGGTGGGCTCGGGCTCTTCCGGCATGGGGAGCAGCGTGCGGCCGGAGGCCGGGCCCGTCGTAGAGTTTCGGCTGCGGCCGAATCTTCGGCCGGTCCGGAGGGAGATTCCCGGGAAAAGAGGTGGCCTCGTGCCGGTGCGGCTGCGTTTCGGGGAGGACGACTTCCTGCGCTGCCGGTTCGCGCTCTCCCCGCTGTGGGAGACGCAGGAGCTGGTACGCACCCTGAAGCGGCCCGACCGGCAGGGCTACCACGCGCACTGGCTGCGCCGGATCGCCGCGGCGGCCGACGCGCTGGACCTGACCGGGCTGTGGCTGCTGATGCCGCGCCGCGGTCACTCCCCCGACTGGCTGGGCCAGCCGCCCATCGGCCCGGCGGCCGGCTTCGAGGAGGAGATCGCCCGGGTGCGCGCCGCCGATCCCGGGGCGGCCCGCGCGGACACCGCCCGCTCGCTCGCCGACACCCCGGGCGCGCTGGACTCGCCAAGGGGCCGGGCGTGGCTGGCGGACCCGGCCGGCATGATCCGGGAGCTGTCCGACACGCTGGAGGAGGTCTGGCACACCCTCCTCGCCCCCGACTGGCCCCGGCTGCGCGCCCTGCTGGAGGCGGACATCGCCTTCCACTCGCGCCGGCTGGCCGAGGTCGGGCTCGGCGGGCTGCTGCCCGAGATCAACCGGCGGTGCGGCTGGCACGCCGGGACGCTGACCGTCCAGGCGCACGTCGAGTACGAACGGGATCTCGGCGGACAGGGGCTGGTGCTGATGCCGAGCGTGTTCAGCTGGCCGGACGTCATCAGCGGCTTCGACCCGCCCTGGCAGCCGACGCTCGTCTACCCGGCGCGCGGGATCGGCGGCCTGTGGGCCGAGCCCGCCGACCGGCTGCCCGACGCGCTCGTACGGCTGCTGGGACGCGGCCGGGCCGCCGTGCTGACCGCGCTGGACGAGCCGGCCACCACGTCGGCCCTCGCGCACCGGCTGGGTCTCGCGCCGTCGTCGGTGTCCGCGCATCTGACCACCCTGCGCGACACGGGTCTGCTGACCGCGCGACGGTACGGACATCAGGTGCTGTACGAACGGACACCCCTGGGGATCGCTCTCGCCTCGGGAGGCTGAGATCCCTCAGGGGTGCCGTGGGTGACACCGCGTCGCGCGGTGCGCGGACTCAGACCAGGTCGAGCAGCGAGGCCAGGAGGTCGTACAGCGTCGTCTCCGGGTCGGCCACCATGCCCTGCGAGCGCCACGCCACATATCCGTCGGGCCGGACCAGCACCGCGCCCCGCGCCGTCGTGCCGTGCACCTCGGACCAGTCCGTGCCGTCCTGGGGGGCGAGGTCCGCGTGCGGGCCCTTGCCGATGCGGTACGACTCCAGGCGTACGGCGAGACGTTCGGCGACCCGGATCGCCGCCGTGTGCCAGGCGATGTCGTCGGCGCCGCTGAGCAGCACGAGGGAGCTCTCGTACAGATCGAGGGTGGAGGTACGCACGCCGGAGCGCAGGAGCCACATGTGCGGGGCGCGGCTGCCGGGTTCGCCGGTCATCGCCAGCTGCTCGGGCACGACCGGGCCCTCGGCGTCGGTGCCGACCACGGCACCGCGCGGATAGCGGTAGCCCAGGGCCACCTTGAGGACGCCGCCCTGGAGGCCGCCGCCACCACGGCCGCCACCGGCACCGGCACCAGCACCGGCCGCACCGGCGGCGGGGGCGTAGCCCGGGTGGCTGTGCTCCACCGAACGGGCCGCGGCGCGCGCGCTCGTCGCCTGCGCCACGGGCTGCCGCTCGGACTCGTACGACTCCAGCAGGCCGGGGCCGGCCCAGCCGTTGAGGACGGCGGCGAGCTTCCAGGCGAGGTTGTGGGCGTCCTGGATACCGGTGTTGGAGCCGAACGCCCCGGTCGGCGACATCTCGTGGGCGGAGTCGCCGGCGAGGAAGATCCGGCCCTGCGCGTAGCGCTCGGCGACCCGCTGCGCCGCGTGCCACGGCGCCTTTCCGGTGATCTTGACGTCCAGGTCGGGGACGCCGACGGCCCGTCGGATGTGCGCGACGCAGCGCTCCTCGGTGAAGTCCTCCAGCGTCTCGCCGCGCTCGGGGTGCCAGGGGGCGTGGAACACCCACTTCTCCACGTTGTCCACCGGCAGCAGCGCGCCGTCCGCCTCCGGGTCGGTCAGGTAGCAGCAGATGAAGCGCCGGTCGCCGACCGCGTCCGCGAGCTTGAGCGAGTCGAAGGTGACGCTCACGTTGTGGAACAGGTCGCCGGGACCCGTCTGGCCGATGCCCAGGCCCTCGCGGACCGGGCTGCGCGGACCGTCGGCCGCGATGAGGTACTCGGCCCGGACGGTGGTGTGTTCGCCGGTGTCGCGGTTCTTCACGATCGCGGTGACACCCTCGGCGTCCTGCTCGACGGAGAGCATCTCGGTGGAGAACCGGATGTCGCCGCCGAGGTCACGGGCGCACTTCAGGAGCACCGGCTCCAGATCGTTCTGGCTGCACAGGCACCAGCCGCTCGGGCTGAAGCGGGCCAGGCCGCCGCCCGGGTCGATCTCCTTGAACAGCCACTCGCCCTCGCCGCCGGTCAGGGACGGGGCCTGGAGGATGCCGTGGTTGTCCGCCAGGGTCGACGCGGCCTCCCGGATGGGCTGTTCGGCTCCGGCGACCCGGAACAGCTCCATCGTGCGGACGTTGTTGCCTCGCCCGCGCGGGTGCCTCGACGTGCTCGCGTGCTTCTCGACGACCAGATGCGGAACGCCGAGACGGCCCAGGAACAGTGAGGCGGACAGGCCCACGAGGGAGCCCCCCACGACGAGTACGGGTACGTGGTGGTCGACTTCTTCGGTCATCAATGCCTCCAGCAGCGGACCCCGGCTACAGGGCTTCCATGGACCCCCGGCTACAGGGCTTCCATGCCCCGGCGGGAGGGGTTCGTTCGCCCCATTCACCCGACTGGTCACCCGGTATTTCACCCGGTTCGCCCGGGTGGTCACCCACGTGGTTCACGCGACTCGCGCCGTCCCCGAGACCGAACCACGATCGGGGTCCGGGCTGATCGCCGTTCCCGACACCGGGAGCGCCCCGGACCTCACTGAGGAGATGTGTGCTGGATGACAATCTCGGAACGAGTAACGGAACGTGTGTCGGAGCAGGTGCCGGAGCGCGTGTCGGAGCGGGTCTCGCAGTCCGCGTTCGACGGCTCCCGCCTGCGGGTCATCTTGCTGCTGGACCTTCATGACGGTGCCCAGAAGCAGTTCCTGGAGGCCTACGAGCGGATGCGCAACCAAGTGGCCTCCGTCCCCGGCCACATCAGCGACCAGCTGTGCCAGTCGATCGAGAACCCCTCGCAGTGGCTCATCACCAGCGAGTGGGAGAGCGCCCCGCCGTTCCTCGCCTGGGTGAACAGCGAGGAGCACGTCGAGACGGTCCAGCCGCTGCACAGCTGCGTACGTGACACCCGTTCGCTGCGCTTCAGCATCGTGCGCGAGACGGGCAACGTCTCCCCGCCGCTGCCCGAGTCGGAGAAGGGCCACCTCCAGGCGACGGCCCGGCTCGGCGACGGTGTGGTGCGCCACGCCCTCACCTTCACCGTGAAGCCGGGCAGCGAGCGGAAGGTCGCCGAGATCCTCTCCGGCTACGCCTCGCCGCAGGCGCAGGTCGACGAGAACACCCGGCTGCGCCGCACCTCGCTGTTCATGCACGGCAACCGGGTGGTCCGGGCCATCGAGGTGGAGGGCGACCTGATGGCCGCGCTGCGCCACGTGTCCCGCCAGCCCGAGGTCCGGGCGGTCGAGGAGGCCATCAACCCCTACCTGGAGCAGGACCGGGACCTCAGCGATCCGGGTTCGGCCCGGGTCTTCTTCACCCGGGCGGCGCTGCCCGCGGTGCACCACGTGGCGGTCCGTACCGGAGAGCCCGGCGACGTGAAGCGGCACGCGCTGTTCTACCCGGCCAAGCCCGGGTCCGGCATGGCCCTGGCCCGGCTCCTCGCCCGCGAGGACGAGCTGGCGGCCGACGACCCCGCCAACCCGCTGCACGGCAGCACGATCTTCCAGCGCGACGACATCGTCGTCCGTCTGGTGGACGTACGCGGCGACATCGCGCACGACCCCGTGCTGACCCTCGGTCTCAAGGGCGGCCGCAACGGGGCCGTCCTGTCCCGCCTGCTCGACGCCGACGCGCTCGGCGTCGACGGGGCGCCGACGACCGAGAAGGACGTCGTCCGCTTCCTCGAGCGCTCCGACATGCAGCTGGTCACCGACCGCACCACCTCAGGCGTCTGACCGGAGCGTCCGGCCCGGTCCGCGGCCGGACGCGCAGACGCCGTCGGCACACATCAACCGGAGGAAACACACATGACCACGTCCCGCCCACGCATCGTGGACCTGAGCGAGACCGAGCCCAACACCCGACGCGGAGGTGATCTGCGTGCCGTGCTCACGCCCACCGCGGTGGGCGCCAAGAGCGGCTTCATGGGCCTGGCCATCATCGAGCCCGGTGACCGCATCGGGGAGCACTACCACCCGTACTCCGAGGAGTTCGTCTACGTCGTGCAGGGCCGGCTCGAAGTCGACCTGGACGACGAGACCTTCCCCATCAAGGCCGACCAGGGCCTGCTGATCCCGATCAACATGCGGCACCGCTTCCGCAACGTGGGCGACGAGGAGGCTCGGATGGTCTTCCACCTGGGCCCGCTGGCGCCGCGCCCCAAGCTCGGCCACGTCGACACCGAGGTGACCGACGAGACGGAGGGGGCCTGCCGGAGCATGACGCCGGTGCGAGCCGAGGCAGTGTCATGACCCGGCGCGTGGCGGTCACCGGCGTCGGAATCGTGGCCCCCGGTGGCGTGGGCGTACCGGCGTTCTGGGACCTCCTGGCGAACGGCCGCACCGCGACGAGGGGCATCACGCTCTTCGACCCGGCGGGTCTGCGTTCGCGTATCGCGGCGGAGGTCGACTTCGACCCGGCCGCCCACGGAATCGACGCGGCGACGGCCGAACGGGCCGACCGCTATGTCCAGTTCGCCATGGTCGCCGCCCGCGAGGCGGTGCGCGACTCGGGACTCGACCCGGAGAAGGAGGATTCCTGGCGCATGGGGGTGTCCCTGGGCACCGCCGTCGGTGGCACCACGCGCCTCGAGAACGACTATGTCGCGGTCAGTGAGAGCGGCCGGCGGTGGGATGTCGACCACCGCCGGTCCCGCCCCCACCTGCACCGCGCCTTCTCCCCGAGCACCCTTGCCTCCGAGGTCGCCGAACAGTTCGGGGCCCACGGCCCGGTGCAGACCGTCTCCACCGGCTGCACCTCCGGCCTCGACGCGATCGGCTACGCCTTCCACGCAGTGCAGGAGGGCCGGGTCGACGTCTGCATAGCCGGTGCCTCGGACTCGCCGATCTCACCGATCACGATGGCGTGCTTCGACGCCATCAAGGCGACCTCTCCGAACAACGACGACCCGGAGCACGCCTCCCGGCCGTTCGACAGGGACCGCAACGGGTTCGTCATGGGTGAGGGCGGAGCGGTCCTCATCCTGGAGGAGCTCGAACACGCCCGCGCCCGCGGCGCGCACGTGTACTGCGAGGTCGGGGGCTACGCCACCTTCGGCAACGCCTACCACATGACCGGTCTCACCCGGGAGGGCCTGGAAATGGCGCGCGCCATCGACGACGCGCTGGCCCACGCCCAGCTGAACGGCTCCGACATCGGCTACGTCAACGCCCACGGCTCCGGCACGCAGCAGAACGACCGCCACGAGACCGCCGCGGTCAAGCGGTCGCTGGGTGATCACGCGTACCAGACGCCGATGAGCTCCATCAAGTCGATGGTGGGCCACTCCCTGGGTGCCATCGGCGCGATCGAGGTCCTGGCCTGTGTCCTGGCCCTCGTCCACCAGGTCGTGCCGCCGACGGCGAACTACACGAACCCGGACCCCGAGTGCGACCTGGACTACGTGCCGCGCACCGCGCGCAAGGCCAAGCTGCGCAACGTGCTCTCCGTCGGCAGTGGCTTCGGTGGCTTCCAGTCCGCGGTGATCCTGACCCGACCAGATGGGAGGACGCGATGAAGCCGCAGCGTGCTCGGCGCGCCGCCGTCACCGGCATAGGTGTCGTCGCCCCCAACGGGGTGAGTACCGACACCTTCTGGAAGTCCACGCAGGAGGGCGTCAGCGTCCTCGACCGGGTGACCCGCGAGGGGTGCGAACACCTGCCCCTGCGGATCGCCGGCGAGGTCCGCGGGTTCGATCCGGCGGAACTGATCGAGGAGCGGTTCCTCGTCCAGACCGACCGGTTCACCCACTTCGCGATGGCGGCCGCCGACGGCGCCCTGGCGGACGCCCGGCTCGGCCGGGCCGACACCGACCGGGAGCCGTTCGCGGTCGGCGTGGTCACCGCCGCGGGATCCGGCGGTGGTGAGTTCGGGCAGCGGGAACTCCAGCGGCTGTGGGGGAAGGGCCCCCGGTTCGTGGGTCCGTACCAGTCCATCGCCTGGTTCTACGCGGCGAGCACCGGCCAGGTGTCCATCCGCGGCGGGTTCAAGGGACCGTGCGGCGTGGTCGCCAGCGACGAGGCCGGTGGCCTGGACGCCCTGGCGCACGCCGCCCGGGCGGTCCGGCGGGGCACCGACGTGGTCGTGGCCGGTGCCGCCGAGGCGCCGCTGGCGCCGTACTCGGTGGTCTGCCAGCTCGGCTACGAGGACCTCAGCACCAGCGAGGACCCGACCCGCGCCTACCGGCCCTTCACCGCGGAGGCCTGTGGGTTCGTGCCCGCCGAGGGCGGCGCGATGCTCGTCATCGAGGAGGAGACGGTCGCGCGGGAGCGGGACGCGGCGGTCCGGGCGTTCGTCGCCGGGCACGGGGCGACCTTCACCGGCGCGTCCCGCTGGGAGCAGTCCCGGGAGGGGCTGGCCCAGGCGATCCGGGTCGCGCTCGACGAGGCCGGGTGCGCTCCGGAGGAGGTCGACGTGGTGTTCGCGGACGCGTTCGGCTCACCGGCGGCCGACCGTGCCGAGGCGTTGGCGATCGCCGACGTCTTCGGCGCGCACGGCCGGCGGGTGCCGGTGACGGCGCCCAAGACCGGCATCGGCCGGGCGTACTGCGGGGCTCCGGTGCTGGACGTGGCGACGGCGGTGCTGGCCATGGAACACGGCCTCGTACCGCCCACGCCGAACGTCTACGACCCCTGCCACGACCTCGACCTGGTGACGGGGCGTGCGCGTCCCGCCGAACTGCGCACGGCGCTGGTCGTCAGCCGGGGACTCATGGGCTCCAACGCGGCACTCGTGCTGCGGCACGGCGCCCAGGCCCTCTGATGAGAAGGAGAGACAGATGCACAACCAACTGACCGTCCAGGAGCTGGCCGCTCTGATGAAGAAGGCGGCCGGCGTCACCGTCGACGCGCGGGAGCTGGAGGACCGGCTGGACTCCGGCTTCGACGAGTTCGGGCTGGACTCCCTCGGCCTGCTCGGCATCGTGGGTGAGCTGGAGAACAACCACGGCATGATCCTGCCGCCCGACGCGGAGCGGTGCAGGACCCCTCGCGAATTCCTCGACCTCGTCGGCAGCAACGTAGTGGCAGGAGCCTGAACATGGCCGGACACACCGAGAACGAGATCACCATCGCCGCTCCCCTGGACCTCGTCTGGGACATGACCAACGACATCGAGAACTGGCCGCAGCTGTTCAGCGAGTACGCGTCGGTCGAGGTCCTGTCGCGGGAGAACGGCAAGACCACCTTCCGTCTCACCATGCACCCGGACGACAACGGCAAGGTCTGGAGCTGGGTGTCGGAGCGGGAGCCCGACCGGGCCCGGCTCACGGTGCTCGCCCGCCGGGTCGAGACCGGTCCCTTCGCGTACATGAACATCAAGTGGGTGTACTCGGAGACCCCCGAGGGCACGCGGATGCACTGGACGCAGGACTTCGAGATGAAGCCCGACGCGCCCGTCGACGACGCGTGGATGACGGACAACATCAACCGCAACTCCGTCGTCCAGCTCAAGCTCATCCGGGACAAGGTCGAGCAGCGCGCCCGTGAGCGCGCGACCGCCTCCGTCAGCTCCGACTGACCCTTTCGAAACCCACCGAACCCTTCGAATCCGACCGAACCCTTCAAGCCCGTCGGCCCGCGGACCGTCCCTCCGGACGGTCCGCCCGGCTGTCGCCCCCCGAAAGGACGCTCCTCCCATGTACCAGTCCCTGATCGTGGCCCGGATGGCGCCGGGCTCGGCCCCGGACATCGCGAAGGTGTTCGCGGAGTCCGACAGCGGCGAACTGCCGCAGCTCGTCGGTGTGACCCGCCGCACCCTGTTCCAGTTCGACGACGTGTACATGCACCTCGTGCAGGGAGAGCGGCCGCTCGGCCCCGCGATCGCCAAGGTGGTCGACCACCCCTCCTTCCGGGACATCAGCGAGCGGCTCACCGCCTACGTCAGCGCCTACGACCCGGCGACCTGGCGCAGCCCCAAGGACGCGATGGCCCAGGAGTTCTACCGCTGGGACCGCGACGGCTCCTGACGACACCGACGTGACAAGGGCCCGCCCCCGGCGATTGCCGGGGGCGGGGGCCGGGGGCGAGGCGGGGCGGGGGCCCCCCCGCCCCCACACCGCGCGGGGACCCGGGTTGCGGCGGGTTGTGG
>NZ_JBSFCK010000043.1:0-43268 GCF_053593435.1 Streptomyces sp. NPDC002306
GGGGGCGGAGAGCCTAATGGCTCTTAAGTTGGCCTGGCGGCCAACTACGGGCCTGACGGCCCGTTAAGTGCTGTCGTCGTGCCTGACGGCACGACTGTGGGTACGGTGCGAGGGTTGGCCCTGGCGGGCCAACTTGGTTGGTTTCTGTGGGTGTTGGCGGGCCTGGCGGCCCGCTAAGCGAGGATGGTGTCCTGCCTGGCGGCAGGACGGGGTAAGTGACGGCCCCTCCCCTGGCGGGGAGGAAGGAGGAAGTTTGAAGCCTGGGGTTGAGGTGCTGGCGCCTGTCGGCGCCAGTGATGTCATAACGGGGTGGTTGCACAGTTATTTGCGTTCTGCAGCTCCCCTGCCGGGGAGCGCGGGAGTGGGTGCCCGGCTGGCGCCGGGTTGAGTAAGTGTCTGTTTCTCGTGGTGGCTTGGGGGTTGTCTCTGTCGTTGTGTGGGTTTGTGTGCGTGTGGCGGGTTGGACGCCTGACGGCGTACCAGGTTCTTGCGTGGTTGGTGCCTCGGAGGGTTGCGGTGTGCCGGGGTGCAGCTTTCTGGGAGTCTGGGGTTATGGCTGATGAGGGTTTGGTTTCTATGACGGTGAAGGTGGCTCTGGGAACGCGCTCCCGGCTGAAGGGTGTCGTGACGCGTCATCGTGCCGTGCGGCGGGAGCTGGCGCGTGACGCTGCTTGGGATGGCGGTGTGCGCGGCGGGCTGATCTGCCGGAGCCGGTCTTGGGTGGAGGCCCTGGCCTACAAGCTCGGCAGCGCGCTGCTGCCCTCCCATCAGCTGGAATCCTCGTGACGCCGCCCACGCCGCACGGCGAGCAGTCGGGTAGTGCGGGCGGTGGTTCGCCAGGCTTGAACGGGCGCCAACGGATCTATCTGGAGATGTTGTTCACGATCGACCAGGACAACGAGATTGCGCAGAACCGCAGGTGGCACGCCAGCCGGCCGAGCAGTGGCGGTGGATCACCTACGGCGTCGACCACCCGGCGGCCGAAGCCACTGCGGTCCAGCAGCAGTTGGGGCAGCGCCATGTCCTGGACGCGGGCGCCGGTGCCACACTGGCCGCCCTGCAGCGCCGCGGGTTGATCGAGCTGCGGCGGGTGGCGCAGGACTCCCCCGGCAGCCTGGTCTGGCACACCCAGGTCCGGCTCACCCGCAGCGGGCGGGCCGCGGGGGCTGTGTCCGGCACCGCCTGAGCAGGCCACCGGTCCCTCGATGCTGCCGGTGTGGCTTCATGTGGCCCTTGAGGCGGTCGCCGCCGCCCCGGATCAGACGCTTGCCAAGATCGCGATTGGCCGTGTGGCGGCCATTCGGCTGAGCTCGGCCGGGCACGGCTACATCGAGGACGCCAGTGCCTGGCAGTACCGCCTCACCCCGGCCGGCCGAGCCTACCTGGCCGCGATCCCCGGCTGTGCGCAGGACGGTTGACTGCGGCCGGAGCGGCGTGTTTGTACCGTCATGTCTGTCACTAGGATGAGGGGTCCGCAGCCCGGGGGCCGGGCAGGACCTCACTCCGACATCGAGGAAGTTGCGTCGCGTATGTCTCTGCAGGTGGTGTACGGCGAGAGCCGGGATCGCATCCGTGCCTCGTCGCTGGCGGACCAGCTGCGGGAAGTGGCGGACGAGGGGACGGTGTATCTCGGCTATCCGGTGCTGGCCACAGCGGACGAGACCGTCGAGGTGGATGCCCTGATGATCAGCCGGGCTCACGGCTTGGTCGCGTTCTTGCTGCCGGAGTCGATCCCCCAGGATGCGGCGGAGTGGGAAGAGGCGCAAGCGCGTCAGGACCGGCTCTACGACGTGCTGGACAGCACTCTCAGCAAACACGGCACACTGCGCCGACGCCGTTCACTCGCGGTGGACATCACCACGGTGACTGTATTTCCCGGGCCGGTGGAGGCTCCGGCGTCCGACGCCGAGGGCAGCATCTACTGCGACCTGCAGGATGTGGCCGCCCAGATCGAGCAGCTGCCGGGGCTGGATGAATCCCTGGAGCGGGCGGTGCAGGCGGCGCTGCAGCGTGTGACGACCATGAAACCGGTCAAGAAGCGCGCCGCGGTGCAGGACGATGCCTCGCGCGGCGCCGTCCTAAAGGTCATTGAGGCGGGGATAGCGAACCTGGATCAATGGCAGAAGCAGGCTGCCATCGAGACGCCGGAAGGACCGCAGCGCATCCGCGGTCTGGCCGGGTCGGGCAAGACCGTGGTCCTGGCGCTGAAGGCCGCCTACCTGCACACCCAGCACCCAGATTGGCGCATCGCGTTCACGTACTACTCCAGGGCGCTGCACGAGCAGATCTACAACCTCGTGACCCGGTTCGCGTTCGAGTTCAGCAACGACCGTCCTGACGAGGACTACCTGCAGATCATGCACTCGTGGGGCTCCGCCTCACGGGCCGGCCTCTACAGCGAAATGGCTCGCGCTGCCGGGACCACAGCCCGCGACTGGAACTACGCACGCGCCACGTACGGGATGGACGACGCCTTCCAGGGGGTCTGCCGCGAACTGCTGACGATCGTCAAGGAAACCCGTCCCGACCCCATCTTCGACGTCGTCCTCATCGACGAGGCCCAGGACCTGCCCCCCGAGTTCTTCCAGCTCATCTATCACTTCACCAAGGGCCCCAAACGGATCGTGTGGGGCTACGACGAGCTACAGAAACTGTCCGAATCGGCGATGCCCAGCACGGACGAGCTCTTCGGCACCGGCCCCGAGGGGGAAAGCCTGGTCAGCATCGCCAACCGGGACAAGGAACCGAGAAAGGACGTCGTCCTGCCGGTCTGCTACCGCAACACCCCGTGGGCTCTGGCCACCGCACATGCCCTGGGCATCGGTGTCTACCGAGAGGGCGGCCTTCTGCAGCACTTCGCCGACCCGGACCTGTGGGCCGACATCGGCTACGAGACGGTGCGCGGTGAACTGGCCCTCGGCTCCCATGTCGCCCTCAGGCGCAAGCACGACAGCGCACCCGCGTACTTCCGCGAGCAGCTGACGATCGACGACGCCGTCGTCATGCAGGGATTCGACAGCCAGGAAGCGCAGGACATCTGGGTGGCCCAGCAGATCCAGCAGAACCTCGCCGCGGACGAGCTGGAGCACGACGACATCCTGATCGTCCTGCCCGACGTCTACCGCGCCAAATCCCGCGCGCCCCGGCTGATGCGGACTCTGCGCGAGCACGGTATTCCCTCGCATCTGGTGGGTGTCAGCACCAGCGCGGACACGGTCTTCGTCAAGGACTCCGTCGCCCTGGCCCATATCTTCCGCGCCAAGGGCAACGAGGCGCCGATGGTCTACGTCATCGACGCCCAGTACGCGGCCCGCGACTACAACGCCGTCACCCGCCGCAACACTCTCTTCACCGCCATCACCCGCAGCCGAGCCTGGGTGCGCATCGTCGGCTACGGCAGTGACATGGACGTGATCTCAAACGAGATCGCCAGGGTCCGGGAAAAGGACTTCGAGCTGGAGTTCACGATCCCCAGCCGCCCCGCACTGGACCGGATGCGCCGGGTCAACCGCGAGCACTCCGCCGAGAATCGCCGCTCGGTAAGGCGAGCCACCGAAGGCCTGCAGATGTTCATGGAGGCCTACGAGGCGGAAGAGATCGAACTCGAGGACATCCCCCCTGCCCTCCGTACGCGTCTGATCACCAAGCTGAGGGAAGAGCTGCCGGGTGACGACGCCTAGAGCCGTCCGCGACGACATCAACAACCTGCTCGACTACCTGCTCGCGGCAGAGATCGCCGTCTACATCAACACGGTGTCCGTCGACGGCACCAGAGTCTCTTGGCACTCGCTGGATCCCAGCGTGCCCTTCCTCACCCACCGCGGGGATCCCGGACTGGAGGACTACCGCCGGTGGGTGACTGCCGGCGCGTTCTCCGCCTACCTCTTCGACGGGGCGCTCCTGCAGCTCACCTACGACGTGGAAGGAGGAGAGATCACCGGCCACCGGCTCGCCTACATACCGGCGCCTTACCGCATGGATCCGGACCTGGTCCGCGTCGAGCCTCTGCTGGACGTCGTCGATATTTACGTGGCAGACACCCCCACCAGCATAATCCTGCACTCGGCCATCCGCTTCGACTACGACCCCGACTCCGCCAGACCGGGGCACCCCGCCTCCCATCTGACCATCAACTCGGCGCACTGCCGGATCGCGTGCGCCGCCCCCATGCATGTCGGACGCTTCGCCGACTTCGTCTTCCGGCACTTCTACGCCGACCTGTGGGCCGCCCACCGCGGCTACTTCACCGGAGGCGCCACACGTCATGTGGGTGAGCGGACCCTCACCGACGACGACCGCACGAGTCCCCACCTGATGTGGCACTAGGGACTGCCTCTGTAACAGCGCGCAGTCCGAGTTGGAGGTCGACGACGACCTCCAACTCGTGCCCCGCGCCCGCACCTGGCGCACGGTCCTCCAAGAGCCCGGCGCAGCCTCGCGGCCGGACGTTCACTGGCTCCAGTGGTTGAACGGCGCCGCCGAGCCAGCCGTGTTCGGGGCGCTGCAACGGAAGCGGGCGCGACGGCTCGGCATTTCGTTTGCCCTCCAGAGCGTAAATCTGTCCTCCGAAGTCCCCCACATCCTGGAAGAGAGCGGCAGCCCTCTCGTACAGGTCGGCGGCCTCCGTCAGCCTGCCTGCCTCCGTCAGCACGAACCCTTGGTTGTGCAAGCTCCGCGCCTGGGCACGCCGGCCACCGGTCTCCCGACGGGTTCGCGCCCCCGTAGGAGCGCATCAGCTCGACCTCCAGACCGGCGTCCCGGAGCTGCCACTGGACGCCACTCATCGTCTCGACCCAGTCCCGCCCCGGCCTGACCAGCCGTCGTAGTGCTGCCGGGTCACACTGCCGACCGTCCCGGTCATCCGGACACCCCCCCCCACCCCGCTACGAAGGTGAGCGTGGCGTGCCCGATTCCGGGGGCACCAGGTCAAGGAGGTACGTGAGCACAGTGTCGTGTTCTTGATAGAGGACGCGTCCTGACGCACGCAGTTGGGCGGCCAGCGCAGGGGCACAACTGCTCGGCAGGAGTCCGAGAGGGACGCTGGATGGCAGGCTGCCTGCCTCCCTGACCAGGGTGGCATCCATAGCGACGAGTTCTGCTCCGTAGATCTGCTGCACCGTCGCGGCAATGTGCAGGCCGGCGCCGTCCAGGTCGCCTGCGTAGCGGAGTTGCAGTCCCTGGTCTGCTGCAAGTTGGAGGAGGGCGTGGTCGACGGCGCGGAGCTGGCCGCTGGTGCAGGCGATCGGCCGCGTACTGGTGTGTTCCATCGCCGCTTCCAGGACGGAGGGGTTCTCGACGACAGTGAGGGTCTGTGGGGCTAGCCGGGGCGGGGTGTTGGTGAGGTCGAGGAGGTTGAGGGCAACGGGGGTGGTGGCCTCGTTGAGCCGCCGGTCGATGGGTCCGTCGCCGAGAGCTCGAACGTGGTGGAGCAGAACGGTCGCGGAGAGTCTGTCGGCGAGGATGCCGTGGTCGGCGAGCAGGGCGCGGATGTGGTCGGGGCGGGTGGGTTCGGGTCGGCCGGTCAGTTCGGCAACGGCGGAGATGAGGCGTTGCCCGGGCAGGGTGGCGGGGTCGAAGTAGTGCGGGTCGCCGGCGTGGTCGTGGGCGAGTTTGGCCAGGGCTCGGGGCGGGGTGTGGGGCAGGTGGCGTGTGAGGGAGGCGAGGGCGTCGATGAGGCGGCGTGTCTCAGGCTCGGTGGTCTGGTCTGTTCCGATGAGGAGTCTGGCTCGCAGCCGGGGCAGGTGGGGCAGGTGGGTGGCCGCATAGTGGTCGAGGTCTTGGCGCAGTGTGTCGACGTCACGGCGGCCTTGCTTGCGGTTGACGACGGGGCGGCCGACTGCGTTTTCGACCAAAGCCTGCAGGTCGTCGGTGGGCAGGCCGAGGGCTTGGAGGAGGGGCTGCAGGGGGACTTTGGTGCCGCGGTCGGTGTGGGGTGCACTGGTGCGTCCGCGGCGGCGCTGTTCGGAGGTGTCGAGCCAGGATCGCAGGGCGGCCACGGCACCGGGGGTGAGGCCGGGCACGGTGACGGCAACGATGCGTGTGGGCTCGGTGCCGGCGCTGAGGCGGTTGTGGATGGCTTGCCACAGCGGGGCGAGTTCGGGGTCGGCAGCGAGGAGTGCGAGGTCGGCGGTCACGGCGCCTCCTCGGGCTGGGCCGGGGTGAGGTCGAGGGTGAGAGGCTGAGGTTCGCCGTGGCCGTGCCACAGCCAGGGCACGGTGATGCGGCGGCGTCCGCTGGTGAGGACCTGGTGGATCATGGCGCGCTCGGTTTCGCGTTTGATCAAGGGGGTCATGTCTGGGGCGGTGGCCAGGACGTCGAAGTTCCAGGAGCGCAGCAGGGCCAAGACCTTGCGCAGGTTGGCTTCGTCGAAGGCGGCGTCGATTTCGTCGATGGAGAGCAGGCGGGGGCCCGTGTAGCCGCTGGTGGAGTACATCGACCATGCGGCTGCCAGGAGGGGCAGCATGGTGGCCAGACGTCGCTCGCCGGTGGAGAGGCCTTCGAGGGGGTTGGAGCGCACGGAGATCTCGCGGAATTTTTCTTTGCCGGCGGCCTCGAAGGAGGAGTGGGTAACGGAGATTGTCCACTCGTACCAGGTGCGGTAGTCGAAGGTGTGGGCAACGCGTTCGGCCCAGGGTTCGCCGGTCTTTTCCTTCATGCGCTGGCGCAGTGCTTCGTACATGGCTTCGAAGGTGTCGTCGGCGGGCGGACGGGCGATGAGTTCCACCATGTGCTGGGCTTCGGGATCGTTGGGCCGGACGTCCCATTCGACCTGGACGCCGACTTGGGCGACGCCGGTGCGGACGTCCTTGAGAGTGTGGCGAATCTTGTTGACGAGTTCGACGGCTGCCTCGCGGCGCGTTTGGATGTCGCGTTGGAGCCGGGTGAACAGGCTGGTCTTGAGGACTTGCTTGACGTCAGCGCGCAGGTCGTTCTCGAGTTGCGCGGCGGTGGCTTTGAGGTCGTGGACGGTGGTGGAGACGTCTTCGCCGCGCACGGCTGCAGGATCGGCGACGACGGCGCGTCGCCATGGGGTGTCGCCGATGCCCACCACGGTGACTTGGCGGTCAAATCCTGTCAGACCGGCGCTGGCCTTGCGGGCGGCGGCTTCCAGTGCGTTCAGGTCGCGGTCGCGCTGCCGTTCCAGGGCCTGGTGTCGGTCGGTGCCGACGGACGTGTCGGTGAGCAGGTGTCGAGCCCAGGCCAGGCCTGCGGTGAGGTTGGCCGGGCGGCCGTTGTCGGTGGGCAGGCCGTCGGGAAGAACGGCGAGGTGTTCGTCGGCCAGACGTCCGAGGCGGGCCAGGCACACGTCCCGGTTGCGTTCGGCGGCCTCCCTGCGTGGAGCCACCATTTCCCGGGCGGTCTGGGCGGAGCTGGCCTGCTTTTCTGCTTCTTGCCGGCGGGTGAGACACCGCTCTGCGTGTTCTTCGGCCCGGTGAAGTTGGTCGGCAGTAGTGTCCCGGCGGGCGCGCAGTTCTTCGTACTGCGCGCCGTATAGGGTCCGCATTTCAGCGACATGGGCGGCTTCTTCCTCGGCGCGTCGCCGGAGCCGGGAGGCTTCTTGCTCAGCTCGGGTGTGGCGGGTGTGGCGTTCGTCGAGCGCCTGACGGTCGCTGTCCGCCCTTTTGAGCAGGTCGCTCACTCGATGGGAGGCCGGTGCCCAAACCTGGACATGGCCGACGAGTCGGGCGACTGCTTCTCTGCGGTCGTCGAGGTATTTCGTTTCGGTGCGCAGCAGGTCGCCTCCGGGCAGCGTTGCGGCGCGGTTGAGTGCGCGCAGGGCCTGGGTGACGGCCTTGCCCGCGTCTTCGTGACGGGTGGTGGCTTTTACAGCGTCGGCGCGAGCTTGATTGAGGTGTTGTTCGGCTGTGTCCTCGGCACTGTGGGCTGCGTCGACGGCCTCGATCTCCTGAAGGGGAAAGGCTGTCTGTTCCGTGTCGGCCGCCTGTTGTGCGTCGGCGGCGCGGGTGCGGGCATCGGCACTGGATTGGGCGGTGGCGGCTTGTTCAGCCGCTGTCTCTGCGGCGGCTTGGGCGTCATCTGCGGCCTGCTGTGCGTTGCTGCGGGCGTGGTCGTGGGTGAGTACGGCAGTGGCGACGGTGGCGGCGCGGGTGGCTGCTGCGGCACCGAGTTCGGCGAGCACACGCTCCAGGGCCTGGTCGGCTTGGGCCAGGGCCGTCGCGGTGCGCTGCTGGAGTGTTTGCACAGTGGTGCGCTGGTCGGCAGCGTGGGAGCGGGCTTCGTCAACTCGTGTGGCGGGCGGGAGAGTGTCGCGTTCCTCGGCGGCGTCGGTGATGTCCTGGTGGCAGCGTGCCAGGTGTTCCTCGGCCGTTTGGAGGGTGAGACGTGCGGCGGCCAGGTCGTCTTCGATGCGTTTGACCCTCTGGCGGCGGATCTTCTCGCGGGTGGTGCGGCCGATGAAGGCGGACTGGTACCCGGTGGGGGCGCTGGCGGTGAGGACACCGTGGGCCAGTCGGCCGGCAACAGGGTCGCTGCCGGGCGTGTCGACGGGGATGGCGGCGAGGATCTCCCGGATCCGAGTGGCCTCGATGGCCGGGTGGTCGTCGACGACCAGCAGGTCAGCCAGGGTGCGGCCCGCGGCCGGGGTGGCAGGGGTAAGAGTGAGGTCACCGTCGCGCACCTGACCGTCGGGGGTGACCAGGGCGTCGAGGAGGCCGGCCACCAGAAGTGCTCCTTCGAGGCGGTCTGCGTCGGCGGCGCAAAGGCCGGGGGCGAAGTCGACGAGTTCGCAGAGGGGGACGCCGTCCTCGGGTGTGCGGGTGCGCCAGGAGGGTGACGGAGGCAGGGGGGCTGTCTGCTGGGCCAGATGCAGTTTGTCGGTCAGCTCGGTGACGGTGGCGGTGGCGGTGTGGACCTGTCGAGCGGCGGTTTCGGCGTGGCCCTGGAGACGTGTTGCGGCGTGGGCGTGGGCGCGCACCGCTGCCAGGGTGAGGTCGGTGGGGCGCACAGCGCTCAGGTCGGCTGCGGTTGCAGTGGTGTCGGGCACGGTGAGGTCGTCGGGGGCGAGGTGGACGAGGCCGGCGCGCCAGGTGTGGACGAGGCCCAGCCAGTCATGGATCGCCCGGAGGACGGTCGTGTCGGCTTCGGCAAGGGCCTGCTCGGCTGCATCGAGCGCGGCCTGGGCGCGGCTGCGGGTTTCGTGATGGTCATGGTGGGCCTGGGTCTGGCGCGCTTCGTCGGCCTGTGTATCGGTCTGTGCCTGCCGGAGGGCGGCCTGGTGTGCGGCGGCTGCCTTGTCGGCGGTGGTCTGGGCTGTGGTGTGCCGATGGCGGGCCTGCTCTGCGGTGGCGGTTGCGGCGCGGGCGAGGGCGGCGTCGGCGGTCGCCCTCTCCTGGTGGCTGGCCAGGTCGATGTGCGCGCGGGCGCGGGTGGCGGTGGCTGAGAGCCAGGTGAGGAGCTGGCCGGTGTCGGTGCGCTCGTCGCTGAGGGCCGGATCGGCCAGCTCCTCGGGGAGCGGGCCGAGGTATGGCGCGCTGTCCTGCCAGGTGTGGAGCTGGGCGAAGAGTTCGTTCTCGGTGTGTCGGCGTCGGCTCGTGGTTTGGTCGGCTTCCTCTCGGCGGGTGTGCTCCGCGTCGGTGGCGGCACGTTGTTCGTCTGCGGCGGTGCGCTGGTTGTTCTGTGCGCTCTGATAGGCGCTGAGGGCTCTGTCGACGGTCTGGATCTGGCGTAGATGGTCTTCCGCCCACGCGAGTGGGCGGCTGCACAGGGATCCGGTGTCCAGGACGGGTGCGGTGTCGTGGTCGGCTGCGGCAAGGGTGTCGGAGGCTGTCAGGAGGCGTTCGCAGGCGCTGTGGGCTCCCACGGCGCTGGCACTGGCGCGGAGGTCGTCGCAGATCCGGCGGAGCTGGGCCTGCGACGCTTCGACGTCCTTGCGGCTGCTGGTGGCTTTTCCGAGTGCCTCCTCGACGTCGGTCTCAGATGTCTGGGCGCGTTCCTGTGCGGCTTCGGCCTGAGCGGCGAGGTCGCGAGCGCGTTCCTCGCGGTGGGGTAGTTCGGCGCCGGCGTGTTCTGTCAGCAGGGTGTCGTCTGCTGACAGTTGTCCCCGGGCGCGGGCGATGTCGCTCTGAGCGCGGGTGTACTCGCCGGCTGCTTCCCGGGATTCTTCGCGGGCGGTGTCGAGTTGGTCGTTGGCCTTCTTGAGGTCGCGGGCAAGATCGTCGAACTCGGTGTTGGCAGCGGTGAGGGCGGCGGCTTCCACCTGAGCAACGGTGCGCAGGTAGCGGCGGTAGCTGCGGTCGGTTCCTTCCAGGAGTTTGGCTTCCTGGTGGGTACGGTCGAGTTTGGTCTCGAGTTCGGAGATGCGTTCCATAGCCTCGGCGACCTGGGTGAGGTTGTCGGTGTCGAGCGCGGGGAGGGCATCGGTGAGGACTTGCCTCATGCGGGCGAGGGTGATGTTCTCGGCAGTACGGACGCTGCGCAAGGATCGCAGGACGGCGAGCAGCGCCTCGTACTGGACCTCGTTGAGCGGGGCGAACAGTCGGGTGCGGACGGCTTGGCGGTAGGCGCTCTCGTCCTGTGGGGCGAGTTGGTTGAGGGAGCCGCGCAGTGTTCGGGAGTCGGTGAAGATCTCACCGTGACAGGCGGCGAGTTGGCCGGCGAGGGCGTCCAGGCGGACGGGTTCGCGGTCGTGTTCCAGCATCAGGTCGGTGCCGACTCTGCCGGGGGTGAGGAAAAACGCGCGATGCAGGTTGCCTGCGGTGGCGCGCAGCCACAGACCTGTTGTCATGTGCCGGGTGGTGTCACTGGTGGGATCGTGCAGGCCGTACTCGAGCCACCAGATGCCGGTGCGGTCCTCACGGTCGTTGAAGTCGGTGTGCCGGCTGGTGAGGGTGCCTGCGGCTTTGCCGGATACCGACAGGGCGGTCTGGGAGGTGTCAGCGTCCAGCAGGACGGTGATCAGCATGGAGGCGGTGAGGGATTTACCGGATCCGTTGGGGCCGACGAGGGCGAGCCAGCCGTCGGAGAAGTACAGCTCTTCGCTTGCCCAGGCCCAGGAGTTGACGATGCCGGCGCGTGTGGGCTGCCAGCGGCCTTCGGCGCCGGGGGTGCCGATGTCTGGAATGCTGGCGCCTGTCAGAACTGGGTCCGGGGCGGTCTGCTCGACGGGCCTCATCGGTCGTCTCCTTGGCTGGCCTGCTGCACGGTGTCGAGGGTGGGAGCGGTTCCGGTCGCCCGGGGGGCGGCGGTGTCGGATCCCGGTGAGGCGGTGTCGGGCGGCGGGGTGGGCTGGCGCACGCGGACGCGCCACAGATGCACTCCGGGTGTGGGCAGCCACGTGTCCGGGACGTCCGGCCGCGGGATGAGCAGTCCGACGCGGGTGAGTTCGGCGGTGGCAGCCTGGGCCAGTGCGGGCATGCGTGCGTAGGAAGCGGCCCAGCGGGGCTGTCGGGCGCGTAACTCGGTGAACAGTTCTGTGATGTCGGTGAGGGTCAGCGGGGCGCTGGGGTCGTCACGGTCGGGGAGGGTGGCCAGGAGGGCGAGGGCAGCCTGGCGTTCGGTGCGGCGGCCGTTGGGGAAGTCGAGTCCGGTGGCTTGGCCGCTGGGGTCGGTGATCTGCCACCAGTCGCGGCGCACGGTCGCGGACAGTCCAAGGGCAGCGACGACGTTGAGGGCGCGTTCGCGTCCGGTCAGAGTGTGCAGGTAGGGGGTGGTGTCGCCAGTGTCGCCGAGGGGGTCGGTGGCGGGGTCGTCGACGAGTCGCCGCAGGGCGTTCAGACGTCGCTGTTCCAGGGTGGGGGCGCTGTCCGGGGTGCGGGTGGTGTGGTCGAGGAGGGATTCCGTGGACAGGGCTGCGGCGTGCTGGCTGGCCGGCAGGCTGTCGAGTTCGAGGAGGGTGGGGGGTAGTGAGGAGAACTTGGCGGCAAGACGGTCGCGGGAGGCGGTGACGACGAGGTCGCCGTTGTCGTCGGCCAGTGCTCGGTCAAGGTCGGCGTCGACAGTGACAGTGCCTTCGGCGACGAGGATTTTGAGGGCGTCGCCCAGGCTGTAGCGGTTGTGGAGTGCTTCTTGCTTGCTGACGTTGCCGGTGGCGACAACGGGAAAGGGCGGCAGGTGTCCGTCCGTGCTGTCGGTGGCGCAGACCTGGGCGATGGCTTGCAGGAGCTCGCGCACGCTCATCCGGGGGCGGCGCCATAGCTGTTCGCAGGCAAGGCAGACGAGGATCATGACCAGGGTGCCGGCGAGCGGTTGCCGGTCCCGTGCAAGTCGCGGGCCGCGGTCGCAGGGGACATCGGTTCGCCGCTTGTGCAGGCGAACCAGACCGGCGACTTCGTGGAACTCCACCGTCCAGCCCAGTTCGCTGCGGAAGTACTCGGCCAGGGCATGGCGGTGCTGCACGGCCGTCCGGTAGTGCTCGGCGTCCTTCTCGATCGCCAGACGCCCGGTCGCGGCGAGCAGACGGGCGCTCTCCCGTAGATCGGGGTCGAGCAGCAAGGGGTCGTTCATGCCACGCTCCGATCGGGATCGGTTGGGTGGACGGGGGCGGACCTGAGTGCTGCGGGCGTGGCGCTCTGCGCTGTGACGGTCAGCCGGAGGTCGGGGCCTGAGAGGCGTCCTTCGGCAAGGTGGACGGTGACGGTGGCGTGGGATTCGCCGGGCCTGACGATGACTTCGAGGCCGGCCTCGTCGACGGCGGCGCATCCGCTTCCGTCCTCGGGGCGGTACTGGCTGAGCGCGACCTCGATAGCGTTGAGCAGGATGAGCGCCGCGTCGAACGGCAGTCGGGCAAGGTAGTCGAGGCCGACTTCACCGTCGGTGGCGAGCAGGGCGGCGAAGCGTCGGCGGCGCTGGGCGGCCGCCTGTGCATCCGCGTACGCGGCCGCTCGGTCGGCAGTGGTGTCGGGCACTTTGCGGGGCCGTCCGGTAGAGGCCCCGTGCCGCTCGTGCTCCCTGAGGGTGACCTCGGCCTGGTAGCGGCTGGCGCCTGCCCGAGCGGGAGTGCCGTGGGCGACGTCCTCCTCTGCCGTGCCGGTGACCGCGTGCCAGGAAGGCCAGTCGCCGAACGCGGCCGCGTATACCCGGCGGGCCTCGGCGTCGTCGGGCTGCCGGTGCAGGCTGTGCGCCAGGCCACGGAAGTCGACGCCGAGGTCGCTGCCGCGGCGACGGGCCATGTAGCGGCGGTCGATGGCGACGAGCAGGGTGTGCACGGCGCCGCTGGCCGAGTCAATCAGCCGGTGAACGGTGCCATCGGACTTGAACCAGGCCTCCAGGTCGGTGAGGCGGCGGATCCGCTCGTCGATCCAGTGTTGCTGGTCGGCGGCGTTCAGTAGTCCGGCATGCTCAGCGGCGGCTTCCACCGTGGAGGCGAGTCCGGCAGTGCGAAGCTCGGCGAGCGCCGCTTCGACTCGCGGCAGGCCGCGCCCGTACTCGCGGGGGAACTGGCGTAGCGCCTCAACGACGCGGTCGCGGTTCTCGCCGAACACGTCGTCGTCGGTCACATCGGACTGCACCATTTTCGCGAGAGCCGCGTAGAAGTCGGCTGTCACCCGCTGCAGTTCGTCGATGCGCGTACGTACGTCTTCCAGATCACCGGGCAGGCGCCCGTGATCGTTCTTCAGGTGGTCGAGGATCTCGCGCAGCGTGTCCGTCACCTGGTCCAGAAGACGGCTGGGCAGTTGCAGGGCGCGCACCACGTCGACGACGGCGCTGCGGACTGCGGCGACGATACCCCGCCCGCGTCGCGTCAGCGCCCAGGTCTCCTCACGTGCGGACAGGCCTTGCAGGGTACGTAGGGGTGCCGCGTAGTCGCGGAACGGCTCGGCGAACCCCCAATGCTTCAACTGGTCGAGACGCTCGCGCAGCTCGCTCTCGGACAGAGGATCGTGGTACCCGACTGTCTTCAGCCGAGTGGTGATGTCCGACAGCGTCGCCATCGGCCCCCGGGTGGACAGCTCCTCTAGGGCCGCCAGCAGCGCCAGGTACCGCTCCTTCACGAGGCCATCGGGCGTCCCGAACACGTACCAGTCGTCCGGTACGACCTCCTTCCACCACAACCGTGAACGCAATGCCAACCCCCTCGAAGACATCAGGACATGCGAATGCAGCACCCTCAGGGAGCCGCATTACATCTCCTGAAAAGCTAGATGCCGCCTCTGACAATCCGTCCAGGGAACTGTCGAACTTAGACGTAAGCACCGGTTGGAATGACTGGAAAACGTCTCTCCAGAGATCAGTGAGACTTCTCAGAAATTTGCACCGCAGCAGGTTTTCGATTCCTCTAATGATCACGGAATTGACGCTCTGCGCTGGCAAAATGGCTGCGGCACTGCGGCTCGACCGCGCTGTTGACGACCACCACCCGACAGTGGGCCACCCAGAGCAACCACCCGGAGCAGGAACGAAACAAGTCACTCTCGTCGAGCCCCGCCCCTCTCCCTGCACTCACAGAAATTCGAACATGTACACCCTGATTCACATTCGAGGATTTGTTCGATGTGACGTGGAAGGCGTCGTTCAGTCAGAGGCTGGTGACGTATTGGCGGAGGTTGCCGAGAGCGTCGCACCCGCCGCCTGTGACGTGCCCGAGTCTGCCGGGCTCACGGCCCACGAGGCGGATGCCAAGTGCTTACAGGCCGAGTTCGGCGAGCAGCGCCTGGCGATGCGCATCAAGGCTGGAGCGGCGTCGGCGCAGGTTGCTCAGCCACTGCCCCAGCCTCACAGGTTCGTCATTCACGTTCTCGATATGGCGTTGGGGCACGTCGAGATGGCCTTCCCGCTCGAGGAAGGACCGTGCGGCGGCCACCCCGCGCCGGAAGGCGCGTTCCCGCGCAGGCAGTCGGGCGCTCGCTGGGGAGCCAGGCGCCGGCTTCGGGGCATCTCCTACTTGAGACAGGAGAGTGAGCTGCCCGGGGTGTAGGCCATCGGCGCGGGCCCACTGAGCCTTGAACCACTCTCCCGCGTCCGCCGTCCCGACGTTGTCCGACCCTATGCGCGCGGCGTGATAGGTCCGTTGCCAGGCCAGGGGCCAGGGCGGGTTCCACCACGGGTCCAAGGCGGTGAGGGCGGCGGCGCGTTCTTCAGCGAGGCCTGCGGCGCGGGTGCGCTGAGTGGCCAGCCAGCGGCCCAGGGGGAAGCCGTCATGGACGTACTCGACCGGCACTGCGAGATGGCCGTGCCGGGCGGTGTACGCCGCGGCGTGGGCCAGACCGCGGTCGAAGGCCTGCTTCCGGGGGTCCCAGATGATGTTGATGCGTTCCAGGGCGCGGGTGCGGGCTTCATCGAGGGCACTGGTGGTGTGGAGGTGGCGCTGCCAGGTGAGCCAGCGGCCCAGGGGGTAGCCGGTGGCGTCTTCGTAGGCCTGGGGGATGTCGAGGTGGTGGTGGTCGCGGTGGTAGTGGCGGGCGGCGGCAAGACCGCGGCGCCATTCGGCGCTCTTGGGAGCTAGCACTCGCAGGGAGAGAGCGAGAGCAACCTCCTCGGCCTGGGTGGGGCGGTCAAAGTGCAGCCACGCCTCGGGGTCCTGCGCGGGCGTGGTGGGACGGTGGGTTCGGGGGTCGGCCAGGCGTGCTTCGAGCCGGTCGTCGTGGGCGCGTAGGGCCTGGATGGTGTGCCAGAGGGGGGTGTAGGCGTCGGCGCCGAGGAGGTCGTCGGGGTCTTCGCCGGGGGTGAGGTAGACGGGGACGACCAGGGTTGCCTTCTTGCTGGCGCCTGGTTGCTGGCGCAAGGCTCGGCCGACCGCCTGGACGGTGTCGACCGGGCTGTTCTTGGGGTCGGCGAAGACGACGGCATCGATGGAGGGCACGTCAATGCCTTCTCCCAGCACGCGGGCGTTGGACAGCACGGCTGGGGTGTGGGGGTCGGTGTGGGAGGCGAACTCCAGCAGCAGTCGGCGGCGGACCTGGGGGGTATGGCTTCCGCTGATCCAGTCCGCCCACAGTCCTTGCGGGCGCAGGCCGGTGGGCAGGGTGGCGGCGGTATCGGCCAGGGTGGTGGCGAAAGCGCGGGCTTCTGCGACGCGGTGGTGGAAGGTGAGGATGCGGCGCAGCTGGTGATCGTGGATGGCTCGTAGGGCGGCGACTTGGCGGCCGGCCAGGCGCAGTCCGTCGACGCCGGCGCCGGGGCCGGTGGCGAGCCAGTCGCGCAGGTCTGCGTCGCTGACGACGGGCACGAGGATCTGGTAGTCGGCGAGCAGACCGAGGTCGATGGCGTCGGACAGTGTGAGCCGGTAGGCGACAGGGCCGAAGAGGGTCTCGTCGTCCATGGAGGCCACCGCGTCGGTGTCTTCGCCCTGGCTATCGCCGGGGTCCCAGACTCGGGGGGTGGCCGTCAGGTAGAGGCGGCGTGTGGCGGGGACCTGGTCGTCGTGGTGGACGGCGGCCCAGGCCTTGCCGAGGCGGCCGGCGGTGCGGTGGGCCTCGTCGACGACGATCAGGTCCCAGGCGGGCAGGTGGTGGTCGCGGTGGGCGGCAATCACGGCGGGCAGGGAGGCGTAGGTGGCGTAGGCCGTGACCGTGCCGGGCTGGGATGTAGTGAGAGCGGCCAGGTCTGCAGGGTCAGTGGTGAGGGGCACGTCGGCGCCAAGCGGTTCGTGGTCGAGTGCCTGGCGGGCGGAGCAGACCGCGATGGCGGTGCCTTTGCGTCCGGCCTGGCGCCAAGAGCGGATCGTCTGCGACAGCAGGTCCAGCGTTGGCAGCAGCACGAGGACACGGCCGCGTGGAGCGATGCGTGCGGCGGTACGGGCGGCGATCAGGGTCTTTCCGGTGCCGCAGGCGGCGATCACGCTCGTGCGGGGGTGCTGGGTCAAGTTCCGGGTGACTGCGGCGACCGCGTCCCTTTGGTGAGGGCGCAGTGTCAGCTCGGTGGGTGCCATGGGCAGTGGGCGGCTTCCAGAAAGGGGGGTGGTCAGGCGGCGGGGATGCGGTGCTCCGAGAGGTGTTCGAGGACGTGCTGGTGGGCTTCCCAGCCGTCGGGGAACTTGGCAGGGACGCCAAGAGGAACGGGGTCGTTGGAGGGGTGGCGGTCGAGGAGGTCGATGATGCCGGCGCGGGCTACCACGATGCAGGCGTGGCGGTGACGGGAGGCCAGTACGCACAGGCGGCCGGCTTCGAGGTGGAAGGCGGAGGCGTCGCGGCGGCCGGAGAGGGGATGCAGGACGATGGTGACGGCGAATTCGCGGCCCTGCAGGCGGTTGGCGGTGTCGGCGCGTACTCCTCGGGTGTGGGGGGTGCGGTTGAGGAGTTGCTGGATGTGGCGGGCCTGTTCGCGGTGTGCGGTGCCGATGGCGATGTCGGCTGGCTGAAGGCGGCGGCCGTCGGGATGCTTCTCGCAGACGGCGTCGGCTCCGCGGGTCAGGAGGCGTGAGGCTAGGGCGACGGTGGCGTGGGCGGCCTCGGCGTCGATGGGTGCGGTGTGCCGGGGTGGGAGTTCGTGCAGGGCCCAGCCGGTGCGGGCGGCTTCCTCGACGGTGGCGTCGCAGGGGTCGTGCAGTCCTGGGGTGGTAAGGGTGAGGGTGCGGGTGGCGGGGGCTGTGCCGGGGTGGAAGGGGGTGAAGGGGTAGAAGGCTCGGGAGACGAGGCCGGCTGCCGAGGGGGGAAGGCGCCAGGAGACGGGCAGGGTGTGGATGGTGGCGTCGTTGTGGTTCGTCAGGACGGTGACGGCGTTGTTCAGGGGGTCGTGGGGCAGCCCGGTCCACCGGGGGGTGCTGACGATGGAGAACGGGTCGAGCTGTCCGGGGTCGCCCACAAGGAGGGCGCGGTCGAAGAGCTTGGCGATCAGCAGGAGGGCGTCGGAGCGCATCTGGTAGGCCTCGTCGATGATGGCCCACTGCCATCGGGGTCCGTCGATGTAGGCCCATTTCATGGCGGTTGCGATGATCACGTCGCAGGGGAGGACGTCTTTGATGTCCTTGCTGATGATGGTGTCGGTCAGGGACAGGATTTCTTCGGGCGCCTCGTAGGTGCCTCCGGTGAGACGTCCCACGCGCAGCCGGGGGGCTTCGGGGTCGGCGAGGCTGATCAGGAGATCGTCGACCTGGTGGTTGGTCTGGGCGACGATGATGCATCGTTCACCGGCGGCGGCGAGGGTACGGGCGGCGCGTACGACGAGGGTTGACTTCCCTGCGCCCGGGGGCGAGTCGACGACCAGGGGCTGGTCGGCGCCGACGGTGAGTGCGGTGAGGATGCTGTTGACGGCGGCGTTGGCCAGTTCCGCGGGTGGATTCGAGGTCTGGGTCACGGCTGGGGCTCCTCAGTCTGCTCCAGGGCGGCGGCAGGGTGGTTGTGCTGGGGCCCGCCGTGGGTCCAGGGGGTGTTCTCGCGGCTGGGGAACGGGGGCCGGCTGAAGAACTCGGGGGCGAAGGTGAGCTCGAGCGTGTCGCCGACGGCGGGGACGGAGTCGGTTCTGGGTTTGTTGACGGTGCCGGTGAGGGTGGTGACCTCCAGGAGGAGGTCCGTTCCCCGGCCGCGGGGCGTGATGGCGCGGACGGCGAGGTGGACGCGGGGATTGTGGGGTCCGGCGAGGAGGTGTCCGGTGTCCAGGCGTACCGGGTCGGTGGTGTGCAGGGTCAGGCGCGGGCGGAGCTTGGGGCTTCTGGCGCCGGGGATGGTGTGGTGGGCATCGACGTCGGTGACGGTGCCGGTGAGGGCTTCTCCGGTGGTGCGCCGTTCGGCCATGAAGAAGGGGTCTTCCAGGGCGCGGTGGGCGTCGAAGGCGCCCTGGGCCAGTTCCATGCGGGCGAGCCGGCGAGCCGCGGAGACGGCGTCGTCCTTGATGGGCTGCGGGCGTCCGTCCTCGGCGAGGTAGGTGCTGTAGGCGGTAAAGCGGTCACGGTCGGAGGCCCAGCGGCGCTGGGCGTCCTGGGTCTGGGGCAGGCTGCGCAGCAGGCCAAGAGCGTGCCAGGTGTCGTCCCAAGTGGGCTTGAGGTAGTCGTGGAGGAGGGTGTGCAGCCGGTCGGTGAGCCGGAGCATCGCGGCGGTGTTGCCCTCTTTGGCGGCGTCGTCGTAGGCCGTCAGCAGGGGGTCGAGTTCGAAGCTGTCGAAGGACGGGTCGGTGGCGGGGCCAGCGGGTCGGTGCAGCTGGCCGTCGGGGCCGGGCAGTTGGGGGTTTTCGGCATCAAGGGCGGCGTCCAGGCCTGTGGTGCCGGGGGGAGGGTCGATCCAGGCGAGGAGGGCTGCCAGGTGTTCGTCCTCCATGCGGCTCTGGCCGGTAATCCAGCGGGTGGTGAGCAGGTCAGTCAGGGGCAGCAGAAACGCGGAGCCAGGGTGTTCGGCGTGGTCGGCGAAGAAGGTGAGCCACTGGCCGAAGCGGCCGACGCTGCGGTCCAGGTCGGCGCCGTCGGGTGAGTCGGTGAAGCGCAGGGCACGGCCCAGCCGCTGGATGTAGGGGATCGACTTGCGGTTGGCGACTAGGAGTTGAGGGGCGTGGGTGTGACGTTCACGAGAGGGCTTCTTGCCTTTCACGGGCAGGTGTTCGGTGTTCTGGAAGCTGTCGATGTAGGTGAGGATCCGGTCGGCCAGCTCTTCCCGAAATGCGGTGGGCCGCCCGCTGGGCGGTGCGACGAGGAGGTGAGGGCTGGCCGGATCGTCACCGAACATGACGGCCAGAGGGTTAGCTTCGGTGCCGGAGCGGTTGAGCGGCAGGAAGATCAGCGGCTGCTCGGTGAGGTGGAAGTGGCTGACCATGCTGGCGTCCTGCGCTGTTCCTGTCTCGGCAGCTTCGAGGCGCAGCAGGGTGGACAGTCGGCTCATGCGGACTCCCGCAGTTGGGCACGGACGGTGTGCGCGTGCTGGAGGGCGGCGGCCAGGTCGGTCTGGTCTGCGGCGGGCTCACGGGTGCCGTCGGCGAGGCGCAGGGCCGTGCCGATGTGGTCGACGCCGCCGAGGTCATCGCAGATGTCGCTGCCCAGGACGTCGATCAGGCCGTCGTCGCGGGCTTCGCCGCGGCAGACATAGGCCAGGTCGCAGAAGTAGCGGCAGGCGGGGGTATAGCGGGTGGTGGTGGCCTGCAGGGCTGCGGTGAGTTCCTTGGGATCGCGGGTGGGCCGCTCGTCCTGGTCGAGGGCGAGATCGAAGGTGGTGCGGGCAGGCAGTGCATCGAGGAGCGGCTCGATGCGGGTGAGCCGGTTGAACTGGCGGGTGAGGGCAGCGATTTTCTTGCGGGCGTCGACGATCTTGGCGGTGGGCTGGCGCGTGAAGTTGCGGGGCGTGACAAGGATGACGTTGTGGGAGACCTTGTCGCGGTCGAAGCCTTCCTTTTCCAGGAGTTCGCGCAGGGCGAGGATGTAGACGGCGGCCTGGGTGACGGCGGCGGCCACTTTCACCGGGCTGGCCTGGTCGTCGACGATGGCGAAGGACTTGATCTCGATGATGTGGAAGACGCCGTCGATCTGGAAGGCGACGACGTCGGGCTCGAGGTAGACGGGGTGGCCGGCGATGGTCAGCTGCAGGATGGGGTGGTCCAGCAGCGTGCGGGCGGGGCTGGTGGAACGGGCTGCTTCCAGAACGGCGTTGCGGGTGTGGGTGTAGCGGATCTGATGGGAGGCGTCCTGGGTGCCGACGACTGCGAGGTCGGTGTGAGCGGCTTCGGGCAGCGGCAGTTTCAGGACGTCACGCAGCAGGCGCAGCAGTTCGGCGCAGCCGTCTGCCTTGACCTGCTGTTCGAAGGTGGCTCCGTTTCGCATGGCGATGGAGGATTTGGCGAGCGGGCGAGGTTTGCCGAGGTGGACGGCGATGGCATCCTTGTCGACCCCGGCAGCGTCCAGCAGTGCCCGGCGGTTGCAGCCGGGGTTGGTGGTCAGGGCCGCGAGAGTGCGGGCATCGTGCCCTTTGGCGGAGACGGGACCGCGCAGTGCGGCAAGCCGGTCGTCGAGCAGACTCACGATGTTTCCTTGCAGGGACGGGGCGCAGGCGGTCAGGGAACGGAGCGCAGGCGGCGGGCGGACTGAAAGGACCCTCCGAACAGCAGTGCCACGTCGTCGAGTTGGCTGCGTGCCCGGGCGGCGGCCTGGTTGCGGCTGGTGGTGTCGCTTTCGGTGTGCAGGGTGAGTTCGTCCTCAGCGGCGCGGCGCAGCAGTGCGAGGTCGAGAGGTGCGTCGGCTGGGCTGGACTGCTGTATGGGGGGTTGGGCGCCGGGGATGTTCTGGGCGTAGCGCGCGAGGAGCTGGCGGGCGGGCAGCGGCAGAGTGTCCGCGTCGAGGCGTTCGGCGGCGGCCGCGATGTTGAGGGCACTGGTGAGGAAGTGGACCCGGGCACTGAGGGGGCCGACGATGCGCTGTTCCAGGGACCAGGTGCTGACGGTGAGCAGGCCGCGGGCGGGTGAGAGCAGGTCGAAGGTGAGTGCCGGGCACAGGTAGTAGGGGCGGGCGCCGGGGGCGCTGCGGTAGGAGCGCTCTTCGTCGCGGCGCAGGCTGGTCAGCCGGGAGGGTGCCAGAGCGCCCGCGAAGAAAGCTTCATGGACCGTGCTGATGAGCTTGGGGGCGGCAGGCACGGCGAGCAGGGTCAGGACCTGGTGGACCTGTTCGCGTGCGGGCAGCAAGGTTTGCGGCTCCGCAGGAGCGGCAGACCGCGCAGCGCCGCTCTCACCGGTGTCGAGAGCGTTGTCCTCGTCGCCCTCTTCAGTCTGTGCGAAGAGGGCGTCCCAGGCGCGCTGGGCGCGCCGCAGCTCGTCACGGAGTTGCTTGACCTGATCGCTGTCACGGGCCAGTTGGGCGCGCCGCATGGCCTGCTGCAGCTGATGCATGCGTTGTTCGAGTGCGTCCAGATGCTCGTGCATGATACCTACCCTACCGCATTCCAAGGTTTTCCAGACTTCTCCTGTGATTGTTGTTGTAGAGTCTCTGGCACTTCGTCAACTGCCTTTGCTGCAGTAGGCGCCGGCAGTTCTGCCGCACTGAGGAGAACCGTTCATGAAAGCCCTGCACACATCCGACTGGCATCTGGGCCGCACGCTGCTGCAGCGTCGCTCCCGGGACGAGGAATTCGACGCTGTCCTGGCTGAGATCACCGCCATAGCGGACACGGCCCAGCCGGATCTGATCGTGCACAGCGGCGACCTGTTCGACACCTACCGGCCCGCCCACAAGGACGTTCATCGCGCGATGCACTGCCTCAACGGCCTTGCACGCATCGCACCCACCGTGGTTCTGGGCGGAAACCACGACTCCCCCGAACTGTTCAACCTGCTCAACTACATGTCCACCGCTCTGCGGCCGGACGCCGATCGGAACCGTCTGCAATTCGTGCACGGCCGCGGCGACGCAGATCCGGGCACGGTCCTCGACTTCAACAGCCGCGACGGCCGCGAACGCATCCGCCTGGCCGCCCTGCCGTACGTGCATCCCAACCGCTACCTGCACCTGTTCCCCGGCTTCGGAACCACCGAGGGCGCCTACGCGGCCGGTCTGCGCGAACTGCAGGACGGGTTGCTCGCCCGCCTGCTCGACGGCTACGACCCCGGCCGCGATGTACTGCTGTTCACCGCCCACCAGTACGTGGCCAGTTCCGTGCCCTCCTACAGCGAGCGGATGTGGGAGGCACGCGAGCCCTACGCCACCGCTGCGGACGCCCTTCCCCAGGTCGCCTACTGCGCCCTGGGGCATATCCACAAACCCCAGCCCGTCGGCAGCGGCCGGCTGCCTGCCCGCTACGCCGGCAGCCCCCTGCAGATGGACTTCGGCGAGAGCGAGGAGACCAAGAGCGTCACCGTCGTCGACGCAGCACCTGGCAGGCGCACGCTCGTCACCCCGCACACGCTGCACTCCGGACGGCGCCTGGCACGCTTCGACGGCACCCTTGAGCAACTCGCTGCCTCCGCCACCCAATACCGCGGCGTCTACCTCAAGGCTGTCGTCCACAGCGACGAGCCCGTCCCCCGGCTCGGCGAGCGGGTTTCCGAACTCGTGCCGGACGCCATCCTGGTGGAGGTCGAGGAAGAGTGCGCGGCCACCCGGGCCACCGTCCTGACCGGCGCCGACGCTGCCGACGACGGCCAGCTCGACGTCACCGCTGCGTTCAGCGCCTACCTCGCCGATGCCGGGACCCCCGGCCAGAGCGCCGACGAGGTCGTGGCCGCCTTCGCCGACCTGCTGAATACGCCGGACACCGTGCTGCCCCGCTCCCCCGCCGAACACCTGCTCGCCGACGCTATCGCCGCCCCCTGGACCAGCGCCGCATCCGACGGAACGGAGACCGCCTCATGAAGATCCTCCGCCTGACCTTCTCGGGAGTCCGCAGCTACCCCGGCACCTGTGAGATCGACTTCACCGGCAAGAGCCTCGTCGGCATCCTCGGCGACACCGGCGCGGGCAAGACCAGCATCCTGGAGGCCATCACCGTCGCTCTGTACGGCAGGTGCTCCTTCACCGACCAGGCGTCCCAGCTGCGCTCCGACGACTGCCAGACGATGACCATCAACCTCGTGTTCAGCGTGGACGGCAGGGAATGGCAGGTGCACCGTGTCTTCCACGCCACACGCGGTACCCAGGCACGGCTGACGGATCCGGACAACAAGCACACCGACGGCGCACGCGCCGTCGATGCGGCCGTCCGCACGCTCCTGGGAATCGACTACATCACCTTCAAATCATCCGTCCTCGTGCCACAGGGACGCTTCGGTGACCTCCTCAACGCGCGCGATGCCGAGCGCGCCCGCATCCTGAAGTCGCTCTTCGGCGTCGATGAACTGCAGCGGGTACGCCAGCTCGCCGACGAGGCCATCGGCCGTATCAAGGACCTCATCCACCAGGCACGACAAGAAGATGCCCGACTGCTCGCCGACCCCCACGCCCAGGCCCAGGAAGCCCGGGAACGGCACGAGCGAGCCGCCCTCGGTGCCGCAAACCTCACCGCCCGGCTGGCCACACTGCGCTCGCTGCAGACCGGAACTGCACAGGCAGTGCAGCATGCCCGCCTCAGTGCGAACGCCGCGGCCGAACTGGCCCAGCGGCGCGTGAGCGACTACGGCCGCATCATCGCCGCCATGCAGCAGGCACAGGACGAACTGCAGCAGCTGCAGGACGACAACGCCACGGCCGAGACCGATGCCCAGGACGGTCTTCGGGCCTTCACCGCCGAGAAGGAGGCCTCTGACACGGCGGGCCTGACCTTGGACGCGCTGGCAGCAGCAGCCCAGGTCCTCAAGGACACGCCCGGCAGACTCAGCACCCTCACCGAGGGGCAAGCAGCACACAGGCAGGCCTTGGCCGAGCTCGCAAGCGAGGAAGAAGCCCTGGCTGAGCGTGCCAGCGGGCTGCAGGACGCGGAGGAGCGCATCGCCGAGCTGCGCGGGAAGGCGCAGGACGCCAGCGAGGAAGCGGCCGCTGCCTCCGAGGTGCTGCAGAAACTGACCGCCGCCATCCGGCACGCCGGTGAAGCGGCCGGCGGACTGGCGCAGCAGCGTGCCGACCACGCGGCCACCGGCAACAAGCTCAGCCTGCTGGTCCAGACGCCTCCTGGCAGTGACCTGGAAGCGGCACGGGCTGCCGTGACCGTCGCGCAGGAGGCACTGGAGGACATCCGACGGCGGGAGGCAGCCCACTCGGCGGGTGCCGGTCTGGGCGCAGGAGAGGACTGTACCGTCTGTGACCGGCCGCTACCCGAGGACTACCAGCCACCGCAGCCGCAGGATGCCGACGCCCTCGCGCAGGCCCAGACCGCGGTGGAGAAGGCCTCCGCTGTGCTGAACAGCGCAGAGCAGGAACACACCCGGCACGCGCACGGGATTGAAATGCTTCAGCGGGCCCTGGCAGAACATGAGCAGCAGGTCGAAGAGGCGGCCGCCCGGCTGGAGTCGTCCTTGCCCCCGGTGCGCGAACAGGCACTGGAACTCGCCTCGCGTACTGCCCACCGCCAACCTGCGGTGTACGCCAAGGAGCTGGAGAGCACGGTCGCCTCTGCCCTTGCACGCATGGCCGACGCTGCGCCGCCGACGGCCGCCGAGCGGGAGGGCCTGACAGCTGGCCTGCTGGAGGGCGCCCGTGGTCGCGTCGTTCATCTGCAGGAGGCAGCCACTGCCGGCAAGAACGAGCTGGTGCGCGCCGAGGCAGAGCTGGGCGCGGAGCGTGCCTTGCTGGAAACGGCCACTCAGTCCTCGCGCAAAGCGCGCGAGCAGGCGGTCGAGAGGGGCGAGAATCTGCAGGCGGAGCAGCGCAGCCTGCTGTCGAGCCTGTCGGCGGTCCCCGAGCCCGTGCGGGCCGCGCTGCCAGCGTCTCCGCAGCTCCCCACAGCCGGTGATCTGGAAGCCGCGGCCGAGGCTGTGCGGACGGAGCAGGGACGTCAGCAGGAACTGTCCGAGCGGCAGGAGCAGCTGCGTAAGCGCGTGCAGTCGCTCCAGGCCGAGCGGAACGCACTGGCCGAACGGCGACACCGCGAGATCACCGGTCCTCTGCATGGCCTCGATGCACGGCTGCAGCGCTGGGCGGACAGCGCTTGCAGTGCAGCAGCGCTGGTCGAGGAGTCCGAACGCCCTGTGCTGCCTTCGCCTGCCACGGTGGACGATCCTGCTGCTGCGAAGGAGTACGCCGCGTCCCTGGAAGCCTCCACCACCCTGCTCCTGACGGCCCTGGAAGAACACGAGACCAGGGCGAACGCGGCCAGGGCGGAGCTGACCGCGCAGCTTTCCGTTCATGCCTGCGAGGTGTCTGCCGCCTACCCCGGCACCACGATGCCGCGGGTGAGCGATGAGACGGATCCGCTGGACTCCACTTTCCTGGACGGTCTGAGCACTCAGGCCGGCATGCTGGGCAGTGAAGCGGCGCACGCGCTGAAGGACGCGGAGAAGGCCCTGTCCCAGATTCCCTACAAGGAGCAGCTGGCGGCCGCGCTCATCGCAGGTGAACGCCAACTGGCCACGTGGCAGGGGGTGAGCACCCATATGACGGACGGAAAATTCCTCGGTCATCTCACCGACCTGCGCACCCGCGCTCTCCTCGCGCACGGCAGCGAACTGCTGCAGCAGCTCTCCGGAGGACGACTGGGATTCGCCGAGGACTTCGACATCGTCAGCCTTTCCAGCCACACCCGGCGAAGCTCACGCACCCTCTCCGGCGGGGAAACCTTCCAAGCTTCTCTCGCTCTCTCCCTCGCCCTGGTAGAGATGCACGGGCGCAGCGGTACCCGCATGGAGAGCCTCTTCCTCGACGAGGGCTTCGGCACCCTGGACGCTGCTTCCCTCGACAGCGCCCTGCAGGTCCTGCGCACGCATGTCGGCACCGATACGCTGCTGGCCGTCATCAGCCACCTGCGGCCGGTCGCCGAGACGGTGCACGACGTGCTGTGGGTAGAAAAGGACCACCGCGGCTCACAGGCCCGCTGGCTCAGTGCGGCCGAACGCGACAGTCTCGTCCGCGATGACCTGCACAATCTCACGGACCCGGCATGAACACGTCCCAGACTGACCGGGTGACATACCGGGTGGGACCGTGCACGATGGGGTTGCGGAAAAGGAAACTGTGTTGGCTGGCGGCCGCCTCACCCCAGGTGTCGTCAGAATCGGCAACGCGGTCAGACGACCGGCTTCCCCCTCTTCACCCTTCGTTGCGGAGCTCCTGCGTCACCTCCGCGATCAGGGGTTCACCGGCGCGCCACGCTATCTGGGCTCCGACGATGCCGGGCGTGATGTCCTCGGCTACCTCCCCGGTTGGGTGCCCACACGCTTCCAGCGGTGGAGCGACGACCAGGTCGACGCTGCCGGACGACTGCTGCGAGCGCTGCACGAGGCGACCTTCGGCAGTCGTCTCGCCGGTCGGTATCCGGTGGTCTGTCATCACGATCCCGGCCCGAACAACACAGTCTTCTCCGGTGGTGTGCCGGCCGCGTTCATCGACTTCGACATGGCAGCTCCCGGCCACCCGCTCGAGGACCTTGGCTACATGGCATGGACTTGGTGCATCTCCTCCAGGCCTGGTGCGCCGCCCTGCGTCGACCAGGCAGCACAGGTGCGGGTCTTGGCAGATGCTTACGGGGTCGACGGCGTCGGCCGATCCCGGCTGCCCAACGCCCTGCTCGAGCGGCAGGCCCGCAACGCCCGGTGGTGACAGAAGCGCCTCGTGCAACCAGGGGCATCCCTCGCAGGAGCGTCCGAGATCGCGAAGCGCATCCGCTGGTCCGAGCGGGAACACGCCTATGTGGTGGCCCACTTCGATGCATTTGCCGCAGCCCTCGGCTGATCTCTCTAGTGAGATCTGTACCGCACCGGCTTTGCCTTGGTGGCGCAAAGCTCCTCCGCAGGGCACCACTTGAGCGCCATCGGGGCGGGCCAGGGCAGTCGTCACGCCATTACCCTGCTTCCGGACCGTAGTGTATTTCGAGGTTGCGCAGGTCCAGCCAGGGACGGCTACCGACAGTTGGGGCAGCGGTCATGCGCGGCGCCAGTAGTCCGTGTTTATGGTGGCGTTGATGCAAAAGCGCTCACCCGGCGAGGGCGAGCGCTTTTGATGATGCCGAAACACGGTGACGTGTTATTCGGCGCGCGCCGGTCTGCTGCAACAGGTCGGCTAGGCCCAGGGTGTTGAGTAGGAGCGGCCGCGGGCGAGTCGGTCGCTGCTTAGATGCTCGCCGGGCTGGCGTGGAGTCTCCGAGATGCGATGCATGCCGTGGACAGTTTGAAATAATACAGCTCACGGCGACCTAACGCTTTCCGGTGGCATGTTCTGTCAGATTGTCCGCGCAGATTCGAGAAAACGGGCTGCTCGCCTGCCAATGATCGGACACTCTGATTTTTCACCGCCACCAAGCGGGACTACCAGCACTTATTCCCTTTTGCCCCTTTTGTCCGCGAGGGTGGAGATGGGAGGTAGCCGCTACGCTGCAAGAGGGCTTTACCGGCCCGGGGAGCTGCAACTCCTCTAAATGTTGTGGGTGTTGAGTGGGAGCAACATGAGCGAACAGACAGACGAAGATCGTGACCGTACGGCGGCAGAGGTGCCCACCGCCGTGGTCGTTCTCGTGATTACCGTCATGGTTCTTGCAGTGGCGATGACCGTGCTGGGAATGAGCATTGAGGCTATTTTCACGGTCCTGACGCTGAGTGGGCTGGTAGGTGTCGATGTAGTGCGACGCCTCGTTAAAGCCAGCCGACGGCGACGCAACCTCTAGGGGCTGGCAGGCACACCGTGGGCCGTCCCAAGTCGCCCCTCAGCGGGGACGGGCCAGTCGTCGAGTTCGCGCAACGTCTCCGGTTGCTGCGCGAACTCGCCGGTTCGCCCCCCTACGAGGATATGGCGGAGCAATGCAGCTTCTCAGCACCCACTCTGGCCCGGGCCGATCAGGGCCGGTCCGTTCCTCGGTGGGACGTCGCAGTGGCTTACGTGCAGGCTTGCGCCGCCGATGAGCATCACATGCGTGAGCTCAACCGCCTCTGGCGGGCTGCCTTCCCGCATCCGGGCGGGAGGATCCCCCGGTGGACGGCCCCTGACGGGATCGACCAACTGGCGCAACTCATCGAGACCATGCACTACCTCTGGATGGGCTGCGGTTACCCTTCGCTGCGAGATCTTTGCCGGCGCTCGGCGGCCCGGGTAGGCAGTGAGGCGTCGTTGGTGCGCAGCACTCTGAATGATGTCCTGCGCGGAGCGCGTCTGCCGTCATGCGATCTTCTGCTCGGCTATGTCGCCGTGTGCGCAGCCGACGCGGACGAGGGGGCATATGCGCATTATTCGACTGATGCGTGGACCGGCGCCTGGCGGCGCGCAACGGGTGGCGAAGGAGGCCGCCGCAGCGATGGCCCTCCGGATCCTCCAGGTCTCCTCCCTGCAGGGTCACTGCCTTTCACGATCCCGCATCACGCTGTCAGCACGGGTCACAAGCGGCTCGTGGCCGGCTCCCGGCGCCAGATTTCCGCGCCGTCGGTAGCGCCGGGCCCGCTGCGGGAGCTGAAGGACCTCTTGTACCAGGTGTATCTGGCAGCCGGAGCCCCGACGCTATCGGACATCGCCGGGGACATCGCCAACGATGACACTCTGGCAGGGGCTCCGTCCAGGGACACTATTCACCGTGTGCTGAGTGCACCGGAGCTGCCGCGCCTGCAGGCGGATGCTCTCGCCGTGGCAGTGACGCTGGCCCGGCGCGCCGCTTGGGACCCTGTCGCAACAGAGGCACGGGTGGGCGACCTATGGGTGGCAGCACGCTTGGCACCCCCCTCGCCGGGTCTGCCCGTCGAGGAGGCAGATCCTCTCGCCCTGGAAGTCCACCCGGCCTCGTGGCCGGGTGCGCGTACCAAGTACGCCGAAACACTGCCGCCGTATGTCATGCGGGATTTCGACATCGAACTGAATCGCATTGCGGCCCGCGCCGCAGCAGGGCGCAGCAGCATGGTCACCCTGGTCGGTTCTGCCAGCAGCGGCAAGACCAGGGCCTCGTGGGAAGCGACCCGGATACTGCCGGATGGATGGAAAATCTGGCATCCCATCGACCCCACCCGGCAGGAAGCAGCCCTCGCCGAAATCGACTCAATTGAGCCCAGAACAGTCGTGTGGCTCAACGAGGCGCATCACTACCTGGGTGACGGTGAGGGGGGTGAACGACTGGCTGCAGCACTGCGCACGGTGTTGAACACTCCGCGGCGTGCCCCCGTTCTGGTGCTGGCAACGCTGTGGCCGGAGCACTGGGAAGAGCTGACCACTCGCCGTGATCCTGACAGGCATGCGCAGGCCCGGGCCTTGCTGACGGAGCAGCCAAGAGTCAGCGTCCCCGACGGCTTCGCCCCAGCCGACCGGGAGCGGTTGGCCGCCAGCGTCGAACTGGACGAGAGGCTGCGGGATGCTGCCAACCGCGCACAGGATGGCAGGGTCACCCAGTACCTGGCAGGAGTTCCCGTTCTGCTGAACCGCTACGCGGACGCGCCGCCCGCCGCCAGAGCCCTCGTTAGCGCGGCGATGGACGCCATCCGGTTGGGCGCCGATCCTCGGCTGCCTCTGTCCTGGCTGGCCGACTGCGCCCCTGGTTACCTCACCGACTTCGAATGGGACGCCCTCACTGCCGATTGGCTCCCACAGTCGTTGGCTTACGCGACGCAACCCTGCAACGGGCTGCCCGGCATGCTGATGCCCGTACGGCCCCATCCGCGGACTGCGCAAATGCCGGTAGGCAATGACCGCTCATCGGTGCAAACTCTGCGTCAGAACGCGGGCCCGATGTTCCAGCTGGCCGACTACCTGGAGTACCTGGGCCGTGAAGAGCGTGCGGACCTGGTGCCCCCTATCGATTTCTGGACCGCGGCAGCCGCCCACGCCCACAACACCGATCTGGCAAGGCTGGCGGACGCCGCGTGGAGTCTCGGTCTGCACCGCGACGCCGCACAGCTCTACCGCAAGGGCTCAGCTGCTGGCAGCTCATACGCGTCCGCCCAGCTCATCCGTCTGATCACCACACTTGATCCCAGCGACAAGCGTGCTGCTCAATGGGGGACTGCTCATGCGTCGCTGGATGATCCGGAGGGTGTCGCGAACCTGCTGGACAGCCTGCACCAGACAGGCGCGCACGACCAGACGGCACAGCTCCTGGCCCGCAACCCCGCCGCACACGTCAGCCTGGACAACCCGGCCGCAGCCGCCGACCTCCTCAACGCCCTACACACCACGGGCGCCGAAGAACAAGCCTCCGTCCTGGCAACCCGCATTGCCGCCTTCGCTCCCCTGGATGATCCGGAGGGTGTCGCGAACCTGCTGGACAGCCTGCACCAGACAGGCGCGCACGACCAGACGGCACAGCTCCTGGCCCGCAACCCCGCCGCACACGTCAGCCTGGACAACCCGGCCGCAGCCGCCGACCTCCTCAACGCCCTACACACCACGGGCGCCGAAGAACAAGCCTCCGTCCTGGCAACCCGCTACGCGCACAGTGCGGGGGCAGCGCAGCTTCCAACGGTGAGTCCTGTATCCCGACCGGAGGAACGCCGTCGGCCGTGGTCTGCGCAGCCTCAGCCTTCTGTGCCTTTCGCTCCCCCGGCCGCCAAGCACGGCTCGTATCCCTCTGAGCAGTTCCGGTTCGGGCGTGAACCTGACGGCAGTCCTGCTTCACCGTGGAGTTGGGATGACCTTGATTAACATCTCGGCCCCGAGGCGGGCCAGACAGGATTCGGCTGCATGAGCTCAGGGCTAGCGCTGTGCCCGGTGGGGCAGACCCTGGCTGTTGCCTCACTCGTACACCGTCTCAGCTGGCTTTGCACAACGGTACGGCGCGCTGGGCCGTGTGTGGCTCCGGTTCCTGCGTGCTCTCGTCGACGCCCTTCTCGACCCGGACGAGGGTCGGGGCGACGCTCACCGACCTGCCGATGATCCACCCCGGTCGCGGCCGAGGTTTCCGAGAACGGCTCTTCTGGAGGCCGGGAGCCGCCCGCTCCAGCGGCGGCGGGGCCATGACTCCAGGTCGAGGGTGACCGATATCGGAGCTTGGGGGTCGCGGCCTGCTCGCTCGGCCAAGGCGGCTGCGAGGCTGTGCAAGATCCCCTCCGCCTGTGCGGCAGCGCCTTGTTCGAGGATGAACAGACGTTGGCCGGCCCGATCGCGGAATCGCGGCCCACCGACGCGCTCATCCTGGCGCAGGCGCCGTCGAGGGACTCGTCGGCGAGTAGCTCGCGCCGTGCGGCAGCATCGGCTCGTCGTGCCTCGGTGGCCGCGACAACTCGGGCGCCCTCTCTGAACGTGAGTCCTCTTGGCTGCAATCTTGCTCACAGCGGCGGCGCTGCGCCCAATTTAGCGGGCGATGACATTTCGAGACTTGCCCTCGACATGTAGTGCTCTGACCCTCTGATGATCCGAATCAGTAATGGGGGAGCAAGTAGAACACCCCCACAGCCAGTTACCGAAGATGCCTGAGTGACACAAGGAACAGCGGGCGCCCTAGTGTCAACTGCCGGTTACGGCCTGTTCCATCAGCTTCCGTCGCTGATGGACACCCGGGAGGGCTATTCCATCGGTTTGGCCGGCGCCGCTGGACAGATGGTGTAGTTGTAGTGCCGAGGACACGCCGTTCGTCCTATAACCGACTCGACTCACGTCCACCATTTCAGAAACGGCGAACCTCGCGAGAAAATAGTGAAGCGGTCGGCCGACCTGCTGCATCAAGTCCACTGCCGTGCTCCGCGTTTGGAGGCTGATGATTCAGCATGTACCGACTCGAAAAACCTCAGAATCCCCGCATGCGCTGGCCAAGGAAGTACGGGGCGGTCATCGTCATCGTCCTCGTAGTGCTTGCGACCGCTGAGTACCTCAGCGAGCGCCAGTACGCGGCCTTGCTGGTCTTCCTCGGGGCGGCGCTACCCGCACTACTCGTGGCGGCATAGGTGTCAAAGGGTCTCGCCGCAGGTGAGATGCGGCGAGACCCCTCATATAACTACTTCTGGGCACACCGAAGGCGCCACCAACATTAGGTCACGAAAAGATAACGACGCAAGCCTCAATCTGGGGCAGCTCTAACTGAGAGCAGTGCGTGAGGTGCAGCGATACCCATGCGTGGCATGCTCCTGGCGATCGATCCATGCGGCTGCTGGCTTAACGCCCTGGTTCGGCTCCACTTTCCGGCTTGGGTCCCAGAGAAGCGGGAGACCGGCACGGTCTTGCTGGACGACGAGTCGATCGTAATCGTCGACCTGTTGCGAGCCAAAGAGTCCCTGCGCGTGATCGCCTGCGATCCTGCCACCGCCGGCCGCGGGTGTGTCACTTTAACGGCTGAACCCGGTTGTTGAAGCGTCAGTTATTGGTCGGAGTCAGGCAGCTCTCGAAGGGGATACGGAACGCATAGCGGGATGGCTTCCAGCGGATGGTCCACCGCTTCCCTCCTACAATCTGTCGGAACGGAGCCGGAGCCTCCACGAACACCCGAGGGCCGTACAGTGCCGTCTGCCTCCGCCGACTGGAGCACCATCGGCCGCTAGCTTCTCAGCGGTGACCGGGCTGCACGCAAGCAGCATCAGCGCGGACGCCAGGTCCGCACCTCCAGGTGAAGGATGTGGGCGTCAGCGCGAATGCGTCCAGTCTCGACGAGCCATTGGTGGACGGCGGCGGTGACGTCTCCACCCGTGGCGTCGACGCGGCGGGCGAAGTCGGCTGCGTCGTGGCCACCGGTCTGCGCGGAGCCGTAGGAGCGTTCTTCGGTGTGGTCGGCGCGTTGGATGACGTCACGACGGATGCCGGGTGAGTCGGTGCGGCTGCCGGAGGGGTGCAGGTAGCCAGTTTTGGCAAGGCGGACAGTGAAGGCGAGCCGCAGGCCTCGGCGGGCGGCTTCGGCGATGAGGGGGCGCAGGCGGGAGGAGCCGGAGGCGATGGCCTGGGCGCCGACACGGCCGGTTCCGGAGCCGGTGGGGGTGATCAGGACGGCTTTGCTGCGGACGCGGGCGCGGGCGCCGCTGGATGTGGTGCGGCGGTGGGTGTGGCGAGCGGCGATCGCGGCGAGTTCGGGCAGGTCGGCGATGCCTCCGGTCTGGACGGCGGCCAGGACCTGCTGGAGGGCGGGGACGAAGGCTGCGCCTTTGTGTTTTGTGTAGAACTGGGAGACTAGGGAGGGGTCACGGTTGATGATGCGGGCGATGTCGCGTTTGGTGTAGCCGGCGGCCTGGAGCTGGTCGGCGAGTTGAGCGGCCTCGTTCAACTGGCCTTGCGCTGTGGGCTCGTTGCGGCGGGGGCGTGGCGGCATCAGGCTTGTCCCCCGTGCTGGATGAGGGCGGCGCGTCCGGCGTCGCGCAGGGTGAGGAGTCCCTCTTCGGTGGTGGGGGCTGTGACCGAGTGGGTGAGGTGGCCTTTGAGGAGGTAGTCGCCGGGCTGGTGGTGGTGTGGCCAGTGTTGGGGTGCGGTGAGGTAGAGGGCGTCGGTGCGGAAGGCGACGACGGTGCCGGGCGGGGTGTGCAGGGCGCCGGCGTAGGTGTTGTCGTCGCGGTGGCGCTGGGTGAGCAGGGCGGCGCGGGCGCCGGACCAGATGGCCGCGGCCCATTCAGGGTGGGCGTTGGGGTCGCGGCTGAAGCCGGTGGGTTTCTGCCAGGTGATCAGTTCGTCGTCGAAGCCGATGATCTCCGCGTCCGGAGGGACGTCGCGTTCCATGGTGCGGGGGGTGGTGCCGGTGACCATGCGGGGGCGCTGGGCGAAGGCGCCGATGCCGTAGAGCAGGATGGAGCGTACGGCGCGTGAGGCGAGGTGGGCGGCGCGGGCCTGTTGGGGGTTGCCCTGGAAGTGGGCCTGGGCGGCGAGGTTGGTCCAGGTCTCTTTGAGTTTCTTGGCCCAGTCGTCGAGGGGTTTGCCGTCGTCCCAGAGGATGCCGTCGAGGATTTCGATCTTCCAGGGCTGGATGGGGTTGGTGAGGGCGGTGTGGATTTCGGGGCCGCCGGCCCAGGTGGTGAAGGTGGCGTTGGGGGCGGCGGGGTAGTGCCAGGCACGGTCGCCGGGTGCGGGTGCGGGCAGGAGGCCGACGTGGTTCCAGGTGTCGGGGACGGTGGCCCGGACCTGCCAGTGGCCGCTTCCGTACAGGGCACGCTGCTGCTCCTTCTCCGACCAGGCGGCGAAAGTGTGGGCGGTGATGCGGCGGGGGGTGCCGACCGGGGACTTCCAGGTGTGTTTGGCGTAGGCGAAGGTGCGGTCGTACTCGACCAGTTGGGGCAGCTGCTCAGGGACGCGGGGCGGGGTGAGGAGTTCGTTGCGGCCCTGGCCCGCGGTGGCGTGGAGCAGGCCGCGCAGTTCTTCGGACAGGACGGGGAAGCCGTCGGCGTGCTGGCCGCGGGTGGGGATGGTGCGGGTCCACAGGTCGCGGCCGGTCTGGGAGGGGGAGCCCATGATGACGGCGTCGTTCCAGTGGCGGCGCAGGGCCTGCCACAGCAGGACGAAGGCGTCGCGGACGGTCGCGGGGTCGGCGCCGTCGACGTCGAACCACTCCCCCACCGAGCGGATCTCCACGTGCTGCTCGCCGCCTTCGCGCTGGTAGCGGCCGACGGGATTGCGGGCGTGGACGAAGTGTCCGGCCATCCGGTCACGGCCGCGTCCGGTGTCGGTGCGCCAGCCTGGCGTGGGGGCGTTCAGCCAGGCGGCGACCGCGTCGCGCAGGTAGGGGTAGCGGTCGGCATCGCGGTGCCAGGGGTCACCGGCGGTGATGTAGATGCGCTCTACGCCCTCGGGCAGGACGTGGAAGACGGCGGTCAGGATGGTGGCGACCGAGGCGTCGCCCAGGTCGAGGCGGTGGGTCTGGTCGCGGTACACCAGCACGCCGGTGTCGGTGTCCAGGAAGACGGTGGAGCGTGCCTGCTGGGTGAAGTTCGGGGACTGGGAGACGAGCTTCGGGGTGTGCGCGAACCAGCTGTCCCCTGCAGGGCCTTCAGGGATCGAGGGTAGTTCGCGCGGCGTGTCCAGGGCTGCGGCCCGGCCCTGACCGGGGTCTGCGGGGCCGCCGGCCTGAGCCGAGGGCACCGCGGGCGAGGGCTGTCTGTCTGCCGTTGCGGGTGCTGCGGCTCCGGTCTGCGGGGCAGGCTCGGGTGCGGCCTCGGCCGCACTGCCGTCCGCGGCGGGGGCGGCAGGCGCGGGTGAGGGTGGGGCGGTCTCGGCTGCGGTGAGGCTCTCGGGGGCCAGAGCCGGAGCCAGGGCGACGATGTCGGCCACGCTGAGCCCGGCTGCCGGGGCGATGCGCTCCACCTTGGCCTTGCCGTAGGCGGCCAGCTGGGCGATGCGCTGATCGCGGTCGGCTTCCAGCTTCGTCAGCGCGGCCCGGGCCTTTTTGATCTCGTCCCGCACGGTGCGCAGCTCGGTGAGAGCGGCGTTGTAGCTGTGTGCGTCCATCGGGGCTTCCTTGTCCGGGCGGTTCAGTCAGCGGTGTGGGTGGGGACGTAGGCGATCGCGCCGCCGGAGTGGGAGGCGAGCCGCGTGCCCAGGAGGAGTTCGGCGAGGTGGCGGTCGTCGTCCGTTTGAGCGGTGATGGTGGTTTGGGGTGCGGCGAGGTCGGTGACGTAGCCGGCCAGACGTGCGTCGGGGAAGGCGTGGCGGCCTTCGTGGTTGCGTTGCCATCGGTCCAGGCCGGTCAGGACGGCGACGACGTAGCCGGACAGGGTGACGGGCAGCACTCCCCCGGCGGCGATACCTGCCGGGTCGCACCGCCACCAGCCGCGCAGCGCCGCGAGGAGGTCGCCGGGGGTGAGGGAGGCGGCGAAGCCGATCCAGTCCCGGTCCGGTTCCTGCACGGGCTTGGCCACGTCGACCCGCAGGACGGCGATCTCCTTGGTGTCCAGGCGGTCCAGCGGGGCGTGCTGGCGTCGGCCGAGTGTCTGGACGACATCGAGCGGGACCATGACGCGCACGCCGCGGCGGGACAGGCCCGGCAGCAGTCCGGCGTATACGAGACGGCGGAAGGTGGTGACCGCGCAGCCGAGTTCCTGGGCTGCCTGCCCGGTCGTCAGCAGCATCACATCTGCCTTCCATCCCGACTCTGATATCTGATTTGGGACCAACGTTAGCGGGATCCTGAAGGGCCCGTCAAAGGCCGTCCGAATCCCGCCCGCACGCTCGTTCTGCTCCCTGCCGTCGGCCCACAGCAGGATTGGCCAGCCGGTCCGGCCGTCTCCCCGCTTCTACCGGTCAGCTGAGGGGTTCGCGGCACGCGCAGGGCAACGATCACGTGGTGCGTACGATGGAGGCTTGAAGGGGCACTCGCCGTCCGGCAACGGCCGCTGCCCCTTTCTCCATGCCGAACCCACTCGTTCTTGTCGGGCCGAAGTCCGCACCGGGAGCCGGGTAGGGGCGCGGCCGTCCTGCTGTTCGCCTGGCGCGCACGGTTTAATGGGCACCATGGTTCAGCAGTCATCTTCTGATGCCATGCCCTCCGCCGCGGACGTGTTGCACGAGCGGTACGCGGGGCGTCTTCCCGACACACTGAAGGACCTCGCTGGGCCGGAGCACGGGGTGCTCGAGCTGCCGCTTCACATCGTCTGGTCTGGACTGCGCGTCTACGACCTCGACCGGCCCCGGCAGTGCATGGGCCTCTACCGGACGGTGCTGGCCGAAGGGCAGCGCGAGGACATCATCCGCTTCCTGAACCGGGATCTTCTGCTCGCGCAGTGGCCCTTGATGAGGACCATGATCAGCAGGCATGTCCGTGAGGTGTGGGAGGCCGCGTTCCCCGAGCTTGCGCGCCGGATGTCAAACACTGCCTGAAGAGCACAAAGCTCCATCGCCAGCTCCTGGCCAACATCCTCGTGATCGGCACCTCGCACCCGCTGGTGATCACCGGTGGCTATGCCCTCCAGGCGCACGGGCTCGTCGACGGGCAGAGGCAAGCCTCACCCGCCCCGGAACACCTCGGTCACTCACCAACGGCAGCGCCCCCTTCTCACCTGCTGCTCCGCTGGAAAGCTTGCTTCCTCGGCGGCTGATACGCGGTCTTTACGTTGAACGTTGTTGCGCACACCATCTGTTATCAGGGGGTGCGGCTGGCACGTGCCAGCCGCCGACCGTGGCGATCCTGAACAGGGGGCACGGATGGGCGTCTTGTGGAAGCTGGAGCCGGCGACCGCGGCCAAGCATCGGTTGTACCAGCGGTACCTGGACGCCTGGTGGCCGATCCTGCTGCAGACCTCTCAGAGCACCGGCTACTCCCGGCCCCGGGTCACGCTCCTGGACGCGTTCGCCGGGCCGGGCCGCTACGAGAACGGCGAGCCGGGCTCGCCAGTGTTCATCCTGGACCGCCTGTTGCATCATGATGCGGCCGACCGCATGCACCTCAGCCCCCGGCGGGTGCATTTGATATTCATCGAGAAGGACCGGGCGCGCCATGAGCACCTGGTGGCGGAACTCGTCTCGCGCTTCGGGCCGCTCAAGGATCTGCCGGTCCGGGTGGAGGTCCGGCGCGGCGACGCGGGCCACGACAGCCTCACGCTCCTCGACGAGCTCGGAGCCTGGGGCCACCCAATCCTGGGGATCTTCGACAGCTGGGGCAACGTCAACGTGCCGCTGCACGTGATGTCCCGCATCGCCGGCAACCGCTCCAGCGAAGTCATCACCACTTTCGGGCCCAACTGGTTCAGCCGCCGTGAGGAGCTCAACGCCGACATCCTCGACGCGGTCTTCGGCGGCCGCGGCTTCTGGACCCCGGCCGCCGACGAACTGGGCCCCGACGAGAAGTGGCGCGTGTGGTTGCGCACCTTCCGGGATGCGCTACGTCGGGCCGGCTTCGGTTACCAGCTGCAGTTCGAACTCGTCCCGCGTACTGGGCAGCCCCTCTATCTCGTCTTCGGCACCGGCAGCACCGCAGGCCTGAGGGCGATGAAGGACGCTATGTGGAAGGTCGACGAGCTTGATGGCGAAAGCTTCCGCGACCCACGCACCCGAGGCGCCAAGGCGGACGGGCAGCTCGACCTGTTCCAGGCCGCAGGTCTGATCGACGACGAGCTGGCCGAACTGGTTGCCCAGCGGTTGAATGCCGGGGCCGCAACGGTGGAGGCCATCGGCGAGTGGCTGCTGGCGGAGACCGCCCGCTGGATGCCGAAGCATGCGTTGCAGGCGGCTCGGCAGATGCGGCAGGACGGCGTGGTTGCCGTCCAGTCGCCGGGCAAGCTCACGACCAAGAGCCGGATCAGCCTGCAGGCGCAGGTTCGAGCGTAGGCATCTGGTCCCAGGTCCGCCCCTGAAGGTGCCGACCAGACGCCTTGGGGGTCCGGCCTCCCCACTGTTTGAAGAAGAAGGCCACATCGGCTTGGAGGCAGGCGTCCCGGATTCCTGTGACCCATTCCTGTTCCATGGGCCGGAATCGGGGACCTGACTCGCCTCCGGCGATAACCCAGTGAATGCCCGCCAGGTCCAGTCCGTCCAGAGGACCGAGCAACGGCTCGCACGATAGGAACCGCACCTTGGCCGGGACCTGCCGCAGGTCGTCGACACGGGGCAGTTCCTTGGCGCTCTCTACGGAAACACCCATCCACAGGTTGGCCGGCCACTGTAGTCGGTCGGCGACCTGCCGCAGCCGGCGTGCTCGTTTCGTGAGCACTTGATAGGTGTGTTGAGGAGTCTGCTCGATGACCTCGAAGACCTGCCGGACGTAGTCCAGCGGTACGCGGGCGTGGAAGAGATCCGACATCGAGTTCACAAACACTGTGCGCGGCGCCTTCCAGCCTAATGGGACCCGCAGCGCGTCCGGGTGCACGGTCAGGCCGAAGCCGGGGCCGGAGGTGCGGGGGTCACCGTCGTTCTGGTACTTCGCCGATCCCATGGCCTTGAGCCGCTTCGCCAGCGTCAGCGCGTAGCAGTTGTCGCAGCCGTCCGAGACCCGGTCGCAGCCGGTCGTGGGGTTCCACGTGGCTTCGGTCCACTCGATCGGACTGCGGTCACTCACGCGTCGGCTCCCCATCCTCCTGCGGTCACGGCCGCCCGCAGGCCCGGTGTGCAGCCTGTGGCGTGTTCAACGAGCGATCAGGCCGCCAGACATTGGCATCCAACCATCCGTCGCTGCAGGGTGTCACAGGTTCTCAAAAATAGAACATGCGCACTAATTTCGCGAGGTGCGCGTGCCACGAACGACCTATTCGCCTTCGGCAAGGCCACCCTTGTGCAGGGCGGCGGTCAGGGCATGCCGCCGTGAACATGCCCTGCTGAGGGAGCTGCTCGACACTGATGCCGCGGGGACGGGAGAGGCGGCCGCCCGTGAATTCCCGCCCCCGGCGGATCCGGCAGAGCTGTGGAGCCAGCCTCTGACTCCGTCGCCGTCCTGGCTGGCCAGCTTCCCGCGCAAGACAGACGGGGGCTTGTTGAGGTAAAGCGCCGATGACCGGGGGGTACTCATCGCGCCTCTCTTTCAGGGCCGTTGGCGTGCACGGCGAACGCGGGCCGCGACAAGGTGGCAGGTCTCGGTGGCGTGAGCGACATCGCTTTTGTCCCAGGCGGACAGCCGGAACGGCATGTCCTCGCCCGACAAACGGTCCGTCAGATCGTGGCGAATGTATCCCTGCAGGTCGGTGTGAATGCGGGCGGCGTCCCGAAGTAGGCGAGCCCAGTCAGGTAGATCAGTGGGGAGGTCGGCTCGTGGGCGGTGGGGGGTGGGAATGGTGAGTTGGGCCAGTTGGTCGGTTCCGTAGCCGGTCAGGGCCCGGAGAGCGACGGCTGCGGCATGTAGTACGGGGTGGGCGACGCGGGTGTGGATGCGCTGAGCCACGGTTTCGAGGTGCGCGCTGGAGGTGTCGGCGCGCGTGAACGTTGGCAGAGCGATGGCGGGCGGCTGACTGTCGGTGGAAGAAAGCCGGGTGGGAGTACCGCGGCTGCTGGAGGTGACTTCGTCGGGTTTCCCGGCGGGGCGCCGGGGGCGTGGGGGCAGCTCGTACCGGGACTCGTCGTGCGGACCGGGAAACGGGGCGCCCTGCCACCAGGCGTAACTGGCGAGAGTGCGCGGTGTGGGGGCTTGGTCTGCGTTCAGGTGCTGGCGGCTGTCTTCGATGCTGTCGATCTGGTGGTGGGCGACAGTGTTGAGGATGGTGGACAGGGCGGCGGGTGCTGGGCCACTGACGACGAGCGTGAGACGGATGCGGGTGCGTTCACGCAGGGCCATGAGGTGCTCGAGGTGGCGGCCGGTGATGCGGTGGGCGCGGCAGATGACGTAGTGGCTGATGTTGAGAGCTTGGGTCCAAGCCACTGCTACACGCCAGGACTCGTCGGCGTTGCTGGTCCACCAGGGCGGGTCGATGTGGGGGGCTGGAAGGTGCTTGCCGAGCGCGCGGATGAGGTCGTGGGCGAGGTAGGCGGGTGCGGTGGCCAGGGGTGTGGGGTGGACGGCGATGCGGCCGTGCTCGGGCTGGTGGGCTGCGAGTGCGGTGGCGGTGTAGGCGGGCTGGTCGTGGGCGTCGGTGATTAGGGTGATGGGCGGCAGGCTGGGATCGGTGTGGTCTGGGGACCATGCGGGGGTCCATTTATGGAAGGTCTCGTCCGGTGCGGTACTGGAATGCGTTGAGATCATGTGTGAGGGCCAGACGGGGGTCCAGGCGGCGCAGGAGGGTGGCCGGCTCGGGCGGGTGGTCGGGGTGGCGGCGCTGGTGGGCTTGGAGCTGGTGGGTCAGGGCGGCCCAGCGCCGCATGTTGCCGTGCGCCCACATGTCGTCCAAGCGGGCGAGGACGTGGCTGGGGATGTTGTGCCACAGCGGGTGGAAGGCGGGCAGAACGGTGAGGACCTCGTCCGCGTCGAGGGGTTCCATGTGGTGCCAGGTGGTGACGCGGCTGAGCAGGGTGGGCTGTGAGCGCAGGGCTCTGAGGCGGGGTCGGCTGGCAAGCAGCAGGATGGTGACCTGCGGGGCGGGGTCGTCGTGGAGGTAGCGCAGGTATTCGATGCAGGAGGCGGACAACTGGTGGGCTTCGTCGACGGCGAGGAGGCGGGGTGTGTGTGCCAGGGCGTGGCGCAGGTAGTCGTCGCAGATGCCGGCGTCGTGGGGTGCGTCGCCGGGCAGGTTGAGGGCGTGGTGGAGGTTGTGGCGCAGGTCGTCGGGGCGTGCCTGGGGGCGCTGCAGCAGCCGTAGCGTGGGCAGGGTGGGGCGCTGCTCGCATAGGACGTGCAGGGCAAAGGTCTTGCCAACGCCGGGGTCGGCGGTCAGGCAGATCATGCTCTGTTGATGCAGTGCGTCGTCGAGGGCGTGGCCGGCGGCCCGCACGGCTTGGGTGGTGACGGTGCGGGCGCCGGGCAGGCTCAGGTAGTGGGGTGGTGGGGCGCTGTCGGGGCTGGTCATCCGGCGTCCTGCTGGGGGCGGCGGGAGCGGCGGCGGTGGGGCAGGGCGCGGCGGATGGCCCAGCGGGCGATGGTTTCGTCGACCTTTTCGAGGCCGCGGCGCTTCATGCCTTCGAGGACGTGGTAGGTGATCTTGGACCAGACGCGGAAGGTTCCGCCGGCGCCTTCTTCGTAGACGTAGTCGATGAGTTCGGGTGAGGCGTCGGCCCAGACGGGGTGGAAGAGGGGGATGTTGCGCTGGACCTCGTCGGCTTCCATGGGGGCGAATTCCTGCCAGATGTAGATGCGGGAGGCGAGGGCGGGTTCGCTGTAGAGGGTTTTGTAGGCCTCTTCGCCGCCGACGAAGAGGACAGCGGGGCGGTTCTTGTTCTTGCCGGTGTCCCACAGGTGGCGGACGAACTCGAAGCATTCGCGGCTGAACTGCTGGGCTTCGTCGCAGACGAGAACGTAGGGCTTGCGGGCGAGGGTTCGCTTGAGCAGACGGTCGAACTCGCTGGGGTGGGAGGGGGGTTCGCCTTCGAGGCGGAGTTCGGTGAACAGTTCCTGGCGGATGTCGCGGGGGGTGGGGCGGGAGCGGAACTGCAGGAGCAGGACGCGTTCGGCGGAGACTTCCTTCAGGGCGGCCAGGACGGAGAAGGTTTTGCCGAGGCCGGCGTCTCCGTAGATGCAGGACATCGCCCGGGCTTCGATGGTATCGGCGATGTTCTCACTGGCTTCGAGGAGGGCTTCGGTGGCGACGATGCGGGCGTCGGCGAGGTTGAGGTAGAAGTCGGGTTCGCCGACGACCTCGTCCTGGTCGGGGCGGGGTGTCGTCTGCGTGGTGTCGGTGTCGGTCACGTCTGTGTCCTTCGTGGTCATCGGGGCGGTGTGGGTGTCGTCAGGTGCGGGGTGGGTGGGCTGGGCGTGAGCGGTGCCGAGCGGCTGGCCGGTGGCGGCGTCGTACACGTCGACGGTGTCGGGACCGCGGGGTCGGATACGGACGGTGCACTGGGCGTGGGCGGTCATCCAGGTGGCTGTGTAGGGGCGGCCTCGCCAGCGCACCTGCTGGCCGCGGATGATCCGGGTGGCCCGGTGGGAGGGCGGGTCGGGGGCAGTGAGCGGGGTGGTCACGTGCGTTCCTCGGGTTCGGTGGGTTCGGGGGTGCTGGGGACGGCCCAGCGGCTGGAGGGGGTGATCCGGCGGGGCATGTAGTCGGCGGGCAGGTCATCGGCGGGCCGGTTGGAGCGCAGGGTGCGCAGTTCTTTCACGACCTGCTGGCGGGTCATGGCTGCGTCTGTGCGGGCCGGGCCCGCGGTGGTGTGCGGCTTGAAGCGTCGGCGGCGCAGGGCCTCGGCCCGACGCAGGTCGCGGCGCAGGCGGCGGGCGCGTTCGGTGCGGGCCTGGTAGACCTGCTCGATCTGCTCGTCGGTGGCCTGGTCGGCGAGGTAGGCCGTGCCCAGGTGATGGCGGTTGTCGGCGTCGAAGACCTCGATCTGCTCGAGGTGGTGGGGCTGGAAGCGAACGTGGACGCGGGTGCCGGAGCGGCCGGTCATCCAGCCGGCCATGTAGTCACGTCCCTTAAAGCCAATGCCGTTGCTTTTGTAGTGGGCGTAGGCTGGTTGGCAGTGGGTCCCGGGGGTGGTTGGGGTGGCTTCGAGCGCGTCGGACTTATCGGGTCTT
>NZ_JBSFCK010000044.1:0-42506 GCF_053593435.1 Streptomyces sp. NPDC002306
ACGCCAAGGCCTGGGCCGATGTCGCCCGACGCGTCCACCGCTCCAACACCGCCCGCTCGTCATCAGACAGCAGCAACGGTTCCAGCCTCGGGCCCCGACGAGGAACTGACGCACCAGCAGTAGAAGTCACGCAACTACTAACGATCAACTACCGGCGCAGGACACTAGGCCGTTTCGTTCGGATCTTGCGAGGCTTGTCATACTTCCCGAGTGGAGATGCAAGCCGAGGAGGCAGCGCGGCGTTGGCTGGCTGATCAGGGCGTTGGCCAGGTGCGCGACGGGTGGATGAGCGACGAGAAGCCGGACGCGTTGCTCACCGCCAACCAGGTAGCGCACTCCTGGGCCGGTGATGTGTTCGCCGAAGACCTGGATGCAGCCGACCAGGTGCGGTTGGCTTTCGGGCTGCTGGACCTCCTCGACGAGTACTGGGTCACGTGCGAGATCCGGTTCGCGAACGAGAGTGCGGAGGGTCCCTTGCCCGCCGACGTGCTGTGGGACGGCTACCGTCAGCGGCTGGAGGCGGACCGGGACGCCGAGGCCGTCACCTACTCGCTGTGGGTGGACTGGTTCGAGGACCACGCCACTTCCGCGACGGCCTTCGCCGAGGTTCTCGGTGACGACATCGACCGGGTGGTGGCCGAGCGATCGGAAGCCCCGCTCCGCCGAGCCCGTCGGGTTCTGGAGTGTTCGGGACCGGTGCGCTGGACGGTGAAGGAGCTGACGTACCGCACCGCCATGCGGCTTCCGGCCCTGCACTCGGCCGTCTTCCGCGGCCTCCTGGCGAGCTTCCACGACGCCTGCGGCGACCTGGAGCCGACTGCCGCACTTGCTTTCCTCGGCCGGCTGGATCTCCCCACGAACACCCAGCACCTTGCCGAACTGCGCCACGTACTTGCCGCGGGACACAAGAGCCACTACCACAACCCTGGTGCCTGGGACGATGCGCTTCGCTCCTGCTCCTGAGTCGTTGGCCTGGCAGACCAAAGAAAGATGCCGGCGACGTAGAGTCCGGCCAGGTAGATGGTTGCGGTCTTCTCGTAGCGGGTGGCGATGCCCCGCCACTGCTTCAGGCGGTTGATGCATCGTTCGACGGTGTTGCGCTGCGTGTATGCCTCGCGGTCGAAGGCGGGTGGCCTGCCGCCTCGGCTGCCGCGCCGCAGCCGGTGGCCGCGTTGATCGGCCGGGACGGGGATGACCGCCCGGATTCCGCGCTTGCGCAGGTACTCGCGGATCGCGCGAGAGGAATACGCCCTGTCGGCCAGGACCACGTCCGGCCTGGTACGGGGGCGTCCTCGCTGCCGAGGGACGCGAAGGCCATGACGTGAGCGAAGGCGGGCGCGTCACCGGCCTGGCCGGCGGTGAGCACGAAGGCCAATGGCCGACAGTGGGCATCGGAGGCGAGGTGGATCTTCGTGGTCAGTCCCCCGCGAGACCGGCCGATGGCGTTGTCATCGGGCTCGCTGGCCGGGGCCCCTTTTTGCGGGCCCCGGCTGCGTGCTGGTGAGCGCGCACGGCAGCGGAGTCGACCGAGACGGCCCAGCTGAGGTATTCCTGGGCGTCGGCCTGCGCGATGAGCACGGTGAACACCCGCTCCCAGGTGCCGTCGATGGCCCACATCCGCAGCCTGTTGTAGACGCCCTCCAGTTCCCGTACTTCTCGGGCAGGTGGACCCACTGCGATCCGGTCTGGAACTTCCAGGCGATCGCATCGATCACTTCACGGTGATCCCGCCACCGGCCACCCCGCTGCGGCGTCCGGTCTGGCAACAACGGCTCGATCCGGCCCATTGCGCGTCAGTCAACGGCACACCCAGACCAACGGTCAGATGATCCAAACGAAACGGCCTAGGGCATCGCCTCCCGCTCTCACAGCAATGGGCCAGCACCAGAACTTCCGCCTGGCCTTGCCCTGTTGTCGTTCAGGACGCCGACTGCGGCGCTCCGCAGGCGGCGAGCGCGGCGCGCGCCAGACCGCGCAGCCAGGCGTGGGCGTGGTCGGTGTCGTAGCGCTGATGCCACGACAGATATACCGGTGCCGACGGCAGTTCGAGTGGGAGGGGGAGGACGACCAAGCCGAGGTCGGCGACCGCTGACCGCGTGGTGGCTTGGGGAACGCTGATCAGGAGATCGGAGCCGCGCGCGAACTCCAGCGCGGCCGCTTCCGTGGGCGCGGTCGCCACGACGTGGCGGGTGAGGCCGAGCCGCGCGAGGGCGTCGTCGAGGGCGTTGCTGAGGTTGCCGCGCCGCGAGACGGTGACGTGCTCCGCGGCGGCGTACCGCTCTACGGTGACGGTCCTGACGCGGGTGAGCGGGTGCCCCTGCCTCACGACGATGACGAGAGGGGTCTCGCCCACGTTCTCGACGCGGATGTCCGGTGCGCTCGGGCGGTTGGCGTTCGCCTCCAGGTCGACCTCGCCGCGCCGCAACTCGGGGGTGTCGACGCTCGATTCCGCGACGAAGCGCAGTCGCACGCCCGGTGCCTGTCCACGCACGGCCGAGAGCAGCGATGGGCCGCTCAAGGCCACCAAAGAATCGTGCCAGCGGAGCGTGAAAGTGCGCTCCAACGTCGCCAGGTCGAGTTCACGGCTCGGTGCCAGCACCCCCTGGACCTGGTGCAGCAGCTCGTGCACCTGTTCCCGGACAGCGATCGCATACGGCGTCGGGGTCATCGTGCGGCCGGTGCGCACCAGGATCTGATCGCCGGTCGTGCGCCGGATCCGGCCCAGACTCCGGCTCATCGCCGGGGCGGTGACGTGAAGGCGCGCGGCCGCCCCGGCCACACTTCCCTCCTCCAGCAGCGCGTCGAGCGCGGCGAGCAGATTCAAATCCAATTGCATGTGAGTAATCCTAGACGTGCCTGACATGCATTTGAAGTTAATCAGAGGGCTCTATACCTTCGACACCAGAGCGCAGGACGGAACGCACAGCTTGACCCGACCAGCCTCATCACACCCTTCTCACATGGGAGTACCGCCATGTCCGAAACACTTCAGACCACTGACGTCGCCGCCTCCGACGCCGACCTGCTCGGCGAGACAGTTACCGCCGTGCGCGCGGCCGGTTCGGCGCTGCGCGAGCGCTTCGGCGAAGTGGTCCGCTACCAGACGCGCGAAGAGCTGATGCGGGCGCTCGCCGCCAACGACGACACGGCCCTCGACATCCTGCGCCCCCGCCTCACGCGTCTACGTCCGGACGCCGGCTGGGTGGAGGACGAACTGGACGGCGGGGCCCTGCCGCCCGGCGAGTGGTGGGTCGTGGATCCGGCCGAGGGCAACGTCAACCACCTGCACGCCCTGCCGGAGTGGGCGGTGACCGCCACCCTCGTGCGTGAGAACCAGCCGGTGCTCACCGCGGTCCACCTGCCGTTGACCGGCGAGACCTACACCGCGCTCGCCGGCGCGGGCGCCCACCTCGACGGCCGGCCGCTGCACGTCTCCCGGACCGCGGACCTCGGCCTGGGCATCGTGGCCACCAGCCAGGCCCGGCCGGACGAGGACGAGAAGGTCGTGCGACGCGTCGGCTCCTCGATCACTTCGATGCTCTTCGACGCGCTCGTGGTCCGCACCGCCGTGCCCGCGACCCTGCACCTGGTGAACGTGGCCGCCGGCCGGATCGACGCCTTCTGGCAGTTCGCCGGAGCCCGCGCGGACCTGCTGCCCGGCGCGCTGCTCGTGACCGAGGCCGGCGGACAGATCTCCGACGCCGAGGGCCGCCCCTGGACCCCGCAGAGCGCGAGCTTCCTGGCCGCCGCGCCCGGCATCCACGCCGAGGCCGTCGCCACACTCTCCCGCTGACCGCGCACCACAACCTGCACGAACGACAGCCCGCACGAACGACAACCCGCACGAATCACAACCTGCACGAATGACGAGCCGTACGAACCACACCCTGCACGCACGGAAACCTGCACGCACGGAAGGACCAGATCATCATGAGCACCATCGCAGTTCTCGGCAACGGCCGCGTCGGCGGCAACCTGGCCACAGCCCTCACCCAGGCAGGGCATGAGGTGACCGTGGCGGACCGCGCGCCGGGCGCAGCCGCCGACGCTGCCCGGACAGCCCGGATCGTCATCAACGCCACCCCGGGCGCCGGCTCGCTGGACCGGCTCGCCGCCCTGCGCGAAGAACTGCGCGACAAGATCCTCGTCGACGTCTCCAACGCCACCGTCGACGGACCGGACGGCCTGCCCGCCGACCTGATCTACCCCGGCTCGAGCCTTGCCGAGCAACTCCAGGCAGCATTGCCCGAAACGCGCGTCGTCAAGACTCTCAACACCATGCTCTTCCCCGTGATGACCGCGCCGGCCATGCTCGCCCAGGCTCCCGACGCCTTCCTCTCCGGCGACGACCCGCAGGCCAAACAGGCTGTCCGTGACCTGCTCATCGACCTCGGCTGGCGCAAGGAGTGGATCAGGGATCTCGGCGGGATCCAGACCGCCCGCGCCACGGAGGCCGCGATACTGTTCGTGCCGCACGTGATCCGGTCCAGCGGATTCGCGCCCTTCGCGATCTCGATAGCCTGCTGACCCGCGCACACAGCGCACCGCAGCCCGGCGGCCCCACCACATCCAGAACGGATACGACAGCGCGGCCAGGGCCGACGATTCGCGGTCCGCAGAGAACGACGTATCGAACGCCGCGACTCCTTCCGCTTGTTGGCTTGCGGGCTCAACCGCTGGAGACGCCTCAAGACGCCGGGATCATGATCACGCCACGGGCTCACAGGAAATGATTTGAGCGTGGCCGCGCCCCGCTGCTACTTTCGCGGTGGACCGTGAAGTCGTCGTATGGAGGTGAGACCCGTGAACACAGTTACCCATGGGTGCTCCCTCATCCCGTCACGGTCCGGCGGCTGACGTTCGGTGTCGCCAGGAGCGCCTGAGACCGAGGCACTCCTGGAGAGGGACTCCGATGAACTCAAAGCCCTTCATATCCGGCCTGAGCGAGAACGCGGTGATGATCGCGCGCGTCGCGGACAGGCAATGGCACGCACTGGACGACGACCTGGTGGTCGGCCGCGGGCACGCGCAACACCGGCCCGACGGACGCCTGTTCGTCAGCATCGACGCCTGGCACGACGCCACCTTCGACCGGCTGGCCGAGGCGATGCTGGCGGAGTTGCCGGCGCCGCTGTACACGGTGGTCGACGAAGCCGACGCCGAGCTGACGGCCGGCTGGCGGCGGGCCGGGTTCACAGTCCGGCGCCGCGAGTGGGAGTACGTTGTACCGACCGACCCGCGCGTCACAGGGCTCGAAGCGGTCCTGCCGCCTACGGGCGTGACGCTCGTGCCCGCCGGCGAGGCGGACGAGAGTCTGCTGCGGGCGGCGGATCGAGCGATCCGTGACGAAGTCGAGGCATCCGTCGGGTGGCAGTCGATGCCCGCGGAGGTGATTCCCCGCTCCGAGGGCGACACCATCGTCGATCCGTCGAAATACGCGGTGGCCGCGGCGCCGGACTGCTACCTGGGTCTCATCCGGGTGGTGACGGTGAACCGGCCGCGCATCGGGCTGGTCGCGGTCCGGGCCGGCGAGCAGCGCCGCGGCATCGCGCGGGCGCTGCTGGCTCACGCGCTGGGGACGCTGCACCGCTCCGGGTCCGGCGCGGCCTGGACGGAAGTTCAGGAATCCAATCAAGCGGCCACAGCGCTGTTCGAGAGCATCGGAGCCCGGCCGATGAGCAGCAATCTGGAGCTGGTGCGATGACGAAGAACAAGAACGTCATCGAAGTCGAGGGCAAGGTCGTCGAGTGCCTGCGCAGCGCCATGTTCACCGTGGAGCTCGAGAACGGCCACCAGGTGCTGGCGCACATCAGCGGGAAGATCCGCAAGCACTACATCAAGATCATGCTGGAGGACCGGGTGCTGGTGGAGCTCCCGCCGTACGACCTGACGCGCGGCCGGATCGTGTTCCGGTACCGGAACTGACGTTGCTCGGGCCGTTCGGCGGTACCTGATCCTGGGGCCCTGGTCACGGCGTTTCCGTGACCAGGGCCCCCGATAGTGGCCCGCACGGCCGCGACGGCTGCTGGGGCTGGCGCGGCAGGGGCTGACCGGCCGAGGAGGAAATGGGGATGCAGCAACAAGAGGCAGCACGCGAGGCCGAGGAATTTGCCCGGTCCAAAATTTCCCAGTGGGATGAATGGGGATGCCGCATTCATCCTGCCGTCAGAGTGCACCTGCCCGGCCACCACGTCTTTGGCTGGGCTCCGAGCGCGGAGAGCGGTGTGCGGCTCGGCGGGAACTGGCCCATCGTCGTGAGCGAGCGGACCGGTGAGTGCCGGTTCGTGCGAGGGGTCGACGAGTACATGAAGCTCAAGCGGGCGGCTCGACTGCTGTGGGAGACCGCACCTGAGCGGTCGGCCGGCACCCAACCTTGAAGCGGGACGACAGGTTCCCCTCGCCCTTGTTGACCTGCGGGCGACTTCGGTCCAGGTCGCCGCGAGATCGCGAGAGATAGCCGCGAGCGTGCCCCTGCGGAACCTGAAGACAACGCACTGCACCGCCGCGCCACACCTGAGGAGGTGCGGCGCGGCGGCGCGTCGGCAGTGCTCAAGTCACGTCATACGCGGCCCGACCACCTCAGTGGCGAACGATCTGGGGAGCGATGTCCTCCGTGAATCCGGCACTGCCCGAGCGGGCGGACTTGCTGACCTTGGTGGGATCGACGCCACAGAAGGCGGCCTCGAGGGTCCCGCCGAGGACCGTGTTCACGGTGCCGTTGTTCGAGGTGTTCGCCATCGAGGTCATGCTGCGCTTGCCGTCGGCGGTCGTGAACGCGTAGGTGTAGTAGCCCTGGACGGTGCCGGTGTGACCGTAGACGGTCACACCACAGGAGAGCTTCCTGCCTCGCAGACCGAGCCCGTAGAACTGAGTACCGTCCGCGTTCACCGGAACCAGGCTCATCATCTGCTGCAGCTCCGCCTTCGGGACGAGCTTGCCCGAGACGATGGCGGCGAAGAACCGGTTCAGGTCCGACGAGTTCGAGATGACGGCCCCCGCGGACTGCGCCCAGGAGACGGTCTGTTCGGTCGAGTCCACCAGCGGCAGCGTCGTGTCGTCGTCACGGACGTAGCCCCGTGCGTAGGACCCGGTGATGGCCGTCTGCGGGTGCACGTAAGAGGTGTTCTTGAGACCGAGCGGCTTGAAGATGCGCTGCTCGTACTGCGTGGCCATGGGCACACCCGTGAGGTGCTCGATCATCTGGCCCAGTACCACGAAGTTGGTGTTGGAGTAGCTGTAGGCCGCCCCAGGCTCGTTGTTGGGCTGGTGTGCGGTGGACAGGTCGATGAGCTCCTGGAAGGTGAACACCTTGTTCCGGACCGCTTCGAAGCCCGGAACGGTGTAGAAGAACATGTCGTTCGTGTAGTCCCACAGGCCGCTGCGGTGGCTCAGCAGGTGCCGCACGGTGATGCGGTCGTCCGGGAGCGGCTTGGGGAGGTAGTCGTTCGCCGACGCGTCGAGGCTGATGCGGCCCTCGGCGACGAGCTGCATCAGCACGACGGTGGTGAAGGTCTTGCTGACGCTGCCCACGCGGAACCTGCGGTCGGCGTCCATGGGTGTGCCGGCCGCGGTGTCGGCCTTGCCCATGGAAATGCGATAGCTGGAGGCGCCGGCGTCGATGCGGGTGAGCGCGCCGGGTGCCCCGTTGGCCATGGCCTGCTTCTGCACGGCCAGGACGCCCGTGACTGACGGGTCGGGAAGAGCCGGGGTCGCGTTGGCAGGTGAGACAGCGAGGGTGACCAGTACCACGGAACCGGCGAGCGCGATGCTCGCGTTTCTGATGCGCATCTGATTCTCTCTGAAGTGTGCTGGGGTAATGCTGCTCATAGCGATCCGGAGACTTCAAGGCCGCCCAGTGCAGACGTTGCCGCGACTGGTGAAGGACGTACGAGAGATGAGCACGGCCGTGGTCTCGAAGCAGCAGTCGAGACAATAGCCCACACTCTGCATCACAGCGGCGAAAGAGGGCTGGTTGGAGCTGCGGACCGGGGTGAGATTTTTGCTGGATTCCACCATTTCGCTGTCGCGATGCGGGGAAGCGTACGGCTATTGAAGGCGACGGATAGGCGATTTTGCGCCACCTATAGGCTGTTAATCGCCTGTCAGGGCGAGTTGCCCTTCGCGTGATGGGGTGCCTTTTCGACTCGGGGGTGCAAGGTGTCCACTGCTCGTGATCCGCCCGATGCGGGCGGCGTCAGCTTCCAGGCGTAGTTGAGCTGCACCGCGTAGGCGCGGTCGGCGGCAGCGCAGGTCGGGAACCCTAGCGAGGCGCTGCGGTCGGTCGACGGCGACGGAGGTAGGCCACTACGCCTACTGCGGAATAGAGTCCAGGAACGGACGCCCGTGCGTGCGCATCAGCTCAATCACCCGCGCGTTCACGGCGTTGTCCTCAATGAGGAGAGCCATCCGCGTGTTGGTATTGAAGATGGTGCCTGATGCCACATCCGTCCGGAGGACGATCCAGCCGTCCTCGGAGCCGTCCCAGACATAGTGATACTCGGCGGTCTCGTCCGTCATTTGATGTGGCTCCACTCTGAAATGCTGCCCTTGGTGAACGTCGTTACCAGCCCTGCCTCGCCGACATGGACGATCTGAGCTGAACGCATCGGTCATCCTGCCATTTCGACTGTCACGGTTTCTGCCCGGCCGAGGAGACGACAGGCCGGACCGGGACCTGGCTGACCTCAGCGAGAAGCTTCAGCCGGCTTTCCTGGTCGAAGACGGGACACGTTCATGGCCAGACGCTAGCCTCGGTTGAATCGTTGATGCGGACGGACGCCGAAGCTTCAGGTGTCCATGGGAGAGGGGTTCTCTTTGGCCCACGATGAACGTGCTCTCCCCTTCGGCCGCGCCCCTGGGCTCTTACGAGACGGCCGCGGCAGTGCCATCGGACGGGCCGAGGACGATCTCTGGGTCGCACGAGACGGACTGGGTGTTCCACGCGTTGTCATTCTGACTGCCGCGCTCGCCGAATACCGGGCCGTGCAGGAGTTCCTGACCCGGCCGACGAACGAGAGTTCGGCATCCGGCGCACCGTACACCGTGGGCTCCCTGACGGTGGAGGCAGGCGACTGGGAGGTGTGGGTCACCTGCATCGGGCAGGGCAATATCGGCGCGGCACTCCAGGCAAGTCACGCCGTCCAGGAACTGCGCCCGGAGCTCATCGCATTCGTCGGCACGGCAGGAAGTCTCAAGTCCGATGTCAGGCTGGGCGACGTCGTGTACGCCACCAAGGTCTACGGCTATGAATCCGCGAAACTGACTGACCAGGGTCCGCTGGGTCGGCCCTCGATCGAGGTGACGGACCCGCTCACCACGCAGTTGGCCTTCAGAGTGGCCGCCCAACGCTCCTGGCTGCGGAAAGTCCCCCAAAGCGAAGCCGGGGGTCCGACGCCCGAAGCGCATGTCGCACCGATCGCGGCAGGGGAGAAGATTCATGCAGGAAACCGCTCAGCCCAGTACGACTACTTGCGGAAGGCTTTCGACGACGCGCACGCCGTCGAGATGGAGGGGCTGGGATTCCTGAGCGGTGCGGCCTTCTGGCCTGCCGGAACGAAGGCCGTCGTGGTACGAGGGGTATCGGACCGTCTGGTCGACAAGGCCCCGGGGCAAGACGCCGTGATGCAGCCGACGGCCTGCCGTCATGCCATGGCCCTTCTCTGGGAACTGTTGGAGAGCTGCTGGCCCAAGGCGGACGACGTGTGGGCCCGCCTCAACATGTCGGACGCACCGCGGCGGGTGGCCCCGAACCCTCACACGTTCGTCGGCCTTGCCTCCGAGGGCGGCGCCGCGACGATCATGCGACGGGAGGACATTCCCGCACTGGACCTCGTGGGAGAGGTCGTGGACGGGCGGTACCGCTTGCTGAGGGAGGTCGGTCGCGGTTCCCTCAACGTGGTGTGGGAAGCGGAGGAGTTCGCGTTCGGCGGTTCGCTGGGGCGAGTGGCGGTCAAACTTCAACCGCCCCAGACCGACAAGCGGTACGTGTACTTCTCCCGCGAGGCGGCCATCATGGCACGGCTCGATTCCCCGAGCCTGCTCCCGTATCGCTGCGCAGGCACCCAGCGCGACGGGAGACTCGCGGGCTGGAGCTACATCTGCACGGCCCTTGCGGAGTTGTCGTTGCGCGATCTGGTCAACGAGCAGCCACTGCAGGGATCCGAACTCACCTCCATGATGCGGGACGTGGCAGACGGCTTGCTCGAGCTGCACAAGCAGCGGCTCGTCCACGGAGACATCAAACCCGCCAACATTCTTCGTCTCGGCGAACGATGGGTGATCGGAGACTTCGGACTCACCCAGAAGACGGGAGCACATGAACCGGAGGGAACTATCGGATACATGGCTCCGGAGAGATTCGGCGGCACGGTGACGACCAAGAACGACGTGTACTCGTTCGCCGTCACGGCTGTTGTGGCGGGCAGCGGCCTGACACGCAGCGACGAACGCACTCTCGACAGCACCCACAATCAGGTCTTGCGCTTCCTGGCGACGAATGTGCCTGAGCCGCCCAATTTCCGGGACTCGATGTTCCCGCCTCCGGTGTCCGAGATCGTGCAGCGGTCGCTGAGGGCCGATCCCGCGGAGAGGCCGTCGATACAGGACGTCCTCGGCGTCCTGCACCAAAACCATGACCGGTGGTCCTGGAGTGACTGACCCTGCGGGGGTCGCATCGGGCTGGTGGTCAGGCCACGCCCATGGTCGAATCGCTGTCTTCAACCTGAAGCGCGCGGCCCATGGGGCTCTTGGGGCTTGTGACTGGCAGGCCCACATGCTCAGGAGTCGCGTATGCGCGCATCGGCGTCCGTCGGTCGTCCTCCTGTGTCAGTGCTCTGCGGCATGATGACCGCCGTGAACACCGAGAGTCTGATAGATGTCTGGCAGCGGCTTCTCGCCGACCCGTACAAGTCGTGGGTTCTGTTCGAGCATGGCACCTGTGTCGTGTTGCCTGCTCCGGATGGAGAGCTTGCTGAACAGGCCACCGAGATCCTGAAGGAGTTCGGCCCGGCACACGCCGGTTCTTCCGCGGGGGACTTCGGGGTGATCGAACTCAAGGACGTCGAGGGCTGGGTCGTCACCGGGCACCACAACGACGTCCTTACCTACGTCGGCCCTGATGAGCCTCACGATCGGTCAAAGATCGCCGTTGGACTGCTCGGACGTTCCAAGCGCCATCGGGATGGCACCGAACTTCACATCGTCCACGTCGAGGACAAGCGAGGTCCAGCGGACCCGGTGTGAGCATCTGCTCCACTCCGCTTGTGGTCGTCCTGATACAGGCGGTTGGCCGGCAGCGAGGTGGGTGCCACACGAGGGGCCGGCGTCACGCTCACAGTGTGACGCCGGCCTGATGGGCGTCCCGGGCCGAAGGCGAATCAGAACGGTCCCGCGGTACGGCGCAGTTCTTCCGCGTCGGCGGTGGCTCCCGCCTGTTCGAACAGGTGCAGTGCGTGTCGCCACAGGGGCAGTGCGCTGTCCGCTCCTTCGACGATGAAGCGGCAGTCGCCCAGTACACGCAGGGCTCTGCCTTCTCCGACCAGGTGCCCTGTGGCCCGGTGCAAGTCCAGAGCCTGTTCGGCCCAGTCCGCCGCCGACACCTGGTCGCCCCGGGCCCGGTGAATGGTGGCGATCTCGGTCACCACCTGCCCCTGGAGCACCGCGTACTCGCTCTCACCGGTCAAGGCACGGGCCTGCTGAGCGAGGTCCAGAGCGCGCTGGAGATCGCCGCGCGCACGGTGCAGAGCGGCGAGTTCCCTGGCGGAGATGATCTCGCCTCTGCGGAAACCCGCCTCGCGCGCCAGTTGCAGCGCCGCGTGCAGGTAGTCGTCGGCGAGGTCGTGCGAGCCCGTGTCGGTGTGGATGCCGCCGAGGATGGCCAGAACGTAGGACTCGAGCCAGCGATGCCCGCTGCCGCCTACGAGTTCGTACCCCTCCGAGGCCAGTTCCAAGGCCTGCTCGAACCGTCCGGCGTCACGGTACGTCCGGGCGAGGGCCGCGATCGCATCGGCCAGGTGGTGCGGACTGGCGCCGCTCCGCCGCGCGAGTTCGACCGCGGCCGACAGGTGTTCGGCCGAGGATGGAAGATCGCCGAGTGCCCACAGGACGGAGCCGACGTTGTCCAGGTTGACGGCCTCGTAACGGCGTTGCCCGAGGCGACGGTTGATGCCGAGCGACCGCTGGAAGTGGTCGAGAGACTCCTGGAGCCTGCCGAGGTCCCAGAGGATGTTGCCGATGTCGTTCAGACACCGGGCCTCGTCCTCCGCACTGCCGCTTCCGCTCAGCAGGGTCAGGGCCTGCCGATGGTACTCGAACGCCGCATCCAGTCGTCCGGCGCGTCGGTGCGCGTAGGCGAGCAGGGTGTGTGCGTCGGCTTCGGCCTCGGCCCAACCGGCGGCGATGGCTGCCGCGAGTCCCTGCTCGCCCTGCTCCACCGCAGTCTCGGTCCGCCCGAACTTGACGTGGGCGGCGCAGAGTCCGGTGTGCAGCGCGGCCAAGGCTCGGGGGTCCGCTCCTCGTTGCGAGGCACGCAGCCCGGCCTCCGCCGTGGCCAGCCAGTCGGACCCGGTGCCGTGTTCCGCGAAATGCCCCCGCAAGGCGTCGGCGAGCAGCCACGCGGACTCGTCCTCACCCTGGGCTTCGGCGTGCAGCACGGCAGCCACGAGATTGCCTCGTTCGTTCTCCAGCCAGGCCTCGGGGAGGTCGGGCCGGCCTCGCCGCGCAGGCACGCTCGCTGGCTGCCCCGTCAGACGCGCGGGGAGGTCGAGCCGCAGCGTCCGGGGCGCGACGGCGCTCGCGGCCTCGTGGGTGCGGCGTACATAGAAGTCGAACAGGCGACGCAGCGCCGCGGTCCGTTCCGCCTCGGGTTCCTCCTCCTCGGCGCACTGTTTGGCGTACAGCCGGAGCAGGTCGTGGAAGTCGTAGCGGTTCCGGCGTGAACTCTGCAGCAGATGGGCCTCGACCAGGAGGTCCAGCAGACGCCGGGTCTGTGGTGTTGAGCCGGAGAAGAGATGCGCGGCGGCCTCTGTGCTCACATCACTGCCGGTCGGCAGCCCCAGCCGGCGGAAGAGCCGGCGGGCCGCGTCCGGGAGAGCCCGGTACGACAGGCCGAAAGCCATCGATACCGCGGCCTGACGGTCCCCGGCGATCGCGAGGGAGGCCAGCCGGTCGCCCTCGCGGAGTTCTTCGACGTAGTCGGCGACGGTCCACTGCGGATGATTGCCGAGCCACGCGGCCGCGATCCGCAGCGCCAGCGGAAGGCGACCGCAGAGCTGGGCCAGCTCACGGGCGGCCTCGGGATCGTCGGAGATACGCGCGTCGCCCACGGCGGCATCGAGGAGTTGCACCGCGTGTTCGATCCCCAGCACGTCCAGGGCCACCCTGCGCGCCCCGTGGGTGGCGGCGAGGCCGGCCAGGTCGTTGCGGCTGGTGACGAGGACGCATGAGCCGGTGTGGCCGGGGATGAGCGGACGGAGCTGCTCCGCATCCGCCGGCGCGTTGTCGAGCAGGATCAGTACCTTCCTCCCGGCGAGCAGGCCGCGGAACATGTCGGCCTGTTCATCCGCGTCGGAGGGGATACGGTCCTGTGGCACGCCCAGGATGCGCAGGAACTTGGTGAGCACCTCGGACGACGACAGTGGCGGGGCGTCGTGGGTGTACCCGCGCAGGTTGACGTAGTACTGCCCGTCGGGGAAGTGCTCGGACACCCGGTGCGCCCAGTGGACCGCGAGCGCCGTCTTGCCGACGCCGGCGGTCCCCGCGATGGCGGAGATGATGACGGGGCGCCGGTCGGCCGCCTCGCCGCCTGCGGGCAGCAGGAGGGAGTCCAGCTGTTCGATCGGCTGTCTCTGGTTGGTGAATCCCGCGACGTCGGGCGGGAGACGGGAGGGGGCGAGCACGTAGGACGGTAACGGGCCCTGCGCGGAGCCCACATGAACTTCACGCGCCTGGATCAGATGCCCGCCGACGGTGTTTCCGGATGCCTGCCCGACCATGGCGTCCTCGCGAGCGACCGCTTGGTGGTGGGCGGCCACCCAGGTCGAACGGAGCCGCCTGCCGAAGTCGGGGTCGATATCGGCGGCCGCGTCCAGCATCCGGGCCAGCCGGTCGAGCGCTTCCGCGTCCTGGGGCGCCTCCTCCGCGTCCTGCAGAGCGGCCTGCCCTTCGGGGTCTCCCCGGAAACGGGCGCGGACCAGGCGCGAGAGACCGCTCCAGGCGTCCTGTATCCCGGCCGCCAGCGCCTCGGCCCCCTTGGTCGCCAGCGTGGTCGCGATGGCGAGTGTCACCGGATCCGACACAGTCTCCCCCATGTCCGCGTCTCTGCGGCTGCGTCCCCGTGCATGTGTCGGCGACCTGACAGCTGAACTCCCGGTCAAGCATCCCAGAATCCGGCTTGGCATGTCAGGCGGGAGACCGGTGCGGCGGGTGCTGCGGATCCGCGGCGGAGTGACTTCGCCTGCTCGCGCGAGTACAGCGTCGGAACGGGCGGCGACAAGCTGACCGCGAAGTTCGGCACCGTCCTGGTCGTCGTGGACCAGCCCGCCTCCATCGGAGCCCTCCCCCTCACCGTCGCCCGGGACGCGGGCTGCAAAGTCGCCTACCTGCCCGGACTCGCGATGCGACGGATCGCCGATCTCTACCCCGGCGAGGCCAAGACCGACGCCAAGGACGCCGCGGTCATCGCGGACGCCGCCCGCACCATGCCGCACACCCTGCGCTCGCTGGAACTCACCGACGAGATCACCGCCGAGCTGACCGTGCTCGTCGGCTTCGACCAGGACCTCGCCGCCGAGGCCACCCGCACTTCCAACCGGATATGCGGCCTGCTCACCCAGTTCCATTCCTCCCTGGAGCGCGTCCTCGGTCCCCGCCTCGACCACAGCGCCGTCACCTGGCTCCTGGAGCGCCACGGCTCCCCGGCCGCCCTGCGAAAGGCCGGCCGCCGCAGGCTCGTCGAGCTCGTCAGGCCCAAGGCACCGCGCATGGCCCAGCGGCTGATCGACGACGTCTTCGACGCGCTCGACGAGCAGACCGTCGTGGTCCCGGGGACCGGCACCCTCGACATCGTCGTGCCCTCTCTGGCCCGCTCGCTCGCCGCTGTCCACGAACAGCGCCGGGCCATGGAAACCCAGATCAACGCCCTGCTGGAGGCCCACCGTCTTTCCCCGTGACCCGTTTCATCGAAGTTTGACGAGTCTCACTGAAGTTTGACCGCCCAGCTCAGCCCTGGTGCACGATGCGGCTGGGGCCCCGAGGATGATGGGCACCGTGGAGAGCACAGCTGAGAAGGTCAAGGTCTGGTTCCGGTTCGTCCCGCGTGAGGGCTGGTTCCCCCAGGACATCGAGGGTCTGTGGGCGACAAGGCTCAGTGCCGACACAGCCGTGATCGAGAACGTCCCGTTCTTGCAGGACGGTGTGGCCGAGGGGGATGTCGTGCGGTTCCGGACCGACTCGGACGGGCTGCACTGGGCTGCCGGAAGGGTCAGTTCGGCCGGCAACTGCACGATTCGCGTCGTGCCCACCCCTTCCGGGCCTCTGGGGCGCAGCCCTCAGGCCGTGCACCAGCGCCTGGCAGTCTTCCACCTCGGCGGCGAGGTCATGAGCGCGGACTTCCCCATGGTGGCCCTCAACGTCCCGGCCGACGCGGACTTCGCCGGCATCAAGGCGCTCCTGGACCAAGGCCGGGACCAAGGCTGGTGGCACTACGAAGTGGGCTGCGGCACAGATAAGTGGTCGAACGCCTGACTTCCTTGGAGCTCGGCGTCAGCATCCATGCCGACCTGCGCGGCTCCTGCGACAGCTACTTCCACCAGCACAGCCCGCTCGAAGCAGCGGTCAAACTTCGGTGAGACTCGTCAAACTTCGGTGAGACGGGACACCCCGGTCGTGACGTCGATGCCCGGCGTCGGCGTCAGGACCGCCGCCGTCCTGCTGGTCACCGTCGGCGACGGCACCGGCTTCCCCACCGCCGCCCACCTCGCCTCCTACGCCGGCCTCGCCCCCACCACGAGATCGTCGGGCACCTCCATCCACGGCGAACACGCACCACGAGGCGGAAACCGCCAGCTCAAACGCGCCATGTTCCTGTCCGCCTTCGCCTGCATGAACGCCGACCCCGCCTCCCGCACCTACTACGACAAGCAACGCGCCCGCGGCAAAACCCACACCCAGGCCCTCCTCCGCCTCGCCCGCCAACGCATCAGCGTCCTGTTCGCCATGCTCCGCGACGGCACCTTCTACGAACCCCGCACGCCCGCGGCCATCGAACTCGCCGCGTGACCCCAGCAAAACCGAATCACCCCAAACCCGACAGGGGTGCCTTGACGAAGTACATAGAGGCACTACCCGAGTCCGGCGAGGGTTCGGAACCTCCGCGTTCACTTGCCGTGCGATGTCATGCCACGCCGCATCCGTGCCATGCCATGCCATGCCGTGTCCGTGCACCGTAACCGAACCGAACCGAACCGGCCCGGCCCAGGCGGGCCCCTCGGTTCGAAGAACAAGCGGCCCGCCATCGGCTACGACGTGTACGAAACCGTCAGACGAGCCGAGACCATCATCGAACCCGATCCAGACCTTGGCCAGGGCGCGGGAGCCTGATGGTCAGGTCGCGGTGGGTATGTAGGGCGCTGCCGCGACCTGGGCCATGGTCCGAAGTTTCGTGAAGTAGGAGGCGCAGTACTCCTCGTTGATCAGAGGAACGATCTTGTCGAGGTCGGCGATGCAGCCCCAGAGGTAGGCGATGCCACTGTCGTCGAGTCCGCCCTTCAGCTCCCTCTGCACGAGGCCGGCGACGTCGGCGTCCAGGAGGACCAGGTCTACGCCGTCGAAGTCCACGCCGCGGAAGCCGTCGGGGAACAGTGCGTGCAGGTGGTCCTCCCACAGCCGGGCGAGGCCGCAGTCGGGCTGTGCTCCGCCCACGTCGGCGGCTGTCGCCTCTGCCGTGGACGGTGGGCGAAGGAGCACGGCGACGGCATCGAAGACGGCACGCACCAGCGCGACGGCCCGGAGCGGGTGGAGGGCGGCACTTGACGCGGAGCCCTGCGTGAGTTTGTCGCGCAGCAGTCGGCTGCGGTCGAGTTCGGCGGCGAGTTCGGCCGTGAAGAGCCCTGCGTCGGCGGCCCGCTCGATGAGGACGTGGAGCGGTTCCCTCGTGGCCAGACGCTCGGCGAGGACGTGCTCCAGGGCGAACAGGGAATGCGTGACGGCGACGGTGGCGAACTCGTACCGGTAGTAGGAGTGCCGGATGAGCTCGCGGGAGGTCTCCATCGCGCTCATGACGTACATCGACGCGTCGCCGGGCAGAACCAGATCGGCAACCAGCGCATGCATGTCCGCATAGCCGAGAACGAGGTCGCGGGCGCGTGGGTCCCGTACCGGCAGGAGGAGCGGGTCGGGCGGCGGCAGGGTGTTCACGAGTGCAGTCTCGCGGCCGGAAGGCTGCCGGTGCCACCGGATTTGCTCGGAGCGGTTGGCGTTTCGCTGCCTCATGTCGCCACCGGCCCGGTCTGACCTTGAAGAACAAGTTCAGGAGTCCTACTGGGCGAGGCCGGGCGTGCCGCCGGCGGCTATGGTGCGTTGTCATGGACGCTGCTGATCTTGACTGGCAAGCCCGGACGTTGTCCGGCTGTATTCCTCCACAGTTGGTCACCCGGCTTCTTGAGCTCGGACACCGTGAAGAGGTGGAGTTCCAGGCAGGGCGCGGGGAATGGTTCTGCGCCCGGGAGTGGGCGCGGCTGCTCGGTGAACGGGGACGCCAGGAACAGGCGTTGGAGGTACTCGCTCCGTACGTGGCCACGGGCTGGTGGCCGGCCGCCCGGTCCCAGGCGGAACTGCTGGAGGCCTGGGGGAGGGCGGGGGAGGCGATCGCCCTGGCCCGGCCGTACGCGGCGGCCGGAGGGGACGCGCTCGATTTCTTCGCGCGTCTGTTGGCCCGTCATGAGCACGGGGACGAAGCGTTCACCTTGCTGAGCGCCGGCATGGAGAACTGGCTCCTCGCCACCGCTCTGGTCGATGTCACCGAGGGCATGGGCCGCGACGAGGACACCGCTGCACTGCTGGCCGCCAGGATCACCGCGCGGCATGAATGCGAGTCCCCGCAGTGCCGCCGAGGCCTCGACCCAGACACGGCCATCGGCCTGCTCGCCACGGTTCGGGAACGCCAGGGCCGTATCGACGAGGCGATCAGGCTTCTGCACACCCGGGAGCACATCACCTCCGTCAACAATCACGACCAGCTGGCCGATCTGCTGGCGAGGCACGGACGGATGGACGAACTCCGCGCCTACGCGGCGACCGAGAGCCACGGGCACGCCGCACAACGCCTGGCCGAAGTGCTGGAGGAGCGCGGTGATCTGGAAGGCGCGATCGCCGTGTACCGACAGACGGACCACTCACCGGTCCATCACCATCTCAGCGCGGACCAACTGGCCGGGCTTCTGGCACGGCATGGCCGGGGTGACGAGGCGATCGCGGTGATGCGCACACTCGCGGACTCACCCGGTGGCGCGGAGGACTGGATCATCGACACGCTGTGCACCCTGTACGCCGATGACGGCCGCGCCCAGGAGGGCCTGGCCTACCTCGACGCCCTCCAGACGCGCCACGGCGGCGAGGAGGAATGGGAGTTGTTCAGGCCGAGGCTTCGCCTCATGGCCGCCTGCGGCCAGCTCGACGAAGCGATCGAGCGGGCACAAGCGCACCGCGGGGGCGGCACCTGGTACGCGGCCTGGACGATCTCTGACCTGCTCGCCGGAGCCGGTCGGGTTGAGGAAGCCGTCGCCGTCCTCGAACCGCACCCTGCCGCCCACAGCCGACGTCTGGCCGGCCACCTCATCGACCTCGGCCGCGTCAAGGACGCCGTATCGGTGCTGCAGCAGCACGAGACCAAGCGGATCACACCGACCCAGACCGGCGCGTTCTCCACTGAGCCCCCGTTCTGAGCCCGCGCGCCCTGGGCCACGCCCGTCGATGGATAGCCAGCGCCGAACTCTGTGGGACCGGTCAAACTTCCCTAGGTATTTGTCGGCGCAGGCTGTTATCCAGTTTCGGGTGACGGCCTGCCCACCAGCCTCAGCACCTGCCACCTGCCACCTGCCGCCTGCCGCCTGTCACCTGGCGGCGCCCGCCGGCCGCAGCACAGCCAGCTCGCGGACCCGGTCGGAGGTCGCCATGACCATCGTGTTGGCCCGCGAGATGCCGGTTGAGAGGAGGGCGATCCCGAGGACAAGGAAGAAGCCGAGCCGGGTCGTCCGCGGGTCGTCCGGTTGGTCTCGGGGTACGTCGTCGGAACCCAGGTGTCCCTGGTGAGGACCTGCCCACTCGACGCCCGTACCGCCCGACGCAGCCGGCGACCACGGTGCCCGTGTCGGCACCGTCCGCGAGGCGTACGTCGATCAGCTCGACGGGGCGCGCAGCGGTTTGGCTCTCGAACCAGCGGAGTAGTTAGGGGGACCGTGGCAGGCTCCCCGACTCATGGCCGCTGTCCTTCGACTGCGGACACGATGCCAACCGAGTGCCTGTCGAAGGACTGGACGTAAGCTGGCGCAACCGGATTCTGGCTCAGCTTTTGTGCCGCACCGAAGCTGTGTCCGAAGCGGATCGGGAGATGGCACCGGCGGTGGCGTAGTGTTTGTCGCTGCAGTCCGAAAGCCTGGCTGTCACAGCCCTGAGGAGTCGGTCTTCGTCGGCCGGAAGCAGAATTTCAAGCTGCCGACCGGCTACGGTGCAGACCAGCATTGAGCGCTCGGCGACGACTTCCACCCCGGTGAGCAACATTCCGGGTCGCGGTGTCGCGTTGGTGCCGTCGGCGATGGTGAGGAAGACGCCTTCGGCCTTCACCGTCAGGCGGGCGCGGTGCCGGGCTCCGCCGGTGTTGCGGAATCGTGCGGCACAGCGGATACGAGCGCTGTCTCCGCGGGTCAGCATGGCGACCGTCCGGGACACGCGCATCCTGCGCCACCGCTTCTTCATTCGGCGAAGGAGCGGCTCGGCCAGAGCTGCGAGGGCCATCGTGACGGCGAGTTCCTCCCACACAGACATCTCCCACAGCTCGGCTCTTTCGTGACCAGAATGGTGTTCGACCGGCCGTTGACCTCAGGACCTGCCGCTTTGCGATGATCCCATGGCCTGATCCGCTCGCTTCACTCGCACCCGGGAGACGGCTGCACGGGGGTCATGGCTGTGCCGCTCTCCCGGGTAGCGCCCGTGGTGTGGCGCCCGCGACAAGCACGCCACTGTCGTTCCGCGGCTGCGGCTGCGGCGTGTTCAGGACGTGGCTGGCCCGGGCCGAGGGGGCCACCCTGGCCCGGATGGCCGGCCGACTGCCGCTGCTCTGCGATCCCGACGGCGCCGGCCCGGGCACATGATGGGGCACTCCCTCGGCGCGAGTGCCCCTTCAGGCGCCTCACGCCCGCCCGGTGCGCGGCCGAGCTCCCCCGATTGGAGGCCCTCGCCGGCAGATGGCGGCCCGACGGCGCGGTCCCCGTCCTGCGACGCGCTTGGATCCGCAGCGGGTCCTGAACTCCCCGATGACCACGGCGGCGAAGGAGCGACTTCTCAAGAGGGAAGCGTTCTTGTGCTCGGATGGTTCGAGGTCAGCCTGCGGCGCTGCATGGACTGGTGGGTGGCGGCGAGCGTGGTCCGGCTGTGGCGGGTGTGATCGCAGCGTCGGAGTGCGGACAAGAAACTCCTGTGCACCGACGTGTGCACTTCTGCGACCATCCTCGAATGTCGCACGATTTCGAATCGCTGGTCATCCGGCACACCTACCGCCTTTCCTTCCCCAAGGGCTCCGCCGGGGAAGGAACTGTTGCCGCACGGCAATTCGATGCGGCGCTGGCATCCGTGGGCTTCAAGCTCTCGGCGGAGCTGCTGGAGCGGCTGTCGGGGCTGTCCGAGGCCGCGGTCGTGCACACAGCCAAGCGGACGCTGCGCACGGTCAGCGAGATGGTGGGCGACCACGTCCGGCACAACTCGTACTTCATCGACTTCCCGGCGAACGTGCCGGACACCGAAGAGTTCTGGATGCAGTGCGTGGCGAAGGCGCTCGCCGACGGGAAGTCCCGCGAAAACGTGCTGACCCAGCTGGGCCGCGGGGTCCTGGACCTGCTCAGCCTCCCGGTGTACGGCCGGTACCAGCACACCTACGAGGAGATGCTCGCGGCGCAGGACGAACTGATCGCCTCGGCGGGCGACCGGGTCACCGTATTGCACCTCGGCCGCGACCTGGACGACGAACTCACGGACCTGTACCTGGCCCTGGCCGGAAGCACTATCCCGTTGGGCGAGGACGACCTGCGCGACCTCAAGGCCCTCGCCGAGCGGTGCGCGCTTGGCCCCCAGCCGGAGGCGATCCCGGTCCGGGAGAACCGGGCTGTCATCAACGAGGCCCGGCTCGGCGTCGGGGCGGACCTTCTCCTCGACACGGTCACGGATGTGCTGCGGCTGGCCTGCGCGCTGTCGGGCGGCGATGTGACGCTGCAGGAGCCCACCCGGTTTCGGGCGCTGTCGCGGCCGCTGCGCCGGGGACTGCTCGCGGGCCTCGACGCCGTGATCGCGGCGAACCCCGCGAAGCTCGCCGATGTGCACGCGCACCGGGAGCCCTTCAAGCGGCTCGGCGAGCGTCTCCACCCGCACGAGTACCCGCGCTGGCCGCACGCCGCCGACGTGTTCGCGGTCGCGCGGGGCGAGAAGGAGGCACGGTCCCTCGACAGCCGGGTCGAGCAGCGGCTGGACGGGTTTGACCTCATCGGTGCGGTGAAGTTGCTGGAGTCCGCTCCCGGCAAGCTGTTCCGCGCCCTGGACCTCCTGCTGCGTATCGCCGCCGACCAGGAGGAACGGGACGCGGTGGTGGACGCCGCGGTGCGGGTCGCTCCCGAGGTCTCCGGCCGGGTCGTGCTCTCGGTACGCGAGCATTTCCTCAACCGGGCTCGCGAGAGTGACGCACCCCGGATCTTCGTCAACCGCAGGGGCCGCGCCTGGGTGACCCCCGACCATCGGCCGCCGGTACCGGCCGCCGACCGCGATCGCCTGATCGCGGCCCTCGACACAGAGATACGCCGTCGGCTCCCGGCGCCGGGCCGGCTGCTGCTCGACGCCGATGTCCTCGACGTGGCGCTTCCGCTGAGCGGCCGGGCAACCGCGCCCGGGCTCGGTGTACTGCCACGAGGGTCGGTCTCCGCCGTCGACGGCGAACAATTGCGCTTCTTCGTGTACTGGAAGGAGACCAAGGACCGGACCGACTACGACCTGTCGGCGCTGCTCCTCCACGCCGACTACAGCACCGATTCCTGGCTGTCCTATACGTCCCTCACGGCTGTCGGGGGCAGGCACTCGGGCGACATCACCGAGGCGCCGGACGGGGCCTCGGAGTTCATCCACCTTTCCCTGGACCGTGTGCGCAGCACCTTCATCGTCCCGCAGGTCAACATCTTCTCCGGCGAGAGCTTCGAGGAGGTCGAGGAGTCGTTCTTCGGTTTCATGCTGCGCGACGGTGAGCAGAAGGGCCGGCCGTTCGAGCCGCGTACCGTGCGGATGAAGTCGGAACTGCGAGGGGCGGGCCGGGTGGCGCTGCCGCTGGTGTTCCAGCGCGGCGACAACGGCCGCTGGCGCGCGAAGTGGCTGCACCTGTATCTGAGAGGCATCTCGTCGGCCAACCGGGTCGAGGAGAACCAGGTGTCCGTGTCGAAGGTGGTGCGCGCCATTGTGGAGCGCGAGCAGCTGACGGTGGGGTACCTGATCGGCCTGATGTCCGACGACACCACGGTCGTGGATCTGTGGGACGGTGAGCCGATTGCGGACGAGCCCGTGACGTACATCGGCCTCGAACGTCCCGAGGGACTGCATCCGGACTCACGGATCATTACCCTCGAAAATCTGCGCGACCTGATCCCGGGCTGAGTGCTAGCGTTGCCTGTGGCGAGGCCATGAAGGGGCTTCCTTCTCACTTCCTTTCCCGAAACGAGTTCCTTCGCTTTCCTCGCCGTTGAATTCGACTGGGAGGCGCCCATACGGCGCCTCCCAGCTTCATGTGCGCCGGCACCCGGAAACTCCGTGAAAATCCGGATGGGCTACGTTCACCACCGCCCGCTGGTCCGTCGAGTGAACGGAGAGCGCGGAGCCGGTACCGACACCAAGCCTTGAGGCAGCCTGTTCCTCAGCGCACCCGCACAGGAGTCGACAACGCCAGGCTCGTCGAGCCGTACCCACCGCTCGCACGCCCCCAGCAACTCGCGCGCCAGGGAGTCCGGGCAAGGCAGCAATGCGCGGTTCGCCTCTCTACGGCACTTCTGGGAGCACACCGTCCCTGCCGCGCGGAACCACCCCTTCAGGACACCGACACCACCACGTTGAACCACGGAGTGCTCAGTGAGGACAGCGGCGACCTCAGCTTCTGCATGTCGACCCGGTACGTGCCGGCCGGGAGCACCCCGCCGCCCGGGTACGGCGCCAGCGGCAGGTAACGTCCGTTGAGGGCGCCGGTCGCCCGGTCGCGCGTCCAGATCCCGGCGGAGGTGTGCAGCCAGGTCACTGGACCCCTGCTCAGCGACGGGTTCACAGCCGAACTCTGCGTGGAGGTGAGCCGGAACGTGGCTCCGGCGAGCGACGGCACCCGGGCGGCCCGGGTCAGGGTGAACGCGAAGTAGCGGTGGTTGTAGGGGAGTCCAGAGGTCAGCGGCGGGCAGTTGACGGCGACAACCGTGCGCCCGGTGACATTACCGAGCTGCTTCGGGCTGCTGTACGAGCCGGCACCGGCGAGCCGACGGCAGTCGTACCGGTAGGTCGCGGCCGAGGCGTCGGGGGCAACGACGCCGACGACCGCGAGGGACGCCGCGACCCCCAGCCAGGTCGTGGTCCACCGAGTCCTGGTACGGGGCCGGGCCTCAGGGCGGGTGGCGGGAACGGCGGTGGTGCGGGCTCGGTCCATGGAAAGTCCCCCTCATGCTCGTGCGGTCGCTCGGTCGCGGCGTCTGCCCGCCGGTCGTCGCCCCCTCCGGGCACACTCGCGCCGAGAATCGCACTATAGACGGCTAAATGAGTGCTGTAAGTGTTCTGTTCGGACAAGCCCGCGATTGACCGGATCATCACTCGATATGGTCAGGTGGGTCTGGGGGGGCCGGAGGTTTCACCACCCGGGCGAATCGCCCGGGCCGTGCAGTGGGATCGGATCCATAGGGCCGGGCGGTCGGTTGACGGTTTCCCGGTCATCCGGCTCTCTAGTGACTACTGCGGGTCTGCCCGTCAGAACGGTCGTGGTACGTGACAGCGCCGCCGTTCCCCGAGTCGTGGCCGACCGTCGACGTCCTTCGGTTCCGGCTGGCTGACGGGGCGTGTGAGGCTCCGAAGTCGGACACTAATGGGATGTCCGCGGGGATGCGATCGACGAGCGCCCCGCCGGCACCGGACTCACACCAACGACACCACGTCCACGGACTCAGTGACGATCAACTGTCGCCGCCAGCCGTCAGACTGGGGACAAGGTAGCGGCGCACAAGCGCCTGCGCGGTCTTCTCGGCGTCGGCGGCCTTGGCACGTCCGGCATTGGTCAGCGTGACCTTCACCGTCCTTCGATCCTGCTCAGACCGGTTGCGGTCGATCAGTCCGGACGCCTGCATGCCTTTGAGGACGTAGGTCATCCGGTCCCCCGACTCTCCAAGGAACGCCGTCAGTTCAGCGGTGTGCAGGTATCCGTTGGATGCTTCGGCGAGGGCGCCGAGGACGAGATAGGCATGGAGTGAGAGGCCATGGCGCAGCCGCAACTCGCCGTGCAGGGAGCCCAAGGTCCACAGGATTCGTGGTACTCGCAGCTCGGTGCTGTCCGGCGACGTGCAGTCAGTCATGTTCACTCCTGGTGGTCGACACTTCGGTCGCGAGCACGCGACCACACGCTTACAACCAGGCGCCGCACAACTGTGATCGCGAGCCTGATGGACATGAGGCACTCAGATCAGGACATGGCGCGACCCGTGGCGACGGCGCGGCTGCGGGACGGGAACACTTCGCGCAGGTACTGGCCGGCGGCCTGTCCCAGCGTCCTGATGTGAGGCAGTTGTGGCGCATCCGGCCACCTGCGCGAGCTTTCACGACGATCTAGCGTGTTCAGCGCGATGCGGTCGGACGGGATGACCTTCTACGACTACGGCAAATCCGTGGCGGCCCGCCGAGGGTCGGAACTCGGGTCTGTGCCGTACGTGGTGGACGAGCACCCACAGCAGCATCGACGTGCCGAACTGCCGCCGAGCGGACGGCGCGGCAAGTCCTTCGTCTCTCCCGCTTGGATGGCAGGCGGACAGAACGTCTCGTATCGGGGGCATGGAGCGTGCGGGCAGGGATGAGGCGGCTTTGGAGGCGCTCGGCGTGGGGGTATGCGTCCACCCGTTGCCGACGTGGCGGTGCTGATGCGGCCTTGTCTCAGCATGAAAGCCGTCAACTCGCAGCCTCGGGCCCGGCGGCCGGCGGCGTTCAGAGCCCAATGGTTCAGTATCAAGGAGGAGTAGGGGCATGACCCTGCTGGCACGCATCGATCAGCCCGCGGACCTACGGGGTTTGAGTCACGCACAGTTGATCCAACTCGGCCGCGAGATCCGCGAGTTCCTGATCCGCCACGTGGCGGCGACAGGGGGCCATCTGGGACCGAACCTGGGTGCGGTGGAGTTGACGCTCGCGCTGCACCGGGTCTTCGACTCACCGCGTGACACGCTGCTGTGGGATGTCGGACATCAGGCGTACGTCCACAAGATCGTCACGGGCCGAGCCGGTCAGTTCTCCGGTTTGCGGATGCGCGGCGGAATCTCCGGATACCCCAGTCGCGAGGAGTCCGCGCACGACCATATTGAACACTCCCACGCGTCGGTAGCCCTTTCATACGCGGACGGCATGGCGAAGGCCAGTGAGATCGCGGGGGAGACGGACCGGCACATCGTGGCGGTCGTCGGCGACGGGGCACTCACCGGGGGGCTCGCCTGGGAGGCCCTCAACAACATCGCGGCGGCGCCCAGGCGGCCCATAGTGATCGTGGTCAACGACAATGGCCGTTCATACGCGCCGACCGTGGGAGGACTCGCCCGGCACCTGGCGGCCCTGCGGACGCATGCCGGCTACGGGCGGCTGCTGGAATGGGGCAAGGGGACACTGGGCGTCGCCGGAACACCCGGCCGGGCGGTGTACCGGACCTTGCACGCGGTCAAGGAGGGCCTCAAGGACGCCTTCGTCCCACAGCCGCTTTTCTCGGATCTGGGACTGAAGTACCTGGGACCCATCGACGGACACGACATCCCGGCCGTCGAAGCGGCGTTGGAACGCGCCAAGGACCACGGCGCACCCGTCATAGTCCACTGCATCACGCGCAAAGGGCTGGGATACGCACCTGCCGAGCACGACGACGAGGATCATCTGCACGGCATAGGCCCCATCGATCCGCAGACCGGCCGTCCGCTGCGCTCCGGTGGACTCGGCTGGTCGGCGGCGTTCGGCCAGGAACTGGTGTCGCTGGCGGAGGAGCGCCGCGACATCGTGGCGATCACCGCGGCCATGGGTGGTTCGGTCGGTCTCAGTGATTTCGCTTCCCGGTATCCGGACCGGTTCTTCGACGTCGGGATCGCCGAACAGCACGCTGTCGCCTCGGCCGCCGGACTGGCCATGGCGGGGTTGCATCCGGTGGTGCCCGTCTACGGTACCTTCCTCAATCGCGCGTTCGACCAGGTGCTGATGGACCTGGCTCTGCACCGGCTCGGTGCGACCCTCGTCCTCGACCGATCCGGGGTCACGGGCGACGACGGCCCCAGCCACAACGGGCTCTGGGACCTGGCGATACTCCAGGCGGTTCCCGGCCTGCGCATCGCCGCTCCCCGCGATGCGCCCACGCTTCGGGAGGAGTTGAGCCAGGCTGTCTCGATCACCGATGCGCCGACCGTCCTGCGCTACCCCAGAGGAGCGGTGGGACCGACGATCCCTGCGGTCCGGCGCGTCGGCGGGATCGACGTGCTGCGCGAGGCCGCGCGCGCCGGCGCCCTGGTGATCGCGGTCGGTGTCATGGCGACGACCGCTCTGGAGGCGGCGCGGCTCTGCGCCGATCAGGGTGTGGAGGTCACTGTGGTGGACCCGCTCTGGATCAAGCCGGTTCCCGACGCACTGCTCGACCTGGCCGGCGATCACGCCCTTGTCGTCACGGTCGAAGACGGTCTCCGTACCGGCGGAGTCGGGGCAGCTGTGGCCCAGGTCTTGCACCAGGAGGGCATCCACGTCCCCGTGCGGATCTTCGGAGTCGCCGACGGGTTCCCCCAGCAGGGGACCCGCGCCGAAATCCTTGCCGAAGCGGGACTGACCGCAGAAAACATCGCTCAAGCCATTGTCGCCGCCGTGCCTGTCGGTGCCGAAAGTGACTGAAACGAAGCACGTAGCCCTCGCTTTCCAGATTCATCATCGCCCGGCATTGATGCGCGTCTATCTCCGCCGATTTCTCGCTGAGTCCTTGGGAAACACCACGGGATAAATTCTGGGCAGCGAGAGAGAAACTCTGCCTTCCGGCCTGACGGATGAGTGTTCAGCCTCATGACCGGTGTCCAGAGGGGTCAAATCAGGCCTTTAACTCTGTCTCGTGGCGCAAACGTATGATGACGGCACGGGTTTCAACTGCGCCTCAGCTGCCCGCACCTGCTTCCCAAACGGGACAGATACGTGGAGCGCATGGTTCACTTGGAGGATGAAAATCGGTGTCACGACGTTCATGACGGACGAGGGCATCCAGCCTGCGCTTCTGGCCAAAGCACTGGAAGAGCGCGGTTTTGACTCGCTTTTCCTGCACGAACACAGCCACGTCGCAGTGTCGCGGGAGACTCCGTTTCCGGGAGGTGGTGAGCTACCCAGAATGTATTACCGTACGCTCGACCCATTCGTCGCGTTGGCGGCGGCCGCGAGCGTGACGCGCGATCTACGGCTGGGAACCGGAGTGGCTCTGCTGGTCCAGCGTGATGTGATTCATACCGCCAAGCAGGTTGCTAGCCTGGATCTGGTGTCCGGTGGCAGGGTGATTTTCGGTGTGGGTGCGGGGTGGAGTCGCGAGGAGATGCGTAATCACGGCACGGATCCACGCACACGGGGAAGACTGCTCGACGAGAAGTTGACCGCGATCAAGGAGATTTGGTCTACGGACAAAGCCGAGTTCCACGGTGAATACATCAATTTCGACCAGATCTTCTCTTGGCCCAAACCGGTACAGCGCCCTTACCCGCCGATCTATATCGGCGGCGACGGTGCGGCGTCCTTGGCCAGGGTGGCTGCCCACGGGAACGGTTGGATGCCGCACTCGGCGGCCCACCCGAGTCAGGTACGGTCCCAGTTGAACCGTGTGGTCGAGGCTGTTGGGGACGTGTCGGTGATCGTGATGTCCGTGTCGCCCAGGCCCGAACTCATCAGCGCCTACGCGGAAGCGGGTGCGGACGGTGTGGCGCTTACGCTGCCGACTCAGCCCGAAGCCGAGACGCTGCGCATGCTCGATATGTTTGCCGAAGTGACGGCCGACTTCTGATCGGTAATCAGGCGGTCTCACGAATTCTGTGAACTCCTCAATGCGGATGCTGGGCCGGCCGTCCAGCGGGGCACGCGGCGCTGTGCCGTTCGCTGTCAGCGCGTCCGGCATCGGGCCGAACGGAGCCGGTATAGCCTCGATGACCTGGGACACCTATCCGGGAAAGGTACGTCATGGGCGAGCAGGTGACCTGCCACGGAATCCATGAGCAGACATCTTCCGAGGACGGCACACGGGTACTCGTCGAACGTATCTGGCCCCAGGACCTCAGCAGAGAAGAAGCGCATATCGACAAGTGGCTGCCCGAGGTGGCGCCATCCACGGAGCTGCAGAGCTGGTACGAGCATGAAGCTCCTCCCTTCGCGGAGTTCCGCAGCCGCTATCTCGCCGAACTCGGAAATGCGCAGCACGAGCAGGCCGCGAGCCAACTGCGTGACCTTGCCCGACACGGCAAGCTCGCCCTGCTGACTGCCGCCAAGGATGTGAACCACAGTCCAGCCGCCGTACTTGCCGAATGGCTTTCCGGTGCGGACCGCTCTGAGCCCCCTTCGAACCCGCATGGATACCGGGCGGCTGTTTCCTCCAGGATCGCGGATCTCAACGCGGGGGCTTTCGCGTTCGTCATGGGCACAGGCATCGTGTCCACCGCCCTGAACATCAACAAAGCCCACACCGCCTCCGTCGTACTGCTCGTGGTGGGCCTGGTCGGATTCGCGGTGCTCTTGCCCGCCTATGGATGGCGGTTCCTGTGCTCGCGGCAGCGGTTCATGACGGACCTCGTCGGGCCGCGCTCCTTCGCCTTCCTCACCATCATCATCGCGGCCAATGTGCTGGCCGCTCGCCTGGAGTCGGATGGCTACACCACAGCGGCCGAAGCGTTCCTGGCGTTCGGAGTGCTCGGGTGGCTGCTGTTGGGCTACGGGATTCCACTCGGGCTCATCGCCAACACGAGACGCGGTCCATGATCGACCAGGTGAACGGCACCTGGTTCCTCTGGGCGGTGGCATCCCAGTCGGTGGCGGTCGCGGCAGTCGGTCTTGTGCCCTCGGTCTCGGGTGACGTCCTGCCGGTGCTGGCCCTGGTGTGCTGGGGGATCGGACTCATGCAGTACCTGCTGACCGCGGCGATCATCCTCGCCAGACTGCTGGCCCGGCCCGTCGACCCGGGAAACCTCATGACCTCGTCCTGGATCTTCATGGGAGCCGCGGCGATCGGCGTACTCGTGGGGACGAGGCTGCTCGAACTGCCGTCGGGAAACATGCTGCTGTCGCGTTCGGCCATCGCCGGCGCGTCCGTCGTCCTGTGGTCCTTTTCCAGCTGGCTGATTCCGCTGCTGCTCGCTCTGGGGGTATGGCGGCATGTCCTGCGCAAGATCCCGTTCCATTACGAGCTCGGCTGGTGGAACCTCGTCTTCCCGATCGGCATGTACGCGGTCACCACGCACGAACTGGGGCGCGTCACCAAGACCTCGTGGCTGATCACACTGGGCCGCTGGGAGATCTGGGTCGCCGGCGTGGTCTGGGTGCTGGTGATGGCGGCCATGCTGGTAGCCGCTGTGCGGCGTCACCTCCCGACGAGGAGCGGAGCAGGCCCGACCGCCGCACCGCGCGGGCTGTAGTTCCGGATCTTGGACACCGGGGAACACCAGGGACACGGCGCCCTGCACCGCCGGGTGTTCAGGAGCCCTGCCGAAGAAGCCCTATCAGGGTCCGGCAGTTGTGGTGCGGTAGAACTCCGCTGCGGTGACGTCGGCGGGGACGCCGAGTTCGGCGGCGACCTGAGCGATGGCGGTGGCGCCGACGGTGAGGTCGGCTTGGCCGTTGGTGGTGAAATGCGGTGCGATGAACGAGTCGTAGTGGGCTCGGGCTTCGTCCGCGGTCTGTCCGCCGAAGAATGTCCGCATGTGCCGCACCGTGGTGTCGGGGTCGTGGTGGATCACCTGTAGGGCGCGGCGGTGGGCGCGCAGGACGGCCTGGACCGCGGGGTCGTCCGGATTGGTGTGGGTGGGGTCGACGGCCAGGCCCACGGTGGGGATCCGGAAGTGGTCGCCGACCCAGGCCAGCACATTCCAGCCGTGTTCGGCGGCCACCGCCTCCGGTGCCATGGTGCTGCCGACCAAGGCGGCGTCGATGCTGCCGTTCCGCAGCAGGCGCAGGTCCATGCCGTAGTCGCCGGGGGCGCGGACGATGGTGTCGATGTCCCGGTCCGGGTCCAGGCCGGCCTGGCGCAGCACGATCCTGGTGAAGCATCCCGGCGCGGTGCGGGGCGCGTGCACTGCCAGCCGTCGGCCCGCCAGGTCGGCCAGCGAGGTCAGGCCGGGGCGGGCGAGGAACCAGAACAGCGGGCGGTGGGTGTTCACACTGAGCGCGACCCAGGGTGTCCCGTCGGTCAGCCGGGACAGCAGGGCCCGGCCGAGCCCGATGGTGGCACCGCGGCGCAGTCGCTCCTCGTCCCACAGGCACCCGTCGTGCAGCGCGACGTGGACGCCCTCGTCGCCGTAGTAGCCCTCCTGGTCGGCGATGTAGGCGGTCAGTTCCTCGTGCAGGCCCCGCCCGACGTAGGCGAGATCGATGGTGTGCATGATCGATTCCCTTGATCGTGTCGCGTCAGGCGCCCGTGCGTGTCGCAGGCGCGGCGGTCCCTGGCTCCGGCGGCAGGTGCGCCGAAGGGTGTGCCAGACCTGGATGGCTCGTCTGCGGGGAGCGGGGGGCGTCAGTACATGGACATCCCGCCGTTGACCACGGCCGTGCTGCCGGTCATGAAGGCGTTGTCCTCGGCGGCGTAGAAGGCGACCGCTTGGGCGACGTCGCCGGGATGCGCCAGGCGGCCCAGGGGAGTGGCCGCCACCTGCCGCTGCTTGTGCGTGTCGTCGAACACGTCCGCCATGCGGGTGTCCTCCACGGGGCCGGGCGCGACGATGTTGACCGTGATTCCCTGCGGGCCCAGTTCCTGGGCGAGGTACCGGGCGAACTGCTCCAGCGCGGCCTTGGCCGTGCCCAGGGCGATCATGTTCTCCCGCGGCTGGCGGCTGAGACCCGTACTGATGTAGACGATGCGTCCCCAGCCCTGTCCGGTCATGGCCGGCAGGACGGCTTTGGTGACCGCGAACGCCGCGTGCATCTCGGCATCGAGCTTGCCGCCCAGTTCTTCCCACGTCATGTCCTGGAACGGCTTGACCGCGTACGGGATGAGCGCGTTGTGCACGAGTACGTCGATGCCACCCCAGGTCGCCTGGACCTGTCGGACCATGTCCTCGATCGCCGCCACTTCGCGCACGTCGGCCTGCACGGCCATGGCCCGGCCGCCGGCGGCCTCGATGCCGGCGACCAGCTCCTGGGCGGCCGTACTGCTGCGGCGGTAGTTGACCACCACACGCATCCCTCGTGCGGCAAGAAGTCGCGCGGTGGCCGCGCCGATTCCGCTGCTGGCGCCTGTCACCACTGCCACCCTGCCGGCCACCCCAGTCACGGTCGCTCCTCTTCTTCCTCACGGGGCCGCGGCAACGGCCGCCCGTCGTCGTTCACGTCGATGCGGAGGGCACCGGGCGGATCGCCCCGTGGATCCTGGTGTCGCCGGTCGCCCGCGGCGGATCGGCTGCGGTGCAGTCGAGTGCGTGCGCCGACTGCGAGGTGAGCGGCCACTCCAACGCGTCACAGGTCATCTCACTGAGCGGGTCGGGCAGGGTCGGCGGCAGTGCCCCTGGTGTCCGCGCCGGAGCAGTTCGACGAGCGATACGGTCCGCCGTCGGATCACCGCGTCCACACGCTGCTCCACACACTGGCGCAGCATCGCATCACCCGCCGCGCCGTGAGCTGTGCCGCGCCGATCCGCTCAGTTCCGTGGCGGCCGCGATCAGGAGCCGCGTGACCTGCACATCGAACGATTGCCCTACTGCTCCCTGGACCGTCGTCGCCAGCGCCTCGCCCGTGACCGGCCTGTCGCGCTACGGCGCCGAGCCCTCGCCGGAGGCGGGGAAGAGACGCTGGACGGCGACGACTGCGGCACAGCGGGCTGCGAGGGAGGGATCGCGAGCCTGGCCGGCAGCGGCTTTCAGGAGGTCGAGCTGCCCGGCCAAGGCCATGACGACGTGACTGACGAAGGCGAGGATGTCGATGGGATCCCAGGCGGAATCCAGGCACCCGGCTTGATGGGCTTCGCGCAGCTGCTCGACCTTGTGGCGGACGGTGTGCTGAGCGGCGGCGTCGGTGGTGCTGCCCAGGTCGTAGGCGCGGATGCCGCCGTCCACGAGTCGCATGACGACCCGAAGAGGGCGAGAGCCACATGACGACCTGAAGAGGACGAGCAGGTTGAGCCACGTCGAGAACGTCAGCTTCCAGGGGATCAACAAACCACGGCCGCTCCAACGAATCCGGTCAGAACGACCTCCGCCCCGAGTTGAAGGCGTGCACCGCTTCTTTCACCCATGTGAGTCGACGGCGGTGGCCGTCCTGCCCCGGTCGGCGTCGGCCGGACGGTACTGCGGGGCCGCGTGGTCACATCGGCTGGCGGCCGGCTGGATCGCCATCTGGGTCGTCGGCGAGGGCGACTGCTGCGCGGATGCGTTTGCCGACGGGCTCGCGGTGTACCTCGAAGCTGCGGCACACGGCCATGACGATCTCCAGCCCGTGCTGTCCAACCCGGGTGGGGTCCTGCGGCAGGATCAGGGGCAGTGTGGTGCCGCTGTCCCATACCGTCACCGCGACGGTCCCTTCGCTGACCTCAAGGGTCAGCAGACAAGGGCCGGGGGCGTATTTGTGGGCGTTGGTCACCAGTTCGGACACCACCAGCTGGACGACCCCGATCGCCCGCTGAGACACCGGCAGGCCGTGCACGGCCTGCAAGGACTCCAGGAAGTGCAGGGCTGCGTCCCGGGTTTCGCCGATCTGCGCGGTGCCCTCCACCAATGTGGAGACCGCCGTCGACGGGCCCGGCAGATACTGCCGGCCGTGATGTTGCTCAGCCAGATTCATATGTTCCGCCTCACTGCCGAAGCGCTGTTGCTGCGTCTCGTATGCCCCGGAAGTACCGCGGTATCCCTGGTCGGTACCGCGGTATCCCCGGTCGACCCTGCCGGAGTCGACGGCCCGCTCGATCCGGTCAAGAGTGGTCCCTTCACAGCCCCCGGCGTACTGGCGGCCATGCCGCCCACGGACGCCGCCTGAGGGACCCAAGACCTCCTCGTACCGACCTGGCCACCGTCCTGAACAGGCTGAATGGACAGAACGGGTGATGTTGCGCGGGCTCGGGGAAGAAGGTGCGGCAACCGACAGGAGGTTGCCGTGAAGGGTGGAGATCTGGAACTGGGCGAGTTGCTGGCCGCTGCGGAAGCGGCCCCGCCCGGCGCGTCCCTCGACGTGGTGGCGCACGACCTGCAAAAGCGGTTCGGTGCCGAACGCGTGTCCTTCCTGTTCGTCGATCTCATCGGCCAGCGACTGGTACGCCTCGTCGCGGCGGACGGTGTGGCCGATCGCGATCGCGGGCCGATCGACCTGCGGGGCAGCGTCTACGACGGTGTTCTGCGGAGCCAGCGTCAGCATGTGACTCCGGACGGCCGCGGCGGACGGCGCGTGATCACGCCCGTCAGCAACCGCGGTGACTGCATCGGCGTGCTGGAGGTGACCTTGCAGTGCTCCGACGACACCGTGCTGCGGCAGGTCCGCGAGGCGGCACACGCGCTGGCCTACATCATCGTCACGGACCGCCGCTTCACCGATCTGTACCACCTGGGCCGCCGCACCACGGAGACCAGCCTCGCGGCGGAGATCCAGCACCAGCTGCTGCCCTCGGCCCCCTGCTGCGAAGCCGCTCAATTCACCCTGGCCGCTGGGCTGGTCCCGGCCGATGACATCGGCGGCGACACCTACGACTACACACTCGACCGCGACACTCTGCACCTGTCGATCACCGATGCCATGGGCCATGACACGGACTCCGCTCTGCTGGCCACGTTGCTGGTCGGCGCGCTGCGGCGGGCACGTCGCAGCGGCTGCGACGCCCTCAAGCAAGCCCGCCACGCCCACGAGGCCCTGCTGCGTCACGGCCGAGGTCTGGCCACCGGCCAACTGCTGTGCGTGAACCTCGAAACCGGCCTGTGTGAACTGGTCAACGCCGGCCACCCCAGGCCGCTGCGGCTACGTGACGACGCCGTCGAAGAGGTGCAACTCGCCGTCAATCTGCCCTTCGGCGTGGCGGCACCCACCACCTACCGCCTACAGGAGCTGCAGTTGCGTCCCGGAGACCGTCTGGTCCTGCTCACCGACGGAATGCAGGAGCGGGATGCGGCGGCCGTCGACCTGGCCGCGGTCGTTCGCGACACACGCGCGCTGCACCCGCGAGAAGCGGTCCGGAGCCTGACCGCAGCGGTTCTCGACGCGTGCCAGGGCAGCCTCAAGGACGATGCGACGGTCCTGATAATGGACTGGCACGGTGATCGCAGCCGACTGGACGAGACCAGACCCGACGTGCAGCGATGAACTGCAACGGCCCACTTTGGAGGCCCTGCTGAAGGTCGGGCAGCATGGTTCGCGGCTTCGTCACCCCTCCCACGGCAGGCGAAAAACCGTCGGATCTGTGTGACTCTCACGTCGCGGCAGCGGCGTCCTGCTGGGGCGGTCGTATGCAGGCGTACGGCCGCCCGCGCCGCCCTGGACAACTGGTGGCCAGGTGAGCCGAGGCGGCCGGTTCTCAGTGATCGCGGCCGACGCTCCCGAAGACCCGAGCGACCCACGCATCCAATCGGGTCGCGAAGTCCGATGTGGACGTGATCCCGTTGGCGGGCAGACAACCAGCGTCGTCGAGGTCAGCGACGAAGTCCACATCGGCCCAGCCGCCACGGAACAGCACGACCGACAACACGGTCGCCCCGGGACCGGATATGACCACGCCGACCGAGTCCGGATCACGAACCCGATCCCTGTCGGTCCCCAATGGACGGGGCCAAGGCGCCTCGATGTCCCTCCACGTCGGCCGGCCCACCTCAAGGCCGGCCGACGTCCAGTCCACCATTCGCACAGCCAGAACGACAGCCACCTCGTCGAGATCAACAACTCTGTCCACGAGGAGAGCATCCCGCTGCACGACGGCCGTCGTCGAACTGCTTTGCACCGACGGCCGTGACGCTCCTGACCGGGATGTCGCGCGGCGCTTCGGCCCCGTGTCCGCACGCGATGACATCAGTAGGTGTCTGGATACCACCGGATGCAGGGCTTTGCTGTCCCGACCACTTCAACTCGACCAGCGGCCGGCGGATCGGATGGGGCCTGGCCGCGAGGGCGGCTCGTTCCGGGCGCTGGTCGGCACACCCTGGAAGGCTTCGTGGCGCTGTCGAAAGCGCGCCGGATCGGCCGCGTTGCAGAACGGTCGCGGCCGGCCGGTGCTCTGGCCGGGACGGTCGGCCGGGTTGAGTACGCTCATCCTGCCTCCATCGAAAGAAGAGGGCGGGCGTGACGCGGATGCATTCGATCGATAAGGCTGTGGAACTGTTTGAGGGCGAACTGGGGGCCCGGGCGCTTGCCGATCCGGTCACCGAAGGCGTCTGGCTTGCCTTTCTGCGTTTCGGACGACAGCCGTTCCGCGTCCCGGGCACGCCCGATGCCGACGGGCTTCTGTTCCAGTACGGGACCTACGCATTCGACGGTCCTCCGACGTTCACGCTGGACCTCACCCGGCAGTTCGAGGTCTCTGCCGGCGACGATGATCACGGATGCTACGTACAGGTCCACTGCGAGCTCCGATACGGACTGACACCTGCCCTGGAGGCCCTGGGAAGTTTCCACTCGTGGTTTTTCCATGACGCCGGAGTCGATCTCGGAGTGTGGGCCAGGGGGCTGACCGAACGGGCAGCCTGGGCCGCGATCCACGCACTCGAGCCGACCGAGATCAAGGTGTACCAAGAGCAGGTGTAGTCGGCGTAGGCCGCGGTCATCGCCGGGGCGACGACCGCGTTCCGTACCCGCCCCGAGCCGCCCGACGTCCCTGCTGCCCCGCAGGCTGCCTCAGATGGCTCTCCCGTAGTCACTCGGTCGAGAGTGGTGTACGAGCCGAAGAGCGCAGGAGGGTTGGGCGGGTGGCGTCACAGTTCCGCGCCTCACAGGGACGCGTTGCTACTTGAGCTCGGCGGAGCTGTAGTAGCCGCCCTTGACGAGGACTTGCTCGTAGTTGGTCCTGTCGACGGACTCCGGCTGCAACAGGTAGGCGGGCACGACCTTCACACCGTTGTTGTACGAACTTCTGTTGTTGAGGTTGGGCGTCCTGGCGTTGAGGATGTCGTCCACCATGGTGGAGGCCGTGAAGGCGAGCTCGTGCAGGTCTTTGTAGACGGTCTGCGCCTGCTGTTCCTTGATGATCGACTTTACCGAGGCGAGTTCGGCGTCCTGGCCGGTGATGATCGGGAGGGCGCTGCCGCCGGCTCCGTAGCCGTCGGACTTCAGCGCGGCGAGAATTCCGAGGGAGATCCCGTCGTACGGCGACAGGACCGCGTCGACCCTGCGGCCGCTGTATGACTTGGTGAGGATGTTCTGCATGCGCTTCTGCGCCGTGGCTCCGTCCCAGCGCTGCGTGGTGACATCGGCGAGCTCCGTCTGCCCGGACCGCACGACCAGTTGCTTGCTGTCCAGGAAGGGCTGCAGGAGGTGCATCGCACCCTCGTAGAAGTAACTGGTGTTGTTGTCGTCGCTCGAGCCGGCGAACAGTTCGATGTTGAAAGGACCTTTGCCCTTCTCCAAGCCGAGCTTGTCGATGATGTAGTGGGCTTGGAGCCTGCCGACCTGTTCGTTGTCGAACGAGACGTAGTAGGCGACGTTCTTGGTGCCGAGGATGAGCCGGTCGTAGGCGATCACCGGGATGTCCGCGTCGGCGGCCTGCTGGAGTACATCGTTCAGCGACTTGTTGTCGATGGCCGCGATGATCAGGGCGTCGACGCCTTGTTTGATCATGTCAGCGATCTGGGCAGCCTGCTTGTCCGGATCATCGTCGCCGTAGACCAGGGTGGTCTTGTAGCGCCGGGTCTTCAGATCGTCGCTGATGGCCTTGCCGTCGGTGAGCCAGCGCTCCGAAGTCCGGGTCGGCATGGAGATGCCGACGGTGCTTCCCTCGGCGGAGGGGGTGGATTCGGCACCGCCGCAGGCGGACAGGGCGAGGACGAGTGAGGCCGCTCCGGCGAGGACGGCTCTTCGGCTGCGCATGGTGGTCGTTCCTTGTCTTCTCGTCATTGAGAGGAGGAAGTTCTGCTGAAATATGGTGAAAAGGAGTAGTGAAAGCTGGGCAGGTCGGGCTGAACGCTCCGGGGTGAAAGGTGTGTGACCTTCGGTTTTGAGAGGAAGGCAGGTCAGGGCCCGAAGGGGATGGTGCGTGGGCAGACCTGGGGCAGGGCGTCGCGCGGCCTGCAACCGGTGCTCCTGCTGCGTGACTTGACGTGGCCAGCAGTCGTCAGGGCGACGGTGAACGGCCCCCAGACGATGCGCAGGTGCCCTGCAACCTCGCTACCTGCCGATCGTGATGCCCAGGTCGGCTGGAAGTCGGGTCTCGGCGACTTCAACGCCTTGCGTCTCCTCTCGGCCCGCACGAGTGCAGGTGTCTTGCTGCCGCACCGGGATTTTGACGACGTGTCTGCGGATCTCCGTTCAGGGCGGATACGTATCTCCGTGTGTTCGAAATCCCGTCACCCGTTCGGCATGTTGGCGCGACACTAGGAGGGCACATGCGGGGTGTCAACGGGTCGTACACGAATGCTGTCGAAGAAGATCCAGGGAAGCGCACGGCCATCCCGCTCCAGCCTATTTCCGCCGCGGTGACACCGTTGCGCGTATGTCCCGCACACGGTTGCTTCCGGAGCATGTGCGGTACGTACCCGTGGAGTTGAGGAAGAAGGCTGTCGCGCTTCACCCCACAGCGGTCGGCGAGCGCGGAAACGCGACGGATCTCGGCAAGCTCTCCGCATCGCGCGGGTGCGCTGCTGCCGGCCCCACCACGCCGCCGATATCCGCTCGCGCACTATCGTCACGCGGGTCAACGCCGCCTGCACACCTGACGAAGGCAGAGAAGACAACCATGCGGACCCACCCCGTCGACCACGAACTCGTCCAAGCTGCGGCCCACATCGCGCGCACGCGCTGTCGGGGCGACAACCACACCGTGGCGGCCGCAGCCCGCGCCCGGGACGGCCGGATCATCACCGCGGTGAACGCCTACCACTTCACCGGAGGGCCCTGCGCCGAGCTGGTCCTCATCGGCGCGGCAGCCACCCAAGGCGCCTATGAACTGGACACGATCGTCGCCGTGGGCGACCGTGACCGGGGGGTCATCCCCCCATGCGGCCGGTGCCGGCAAGTCCTCCTCGACTACTTCCCCGCCCTCAACGTCATCGTCGGCAATGACGACGGCGTCAGAAGCGTCCCCATCGCCGACTTGCTGCCCGACAGCTACGTATGGGCCGACCACCAGCTCGACGCCGAGTAGGCCGCGTCAGGCCGGGATGAGGATGTGGGCCCGCAGGAACTCGAACGAGGCCTGGCCATCTAGGGCTCGCCTGAGGGCATCCCGGCCATCAAAATCATCTCGTCAGCAGTCACCGGGCCAAGTACGTTCACCTCGTGTGCTACTACGCCCAGAGGCCCTACAAGCTGCATTACGCCTGCGTGCGCTGCCGTGTCGCGTTCAAGCGGCATCCAGGGCCCGGCGAGCACCGGTGCCCCCGATGCTCAGAACCAACGGTCTGTGCCGGCCACGACTTCGCCGCTCCACGGCGCCGAGACATCAAGGCATGGACGGTCGTGGCTGCGGTGCTGGACGCTGGTCTACGTTACGAGGGCCGCGACGCCTGTGGCTGCGGCAGGGAACCCAAGTTCAGGCCCCGTACCCGAGCCCAGCTGCGAGTGCGACGCATCGCAGGAGCCCGCTTTGGTAGCCCCCTCGCCGACATGCTGGAATGCGCAGATCCACAGGCTTCCCCGTGATCTGACCGATTGGCGCAGTCTCGCGAGCACGTGCCGCGGGTCGGGCGACCGTGGCGCCATGTCCCTCGAGCCCTCCTCCGCCGCGGTGCAGGTGGCCTTGGGGTGCTGGCCGTGAGGGCTGTACTGCCACTGCCAGGGCCTCGTGCACAGGCCGCAGACCGTGATGAGCCGGCCCGGCGTGAATGGGCCAAGATCGAGAGCCGCAAGGACATCAAGGTCACGATCGAGGTCGGAGCCCGCTTCGGCCGGACGGCGCCGCTGCTCAGCCGACTGACCGCCGCGTGGGAGGAGACCGTGCCGGCGGCCGGGAGCCCCGAGAGTGCGAGCCGTGAGGCGCTGCGTGCCAAGGGCTTCGGTACCGTCTTCGGTGAGTACCGTCCGGAACTGAACGTCGTGGGCTTCCCCGTCTTCGACCGTGAGGGATATCCCTGCCTGTTGATCACTCTGCTCGGTATCGGGGCGGATCTCACACCGCGGGATGTCGAGGAGCTGGCCGAATATCTGGTGGTGGCTGGTCGGGCCATCACGGCCCGCAGTGGCGGACGGGTGCCCGCCGACTATCCTGGGCCACTGCGGAGGCGCCCCTTGGCTGAGAGTGGTGGATCCGCCTACCAGAGCCGGCCGGTGCAGAGGTGTTGGATGGTGGACGCCATCGCTTGTTTCACTACGTCGGCGTCAGCTTCGGTGATCGCGTCGAACGCCAGCAGGTAGTGCCCCACATGCAGGCCCAGCAGATGGCTCGCCACCAACGAGGCACGCAGCTCGGCCCGCTCGGGATCGATGGCCGCGACGATCGGCTGTACCACGCACGTGGTGAACAACTCGCGCATCAGTGAGACGGCTTCGGGGCGTTCGCACGCCGCGTGCAGGAGGGTCAGGGCCGTGTTGGCCCGGTCGTCCTCTTCCCAGGTCTCCAGGAACACATCGGCGAGACGTTCGCCGATGTGGTCGGGGCCCATGGCGAGTACCTCGCGGACGACCGTGTCGGGGTCGAAGGGCCATTCGACGGTGCCGGCCAGCAGGCCTGCCTTCGAGCCGAAGAAGTGCACCACCAGTGAGGGTGTAACTCCCGCGTTCCTGGCGATCTCGCGCAGTGATGTCTGTGCGTAGCCCTTGTCGGCGAAGGCGGCGCGGGCAGCGGTCAGGATCGTGAGGCGGGTCGCCTCGCCGTCCCGCGAGCGCGTCGCGGCGGGCTGCCGCGTACCGGAGTGGCCCGGGTCTGGGAGGCCCGTGTCGGGGGATGGGGTCCGCGTCGCTGCCATCCCCTCAGTCTGACAGCCCTCGGCTGTACATGTACAGTCGCCGTATCGTGCAACTGTACATGTACAGCAGGGCACGGCTCCGGTGGCTGTCCTCCAGGCCCGTTCCGGCTTTCCGGTCTTGCCGCTCCCCGATGCTCCCCGATCGCCTAGAGGCGCACTCCATGGCATCTCCGCCCGGGTCTGCGTCGGGAGTTCGTTGCTGGACCTGGCGGTCCCCGTTCAAGCCGCCCGGTCTGCTCCTCAGGGTTTCAGCGGGCCGCACGTCAGCTGGTAGGCCTCCTGGACCCAGGACTGCTTGGTGTCGGGGTTCACGCCGCAGGCCAGGGAAGCGCCTCCAGAGCCGAACCAGGTGGTCACGCTGCCGTAGACGTCACGGCCGGGGCAGGTCACGGTGAAGCTCGCGTCGACGGCCTGGACTGCCTCGGCCTCGACGAAACGCCCCGCGTGCCCGAGGGAGTCGGCCCTGACGGGGGAGGGCCGACGATCGGCGGACTCCTTCCCCGGGGCGGCCAGTTCTTGGACGCTCCACCACTTGAGGCGCTTGGCGAGCGCGGCGAGCACCTGGTGCGCGGATACGCCGTCGTCGCTCGTGCTGACCTGGGGCACTATGTTGCGCACGAGCCCAGGGTGGAACGTGACCCAGCCGTCGTTCTTGCGGACGTTCACGACCGGCGAGACTTCGGTGAGTCGCCACTCCCGGTGCACCGAGGTCCACCGGACGGCCCCGCCCGCGCACGACGGTGTGGACGCGGTGGCCTTCGTCTCGGCCTCGGTCGTCTTCCTCGCCGCCGGCTTCCCGGGCGTCGCCGAGCAGGCGGCCGCCGACGGCGCCAGCGCGCACAGCAGCGCCACCGTCGCCCACCCATGACGTCGTGTCATCCTGCCGCGTGCCATTCGCCGTCGTTCCGCTCGCTCAAATGCCGGACCAGGCCGTGCGGGCCATCGGGTCCAAGATCTAGGACGCTGCGAATATAGGCGCTCTGACCAGCCACGACAGACTTCGTGACGCAGTCGTAACGCACCGGTGTGGTGTCCCCGTGATGCGGCAGGGCGGTGCGACACGGCAACCGTCTTCACGGGACACCGCATCCAGTCCACAGGATCCGCCGTAAAGGAGTGACTCCTGCCCGGGCACCGCCCCGCCGCCGATCACATGTGCCGGCCCCCGGGTCACTTCTGTCACCGTGCCTGTGACGTATGACGCCAGGTCGGAAGCGAGGAAGAGGGCCACGGACGCCATTTCCTACGCCTCGCCGACGCGTTGTATCGGGATCTCGGCCAGTTTGGCCTCCCAGATGTGTGTCGGCATGTCCAGCAGGTTCAGGCTGCTGCCGATGCCCCTCTGGCTCCGGAGCTGAGCGCCGCCCTCACAGGGCGATAGGCCGATAGGGCAGGGCTTGCTCGACCACTCCAGCAGCCGAGAGTTCCCGCTCTGGAGGCCAGAAGATCAAGTCACAGACGTGGCCGGTCGGACGTGCCAGGGCTTGGTCGAGCATGTCCAACCAACCGTCCACCTCTTCTTCGGAGGCGTAGGTCCGCATCCATGATCCGCTGCGCGAGGGCAACGGCCTCAGTCCTGTTCATCTCGACTGCACTCACCCCCATTTAGACACCGTTTCCTTTGGCGTTCGTGGTCGTTGAAGGGTTCATGACGGATCTGGTTGAGCGGCTGGTGCCGGACGAGTTGTGGGAACTGTTCCGGCGGGTGGTGCCGCCGACGGAGGTCATACGCCCGCAAGGCGGCGGCCGTCGACGGGCAGGCGACCGTGA